>CALLAW010000108.1 GCA_938001865.1 uncultured Saprospiraceae bacterium | reverse complement strand
GCATCACCATTTGGGAAGTATTCTGTCAGATTTATCTTTCATCTAGATATTACAGACCAGATGTATGAGCAGATCCTCGACAGAGTACCGACTCTCAAGTTTTAAATCAAGTGTTACTTTTTAGCTAGACTGGATCAGAGTAGCTTGGTCTGAGGGCTAGAGTCTATCCTCCGTTAGATCTCATCAAGGCTCTTGCGACGCTTGAGTTTCATCTGGAAGTTATTGTTGCCATACTCTGGTGTGCCGACCATAATCATCACGATATCTGTTCCAAAGATGGTCTTCCACTCTTGTGGGTTTGATTTATTGTCATCTGGGATCATAAGTACTTTATCAGTTGAGAAGTCATAATGGTACTTTCCAGTCGATTGTTGCTCTTTCCCTTTCCCCTTGGCATAAGTGTGATCATCTTTGAAGTCTATCCATTCTCCATCATGTTCGCCTTCTTTAGACATGCCAGTCCCATCATGGATAAACTCAAACTCCCAGATACCATCTTCGATTATCGGATAGTTCTCTGCATCGGCACTGATTCGAAAATTTAGAATTGACAGAGCACTGCCACGCTTATTCGTGTGATCTCGATTGTAGGATGATTTCATCTCTTCACCTGGCTGCGGAGTCCGATCTTTTTTTGTGATTTTCTGACCATCAATAGTAGTTGTAGGTTTAGTATCTACAACCTCAGATTCAGCTTTGGTAGGAGGGTTTTGGCATCCTAGAGTAAGCAGTCCTATTACCGTGAGCAAGAGCATTGTTCTCATCTCGAATTGTTGTTTTGATTATATGTTTGTCCAAAGGCAGTTACCTTTGTGTGGACAAATATATGATTTACAATACATTTCATACAAAGAATATTGATTTAGGGGGCAGAATGCTGATTATCGGGGTGAGCGGTGGTGTAGATTCGATGGTCCTTCTTCATCTTTGTCACAGACTAGGAGCCAAGATTACAGTAGTCCATGTCAATTATGGACTGCGTGGGCAAGAGTCTGATGATGACGAGGCCCTTGTGAGGGAGACCTGTATGCACTTAGAGGTAGCATGCTATGTCATATCCGTAGATCCAGTCGAGCTTAAATGCGAAGGTGTCAATCTCCAACAAAGAGCACGAGAGATTAGATATGAGGCATATGTCGAGTACCTAGCGAAGACTCAGAGTGACTATATCTTGACTGGGCATCACCTTGATGACTCTATCGAGACAGCAGTGATAAACTTCTTTAGAGGTACAGACATTCAAGGGTTGACTGGGATCTCTGATTGGGGACAAGTAAGGAGACCGCTCATCACATTTACCAAGAGTGAGATCATCGCATATGCGAGAGAGCAAGGTATCACCTATCGAGATGATAAGAGCAATGCGACGGATGACTATACCCGTAACCGTATCCGCAATACTCTCTTGCCTCAGTTGGATGAGATCTTTCCCAATATCCAGAAGAGACTCTCTACCACCATCTCTAATCTCCAAGCAATCAAGGCCTCTCATCAGTCTGCTATGACTCACCTGTTGACTCAGTCTATTGTATCTGATGGTGATACAGAGATGCTCCCATTTGGTCTCTTAGATGATGATCTGGAGGAGCAGCTGCTGATCTATTGGGGTCACCAGTATAGGATGAGTCGAGCTCAAATGCAAAACCTCTTCCGAATCAGAAATAAAGTAGGGAAGATGGTTGAAAGTGTTGATTATAAATTCCTTATAGATAGAGAAGGTTACTTGCTCCATCCCAAGACTCTCAAGCCATCGACACCATCTATAGAGATCACAGAAGTAGGGTTCAATGTCCTGATACCTGAGAGTCAATTGACTCTAACCGATGAGACTCATCGCAGTACAGATGTCCAATATACGATGAATATAGAGAAGGATAATCTGATCTACCCGCTGACAGTACGCTACTGGATACCTGGCGATAGGATCGTCTATCACCAATCTCCGAGACTAAGTAAAAAACTCAAAAAACTCTTCAACGACCACAAGATTAGAAGCACAGAAAAGAGGAAAATCCCACTACTCGTCAATGGAGATGGGGCAATCATCTGGGTAGTCGGTATACTACAGAATCCCGAATACTTAGGTGGAAATGACTATTCCATCTCAGTGATTGGAAAATGATGATCTCCGTCCTCGCGAGATTAGAATAAGACAATATAAGCTACTTCTGTTTGCAGTGAATAGTAGCAAGTACGCAGAACCATCTTTCTATATCAATAGAAAAAGAGAGTTAACCTACTTGTATTAGCAGATATGATATCGGTTTTACTTCGACATTTACCTTCAAGGGAATAAATCTGTGCTCCATTGCATAAACTCTCACTTTTTGCAACATCTGATTGGTGGGTTTACTAACTTTGCGGCATACAGATATCGATTAAATATAAAAGAAATACATGCAAAATTTTGATGTTGTAATTATAGGAGCTGGGCCAGGAGGATATGTCGCAGCGATCAGATGTGCCCAATTGGGTATGAACACTGCTATCGTAGAGAAGAGAGCTACACTTGGAGGCACTTGCCTCAATGTAGGATGTATCCCATCTAAGGCACTCTTAGATTCTTCGGAGCATTACTATAATGCCTCGCATACATTCAAAGAGCATGGAATCAAGTTAGATAAGTTGGCTGTGGATATGCCGCAAATGATCAAGCGTAAGCAAGAGGTAGTTGATGTGACATGTAGTGGTGTAGAGTTCCTTATGAAGAAGAATAAGATAGAGGTCATTACGGGGATGGGAGCATTTACAGATGCGAGTACTCTAGAGGTGACCGACGACAAGGGAAAGAAATCTCAAGTCAAAGCCAAGCACTTCATCATCGCTACTGGATCTAAGCCCAATCTACCTGCAAGCTTTGGCTATGATCAGAAGAGAGTCATCTGTAGTACCGAAGCCCTAGAGATCAAGAAAGTACCTAAGTCTATGGTCGTAGTAGGAGGTGGTGTGATCGGATTAGAGCTAGGATCAGTCTATGCTAGACTTGGCACAGAAGTGACTGTTGTCGAGTATGGAGATCGGATACTACCAGCAATGGACAAGGACTGCAGCAAAGAACTTACAAGATCATTGAAGAAGCTTGGAGTGAAGTTTCACTTCAAACATGCAGTCGTAAGTACCAAAGCTACTTCTAGGTCTGTCACAGTCAATGTAGAGAAGAGAGACAGCGATGAGAAGTTTGAGATAAAGACTGATTATTGCCTGATTGCAATTGGTAGAGTGCCATATACAGAGGGTCTTGGACTAGATAAGGCAGGAGTCAAGATGGATGATAGAGGTCGGATCGATGTAGATGACCACTTCCGTACATCTGCAGCTAATATCTATGCGATTGGTGATGTCGTCAAGGGGATGATGCTAGCGCATAAGGCAGAAGAAGAAGGAGTCTTCGTAGCAGAGATGCTTGCGGGAGAGAAGCCACATATCGATCACAACCTGATACCAGGGGTAGTCTATACATGGCCAGAAGTAGCTGCAGTAGGCAAGACAGAACAAGAGCTCAAAGATGCAGGTGTAGCGATCAAGGTCGGTAAGTTCCCATTCAAAGCGCTGGGAAGATCAAGAGCATCTATGGACACTGAGGGGATGGTCAAGGTGATTAGTGATGCAACTACTGATGAGATACTAGGAGTACATATGGTCGGAGCTCGTACTGCTGATATGATTATGGAAGCGGTAGCACTCATGGAGTTCAGAGCATCAGCAGAAGATATGGCTCGTATCTGTCATCCACACCCAACATACACAGAAGCAACTAAGGAGGCTGCACTCGCAGCTCTTGGAAGAGCATTGCATATCTAGGTAAGTACGATCGTTTAAAAAAAAATATAAAATTCAAAAGAGGCGAGGAGGCAGCAATGCGTCTTCGCCTCTTTTGAATTCTGCTCTATCTTTCAGAGTAGCTCTGTCCTTCAAAGTAAATGTGTGGAGCTATAATGATTAACCATCATTCAACATCGATAGAGTGGACCATCAGATATAGCGACTGTCTATCGCTTAAGTGTCTATCACTTTTAGTAATTATGATAAGTGACTCTAATAAGTATCGATGATCAATATCGAGGCTCTTAGATTGGTCTTTTTTTCTTAAAACACCTTAAAGAGTCGAAGACTTCCTCTCGTCCTGATCGGGTGAGATGAGATAGCTCCCTCAGAGACTGCATCAGTGATACCATATGTGCCATCTAATCCAAGACCAATCCCAACTCCTTGATTGAGTGGGTAATCTAGGTTGACAGAGAGAAGACCATTCAAGAGATGTGAGTTGAAACTATCATCTGCAGTATGAGACTTGAGTTGATAATCAGGGGAGATTCCAGTAGGCTCTACTAAGTATCTGCCATTACTCTTATAGCGATAGCTGTACTCTATCCCTACTCCGATGCCCAGATCTATCTTGCCCAGACCAATATAGCGTTTGATACTCACAGGAATGCCTACGCTGAGGTACTTGTTATAGAGCTCTACGTCAGTTACAAAGCTTCCGATGATCTCTTTTTGCGATGTCGCAGTACTCGTTACACCTGAGGCATTATTGTGATTGTGTATCGTTACATCAGTGCTGATGATCGTATCTATTACTCCCGTGTAATCTAGCCTCGTCAGTGATCTATCAATTGCTAATCCGGCATGTATTGACCATCTTGGATTCAGAGTATATTCAATGGAGAGACTTGCTGATTGACCGATGATCGGAGAGAGATTGCTCGACCTTGCTTTTGCTAATGTATTGCCAGAGTAGTTATGGCTATAGAGATTACTTCCCAAGTTAGCGATAAATTTAATTGAGTTTTTCGCTTTTTGGTCTTTGAGAGTTTCGTTGGGAAGAGTTATAAGTTTAGCATTGAGTGATTCTTCACTCAAGGTAAATGTGTATTCATATCTAGGTTGAAGGAGAGCAATCACGTCAAGACTTTCGACTGGTTCATTGCTCGGAACATAGACATTGTTTTGTTGGTTTGGCTTTGATAGGTACGTATTCTGTGATTGGTGATTCTCAGTATGCACAGTGGAAGCGGTTGATTGATTACGCTGTGTTGTTGCTGATTGACTTAAGTAATTAAGATCGAGGGAGTTGCCAATTGTGTTATTGGGTATGGACTCAGATGGGTTGAGAGCAATAATTGCTTTTTCACTCATAAGCTCATTTCCCATTATGGTTGAACTCTTAGGTTGCGATTGATCTTCGAGTGACCGTTGGATGGAGGAGTTAGAGGTATTGAGATCTTGATCTGTTATGATTTGTTTTCTGTTTAGGGCAGTAGTATTTTCTTTGAGTTGTAGCTCTGTGTTTTGTTCTGTTTGAGTATCGGTTTTGTTGCTGAGTTGACTTGATTTGTGCCAGAGAGTATAGATTCCTGTTGTTATTAAGCCTATTCCCATGAGGAGTAAGAGCGGAAGTATTCTTCTTCGCTTAGGAGAGTCAACTACGGTTTCAGCAGCTTCTTTTGGCATTTTCGCAAAAATTCCTTCTTGCATATTTTCCCAAGAGTATTCCTGTGGGAGATCACCTTTAGAGTCTCTGAGTTGTTTTTGAATATTGTTTTGCTTACCCATGATGTGTCAAGTTTATTTCTTTGGTAAGATATTTTTTAATCCAATTAATGGCTCTACTTAATTGGGACCTAGAGGTGCCGGCAGAGATATCAAGGATTTTGCCAATTTCCTGATGTGAGTATTCATCTATCACCGATAAGACAAATACTGTTCGATATCCTTCGGGCATTTTTTGGAGATATTTGAGCATATCTTGTCTTGAGAATTGATTGAGAATCTTATCCTCACTTTCTACGCCAGTATATGCGTCATTATTCAAGGGGACGAAGAGACTCAGTTTGCGTTGATTTCTTAAGTATTTGATACACTGATTCACAGTTACTCTTGCTATCCATGGTTTGAATGGACCTTTATTTATATCATAAGATTCTAGTGAAGAGAAGAGAGCAGCAAAGACTTCCTGTAAGACATCTTTCCTGTTTTCTTCATCATAGATATAGCTCTTGATGATAGAGTAAAGATAGGGAGCACAAGACTCGTAGCAATGCTTCAGAGCCTTCTGCTCCCTTTTAATGCAAGATTGTATTTGTTCGTTTGTCAACATTGACTAATGATCTCTCGCAGTCTATTCACATCCCAATAGGAGTAATTCTATTTCTTCAGATGTATTTATAGTGATAGATTCTCCACTGTTATTGTATGTCATCGTCATCGGGTAGTTACCTACATAAGAACCAAGATTTGGATATTCTCCGAAGAAAACGTCATTATAATCTTCTAGACTATTGATTGTCAATACGGATTCATCATCTGTCTGAGTGAATGAGATTGGGTATTCAATAGTATAGCAAGCGAGTCCTCCTAGGTCTGTAGATACAGCTCCGATCCAGATGAGGAAGTGATCTTGATCGAACTCACCTTCTCCTTCACCTTCTCCATTCCAATCGTTACAGTCAGCTAACAATGCTTCGAGCTCGTCTCCGCTATTCGCTGTCACTTCGTTACCTTCCAAATCTGTGAATGAAATTGGGTATGCAAAATCAAAGACATCTCCAGTAAGCATCAAATCACAAAATTCCATGTGATTATTAACTGTTACAACTTCTCCATCAGGCAACACTACATCAAATGGAAATGAGAATAAGTAGCAGCCGATATACTCAAAGTCTTGCTCCCAGTCTACTTCAGTATCTCCATTGAATCCATTACACTCAATGAGAGCTTCGAAAATCTCATCCATATTATTTACTGTGATCACTTCACCATCTTCATGCGTGAGGTCAAATGGATATACGAAGTAATAGAGATCTTGAGACAAAGCATCGATAAGTTCTTCTTCAGACTCTATAGTGCTGATCTCCTCCTCTACGTTGATGAGTTGGATCGGATAGTTAAGCGTATAACAAGAGTTGTCATATGTAATAACATATGCAGGAAAATCTCCTTCTTCCCATCCTCCAGTAGGGACACATGATGCGAATAAGTTGCCTAGTTCCTCTCCGTCATTAATCGTAGACTCTTCATCATCCATAGTTACCGTAAGCGGATAAGCAAAATCGACATAGATTACTTCTTCTGAAAGTGTCTCAAAGTCTTCATCACTTTCAAATGTCGTCTCACTCCCATCTTCTTCAACTAATCCAAAAGGGTAGAGAATTGTGAAGCAGCCCAATTCGATTCCATAACCATCACCACTAGCTCTAGTGATCAATGGATTACTTTCTGTAAATTCAACTAATTCTGGCAACTCTACTTCTGAGTTAGTTACACTGTTCTCTTTTTCACAAGCTGTGAACAAGACTAGGAGGAGTGCCAAGGGTAATAATGTTTTTAATAAATTCATGTACTTTTTGATTTTTAAATAAAGTGAATGTAATACTGTTCAAATTGTAGTCAAGCTAAATAGTCAACATACTACTTAATGAACATTACCGAACGTTCGATACCCTATAGTTAGGATCAAGGGACTGAAACGTTGCACCAGTCACAATTTTTTTTTTATAAATCTTCAACCACAATTATGATAACACTAATTAGCAGTGATAATGTATTGATAGTCAAGTGTTGAGTCGTCGATTGTAATCTCTGTAAATCCAGCAGCATAGAGTTCTTCCTCAATGATATGAGGGAGTACGCGTTCGTCATAGGGTGGGGCATCTATTGAGAGTCGACGGACTTTGAAGTCTACGATTACGACTTTACCTTCAGTATTGAGATTGGACCTCAGTTGAGAGAGATATTGTACACGATTTTGGATGTATGGTATGACATTTACAAAGAGTGCAACATCCACCTCATTTGGCTTGAGCATAGGATTATCTGGCTGACCTAGTCTGATCTTAATCTTATCTCTCATCTCATCACTGAGTGTGCCAGCGAATGCTTTCATCAAAGCAATCATATTCTCATCGATCTCTACAGCGATCACTTGCTTGGCCTTTCTCATCAGTTGGAATGCAAAGTATCCAGTACCAGCACCGATATCTGCCACTACTTTATCTTGGAGATTGCCGAGTTTGCTTATGATGAGTTGAGGCTTTTGCCAAGAAGTCCGGTCTTCTGTTTTTGGGTTAGTCTCATTGATGATGGTTGCTTCGACAGATGTGGCTGGAGCTTGGATAGAGGCCTCAGTCGGAGCTTGGCGATCATTACAGCCCACGAGTAGCAGTACAAGGATGCATGTCAAGAGAAGTATGATGTGATTGATAGCTTTCACGTATTGTTTTTTGTCTGAGCTAAAATTACAATTTTAACTTACTACTCACACACATTACTCAGAGATTTCATCCCAAGGGGATCAATTATTTGACAAGCTGAGTTGAACTGAGATGGTGTAACTCTTTGATCTCTCTACCCATTGAGGTAGATTTCCTTCATTACCTTTTCTAGTTTGGCTCTGACGGTGCTTCCTTTGACAGAGTATCCGTTGACGATAATACAGAACGATTTTCGCTTACCACTTTTAGCTTTGACGAGTCCGGTATAGCTTTGGACGGAATTCATACTTCCAGATTTGAGCCAGATATTGCCAGCAGCAGCAGATTGCTTGAAGAGTCCTCTCACTGTCCCTGACACTCCACCGGTTGGGAGCAAGCTAGCTGTCTCTTCAAATCCATTCTTGATGGCATACTTGCGTAAAAAGTCAGACAACATATAACTACAGACATTATTTCTTGCGGATAATCCACTGCCATCTTCCATCACGAGACAGGTATGTGAGACTTTCAATTTATTGAGATATCGACGGATACCTGAGATGCCTAGTTGTCCAGATCCACTATTTCTTATCTTGATCCCTATAGACTTGAGCAGTGATTCACAGTAGAGATTGTTACTTTCAAGATTAGCTCTCTTTACGATGTCGATGAGAGGAGGTGAGACTATCTTGGAGATTAATGTCTTATCTACCAGACCCTTATTTGGCGAAAATACGATATCGTAATTGCCACATTGTACGCCTTTAACCTTCAGAGTATTGTACACTTGGGATGCCAAAAATTTTGGTGGTTCAGGGATTGATCCTTTGATGGCAAATGTCCCTTCGCCTGCAGGTATCGTACCTACTATCCGCTTGGAGTAGTCATATGGTCCACCGAAGATGTATGCTTGGTCACCGGTATGTGAGCTATCCACAGCAACTTCATTGCTAAATACGATGTCAGGTACAGCAGGGTAGTGACTCTTGATAGATGGTCGTCGGCCTACTTTACCTCGATTAGAGAAGTAGATTGTATAGACATTTTCGTTGATATTGATTCCCCAAGCACCACTCGCGTAGTAATTGCCGAGATCATTCCATTGCCATGTAGGAGCTATTGGGAAACTATTGTAGATAGATTCGTCGGCGATAATTGTGCCTTCTACGCAAGTGATACCAGCAGATACGATCGCATCACCTATCTGATCAAGTAATGCCTCATATGCTGGATAACCTTCAAACTTTGATGAGCCAAGAGTCGGATCTCCAGAGCCTATGATATGGATATCTCCCTTGAGAGTGCCATCATCTTCAATCGTGCCCTTGTAGGCTAGTGTAGTCTCATATGTATAGGCATCACCTAAGATATCCAGTGCTACTAATGTAGTGATCACCTTGAGTGATGATGCCGGAATCGCCATCGTATACGGATTGATTGCAGCATCAAGTGTGCCATCATCAATATCCAATACGGTCAGCGTGATATTACTATGTTTGAGTTCATTACTTGAGAGTATCCTCTCGATGCTAGCTTGCATTTTGGCATTTTGTGCATGTATGCTTGTAAGCAAATGCAACATTACGGTCCAAATAATAATTAGAGTTCTCAACTTAAACAATTTCTGTGTCATATCCGATGTGAAATAATGCGTCTCCTTGATTTACCACCGAAGCATTATTGTGTCCGATGATATGTCCATCCTTATTAGCGGTGACTTTGACTGATTTATTGCCAAATGGATCTTTTAGATATCCAATCGTCTCTCCTTTGAGGACTGCCTGCCCAGAGGATTTGGTCCAGAGGAAGAGTCCAGAGAATGATGCTCTTACCCATATGGTCTTCTTGATAAAGATGGAATCTTCTTTACTTGTATCTGTATTGAAGTCCACCATCTCGAAGTGATTCAATATCCTTCTGATCCCTACAATGGCACTTGAGATAGCAAAGTTATTGATACGGATAGACTCTCCAGCTTCATAGACGATGACTGGGATCTTACGATCTTTACAGATCTTCCTGAATGAGTGGGAGATGGTAGCTTTCTCAATCAAAAATCGTGAACCAAAGACCTTAGCTAACTCAAATGACTCAGAGACACCTTTAGAAAATCTTACTTGAGGATAGTTATACCTAGATGCTCCACCGGTATGGAGGTCGATCGCATAATCTATGTGTGGCATGATCTTACGTGTCAAAGTATTGGCAACCCTTGCGGCGAGAGACCCTTTGGATGACCCTGGAAAACTCCTGTTGACATCCTTACCATCAGGTACTTCTCTGCTGAAGTTGATAAACCCAAAGACATTGAGTAATGGGATAGCGATGATAGTTCCCTTTACTATCTGCTCAAATGTCCCAGCCTCTATCATCCTTCTAATCGTCTCGACTCCATTGATCTCATCACCATGTACACCTCCTTGGAGGAGTAGAGAAGGTCCAGATTCTTTACCGCGATAGACATGACAGAGGATAGAGATCTGAGTATCAGAGGGGAGTCTTCCAACCAAGAGTTTTACTTGCTTGTATTCACCAGGCTGGATGTCATTGCCATCCACTGTGAGGATATTATTTGCTGTCATCTATGTATTATACTGATCGTTCGATGTATGAGATAATCTTACTTGCGACATCTACATTTGTAGTTTTCTCTATCCCTTCTAGACCTGGGGAGGCATTTACCTCGAGTATCATGGGACCACGCTTACTCCGGAGCATATCTACGCCAGCGACTTTGAGTCCTAGGATATCAACAGCTTTGAGAGCTACCTTGATTTCTTCTTGAGTTGGAGTGATCGCTTCTGCAAATCCACCACGGTGAAGGTTAGACCTGAACTCTCCAGCCTTAGCCTGTCGCTTCATCGATGCTACTACTTCACCATCTACCACAAAGAGTCTATAATCTGCTCCTTTCGCTTCTTCTATGAATTCTTGGACTAGGACTTTCTGCTTTGTCTTATTGAATGTCTCCAAGAGAGAGACTGCCTGACTTCTTGACTCCGCCTTGAGGACGCCGATACCATGAGTACCACTGATGAGTTTGATAATCACTGGATAGGACCCTATCGTATCGATGAGCTCTTCATACATATGGCCATTGTGCAAGATGAGAGTGTGTGGGACTAGGAGATCATTCTTTACTAAGAGTTGGAGGCAACTGAGTTTGTCTCGACTATTGGAGAGAGCTTGAGAGCTCAGTACAGAGAAGATATCCATGACTTCTAATTGTCTTAGGAGTCCGACTCCGAGCTTGGTATACGACTCACCTATCCGAGGTATGACAGCATCAGCATCGAAGAGGGATTCGCCAAAGTATTCTACATCTGGTTTGCCGTTACGGATGACAAAGTCACAATTAGAATAGTCGATGACTCTGACAAAGTGATTGCGACTTCTTGCAGCTTTGATCATACTCTGCGTACTATAGAGAGCTGCATTTCTCGAAAGGATAGTGATATTCAATGCTCAATATTTTTAAGGGGTGATGATTTACTCTAATTTATACTTATGACGGAGAGAATCAAAAATAGTCAATCTATTGTGAAGTATTTTTCATTTTTTATAAAATCCTAAGCGTATTCTCGAGAGTCTTCTGCTTGGTGTTCAGTTTTTATTCAGTTTTATGCTACATTTACAACTCACCAACCACAACTGCTTATCAGTACATTCGTTGAAAACAAGAAGACAGTGCAGTCCTGGGCCATGTTTGATTGGGCCAACAGTGTCTATGCATTAGTCATAAGCACAGCAGTGTTTCCTCCTTACTTTACAGAAGTGACAGATACAAATCTGCAAATATTTGGAGTGAATGTGACGAATACAGCTCTCTACTCATTTATCGTCGCTGCGGCATATCTTATCATGGCTGTGATGATGCCACTCTTATCGGGGATCGCAGATTATGGTGATAAGAAAAATTTGTTTCTCAAGATATTTACGATACTTGGAGGGATCTCTTGTGTTTCGATGTTTTTTTTCATTGATACCAGTACCATACTGATAGGATCGATCGGCTTTCTACTCGCCACGATTGGATTTGGTGGAGGGCTAGTCTTTTACAATGCCTATCTCCCTGAGATAACTACTCCAGATCGCTATGATGTGGTCAGTGCCAAAGGGTTTGCTTATGGATATATAGGTTCGGTCATCTGCTTGATTGGGATCTTAGTCATAGTGATGAAGCCAGAGCTGTTTGGTATCGTGAATGCGACACTGCCAGTACGGCTGGGATTTGTAATCGTAGGCGTGTGGTGGATAGGATTTGGACTGTTTAGCATAGGGAGGTTGCCAGCAGATACTCCAGGTAAAATACCCAAAGGGATACTCAAGAAAGGATTCAATGAGTTGAAAGAAGCCTATACTTACGTAAAATCAAATGACAATACTAAGCGATTTTTGAGAGGATATTTTTTCTATATCGCTGGAGTCAATACAGTGATCTACTTAGCTACCGTTTTTGGAAAAGAAGAATTAGGGTTAGCTACCTCAGAATTAATCATGACGGTCCTTATCATACAGCTTGTCGCAATCGGGGGAGCCTATTTCTTTGCTTATGTTGCCAAGTTAAAGGGGAATAGATATGGATTGATCAGTATGATATTTATCTGGATTGCCATATGCTTTGCTGCCTACTTTACGAGTGGCAAGCTCTACTTCTATGTGATTGCCGGTTGTGTAGGTCTAGTGGTAGGCGGTATCCAATCCTTGAGTCGATCGTCCTATGCCAAGCTCTTGACAGATGATGTGGAAGAGGTGACCAGTTACTTTTCATTCTATGATATGCTGATGAAGCTCGCCGTAGTCGCTGGTACCTTTGCCTTCGGTATAGTGGATAGTATCACTGGTAATTTGAGATACTCAGTATTGACAATTGCTCTCTTTTTTATTGTTTCACTCTTCTTTATCAGGAAAGTTGGCTTTGGGGAACAAGAGGAGCTTAACGGTAGACTCCAAGTCAAGTAAATTAACCATTCCAATTGAATCACAACATTTAGTCAATACTGGTGGCGGTGAGGTTGCCAAATTACTGTTCGACTGGAAGGAGTTTCATTTGGCTAGATTTTTTTGTTTCGTTTTTAAAACACTAGACTCTTTTCAACTATTCTTGCTGAAGAAGGTGCAGATTCACCATTGATCCTGCTTAGTGCAACAAATGTCAAGGAAATTGATGATTTTGAAAACTATACTTTGAGAGTAAGAGTAAATTATTTCAATATAGGTCTTGAGGATAATATATCACTAACCTTGCCAATACGAAATGGCGAATTTCAGCAATTGATTATTAATGAATTTACCGATACTCTACAGTTTGACATTACAAGTATTGAATACGTTGATGTTCACTCTGTTGTTGAAGAGGATCAAGACTCTTATTCAGAATTGTACTACAATGCAGAGTTTGGCGTGATCGGATTTAGAGATCACCTCAATGACCTTTGGGTACTTGTTGAGGGTTAGACAAGAATCCCAGCTACTATAGTTCTGTCTAAATCAGCGAATGCATCTAATAAATATAAAAAGAGCCTAACTAGGATTACACTGGTTAGGCTCTTATGATTACCGACGAGGGTCTATTCCTCTGTTGTTTTACTATATTTTCTTGATTTCTTTGTCACTCTTCTTTGTAGGCTCACCTGGTTCTGATTTTGGAATTGATTTGGGTTTGTTTGGCAGGTCTAGGTCACCCATCATTGACTGTATGTTCTCCATAAATTCTGCCATCAGTGATTCCATACCTTGGACATCGATATTGTCGAGAAGCTTGACTACTTCATCCATGCCTTGTTGGATCTCTCCAAGCGTCTTGTCAGATGGCTTTGATTCTCCATCGCCTAATGGGAGAGAGAATTGCTCAAAGAGACTTGCGATATCCAAAGTGTCAAGTGACTCTTTGAATTGCTCAAGTTGTTGGTCTATCTTTTGTGCTCTATCGCTATTGTGAGGCATGTCAGATGATTGAGCTTGACTGAGTGTCATAGAACTGAAAAGTATGCCGAAGCTTAGTATAAGGGTCTTCATAGATTGCTTACTGTTTGATATTTACTTAGAGTGAGAGTGATTAGCTTGAGTAGATTATGCTGTTACACTCGAAGACAACAACATGAGATAGGGTAAAATAAATCACTCAATTAACCGATTTAACAATTTTTTAGATTGAGTGCCATTTACGGAAGTGAACAAGAGAAATTGTGAGAGAGTGTCCAGGAATTACCTAATGAAGATATTGTAAAGCGTCAGGCAGTAGATCATTAAAGTCTCTTGATCATCAACGAGTTCGATGACAGGGTAGGCTCTTGGTTGATCGCCTTCGATGTTATCATTATTGAGCAGGTGGGCTCTGGTTTCGCCTTTGATACTAATGGTGTGATGGCTCAGTTTAGCGTCAGCAGTGATACTCCCAAGGACTTGCTTGGTATGGGCATCATAGAGTCTACCGTTACGATCTATGACATAAGCAAAGTGACCATTAGTCCACACTTTGGTTTGATTGTTTTCTTTGTAGAGTTCGAGATCCAAATTTGATGTTTCCGATAGGAGAAGTTTCCTATCATCGAGGTAATCATAGAAGTAGTAGGCAATGAGGTGCTCCTTATAGATAGTATCTAAGTGTCCATACTCTTCTGAGTGGAATGTCTTCCGAGACAAGCTTGCGTATCTCAAATTTGAAAGTATACTTAGTTCCTCTCTGTCGAATGGAATGAGGTCATCTGCAAGTTCGCGGAGCTTGATGAGACCATACTTCCTATCTTTATCAACTCTACTCTTGGGGTTACTGATACTAAAGAAGAACTTGACAATCTGGTAGATTATAAAGATTATCCCTGCACCTGCTACAAGTAAAAATAGAAAATATCTAATCATCTCTCTCTTGGAAGTATTGAGTGAAGGTTGCGATTATTGCCCGAGGTAGGACTTCAAAGCATTCTTATTAAGTGATTTCCTGAGTCTTCTGAGGGCTCGTTCTTTGACTTGTCTTACACGTTCTCTAGTGAGGCCGTAGAGTTCTCCTATTTCCTCGAGATTCATCGCTTTATGACCATTGAGACCATAGTATGCTCTGAGTACATCGACTTCTCTAGGGCTGAGCATCGAGAGACCTTCTTTGACCTCGTCCTTGAGTGACTCATCCATCAGACCGATATCTGGACTCTCCTGATCACCTGGAGCGAAGAGATCTAGCATAGTAGCTGTGCCTTCGTCACCACCTAGAGGTGCATCCATAGAGACGTGTCTTGAGGAGTGTTGACTGAGGGATTCTACCTCTTTAGGAGACATCTCTAGGATCTCTGCTAACTCTTCGATACTTGGATCTCTCTCAAACTGTTGAACAAAAGTAAGCTTCGCTTGATTGATTTTATTGCCTGAGTGTTGCTTGTTGACTGGGAGTCTTACCATCCTCGAGTACTCTACGATCGCATGGAGTATTGATTGCCTGATCCACCAGACCGCATATGAGATAAACTTAAATCCCTTAGTCTCATCAAATCTCTTCGCAGCCTTCATCAGACCCACATTTCCTTCATTGATCAGATCACTGAGAGAGAGTCCCTGATTCTGATATTGCTTAGCGACTGAGACGACGAACCTAAGATTAGACTTAGTAAGCATCTCAAGGGCATCCTTGTCACCAGCTTTTATTTTGATTGCTAATTCTGATTCTTCATCAGCAGTCAATACATCAATCTTAGAGATATCATTGAGATATTTATCAAGAGCTACACTCTCTCTATTAGTAATCTTATTTGTTATCTTTAATTGACGCATATATTAATTATCGCTGCTCTTTGTGTGATGAATGATTTCAATAATTAATACGTATTATTTGCCATTTTAGTTCTGTAGCGATACAATATTTACTGTCATCTACACTACGATAAGACCAATTACCTCAAAATATCGACGAAGTACGATTGGAGAGATTTGCTCACTTTCGTGCAAATAAAAGAGCCGTCGTGATGATACACAACGGCTCTTAATATCAGATACTCAGCGAGTTCGAAGTGCATCGAACTCTGAGTGGATTGCTACTCTGAGGGTGCTTCACCATCTTTAGGTAAGATTGCCTTACGAGAAAGTCTCATCTTCCCTGTTCGTTTGTCAATCTCCACGAGTTTGAACTTGACTGTATCACCTTCTTGGTAGACAGTACTTACGTCATTGATCCTCGTATGAGAGATTTCTGAGATGTGGAGGAGTCCACTATTCTTTCCTTTGAAGTTGACGAAGACTCCATAAGGCATCACTGATGCTACAGTACCTTCGTAGATGTCACCAACAGTTGGCACGAAAGTGATACTTGCTACCCACTCCTGTGCTTTCTTTAGGCTCTCACCATTACTACTTGCAATAGAGACGATACCCTTATCATCTACTTCTTCGATATTGATATTCGTACCTGTGACTTCTTGGATCTCTTGGATCACCTTACCACCTGGTCCGATTACTGCTCCGATAAAGTTTTTGTCAATGACCATCTCGATCATTCTTGGTGCATGTGGCTTCAGTTCATCGTTGGCCTTGCTTATCGTCTTATTCATCTCTCCTAAGATGTGGAGTCTACCTGCTTTGGCTTGGTCTAGAGCTCTCTCTAGGAGGTCATATGGCAATCCATCGATCTTGATATCCATCTGACAAGCACAGATTCCTTTCTCAGTACCTGTCACTTTGAAGTCCATATCACCTAATGCATCTTCATCACCTAAGATATCAGTGAGTATTGCATGCTTAGTACCGTCTGAGATCATACCCATAGCGATCCCCGATACTGGAGCCTTTATCTTGACACCTGCATCCATGAGAGCAAGCGATCCAGCACATACAGTTGCCATTGATGACGATCCATTAGACTCTAGGATGTCAGAGACTATTCTGATTGTGTATGGGTTCTCCTCGGGGAGTACTTTCTTGAGAGATCTAGATGCTAAGTTAGCGTGCCCGACTTCTCTTCTTCCTGGTCCTCTCATCGGCTTGATCTCACCAACTGATAATGCAGGGAAGTTATAGTGAAGAATGAACTTCTCAAATGTCATACTGAGAGCTGTATCTTGCATCAAGCTATCAGTCTTAGTACCGAGAGTCAATGATGTCAGGGCTTGAGTCTCACCTCTATTGAAGATAGCACTACCGTGTGCTGCTGGTAGGTAGTCAACTTCCGTCCAGATCGGTCTTACTTCATCAAACTTACGGCCATCAAGTCTTACCTCTTCATCTAGGACGACTCTTCTGATTGTTTCTTTCTGGATCTTATCGTAATACTTAGATGCAGTACTTCCGTGTTCTTCGACATACTCTTCTCCTTTTTCTTCGAGGAGAGCTGCTTTGAAGTCATCCTTTATTTCTTTGAACTGATCTTTTCTATCAAACTTGGTAAGCGAAGACTTAGAGACCTTCTGAATCTTAGCTACGACATTATTTTTGACCCAATTGTAGAGTTCTTCATCAATCTCTACGACAGGCAATTCTCTTTTGACAGTTGCTTTTTCGCCAACCTTCTCTGCGAGGGCTAGTTGAGCATTGCATTGAGTTTTGATTGCTTCGTGTCCGACTTTGATTGCTTCTACGAGTTCGTGTTCTTGGCACTCTTGAGCTTCACCCTCTACCATCATGATATCCTTGAGGGATGCCGCTACGATGATTTCAAGTGTTGCTTCTTCGAGTTGTGATCGTTTAGGATTGACGATGTACTCACCGTTGACCTTGGCTACTCTTACTTCGGAGATAGGACCGTCAAAGTTGATATTGGAGACTGAGAGTGCAGCTGATGCAGCGAGTGCAGCATAGGCATCTGGTAGAGTCTCTTCGTCAGCTGAGATAAGATTGATGATCACTTGCGTCTCATGCATGTATCCATCTGGGAAGAGCGGTCTGATTGCTCTATCTACAAGTCTTGATGTCAAGATTTCGTAGTCAGAGAGTCTTGCTTCTCTTCTGAAGAAGTTACCTGGTATCTTACCAGCTGCGGCAAATTTTTCTTGATAATCTACGGAGAGGGGAAAGAATCTTTGGCCTTCTTTAGGCTCTTTGGCAGATACTACACTGCAGAACAGCATAGTGTGACCAATCTTGACTACGACAGATCCGTGTGCCTGTGTTGCCAATTTTCCTGTTTCAATAATTACTTCTTGTCCATCTGGTAGGTTGAACGAAGTAGTAATAGGTGTAATGTTACCCATTAATGTTATGTTATTTGTTTTCTACTAATATACTTCCCTTACAGATACTACAAAGCTGCTCTTTGACATTTCAAAGTAGCAACATATTATTAAGATAGTAGTAAAGTAAAAAAAGCGGAGGACCACTTTAGTCCTCCTGTGATTTCTTATTTTCTTAAGTTGAGCTTTTCGATAATACTTCTGTAGCGAGAGATATCTTTATCTGCTAAGTATTTCAAAAGCCCCTTTCTCTTACCTACGAGTGTAAGGAGTCTTCGTCTACATGCGTGATCCTTATGATTGTCGTTGAGGTGTTGAGAGAGTTCACCGATTCTGTAAGTAAAAAGAGCTATCTGCCCTTCTATTGATCCAGTGTTCTTTTTTCCACCGTGTTCAGCGAAAATTTCTTCTTTTTTTTCTTTGCTTAAGTACGTTGCCATTGTATTAAATATAAATGTTACCAAAAATGATCTCGAAGATCGATTACTAGCGGCTGCAAAGGTAGTGTTTTATCCCGTAACTCTGAGATTTTCTTCGTTTTTAAAATATCTTTGATTGACACGATCACACTATAGTCAATAATTGAAAAATTTATGATTCGGTATTATTTGCTCATATTGGTTCTAGTATTGACTTTCCCCTTGAGGAGTCAAGAGATTGTTATCGATTCGCTGGGGAGTTTTACATTTACATCTAGTGAAGGGGATACGACTTATCTAATGAAGCAATATTTCATGGTATTCATTGAGAGTATCGAGAGATCAGATCAGTCTGAGGAGGCGTCTGCAACATTCCAAGCACAACATCTGGCATACTTAGAGAGTCTCGTTGATGCTGGGATCGGACGGTATCTGCGATACCCGACGGTCATCAAGAAGGGTGACTGGCGTGGTCATCGCTTGTTATGATGCGTTACTCATTTGGTAATCTCGGATTAAAACTTCAGCTGGAATATTTAACTCAGTATTCAGCTTTCTAATCATTGTAAGGCTTAACTTTCTTTTACCACTAAGTATTTCACTTGTTCGACTTCTTGTGCCCAATATTTTCGACAATTCGGATTTCTTCATATTTAATTGATCAAGCCTGAATAAAATTGCTTCAATTGGATGAGGAGGTTCAATTGGAAAATTCTCTTTTTCATATTGCTCAATTAGAATGCTGAGTAACTCTAACTTGTCTGAGTTGTAAGAATTTTCCTTCAGTTCAAGTTGCATAAGTTGATATGCTTGTTTTAGATAATCTTTGTATTGCTTTTTATTCTTTATTGGCTTAATCATAACTTATTGTTTTAGCGTCAACTTTATCGTATCCAGAATGTGTTCCGATCCATACAATGAATATTATTTTTAATCTATACTCAATATCTACGATTAGTCGATACTGGTCGAAGAATAAAGTGATACAACATTTGTATATCCCATTCTCTCATTTCTACTTATACTCTTTCATTTGTTCTAAGTTAAAGGTGTTTGGATGATATGCATTTAGTTCGATAACTTTATATTCTAATTTCTTCAAGTGCAATGGATTTGATTCTATTTCAAATTCAAGATTTTCATCCTTTCTTGATTGGAGTATAACTTGGTAGTTATCTATTTTACCCACAAAGCATTGTAATCCTTTGAATTTATAATTCAAGTTAATTATACCTGTTATTGTATGGTTTCCATTTAATATACTTTTGTCAATCCAACCTTCTTTTTTGTACAAAGTGTCTCCAAGTTGAATTTCTTCAATCTTATCAGCTGGATGGAAGAGTTTCAGAAAACTTAGGAAGTCTTTTGTTTTTATAGTGATTTTCATTTTTCTTTTCTAATGAGAGATATCG
>CALLAW010000107.1 GCA_938001865.1 uncultured Saprospiraceae bacterium | reverse complement strand
TATCCATGCTACTACTATGCCTAAAAATTGCCAATCTTATCATCATAGAGAGCCTTACTCTCAGCGATACTTTGATTAAGATCTGACATGATATCTGCGACTTTATCTTCGATGCCTTGCAGACCTGAGTTGATCTCTGAGATCTGACCTAGTGCTACTGCGACTTCGAGTCCTTTGATGATATCCATGGCTTCGGCATGTAATCCTTGGAGCTTGCTGACGGCTATTTCTGTACGATTGAGATTGATGTCGTAGTCTCCTTTGATCTTATTGATCGCTGTCATGAGCTGTGTCCGACTTGTCTGATCATTGATTGATTGTGTCTGTTCTGTCATGGCTGTAAAGAGATTGTCAGCGTCTGATTTGAGTTTTTCGTAATCGCGATAGAGAGCTTGTACGTTCCGATCTACCCTGTTCCAATTACTATAGACTTTGTTGAATTCTTTATCTACATTTTTAGCCTCAGCGAGTGCCTTCTCTATGCCAGTAAGTTCTACCACCCCTTCTTCTATCTTGCTATCAGTTTTTTCTTTTTGATTCTCAAACTTTGCAATTTGTGCCTTGAATTCTTTCTTGTACTTTGGGAGTTTCTCTGGACTCCGCTGACATTGGACGAGTAAGAGACTTGCGAAGACTAAGAGTGTTGTGATCTTGATCAGGCTGATGAGAGCTGGACGGGTCATAGTTGGTATTGTTTTATTTACTTAAAGTGTGTATCTGCTTGAAATCAAACGCATGAATTGAAAAAATAAATCTCTGAATTTGATTTTTTAACCATTCTGATGGTAATCATGCCAGTAACATTGCAAAGCTATCAAAAAAAGATTCAATGATGTTGTGCTTTGTAAGTAGGTCACACATTTACAAGTAGTGCTTACTCTTCTAGTCTGACATTGGGAGAGATATTACTTGCTCTTCGGGCTGGTAGCAAGCTTCCTACTAAGCCGATCCCCATCACGGTAATGATCACAATGAGCAGATCGGATGCTCTGAGCTCTATCGGATAGGATGGTACGATGAACCCCTCAGCCATATCTAAGATGCCTAGTCGCTTCTGTATGATATAGAACCCTATAGAGAGGGCAAATCCCAAGATGATACCTAGGCCACTCATCAGGAGTCCGCTGTAGAGTACTGTCTGGAAGATATGCTTACGAGTATAACCCATAGCTCGGAGTGTTGCAAAGTCCTGTTTTTTCTCTAGTACTATCATCCAGAGTGATGCAATCAAGTTGAAGGCAATCAGGATGAGGGTAAAGCTGACGATAAGGAATGCAATCCACTTCTCTATCCTCAAGAGGTTGAGGTAGGCTTCGTCTTGCTCGTATCTAGTCTTGACGTTGATGTGTGGATAGTTATCTAGTAAGTAGTGTTTGACTTGGTCTATATCGCCTTCTTCTGTTATTTTTATCTCGAGGGTTGACCATTCTCCAGGCTTCTCGAAGAGGCGTGATGCCATCCCATAACTCCCTAAGACATATTGGTAATCATTGTCACTCTGGATTGAGAATACTCCAGTTGGATAGAGTTCTTGTCTATTAAACTCTCTGCCTGGTTTTGGTTTTTGGAGTGGTGTGAATACGGTGAGTGGTTGCAGAGATTGATTGATTTGGATGCCGAGTTTTCCTCGCATCCCTGATCCTATGACACCACGTTGGATACCGCCTCTCTCTAAGGTAAATGTCCCATAGAGGAGTGTGGTGTCTAGTCCAGTGACTGCAGTATAGTTTTCGTCGACGCCTTTGAGTGTGCCAATCTCTTGGATATCATCGTACTGAAAGAGTGCTAGATCTTCGATGCAGAGTGCATAGACTTCGATATCTGGGATGCTATCAAGTGTGGTCATCAGGGACTCATCTATCGGCATTGTCTTACCGACGGTTGGTGAGAGTTCAAGGTCTGGGTTGAAGGCATTAAAGAGTCCACTGAGTAACCCTTCAAAACCATTGAACACTGAGAGAATGATCACAAGGGCTGCTGTACCTATGGTCAAGCCAAAAATGGTAATTCCTGAGATGATGTTGATTGCATTGGTAGATTTCTTACCGAATAAGTATCTCCGAGCAAGTTGGAAGGGTAGGTGCATATGTCTCGATTAGTTCGCTACTGATTCGCTAGAGGGAGTGTACTCATTCATTGCTTGATAGACGATTGACATTGCCTTTGGACGATAGTTCTTCTTAGAGAAGACTGAATTTTCCATGCTTGGGTATGTCCGATTGGAGAGGAAGATAAAGATCAGATCGTACTCTGGATCAGCCCAGACTGCTGCACCAGTAAATCCAAGATGACCAAATGTTCTTGGGGAGGCTTCTGATGCCATATTTTCGGTCTTTTTGGGATCGAGTTGTTTCATATCGAAGCCCAGACCTCTTCGTTTGGAATCTTTATATCTTGATGTAAATTGCTTGATAGTTTCGGCCTTGAGATATTCGTATCCACCGTATGAACCACCATTGAGGAGCATCTGCATGAGTACACTGAGATCTTCTGCATTGCTGAAGAGTCCAGCATGACCTGCTACTCCACCTAGCATCGCTGCACCCATATCATGGACGTATCCGTGTACTTTACCATTGCGGAAGTACTTGTCATCCTCGCTTGGTATAATATCCTCAAGCGGGTATCTGTCTATCGGGTTAAATCCAATATTATTCAGCCCCATCGGCCTATAAAACTTCAATTCACTGTAGCGATCAAGTGTAAATCCTGTCTCACTCTCGATCACATCTTTGAAGAGATAGAAGCCTAGATCACTGTATCTATAACTGTCTGTGTCTCTGAGTTCGCTTGAGTAGATTCTGTTCCTTATACTATCGATATATGTATTGCAGAGATATAGATTGTCACATACTTTCATGTCGAAGCCTGGCTCAGATTTGACAGTATAGTATCCTTCCTTGTAGTCTTTACCGTCTTCTTCTATTGTATTCTTGTAGAAGGGAATCCATCCTGCCAATCTTGCTTGATGACCGAGGACATCTTCGCCGACGATTGTTGATTTGTTGGTTGTATCTAGGTCTGGGAGGTACACCTTCAAGGGCATCTTTTCATCCCACATGTTTTTATCTTTGAGTGACATCAGCCCGATTGTGGTAGAGAGGATCTTGGTTACAGATGCGACATCATAGAGATCAGTATTCTCTACTGCTTGTACTTTACGATAAGTGTGGTGCCCATAGGATTTATTGAAGATGATTTTACGGTCTTTTGCTACTAAGATCTGGCATCCTGGCGCAGCTTTGCGAGTGATCATATCATTGATAAGACTATCGAGCCTTTCCAGTTTGGTAGAGCTGACACCTACTCTCTCTGGGATATCGTATCCCATTCGCTGGAGATTAGAGGTGATGACTTGGGTGCCGTAAGGGAAGTCACTACTGGCAGTCACTGGGAGCTTTCCCTCTATGCTGAATACGCCAAAGAGTGCTTGAGCTGCTTTATCTTGTGCAATATCATGATCTTCGTATGCGACTAAGAGAGAACTGAGTCCATTGAAGTACTTGAGTGAGTATGGCGACCCAAAGAGTGTCAAGA
The DNA here is from genome assembly GCA_938001865.1 of uncultured Saprospiraceae bacterium. Classification (GTDB taxonomy): domain Bacteria; phylum Bacteroidota; class Bacteroidia; order Chitinophagales; family Saprospiraceae; genus JAHDHH01. The sequence goes on along the minus strand of CALLAW010000107.1, from coordinate 17,343 downwards.
TCACTTCATTACGGCTGCTCAGGGCAAAGATGAGATCCATCTGATCTTGGCTGATTCCATAATCCTTGGATGCTCTACTATCCATATTATGTATACTTACGAAGACGATATCACTACTTGACAATGTATTGAGAAGTGATTGACGTCTCTCGATACTGAGAGTTGATCCGATGGTATGGTGAGTGATTTGAGCATAGGATTCGAGTCGTTTCTGGAAGGTCGTCACCTCATCCGACCCAAGGCTCAAGCTGCTAAATTTCTTATCCTGTAATCGCCTTACTGGTACTAATCCAGCACTGTTCTTAGCAAGTGTGAGTGACTTCTCAGTAAGTACTCGCTTGAGTAAGTCACCCTCGATCGTATTGACATTCTTAGCTGCGGTAGATGGTGATGATATGGTCTGCCTCGTTGTGAGGTTAGCTTCATACTTTGCCTTGAGTATCCTGAGTACACTCTGGTCGATACGCTGAGTAGTGACCTTACCATCACTGACAGCTGTCTTGATAGTGGTGATAGCTTTCTTCACATCTCTTGGTAAGAGCAGTATATCATTCCCTGCGATGAGTGCCTCTAGCTCGGCTTCTCCAGGGGCAAAGTGCTTAGCTACACCTTGCATATCGAGTGCATCGGTAAACACTAGTCCATCATATCCGATCTCATCTCTCAGTATCCCATTGAGTGCCGCCGAAGATAGCGTCGTAGGTCTATTGGGTCGATCATCGATTGCAGGGACATGGAGATGGGCCGACATCATGCTCTTGATACCCAACTCCGAGAGCATCTTGAATGGTGCTAACTCTAAGGAGTCGATCCGATCTCTACTCATCTTGAGTACTGGGAGATCATAGTGAGAGTCTACATCTGTGTCACCATGTCCTGGAAAGTGCTTAGCACATGCGATGAGTCCGCCTTCTTGCATCCCTCTCGTGTAGGCATAGCTCTTAGCTCCGACATTGTAGAGGTCCTCGCCAAATGATCGATAATTGATCACTGGATTGTTGGGATTATTATTGATATCTACTACCGGTGCAAAGTTAACATTGACGCCTATAGATTTGAGTTGCTTAGCGACCTCAAGACCCATATCGTAGATAAGGTTATTATCTTCTATAGCACCGAGTGTGAGTTGCTTTGGGAATGATTGCGTAGTCTTAGGAAATCGCATACCGAGACCCCACTCAGCATCCATCGCGATCAACAGCGGTATCTGGGCCTTAGCCTGATAGTTGTTAGTCAATCTAGCTTGTGTCTCAGGAGTCCCCTGGAAGAAGCAAATCCCTCCGATATGATATTTGGTGACGAGCTCTGTTACTGTTTTCTCTTCTGCTTTGTCACCTTTGGAGTATGCTCTGATCATAAACAACTGTCCGATCTTCTGATCAAGTGTCATGGATTGCATCTTCTGACTAGCCCAGACGTCACCTGGATCAGAACTGGTCATTTCCTGAGCTGATAGGGTCCATGAGACTGAGACGATGAGTATGGCGGAGAGTAATTTTGTCATTGTGGTTGTAAGTGGTTTAGGGCATTAGGGTCTATCTCGACTGCTTTTTCTAGTAAGGGTTTGGCAGTAGCAAGATCTCCACTGTTTTGGTATGCTATTGCAAGGTTAACGTAAGATGTAGCCACCTTAGGTAACTTTTCGAGTACTTTTTGGAAATATTTAATTGCTTCTTGATGATTTCCTGACATACCGTAAGCGATACCAAGTAATCTTTTGATTTCGGGGTCATTGTTGTCAAGACTTTCTGCTCTTGTCAGATATTTTATACTCTTCTGTAGGTTGCCATTCTGACCAGCCTGTTTGCCAGCATCTCTCAGAGAGATTATGAGGTTGGACATCCCTAGCTCATGACCGGGTGATAGAGTGAGTAATTTGTCAAATGTCTCTACAGCTTGCTCATGATTATCACTAAGACTCTGAGAAGTCCCTAAGATGTGCCAGGCATTGGCATAGGTAGGATGGACTGCGATAGCTCGCTTGAGATAGGCAGATGCCTCGAGCATTTTTTGTTGTTTAAGGGTTTTATCACTTTCGTCAAAATATCGATTGACAATGACCCCACCTGCTGCATTGAGTAGCTTAGCACTCTTGGTACTTGGTCCCACATCTGAGGTAAATAGAGTGTAATCGTCGTACCAGACAGGGTTACGTATGACAGTCCGGATACTATATGCGAGGATTAAGAGACTCAAGCCTATCGTTAGGATTGACTTATCTATCCTTGAGTACCAGAGTGCAGCAACTCCAGCTAACATGAGTCCCAATGATGGCATGAATAGGAATCTCTCACTCAGATGAGTCCCAATTGGGAATACCACATTTGACACGATCGATAGAGTGATGAAGTAGTAGAGTATACCAAATGTCACGAGAGCCATCCGCCTGCGCATGATCACAGCTATCGCTAAGAGGATGATGTGGAGTCCTAGGCTCAGGAGTGGTTTCCAATTGGCCAGCGAGACGAGCTCCACTGCACCTGGATAGTAATCATGACAGAGGTTGATAGGTGCTATCATCAGCTTGAGATAGATACCGAGTGAGACTAGGATGCTACTCATTTTTTCACTTGTCGTAAAATGCTCGTAACCACTTCCATTCCATTTGAGGAAAGGATTATTCATCAACTCTAGCGAGTCTCCTCCAAAGTCAAGACCAAGGATGCTAGTCCTTATCGCTAAGAATACAACCGTCCCTGAGAGTAAGGCTCCCATGATGGCAATCAATCTAGGTGTGATTTTAGCTTTTTTGTCGGGTGGCATTAGGATGATACCAAGAGGTATGACAGCGAGGTAAGTAATTGTATTCTCCTTACTCATCAGTCCGAGGAAGATTGCTATCCCAGCACCGATCAGAGCCGTCAGCTTACCCTTATCAACGCATTTGATAGCGAGTAAGAAGGCTATCACACTGCCTAGCATGCTGAAGATCTCATCTCGACCCTTTATATTGGCAACTGCCTCGGTATGGATCGGATGTGCCACGAAGAGGAGTGCTACTATGAGTGCAAAGAGTTGGTGGTGCTCAAGATACTCCCGAGTCAGTGCCAACACTAGCAAGTAGATGAGGCAGCAGAGTAGGGCATACCAGAGACTATTCATGAGATGACCGATCATCGGGCTGTCGCCAAATAACTCATGCCCAATACAGAAGAGTATCGGCGTCAGTGGACGATATCTACCACCACTGACGAGCTTGTCCTTACCCTCTGTCTTAAAAAATCCGAAAAATGTATCCTTCGTCAGATGACCCTTGATACCACTGACTCCATCTTGGGTATACATATTATCGTAGATGACGATGGCATCATCCTGAGCATACTGATGTCCAAGAGTATTGGCATAGAGCAGAAGTGCAGTGAGAGTAATCACAGCGAGATGCCATTTGCGGTCAAGTGATGAGATCTTTTCTAGATACTGAGACACTGATATTATTGTGATAATTAACTAACTCAAAGATACTAAAATACAAATTACAATTAAAGTTTATATGATTGCTGATTAACTCCTCTGTTTTGATCAATTGATGTCATCACACTTTTAACTCCATTCCTTTTGAGATTTTTACTGTAATTTGCCAATTGAAATCAAGCATTTTTTGGCTTCCTTCAAATCTGATTATACGTATGATGAAATTGCAACAGATTGCCTTAGGTATCATGGTCATCCTCTTGACCTCTAGTCTAAGGGCACAAGTAGACTATGACAAGTACCCCAAGGCATCATCTACCTACTATCTCCAAGATGTCTATCTCTACCAAGATGGAGAGCTGCAGAGTGACTTGACTAATGTCGTCATCGTGGATGGCTTTATCAAAGACATCGGCCAACGTATCAAGCAACCGTCAGGAGCTATTGCACTCAAGTATGATAGTATGTATGTCTATCCTGCCTTCATTGATGTCCTCTCACATCCTATCAAGGCTGAAGAGTCTAAGGAGAAGAGCAAGGTAAAATTTCCAGGATTGCCACCTGATGCAGTCGCAGGGATAACACCGCAGTTAGAGGTCGCCAAGGTACTGAAGACCGACGGCGCTAACTTTGATAAGATGCGTAGTAATGGATTTGGCATCAGCCATGTGGCCTTAGACAAAGGCATGCTACCTGGTAACACCAATATCACTCTCCTTACTTCTGATCCCGACCATTACTTCATCACCGATCAGACTCATCAAGTCTTCCAGTTCAAAGGAGCAGGAGGATACTACCCCAATACAATCATAGGTGTCATGGCAAAGTTTAGAGACCTTTATAGAAATGCAGAACTATACTCGACCAACCAAGGACGCTACAAATCAAACTCAAGTGGTGCTCAACTCCCTTCGACTTCACTCGCAGTCGAAGCCCTAATACCCATGACCAAGAGACAGCAAATGACTTTCGTCAAAACAAATAAAAAACTGAACAACCTCAGAGCAATCCAACTGCAAAAAGAACTCGGATTCGATGCGGTATTGGTCAATCCTGTAGACATCATTGGGATAGAATCAGAGATTGCCGATTCGAGATTGCCGATAGCACTGAGTACAGCACTCCCCAAAGAGGTAAAAGAACCTAAGCGAGTAAAAGACTCAATCTACTCAGTCGCAGACCTAGAAGTACTAGAGTTCAAAGAAAGACAATACAAAGCATACCTCGGAAGACTCAATCTCGCTAAAACTGCAATACAAGCTAATATCCCTGTGGCATTTGCCCTCTTAGGCGATGACGGTAGCGATGTGAAGAAAACCCTCACTACTCTGATAGAAAATGGACTCACAGAGGCACAAGCAATCGAGGCCCTTACAGTGACTCCTGCGAGACTTTTGAAGATTGATAATATTGCAGGGACTATCAAGACTGATAAACTTTCTAATCTCATGATTACCAATCTTCCTTACTTCGATGAGAAGTCTCAGATCAGAGCAGTCATCGTAGGTAAGGAAGTCCATACTTACGAAGAAAAGAAAAAAGATAAAAAATCATCTAGTGAAAAGATCAATCCTGTCGGCAAATGGGCATTTGAGCTCGACTCACCTGATGGATCTAATAGTGGCAAGATCGTAATCGAAGAAGATGGTTCATCTTATACCGTCACACTCTCACAAGACGAAGATCCAGACGATACAGAAGTCATAGACAACGTTACCTTAGAGAACAATACAATGGAAGTCGAATTCCAAATTAATGAAGGATCATTCTCAGCAAATGTCGAAGTGACTCTCAACTTTATAGACGCTGAGACTGTAGAAGGCAGTGTCAAGTACGGTGACTTTGGCACCTTTGCTCTCACGGGATCTAAACTCTCTACTCCAGAATAAAGATATCATCATGAAGAATATAAAAAATATAATTGTAGCAGTCTTTACCTGTCTGTCATCTACTCTAGTTACTGGTCAACTGACTGGTGATATCTTGATCACTAATGGGACTGTCATCACCATAGAAGATGGCGTCCTTGAAGATACAGATGTCCTCATCCGCGATGGTAAGATCAAGCAAATTGGTGAAGGACTGAGCTTTAGCAACATCGAGACAATCGACGCTGAAGGGATGTATGTCATGCCTGGGATCATCGATGCACATAGTCATGTAGGTCTAGATGCTGTCAACGAAGCCACTAATCCTGTCACCGCAGAAGTCAACGTAGGTGATGCACTCAACCCATATGATATCGGACTATACCGTGCCTTAGCGGGTGGTGTGACTATCTCTCACGCTATGCATGGATCAGCCAATGCTATCGGAGGCCAATGCGAAACAATCAAGCACAGATGGGGAGTACTCAATCCCGAAGATTGGAGGATGAAGGATGCTCCAAGGACGATCAAGTTTGCTCTCGGAGAGAATCCCATGCGAGTCCATGGAGAGAGGAATGATGTAGCCCCACGTACTCGGATGGGTATGGAACAAGAGTTCAGAAGATCCTTCGCAGCAGCCAAGGAGTACAAAGCAGCCAAAGATCGATCAGCAAAAGACTCCAAAGCCCAAAGTCCAGATTATAGCCTGAGACTTGAGACGCTTGCTGATATCCTAGATGGGAAGATAATCATCCACTGTCACTCATATAGAGCCGATGAGATCATCATGCTGATGGATGTACTCAGTGATTATGGAGTAGACAAGATCTGCTTCCAACATGTCAATGAGGGATTCAAAGTAGCTCCAGAGCTAGCTGAGTTTGGAGCTCAAGCATCTGTATTCTCTGATTGGTGGGCATATAAGTTTGAGGTCTATTACAGTACTGCATATAATGCTGCTATACTGACTCGCAATGGTGTAGTCACATCGATTAACTCTGACTCGAGAGAGCTCATCAGGCATCTCTATCATGAGGCAGCTAAGACTCAGCGATATGGAGATCTGACGGACAATGAAGCACTCCGACTCATCACTCTCAACCCTGCCATACAGTTGGGCATAGATAAGCGAGTAGGTTCACTCAAGGTCGGCAAAGAAGGAGATATCGCCATCTTCAGTCACCATCCTCTATCAATCTATGCGACACCTCTCTACACGATAGTTGATGGGAGAGTGAGATTTGATAGAGAGAAGGATGCGGCTGATGTAAGAGTTGATGTAGATCCAGAGACTGAGATACCAGCATTCTACGAATCGTCTCTGCACAATCACGAAGAGGAAGGGTGCATGCAAGGAGTACATCATAACCATCACTCTCACTAATATCATATGTACATAGTCAGTAGTAGACCTACATTTAAAATATTCTAAATCTTAGCTCCATGAAGGCAATTCTATATCCTTTGATTCTCTTGTTCACAATCACGAGTCTCGGTATCTCTCAGCAGATTTCCAAGGGCCAACAAGGCAGATTCCTGATCTCTAATGCGACTATTCATACAGTAAGTGATGGTGATATCAAAGGAGATATACTGATTGATGGTAATACCATACTTGCGGTAGGTCCAGCGCTTACTGATGAGACTGCAGTACGCATTGATGGCACTGATAAGCATATCTATCCTGGGTTTGTGGATAGTGGTTGCAGGATTGGATTAGCAGAGATTAGCTCTGTCAGTTTGACCCAAGATTATAACGAACTTGGAACATACACACCACATATGGAAGCATTGACAGCGGTCAATCCCAACTCGGTACACATACCGATCACTAGAGTCAATGGTGTGACCACAGCATTTACATATCCTAGCGGTGGCTTATTTCCCGGCAAGGGAGCCCTCATCCATATGCAAGGATATACACCAGAGCAGATGAGTGCTGGATTTCAAGGACACTTACTCAATTGGCCTTCCTCAGGTCGGAGACATAGATGGGATAAGAGGTCTGACGAAGAAATCAAAAAAGACCAACAAAAAGCTCAAAAAAAGCTCAAAGAATTCTGGCAATCAGTGTCCGCTTATGCTAAAATGGACAACCCAACTGGATACAAACCTCAACTCTCAACTCTCTCAGAAGTCGCCAACGGCAACGCTAAGTTGCTTGTAGAAGTGAACAAGAAAGAAGATATAATCAATGCCATCAAGTGGGTTCAGGACAACAAGGTAGATGCCATATTTACAGGGGTGTCCGAGGGGTGGAGAGTTGCAGACAGTCTAGCCAAATACGAGATACCAGTCATCACAGGACCCATATTGGATAATCCATCTAGAGACTCAGATAGATATGATGCTCCATATACCAATGCTGGTAAGATGATGGCAGCAGGTGTCTTAGTCGCAATCAGGACTAACGAATCAGAGAATGTCCGTAACCTCCCATTTAATGCTGCATTCGCTGCTAACTACGGGATGGGTGTCGATCAAGCTATCAAGGCTATTACGATCAATCCGGCCAGAATGTTTGGAGTCGATGATCAGATTGGCTCCATCGAAGAAGGGAAATTAGCCAACCTCTTTGTCTGTGATGGTGATCCATTTGAAATGAAAACGAGGATCACTCACCTCTTCATCAATGGATATAATATCCCGATGGAGAATAGACAGACCTACCTCTACGACGAATTCCTTGATAGAGATTCAGGTAACAAAATCAAAAATTAGTGCCACACCACATACTTCACACTCAAGACATTCGGCATCGCTATTCTCAGACACTAGAGATCAGCTTCCCAGATATCCAAGTAGATTCAGCTCAGAGCTTACTCTTGCTGGGTAAGTCCGGCGTAGGTAAGACGACTCTGCTCCATATACTCTCTGGTATCCTCAGTCCTACTCAAGGCAAAGTAGAGTTCGATGGGCATAATATCTTCGATCTTACCACTACCCAACGAGATAGATTGCGAGGTGATTCCATTGGTTTGATTTTCCAGCAACCTCATTTCATCACTTCGCTTACAGCTCTCGAAAACCTCCAGTTATCCACCTCTTTTGGCACTAGCCAAATAGATAATAGTACAATAATTGCCCTCATGGATAAATTGCAGATAGGTGAGAAGCAACACTCTAAGGTAAATACCCTCTCACAAGGACAATTGCAAAGATTATCCATAGCAAGAGCATGTCTTGGCAACCCCAAATTGTTACTCGCCGACGAACCAACATCAGCACTCGATGATGACAATGCAACCACAGTGATCAATTTACTCCAAGAGATGCAGCAGCAGTCAGGTGCTGCTCTTATCATAGTGACTCACGACCAACGAGTACGATCAGCAATAGATCATACCATATTATTAGATACACCTCATGACCATAATTCCGTATAACGATGAATCTATCTAAAGTCGCTTGGAAAAATTTGATCAATGAACCATCACAACTCTTCCTCAATCTGATTTTATTTGGATTGGGTGTTGGGCTGAGTCTCTTCTTGATACTAATCAATGACCAGTTACGTAAGTCTATTGATAATAACCTAGCAGGTATTGATATGGTTATCGGTGCCAAAGGGTCTGACCTTCAGATGATTTTTTCGGCCATGTACCACATTGACAATCCTACTGGTAATATTAAGATCGATGATACTAAGGCATTTCTCAAAGAAGGTCATCCACTCATCCATATGAGTGTACCCATATCTATTGGGGATAACTACAAAGGATTTAGGATTATTGGGACTGATCACACCATCCTAGATCTGTATAAGTCTACTGTAGCAGATGGGACGTTATTCTCTTCCACAGGCACAGTCACCATAGGTTACAGCGTAGCCAAGGCGACTGGTCTCGAGATAGGTGATCACTTCAAGTCTTCGCATGGCTTAGCAGAGGCAGACGGTCATGATCACGAGCATGATCTCAGAGTCGTTGGAGTATTAGCCCCCAGTGGCAATGTATTAGATAATCTCATATTGACTTCATCGTACACAGTGTGGGATGTACATGAGACTCCTGACCATAATCATCCTGATCAGACTCTTGGACATGAGCATAGCCATGACCACCACGATCACAGTCATGATCATACAGATCTCTCAAGAGATCACCTCCTAAGTCATACAGATCGGGAGATCACCAACGTACTTGTACAGTTCAAAAACAAGATGAACTATCAAGCCCTCAAACTTCCCAACAATATCAAAAAACATACACCGATGCATGCAGTAGCACCATCATACGCCATGACAGTATTCTATGACAGGATGGGTATAGGGTTCAACTTGATTGCATGGATAGCGATATTGATTAGTGTCATATCATGTGTGAGCATCGGTATTGCACTCTACAATGCGTTGAGAGCAACCAAGTATCAGTTAGCCATTCTAAGAGTCCAAGGCGCTACGAGGAGAGACCTCCTACTATTGATCCTGCTCCAAGGATGGTTGATTGCGATCGTTGGTTATCTATTTGGAGTAGCTATGGCATATATTGGGTACTTTGTCACTGCCAATTATGTAGAGGACCAGTATCAGTACATTTGGGAGACATTCCCTATTCATCCGGCTGTTGCCATATTTGCAGTAGCGTCACTCTTCATCGGTTTGATAGCTAGTAGTCTTCCTGCCATCCAAGCATACAGATTAGATATTCATCACACTTTAAGTAAATGATAAATACACATTAAGGATTCAATGGCTGTACTTTAACGCATCGATAACAGCAATTACAGCTAACTTTATGTTTTGATATTGCCGATCATTTAGATTTAGAGCAAGTAACTTATTATACATATGAAAGTACTCATCACTACACTCATACTTATCACATCTTTTGGTAGCACTTCTCTGAAGGCTCAAGATACTAACGTCTGGAAGACTCTTGCTAAGATTACTTACAAAAAGCAAATGGATGAAATCATGGGATTCAACGTGGATGTTCCAGTATTTAGTGATGATATCAAAGCCCTTGATGGCAAAGAGATTACCATCAAAGGTTATATCATACCAGTAGAAGGCTACAAGTCACACAAGGAGTTCGTATTCTCTGCCTTCCCTTATAATATGTGCTTCTTTTGTGGTGGAGCAGGACCTGAGACTGTCATGGAAGTTTATGCCTCAGAGCCCGTTAAGTATTCTGCCAAGCAAGTAGTTCTTCGCGGTACTCTCGAACTCAACGATACTGACATCAATAGATTGATGTTTGCAATCAATGATGCAATCCTAGTTGACTAATTATCTTCCTATAGATTCTCATCTCTGAGTACTCTTCTGAGTATCTTTCCTACATTTGATTTAGGAAGCTCAGTTCTGAATTCAATAACCTTAGGCACCTTATAAGCAGTTAAGTTCTCCCTACAGTGTGCTATCACCTCATCTTCAGTTAGCGACTTATCTGATTTTACGATATAGAGCTTGACTTTCTCTCCAGTTCTTTCGTCTGGGATTCCGACTACAGCAGCTTCCATTACCTTTTCATGATTTACTACTATATCTTCTATCTCATTCGGATACACATTAAATCCTGAGACCAAGATCATGTCTTTCTTCCTATCTACAATTTTGAAGTAACCATCCTCTTCCATAAGGCCGATGTCACCAGTAAGCAACCATCCATCCACCAGAGTTTTTGCAGTTTCTTCTGGCTTGTTGTAATATCCCTTCATCACTTGAGGTCCTTTTACTTGGATTTCTCCCACTTCACCGACACCACCAACTGTCCCATCTTCCTTTACAATTCTCACGATAGTAGACGGTATAGGCATACCTATCGTACCGATTCTAGCATTTCCATCAAATGGATTAGCCGTTACCACAGGAGACGCTTCTGTCATTCCATAACCCTCTACCAGTCGCAGTCCTGTCAGCTTTTCCCACGCGATAGCCACAGGCTTTTGCACTGCAGTACCTCCACCCATTGCAGCCTTTAGTTTGGAGAAGTCAAGTTTCTGGAACTCTTCATGATTATTTAACGCATTGAAGAGTGTGTTTACTCCAGTCACTGCAGTGATATCATTCTTGGTAAATTCTTTTACCAACTTATCTAGATCTCTCGGATTAGTGACTAGTACTGACAAAGCTCCGTAGCTCATCATCGCTAAGAGATTTACCGAAAATGCAAAGATGTGATACAGCGGTAATGGACAGAGTGCTATATCTCTTTCTTCCATTTTACCACCTAGCCACATACGCATTTGGAGCATATTGGAGATGAGATTTCGATTCGTAAGCATTGCCCCCTTGGACACACCAGTAGTCCCACCAGTATATTGATGTACCACCACTCTATGAGGACTATTGTCAAATGAGGTTACCTGATGCTTCTTTCCCTCTTTTATAGCCTTCTTGAAGTCTACCGCATTTGGTATATTGAATTTTGGGACACCTTTTTTTATCGTTCTTACCACGAAGTTGATCAATCCACCTTTCAGCGTTCCCAGCATCTCTCCGATACTCGTTTTGATTACTAAGTCTATCGCTGTATCACCGATGATCTTTTCCAGATTGTAGGCAAAGTTCTCAGCGATAATTATCGCCTTCACATTACTATCTGTAAATTGATGTTTCATCTCTCTAGATGTATAGAGTGGATTCGTATTGACTACCACTAGTCCAGCTTTCATTGCACCGAATAGTGCTATCGGGAATTGTAGAAGATTTGGCATCATTATCGCAATCTTGTCATCTGGCTTCAATCCACGATACTGAAGATATCCAGCAAATTGATCTGATAACTTATCAACCTCTCCATAAGTAATACGCTTCCCAAAACATTCAAATGCAGGCAAGTTCTGATACTTTTTCAATTGCTCATCTATAAACGATAGCAGATTAGGATATTGATCAGGATTTATATTCGCAGGCACTCCCGCGGGATAATTTTGTAACCAAACACTATTTTCCATTTCTCTAAATTTTTCTCCAATTTAGCAATTTTCTCGGTAATCAAACCAAGATTTATTCTTCTATCGACAAGGATTCATCAATCTTTATCTCACAATCTCCCATATTATTCACCTCCCACCTCCACTTAACCTACTCGCAAAGAGAGAGTTGGTAAGACTTTCCTTCTTTTTTAGCAAATAAAGTGTACCTTTGCAGTCCTTTTCAAAAAAGGAAGAAAATAGTTTTATCACCCTCTCACCTTAAATGTAGCGTGAGATACAAAATTTTAAATCTGGTATGTCAGATGAAAAAAACATTGAAGAAACAGTAGAAAACTCAACTCCCGTTGAACCAACTACTGAAGAAGTCAAGGAAGAGACAACAGCTGTAGCTGAAGAAACTCAACCTGCTCCTGAACCATCTAAGCCTTCTTTCGCAGATATGGAAGCAAAGCTCTTAGACGAAACCCCATATGACGACTTCGATTGGGATAAAGGAAACACAAATATCCTCCCTTACACAGACGAGGAAATCAAAAATTACTTAGTAGATTACGAAGCATCTTTAGGCTCACTTTCTGAAAACGAAATTGTTTCAGCCAAAGTAACATTTATCAAAGGTGGAGACGTAATACTAGATGTTAACTCCAAGTCAGATGGACTTATCTCATTATCTGAGTTTAGAGATAACCCAGACCTCGCTGTAGGTGACATGGTAGATGTCTATATCGAAAGTAGAGAAAACGAAAAAGGTCAACTTCAACTCTCTAGAAGAAAAGCAAAACTCCTCAAAGCGTGGGAAAGTATCGTGAACTCTTACGAAAATGGAGAAATCATTACAGGTACCATAGTATCTAAGACCAAAGGTGGATTGATCGCAGATTGCGGAGGTCTCGAAACATTCTTGCCAGGATCACAGATTGACATCAAACCAATCATCGATTATGATGCATATGTTGGTAAGAAGATGGAATTCAAAGTTGTGAAGATCAACGAAGCTATCAAGAATGCAGTCGTTTCTCACAAAGCATTGATCGAGTCAGATCTCGCTGATCAAAGAGAAATCATCATCAAGAGTCTTGAAAAAGGTCAAGTACTCGAAGGTACAGTCAAAAACATCACAGACTTCGGTGCATTTATGGATCTCGGAGGTGTAGATGGACTCCTTTATATTACTGACATTTCTTGGGGAAGAATCAATCACCCCAATGAAGTACTTGAAATCAATCAGCAAGTAAATGTTGTAGTTCTTGATTTTGACGAAAATAAAAAGAGAATCTCACTCGGACTCAAGCAGCTACACCCACATCCATGGGATACATTAGCAACTGAGATTTCCGAAGGATCTACAGTCAAAGGTAAAATCGTAAACATCGAAGATTATGGAGCATTCCTCGAAATCATACCAGGTGTCGAAGGATTGATCCACGTATCAGAAGTATCTTGGAGTAACCAACCAGTTAACGCCAGAGAACACTTCACTATCGGTCACGAATACGAATCAAAAGTCGTAACCTTGGACAAAGAGACTCGTAAGATGTCACTCAGTATCAAACAACTCCATGATGATCCATGGGAGAAGATTCCTGAGCTATTCCCAATCGGATCAACTCACACTGGAGAAGTCAAAAATCTCACACCATACGGAGTATTCGTAGAGCTCAATGATGGTATCGGTGGTATGGTACACATCTCAGACCTCTCATGGACTAAGAGATACTCACACCCATCAGAGTTTACCAAAGTAGGCAATGATATTGATGTACAGATTCTAGATATCGATATGGGAGGAAGAAAACTTTCACTAGGACACAAACAACTCGAAGAAAATCCTTGGGATACCTTCGAAAATGTCTTCCCAGTAGGATCTTATCACGACGCAACTATCGTTAAGAAGAACGATAGCGGAGGTATTATCCAACTCCCTTATGGACTCGAAGCATTTGCACCAGCCAAGCACTTGCGTAAAGAAGACAACACATACGGTGAATTAGATGAAACACTTACATTCAAAGTAATCGAATTCAATAGAGACGATAAGCGTATCATCGTGTCTCACCTCAGATATGTAGATGATATACGTAAAGACGCCGAAGACGTTGTCACTAAAGAAAAAGACAAGGAAAGAAAAGATACGAGAAAAGCAATTACCAAGACTCAAAAAAGTGTAGAACGAACTACACTAGGAGAGCTAGGTGTTTTTTCTCAGCTCAAAGAACAATTTACAGAAGCTCCAGCTGCTCCTAAGAAAGCAGAGCCAAAGGCAGCACCAGCAGCTAAGGAAGAAACTCAAGAAGTAAAAGAGGAGAAGACGGCTCCAGCCAAAGAGGAAGCACCTGTTGCAAGCAAAAAAGCAGACAGCAAACCAGATGATCTCAAAAAAATCGAAGGAATTGGACCTAAGATTGCAGGCTTGTTAGTAGACGCAGGGATACCAACCTTTGCACTACTTGCCGAAGCCAAAATTGAGACGCTTAAGCAGATTCTTGATGATGCAGGTTCAAGATACAGAATGCATGACCCAACAACTTGGCCACAACAGTCAGCATTGGCTGCTCAAGGCAAATGGGATGAACTAAAAACATTACAAGACGAATTAGATGGCGGAAAAGCCTAATTTTCAAGCAATACCCTGTTCTATTTTAACATAGAATCAGGACGAAGATATTGGAGAGGTCATTGATTAATTTCAATGGCCTCTTCAACTTTTAATTGAAGAGCATGTTACATTTACTCACAGAAACCAAAAAACAAAAAACTCCAGTTGGCAAAAACAACAATAATAGGTTCAGGATTTTCAGGACTAGCAGCAGCAGCAGTATTAGCCCAGAAAGGACACAAAGTAGAGGTGTTAGAGAAGAACTCAACCATAGGAGGAAGAGCTAGACAGTTCGTTGAGCAAGGATTCAAGTTCGACATGGGACCATCATGGTATTGGATGCCAGAAGTCTTTGAACAGTTCTATCAGAGATTCGGCTATACCACAAGCGATTTTTATGATCTCAAGCGACTATCACCTTCCTACACAGTAATCTTTAATGATTCGAAAGTAGACGTGCCAGCATCCGTGTCAGAGCTAGCAGCTTTGTTTGAGACCTGGGAACCAGGAAGTGCCCACAAGCTCCATCAATTCTTAGATGAGGCAGCCTTTAAGTACGATGCAGGGATGAATACCTACGTCTGGAAACCAGGGAAGAATCTATTAGAGTATGCAGACATGAAAGTATTCAAGTCCATGTTCAAGCTCCAAATGTTCTCATCTGTCTCATCCCAGATTCGCAAGTTATTCAAAGACCCTCGAATCATCCAGATCCTCGAATTTCCAGTACTATTCTTAGGCGCCAAACCAGCTAATACACCAGCTCTCTATACATTGATGAACCATGCCGACATAAATTTAGGTACATGGTATCCAATTGGAGGAATGAACCAAATAGTCAAAGCGTTCCAATCTATATGTCAAGAAGTAGGAGTCAGTTTTAAGACGAATACAACCATCAAATCTTTTAATTATAACAATAGCAAAATCACCGAAGCCATCGACCAAAATGGCAATGCTCACCAAACCGATGTAGTCATTGGAGCTGCAGATTATCACCACATAGATCAGCATATATTAGCACCAAAGTTTGCACAGTATTCGAGTAAGTATTGGACAAGTCGCAAGTTAGCACCATCATCATTACTCTTTTACATCGGCTTAGACACTAAGATTCCTGACATTCATCACCATACACTGTTTTTTGATGCAGACTTCGATGTTCATGCTGATGAGATATATAGTCAACACACATGGCCGAGTGACCCGCTCTTTTACGTCTGTGCCCCATCAGTTACAGATGCATCCATAGCACCAAGTAATTGTGAAAATATATTTATCTTGATGCCGATTTCAACAGAACTCAAAGACTCAAAACAACAAATAGCCAAGTATTTCAAAATCATTTGCGATAGAATAAAAAAGAAGTTCGGTGTAGATATTTCAAAACACATAATATATAAAAGAGACTTTTCCATTGATGACTTCAAGTTAGAGTACAATTCATACAAAGGCAATGCCTACGGATTAGCCAATACACTAGATCAGACAGGACCCCTCAAACCCAAAATGGTAAGTAGCAAATTAGATAATCTATTTTATACTGGTCAGCTGACAGTACCTGGTCCAGGAGTACCTCCATCCATAATTTCCGGTCAGGTCGCAGCCAAATTAATTGATGACAAGTATGTATAAGTTTTATACTGATGTAAATTACAAATGTGCAGAAGCAATAGCAACAGCATATAGCACGTCATTTTCGATGGGCATAAGACTCTTTGATGCTAAGATGCGACCACCAATCTACGCAATCTATGCATTTGCAAGATACGCTGATGAGATAGTCGATACATTTCATCAAGAAGACAAATTGGCACTTTTAGATAACTTCCAATCACAAACATTCCAAGCCATAGAAGAGAACCTGTCGCTTAACCCAGTGTTAGACGCTTACCAGCATACCGTCAATAAGTACAATATTGATCATGATCAGATTATAGCATTTTTTGACAGCATGAGGATGGACCTCGATACCAAAAAATTCAACCCAATTAATTACAATAAATACATCTATGGTTCAGCAGAAGTGATAGGCTTGATGTGCCTCAAAGTATTCTGTAACGGAGATTCCAACCAATACTCACATCTTGAGTTCTATGCAAGAGCCTTGGGTGCAGCATTCCAGAAGATAAATTTCCTGAGAGATATCAAAGCAGATTTTGAAGAAAGAGGTAGAGAGTATTTCCCCACACTAGATTTTGACAATTTTGACGATCAACAAAAGAAAAAAATAGAAGAAGACATTCAAAAAGACTTCGATTATGGTTTAATCGGAATCAAACAACTACCCAAAGAAGCAAGATTAGGAGTCTACGTTGCATATGTTTACTACTTAAACCTCTTTAAAAAAATAAAGAATACTCCCTTTTCTAAAGTTAAATCAAAAAGAATTCGGGTCAACAACCCCCGTAAAGTATACCTTCTAGCGCAATCCACAATTAAATCTAAATTTAATTTGTATTAAAGTTTGGATTGGAGTAAAAAAGGTTGTTATCTTTGCGACCCCGAAAGAGGGAAAAGAGAAAGATCATTGACATAATGGGAATAGAGAGAAGAGAAGAAGAAGACAGTAATACGTTTAGAGTT
>CALLAW010000106.1 GCA_938001865.1 uncultured Saprospiraceae bacterium | reverse complement strand
GATGTTACTATGACTGAAAAATTATTTTTATTTTTTAGTGCGCAAAGATTGGAACTTGGTCGTATTGCTGACAGTATTGAGGAAAAAATTGAGTATCTGCGCATTAACCACACCTGGCGGCTGGAACATCATGACAAAGCACTAATGATAATTAGTCAACATGAGGAGCATATGCGCCTTGTGTTAACCAAGTTGTCATGGATGTATCTCCAAACTCTTCACTTTACACGATTGGGAGACATGACTCCTGATAATGAGGAAATCTTTCATACAAAAGATAGACAACTCTATCTTTTGTATAAAGATGGAATAATTTTCGAAGATTTTAATGAGTATGATCGTCTACTTAGAGAGTTTGAAGATTAAAAAATAAAAGTATAGAAATCGTCGTATATTGTGGTTTACCTCTGTCTATGTTTTATTCTCCTGTTAAAAAACCGCAAATCGTGATGCAATTTTTCTGGTACATGTCGATGCATCGAAAAAATGTTGCATTACAAACTCTTTAACTGTTCTGAGCTCCTAATAAACAAAACTAGAGTAAACGATTCTGTGCAAAAATAAACAACTCGTCGCGGTCTCTATTTAAGCACGATAACGAAAAATATATTCTCCTCCTCCTCCTTTTTTTATACGGTAGTTTGTAAAGTCACGTAACGAAACCTCGCGGAAACATAACGGAAGAATAAGCAGTATATTGCCAATTAAAAAATATGTTCGAGGTAAAGGATCTTTACCGGTGAATAGGCCTTTTAAGTGCCCTTCGGGGGGAGTAGGTGTTTTTTCATATCATAAAAATCTGGAAAAATACACAACACGTAGCGGTAGAAGCTGGGGTAGTAGTAGTAGAAGACGTAGTAGAAGTTGACGTAGACGTAGTCGTAGACCTTGTGGCTGGTGTAGTAGTAGACGTAGCGGTAGTAGCTGGTGTAGCATCTATATCAATACTAA
Organism: uncultured Saprospiraceae bacterium; assembly: GCA_938001865.1. Taxonomy (GTDB): domain Bacteria; phylum Bacteroidota; class Bacteroidia; order Chitinophagales; family Saprospiraceae; genus JAHDHH01. The sequence goes on along the minus strand of CALLAW010000106.1, from coordinate 30,392 downwards.
AGAAAGCTGTCCCTTCACAACCATTGGGATCTGTATACTGTGCAGTCCAAGTTCCTTCATTTGCATTGTCATCAATAATTCCATTGCCTGGGATAAACAGTTGATCACTCAATGAACCATTGGCACCACCATTAAAAGTTGCACCATCTGGTCTAGTGTAGAGAAACGTCCAATTACTCGTAAAATTACCATCAAAGTCTAATAGCACAGATATCCCTTCGCATACTGAGACATTAGTTCCAGGAATCAACTCTTCACCATTTACTGATGTAAAGGGATCTAACTGTGGATTCGCATTTACGGTTACAGTATACTCTTGCGTAGCAATACATCCGTCATTATCGGTGTAAGTAATTGTGTATGATCCACTGTCATCAGTGGCTGCATTCGATATTCTAAAGTATGAGTTACCAAAAGGAGTATTGCTGACAGATCCATTAGGCAAGGTCAATGTAATATTATCTTGTGCACCTGCTTGTGTTCCTAAGTCAAAGTAACCACCTTCACAAAGTGTAACTGTATTATCATTTATAAATCCATCACCATTAATCCTAACATATGGAATAATGGTCGCAGAGTTTATGACTACAACAAATTCTGAGTTCCCTTCACATCCATTTGAATCAGTATATTGTACTGTCCAAGTGCCTTCATTCACATTGCCATCAATAATTCCATTGGCTGGGATAAACAATTGATCACTCAATGAACCATTGGTTCCACCACTAAAAGTTGCACCATCTGGTCTAGTGTATAGGAACGTCCAATCACTCGTAAAATTACCATTAAAGTCTAATAGCAATGATATCCCTTCGCATACTGAGACATTAGATCCTGGAATCAATTCTTCACCATTTACTGATGTAAAGGGATCTAACTGTGGATTCGCATTTACGGTTACAGTATAATCTTGTATAGCGATACATCCGTTACTATCGGTGTAAGTAATTGTGTATGATCCACTGTCATCAGTGGCTGCATTCGATATTCTAAAGTATGAATTACCTATAGGGTTACTATTCATAGATCCATCAGGCAAGGTCAATACTATATTATTCTGTATACCCGCTTGAGTACCTAAGTCAAAGAAACCTCCTTCACAGAGAGTAACTGAATTGTCATTCATAAATCCTCCGCTATTCACATTTACAAAAGGCGTAATAGATGCAGAATTTATTATCACTGAGTAATCTTGAGTTGCGGTACATCCATTGTCATTAGTATATGTAATCATGTACACTCCAGCATCGTTGCTACTTGCATTTAATATCCTGAAATATGAATTACCAATAGGATTACTATTCGTAGATCCATCAGGCAAGGTCAATACTATATTATTCTGTATACCTGCTTGAGTACCTAAATCAAAGAAGCCTCCTTCACAAAGAATAACTGTATTATCATTCACAAATCCTCCGCTATTCATATTTACGAAAGGTGTGATAGATACAGAAGGGTTGATTGTTACTAAGAATTCTGAAGTCCCTTCACAACCATTAGGGTCTGTGTATAATACTGTCCAAGTGCCTTCATTGACATTTCCATCAACAATCCCAAAGCCTGCAATAAAAAGTTGGTCACTGAGGACTCCATTAGTGCCTCCACTATAAGCGGTTCCATCAGGTCTGATATATAGAAAAGTCCAATCGCTAGTGTAGTTGCCATCAAAGTCTAACAACAATGACATGCCCTCGCATACTGACACATTAGATCCAGGAACTAACTCTTGTCCATTTACGGAAGTGTAAGGATCTAATACCAAATCCCCAACACATGGATCAATACAATCATAGATGCCATCCATATCTATATCTGCTAAATCTAACTCTATACAGCTTATATCGGCAGTAAATATTCCTCGGCCATGGGTCCCTGCAAAGAGAACCTTGTCTGTATAATTAATCTCCAAATCAGTGACACAGGTGTGTGGCAAGCTACCAACTTCAACCCAATCTGATGAATTATCATCTCGATAGTATACGCCTACTGATGAGCCAATAAATATGCCGCCATTAGTCCCATAATAAGGCTCTATGGCGTCTACCAGCACATTGGGTAGTGAGCCTGTGATATTCTGCCAAGTAATACCTGCATCTTCTGAAACAAACACTTTTTGTCCATCACCAAAAGAACCACTCGTGATGTAGACTTTATCCATGCTGCAGAAATCTACTTCTAGATCTGTAATACCATTAATAGCTGGAGTACTTCGTGTGGTCCAATTATTAGAGTTTACATCTTTAACATACAAGGTACTGCCGAAAGAAGTATAGATTCTATTACCATTGGTTTGAGAAATCGCAATTTCCTCAAGGTTTGCACCAAAGGCAAGAGCTGGAGGGCTAATCTCAGTCCAAGTATTACCTTGATCTAAGGATTCGTAGACTCGGTCGTATCCTGCCACTATTCGATTAGGGTTATTTGGATCTAACTTATACGGTGTTTCCCATGCTCCATTTCCCCCTTGAGCAGGAGGTGAAACTACAGTACTCACACCGTTGGTAGATCGAAGAATTTGCCCAAATTGATACTCCCAGTAAATAATGTTGTGATTAGTGGGATCAACTTCTGTAACCATTCCATCTCCAGTGGTTGCATGCTCAACCCATACCCCGCTCGCATTCCTATAAAGACTTCCATTATCTTGGCTACCTCCCGAAACTACATTAGAATTGGTCTGCGCAACACCTATGTCATAATATTGGGTAATGATGAGACCATCACTCAGATTTTCAAAATTTCCATTAGTAACATCATATGAGTAAATACCACCGTCATTAGCAAGATAGACTTTGGTATCATCAAGTGGGTTGATATGGATATTTCGTTGATCCACATGAATCTCATACAATGAGAAACTTGGCAACCATGCAGCGATTTTATTAAAACTTGTACCGCTATTATCTGATCTAAAAACTTCAAAATTACCGGTGATAATGACATCTTCATCTTGTGGAGACATCGCTACGACCATAGAGCTTTCGGGGAGGTTGGATGAATTACCAAAACTTGAACCACCATTAGTAGAAACGTATAGACGGTTACCATTAGTTGCAACTACTTTATCGGTATTGAGATCACTCACTGAGATCCTAACAAAGCCATTCCCAAAGTCACTAATAAAATTAAAACTATCCCCATTGTTGGTAGATCTATAAAAAGTTCCGTCTGTACCACCAGCAAAAATAATGTTACTAGAATTAGCTGCATATCTGATATCATGAGTCGGGGCAAAAGAGACGAGTGTACTCGAGTTCCAGCCATCTTCTGTCTTATATATCCCTTGATCAGTTGCCGCAAACATCGTCTGTGAATCATTTGGGTCAGCTTCTAGGCTATAGATCCTAATATTATCAGTCAAGGCAAAGGATAATGAAGTTGGCACCCATGAGCCACCATCATCATAGGATACATAAATGCCCATAGCGGCTGATCCGTACCAGACATGGTCACTGACTGCGACATAAAGTGTACTCGGGTTGTCATCATCAATCTCGATATCACTTACCGCTAATAATGGTAAGTTATCTCCGATCTGAGTGTACGTCGATCCTCCATCCTGAGTCTTCCATACACCACCTTTGGCTGCACCAACATAGAACGTAGCTGGGTCGGTTGGGTGAAAATCAATACTTGTAGTCCTACCCATACCTATCTGACCTATGATATAGTTTTCATGAGAGATATTGTCCCATTGGACTGAAGAGATATCACTTGAAGATCTATTGCTCTGAGGATTCTTTGACTTTTCCTTCATCGCTCTGAGCTTATAATTCCCTACGTCACCAAGGTAACCATTGGGTTGCAACCTATCTTTCCAATAAGATTTCCATCTACAATATTTGACATATTCTGAATCTCTATACTCACCAATTGTCAATTCAAATGGTGTCCTTCCAGGATGTTTTTTCTCAAAATAGCTGTCAGCGTTTTCAACTAATACTGAAAATGGCTTATCAGGTGTGAGTATTTCCCGCAGTGATTGACTATAGCTCTGGCTGCCAACCATAAGAAATAATACCACTAGGAGCTTAGAAAGGGAAAAATCGCAATTCAAATTTTGTCTAATCAAGTGAATAAATTTGTTCATAATTTTATTGCCGACATTTTAATTTGTGTTTTCTCTCGGAGGAAAACATAAGCTTAGATAATACACTTGATCAATAGTTATAGCTGACTGAATACTTGAAATCTAAAAATTAAATTATAAAGTCTTAAGCGGGCCAATGACTGAATATCAAATGTGAGAACAACAGAATTACATTAGATAATTTTATAATGTATAAATTAAACATTATAAAATCAATAACACGAATTTGTGTAAACTTTTCAGGTTGAAGTTTTTCTGATAAATCCAGAGTACTTGAGTATAAAACTAGGTACATAATTGAGATATCACAGAATAACTCTATTGTATGACAAGGGTTTAGTATTTTACCCCTACTCTGTAGACGCCTTAATATTGAAACGTGTCGCTTAGTATCAGATAAATTCAGTTTTCATGGACCAAATAGTCGTTTTCAAGACTCAATTCATTGACTGAACCCCTATAAACAGGGCACAAACCAATGAGATGTCAGGGATATGACTCAAACCACACATTGTTGCCCGAATCAATCAAATTTGTTCATATCCACTCTTAATGAATTTATTGATCTCTTTTTGTTTTCAATTAGCTATCACCCCTTCAGATTCTCTAGCAACTTCATAAGCTTCGACAACATTCCATATCAAAAGATACGTTGGTTTGTTACACAAGTCCTACTTTTACAGTAAGTTATACATTTACACGAAAGTGTCTCACCAGAGAATATCTCATATATGCCTGATTACTGTCATCTCCACAATCATACTCAATACTCACTCCTCGATGGAGCTAGTGATATCGGTACGATGATGCGTAAGGCAAAAGCTGATGGACAGACAGCTGTAGCACTGACAGATCACGGTAATATGTACGGTGCTTTCAAGTTTGTCGAGGAGGCAAAGAAGAATGATATCAAGCCGATCATTGGTTGCGAATTTTACCTGGTTACAGATAGGCACAAGCGATCATTTAGTCGTGCAGCGGGAGAGTCAGATAGACGCTATCACCAACTCTTACTTGCTAAGAATGCACTCGGCTACTCCAACCTCGCGAAGATGTGTAGTGTAGGATTTACAGAAGGTCTCTATCAAAAATTTCCTCGTATAGATAAGGAAATTATCGAACAGTATCATGAAGGAATCATTGCTACGAGCTGCTGTATCGGTGCAGAAGTACCTCAAGCAATCATGCGAGATGACCTCGAGCAAGCAGAAGAACTCCTCAAGTGGTGGCTCAACATATTTGGTGAAGACTACTACATTGAACTCCAAAGACATCAAGGGTTAGAAAAACTTGATTACAAGGACGAACAAGGGAAGCGAGTTTACTCAAAGTATAGTCAGGAAGACATCAATCAAATCCTCCTTGGTCTTGCCAAAAAATATAACGTCAAAGTCATCGCGACCAATGACTCTCACTATGTAGAAGAAGAGGATTATGTCTCTCACGATATCTTACTTTGCATCAATACTGGCAATAAGGTTCAGGATGACAATCGATTCAAGTTTGCCAGTTCTGACTTCTACTTTAAGACTCAAAAAGAGATGAATGCTCTCTTTGCTGATGTCCCAGAGAGTATCGCTACGACGATAGAAATTGCAGATAAGATCGACACATTGGACCTTGCGAGAGATATCGTTTTACCTGAGTTCCCACTACCAGATCGCTTCAAGACACAGGATGATTACCTGAAGTATCTGACATTCGAAGGGGCAAAGGGAAGGTACTCCACACTCACTCCAGAGATAGAGAATAGACTCATCTTTGAGCTCTCAGTCATCAGCCAATCCGGATATCCTGGATACTTCTTGATCGTCCATGATCTGATTGACGCCGCCCGTAAGATGGGTGTAGTCGTCGGCCCTGGGAGAGGATCAGCAGCTGGTAGTGCAGTTGCCTACTGCCTTGCGATCACCAATATTGACCCTATCAAGTACGACCTACTCTTCGAGAGATTCCTCAATCCAGAGAGAGTATCAATGCCCGATATTGATATTGACTTCGATGATGAAGGTAGATCCAAAGTCATCGATTATGTCATCGATAAGTATGGTCAAAATCAAGTAGCTCAAATCATCACATATGGTACAATGGCTGCCAAATCATCCCTCAGAGATGTGGGAAGAGTACTCGACATTCCACTCCAAGAAGTCGATAGAGTGACCAAGTCATTTCCACAACACCTCTCAGCATCACTCAAGAAAGTACTCAGTGATGACGATATCGATGCAAAGCTCAAAGGGGACATGAACAAAGAAGATGTCGACAAGGCATACCAGTTCAGAAAGTTAGCTGAGGAGAAGTCTCCTATGGGTGAGATGATCGCTGCTGCTAAACAGCTGGAAGGCAACATCCGGAATACTGGAATCCATGCCTGTGGCATCATCATTACACCTGATGACATTACTAACTATGTCCCCGTGAGTGTGAGTAAGGATTCATCATTGAGGGTCTCACAGTTTGATAATAGTGTGGTCGAGAAGTCTGGTCTACTCAAGATGGATTTTCTTGGTCTGCGTAACTTATCAGTGATCAAGACTGCCGTCAAAATGATTGAGGAGATCCATGGGGTAACGATAGACATAGACGACATACCACTTGATGATGAGAAAACATTTGAACTCTTCCAGCGGGGAGATACTAAGGGTATCTTCCAATTTGAGTCAGACGGAATGGCCTCAAGTCTCAAACTCCTCAAACCTACTAAGATAGAAGATCTCATCGCGATGAACGCCTTGTATCGTCCTGGCCCGATGGACTACATCAAGGACTTTACCGCAAGGAAGCATGGTGAACAGGAGATTATCTATGACCTCGAAGACATGAAAGAGCACCTCGAGGAAACTTATGGTATTACTGTCTATCAAGAGCAAGTGATGTTGCTTTCGCAAAAGTTAGCTGGATTCTCAAAGGGTGAAGCTGATCAGCTGAGAAAGGCAATGGGTAAGAAGAAAAAGAAGTTGATCGATGAGATGTGGCCAAAATTCTTAGAAGGCTGCGAAAAGAACGAGTACCCCGAAAAGACAGTAAAGAAAATATGGAAGGACTGGGAGAAGTTTGCATCCTATGCCTTCAACAAGTCACATGCAACATGCTATACGTATATCGCATGGCAGACTGCCTATCTCAAGACTCACTACCCTGCTGAGTATATGGCATCACTCTTGAATCATAACAAGTCCAATGTCAAGTCCCTTAACTTCTATCTGACAGAATGCGAGCACATGGGTCTCAAGGTGTTAGGGCCTAGTGTCAATGATAGCTTTGAAGAGTTTAGAGTGAACAAGGATGGAGATATTAGATTTGGTCTTTCTGGTCTCAAAGGTGTAGGAAGCCAACCAGTCGAAGAAATCGTTGCGGCAAGAGAGAGAGGAGTCGTCTTCAAATCCATCTTTGACCTCACTAAGGAAGTGAATCTCAGAGTCCTGAACAAGAGAGTACTAGATAGTCTTGCCTATAGTGGAGCGATGGATGAGTTTGGGCTGACGAGAGCACAGTACTTTTACATGAGTGAGAAGTATGATACTCTCATCGAGCATGCAATCAAGTATGGTCAAGCCTTCCAACATGAAAAGGAGCAATCCTCTAACTCTCTCTTTGGTGATCTGTCCGAATTGATCTTAGAAGAACCAAAAATCAATCCGATACCTGAGTGGTCAGTGATCCAGAAACTTGGCTATGAGAGAGAGGTAACTGGGATGTATATCTCAGGGCATCCACTCGATGATTACAAGATGGAAATCCAACACTTCACGAATTGCAAACTCGACATTGCTCAAGATGTCCTCGATCAGACAATCAAGGTAGCTGGTATCGTCACTGAAGCCAACCATGGTATCTCAAGAAGTAAAGGAACAGGATATTGTCGATTTACAATCCAGGATACCAAAGGAACATTCTCAGGTGGAATCTATCGAGAAGACTACCAAAAGTATAAAGACTTTGTGCAAACAGGACAGGTCATTTACCTTGAGGGAGTCAGTTCGAAAAATCAAAATAGTGGTAATGTCTTCTTCAAAGTGAAAGACATCAGACTCTTAGAAGCCATCGGTAGAGAACTCACTAAGAAGATCACACTAAAAGTCAGACTGGATCAACTGACTGACCAAGGAATGAAAGACTTAGCCGCATTAGTAGAAGCACATCAAGGAGAAGTGAAGTTAGCTTTCAATATTGTCGATGGAGACACTACTGTAAAAATGAAAAGCGATACAGTTTTCTTAGAGATGCACAAGGATGTCTTGTTGTTTTTCAACAGTCAAGGTTGGGAGTATCAGTTGAATTGATTCAATAATATCTGCATTACTCAAAGACGATTTCAAACATGCGGTTTGTAACTGATCCTGAATGATCGATTCCAGTTCCAACAAAAATGCGATCACCTACTTGAAAGACAATACCTTCATGAAAGAGATTATTTTGAGCATTGAGTATTCCTACATTTGTCCATTGCTCAGATACAATGTTGTACTTTGAAAATTCCACTCTAAATCCATCTCTTGGTTCACCCATCCCAACATAAATGTTGTTGTCCTGATTGAATCCTATGAGTTTATTGGGAGTAAAACCAGGATAATCGTCTATCATGATCCACTGATCATCACCTTGAAGTCGATATGAAGGTCCACCTTGTGCGATATTAAATCCAGCAATTGTAATGACTTCACCCACATCCGTCGTGACAGCTGAAAAATTTGTTTGAACAGTAGGATAATTAAAAGATGTAAAAAAGCTATCTTGCTCAATATCATAACCTGCACTATGTCCTCCATATGAAAATCCACTAGAATACATTTGCGAACCAGCGACTAAGTAACCAATACCATTCTTTACATAGGTGGCACAACCAGCTTTCCCTTCAATTTGGTTTGATTTTTGGGTCCACTCTTCTGTATCTTGAGAATAGGCATAGAGTTCTTCAGATATTTCTAACACTTCACCGTCAAGTACATTGGTAATGCCACCCCCAGCATATGCTGTGTTCTCATGAGTAAATGTAAATCCACGATAAGAAGGGACTGGGAAAGATTCGATCTGATTCCATGTATCTGCATCTGTGTCATACTCCCAAAAATCATTGATCAAACTTTCTGGATCATCTAGCTGACCACAACCAACATATCCCCTGTTTCCCAGAGCAAAAGCAAGCGCTTCACTTCTTCCTTCAAAGCCAGCATTTGTTATCTCTTTCAATCTTACGAATTCGCTAGGCAATGGATCTAATATATGATTTCCACTATATATGCGAGTTCCTCCATTATCCAATTCCCTTTGTTTTATAGTTCCCAAATAATTGACATCAGGAGCAAAGTCAACAAAAGCTCCAACAGCCACTGTAGAAAAATCAAACGGGAGTAATGCTGAATCATAGTAAAAGAAGCCATTCTCATCAATTGCTTCTGCATTTACTCTTTGCTCATTAGAAGAATTACAAAATAGGCAGAACCCAAATTGATTGACGTTCTCTAAAGTCAAATTAACTTCTTCGTCTATCAACCTACTGTAGTATAAAAGATCACCTTGATCATTATACACAGTATTGGGAACAAGTAAAGTTGCATCAATATCAATGACTTTCTCTTCGTCTTTTGAGCAATTCATTACAGTTAATAGGAGCAAAATATAAATCCATCGTGTATGAGTCATGGCAATTTGTTTTGATTAAAAAAATTTTACTATTTCTAAGGTTGGCAAATGCTCTTTCATTTCACTAATCGTTACCTTAAAGGAAATATTAAATATAGAGCATAATTTATTATTCATCTTGATTCAATACCGATGATTTTTTTGACAGTTGTGAGTATACATTTACTCTAGGAGAATTGACAATAGCATTATTCAAACTATTTAAGTATATTTTGGATACTACTTTTATAGGTCCTCCCTATCTTATGATGAGACCCATCAACCAACTCTAACGACTTAGAGTTAATCCACTTAATCTGTTCGATATTGATAATCGTACTTCTGTGGATTCTGACAAAATTCTCTTTGGGCAATTGATCTATGAGGTTAGTTAATGATTTGTCAATCCACATAGAATTTCCATCGAGATTGAACCTCACTCCGCTGTCCTCTGCAACTATGGATAAGATATTTGCAAGTTTAACTTTATGGACTTTGTTGACTGCCTTAATTATGATTACTTCTTGACTTGGCAGATTGGTAGACGCCAAGAGTTTTTTGTTATACGCAGTGAGTTGAGCATTGATCTGTTTGATTTCATCTATTGCAAATGACAACTCTTCTTTCTCGTCAATCAACTCTTCTCTTTCCTCAATCAGTTCTTCATTCTCTACAATCAATTCTTTTCGTTCTCCAATTAATTCTTTCTTTTCAATAGCGAGCTTCTCTTTCTGTTTAATAATCTTAAGCCTATTGGCGTAGACCCAAAAAAGCACTGCAAAGAGTATTGCTAATAACCCAAATGCCAAGGTATAGAAGTATGGCTCAGCGTAGAATGGTTGACTTACTTCGAATTCGTAGTTCATCTCAGCGACATTATCATCGAACTCATACTTACCTTGTATGGTTAAAGAATGATTGCCAGACGAGAGGTCATTGAGTACAATTTGAGTCTCACTAATCCATGCTGTCCAGATGTTTCTGTTGAGTTTGTATCGATATAGCACTCTCCGCTTACTATGGTAGACAGAGAGTCCGACTTTGATATTAACGTCATTGATACCATAGGGAAGGTCCAATTTTTCTTCGGCTTTAACTCTTTTTTGATTTACGGTTTTGACAGTGATCAATAGAGGACTAATGTCATAATCAAGAACGTTGGGATCAAAGGATATGAGATCAGTAGATGTGGTGATCCAGACTTGCCCCTTACTGTCTTTATAAAATCCATTTTGTCCACATTCCATTCCGGTAAAGCCTTCTGAAACTGAATACAGACGACTTCTGAGATTTCCGGTTTTCTTTAGGCTCATCAAGTCGGCCATGACTAGTCCATTCAGAGTCCCTAGAAAACACTTGTCACTCTCAATCTGAATAATACTCGAAACACTTGTATTTGCAAACTGATGAAAATACTGAAAAGTATCTTGCTCAGGTACATATCTAGTCAACCCATGCTTACTACCAAACCATATGTCACCATCTTCATCAACAAGACTACACACAGCCCCTTGAGTGGAGAGCTGATGAGACTTATCGGTGTATGTGGTCAGACTATCACTCACTAGATCATAACGACAAATCCCTCCACCACCACCAAACCAATAAGCTCCATTCTGATCTTTAACGATTGTAAGTAGACACTTATGTTTAAATCCTAGATCCTCTATCTTCTTGACTAAGTGATATGAGGTGTCAATAATCTCGATACCTGGACAATTAGCGATTAGGATCAGTCCTTCATCATGATCAGCATATGTGTATAAGAGTGGATTATAACTCACTGAATCACCTACAGGGTATACATGACTTATCTGATTGTCTTCATAGTACAACAATCCAGCTTGATATGGTACATATAGTCCACCGCTCTTACTCTTTGACATTCCAAAGTAGATGCAGTTTTTCAAGTAATCCACTCGAGATTCATCTACAATTCGATCAATATTTGGACTTGGAGAATTTATCTCATAGAGTCCACTCCCATAACTGCCAAGTATGATGTTATTGTCTTTGTCTTCGGATACTGCCCAGACATATGGATAGTCATCCTCTGAGTATGATGTAAATCGACTCCGATCTGCAATAATGAGTCCCTTATCTGTTCCAATCAAATATCTATCTGGCAAGTGCTTATCAGGAATAGCACAATGAAACCAATTATAGTTCTTCTTAATCTCCTCTATTAAAGTAACCCATTGCCCTTCCTTGAATACTCTCAGACTATCATTGAACCTACGATAATATCCGTCAGGCAATAAGTTACTATTCGCTAGTGAAAGAGGATTAACCACGCCTACGGTATCTACAGTCTCATCCGAAGAGTTGTAGAAAAAGAGACTAGCTACCCGAGACTTACGTGTAAATATAGGTATCCCTGGCTTATTAAATTGATCAAGTCTATCTAATGAAGATCTGGCTAATAGGACTTCATCAGTAGAAAATATGGTATCGAGACTGCCATGATCATACCTAATAACTTGATTACTTCTAGTAAAAAGGTATATTATTTCATTTTTATTATCTGGAATCACTGACATTACATCCTCACCCTCGAATGACGGAAATACTTCATGAAAACGCATAAATCTCTCGTCGTAACAAATGGTCTCTTTTCCGAGAGATGTATAGATCCAAATTCGATCTTTCCAATCAATGGCTAATTTGGAACCAGACACTACTTTTACTCGATCATCAAGCAAGATAGTATCAAAGTGTGTCACCCTATCGATGTAGAGATGCGTGCCAGATAGTAGACATATTGTCCCATCTGATAGCTCATCGATATCTTCCACAGAGCTAGGCTTCACGTCGAAGTCATCAAATGAATCGAAAGACTCTCCATCGAATGTACAGACACCTGCACGCGTCCCCAACCACATCAATCCATTCCTGTCTACATGGATATCGTCGACTTGCATCTGTTTGAGGCCATCTGCAATCGTAAAGTGTTGGATAGAGTAATCAGTGCTATCAATCTGAGCTGATATACTATTCAGATATATAATACTGAATAACAGAAAGAGTAAAAAGACCACATATAGATTATTCTTCATAGATGAATGATCGTCAATTGAGTCGATGATTGAGTATGGGTCTTAGTGAACCACTCTGGTACATCTCCCTAGATTTATCTAAATAGTAATGTAATAAGCCAAGGCTCTTACTGTTAAAAATTAAATTGAATCTTATAAAAATATTTCACTAAATGCAGACTTAAGTATAAGTCCCACATGGAAGTTTTGCAAATTAGTTAGTAACTCAAAATAAGTAAATAATAATCAAAATTCCAATGCTAAGTGATAATATATTGGTCACTGTTGTGAAAATCCTACACCAAGTAAGTGCAACTGACATTAACGCTTGCTGTGCTCTTATAACAGAGGAATGCAGAGCACTGAATCAGTACTCTGCATTAAAAATTAACAACCTCATTATCTATTTAAGAATTATTTTACCAGAAGCATTCTTTTTGTTTCTGAATATTCCTCAAACTCTAACTTATAAGTTAACACTCCTCCCGTAGTCAACAAGTCAGTACTCTCAAGCACTATACTATTGTGACCTTTAGGATAAGCCTCTGTAATCTGTTTTACGATCTTGCCACTCACATCAAATATCGTAAGTGAAGCACTACCTGCTCTAGGCAGACTGAAGTCTATTACTGTCTGAGATGTAAATGGATTAGGTTCGTTCTGACCTAAGACTAATACACCTTCATCATCCTTATTAAGCGATACTGACAGTACTGAAAGATCTGCATCATATGCCTCTGCTGCTGTCACTTCTGAAGTAATCTCTATCCCATCTACGAGATCAATATTGCTTCCTGCAAAATTCATCGTAAATAATACTTCATCAGCTACAGAGATAGCGTCTATAGAGTTCCAACTCATAGTAACAGTACTCTGATCAAGCACAGCTAGATTATCATCACCCATATTCACAGCACCACTTACTACATCTGTAAGTTCTAGGCCATTAGTATTGAGAGTGAATTGATATCCTGCGATTGCGCTAAAGTTAGTACTTGTCACATCTACACTGATCCCTTCAGCTGTCCTTACACCGGTAAGGTTCAAGTCAAGGCTTCCTGTTCTGATCTCGACATCGCTTCCATTTGCATTCAGGACGACACTATTGTTTACATCCCCAATTTTGTTGGCGATGAAATCCTCATCTAGCATATTGTTGGATAATGACATAATGTCTACGACTTCGCCAAATGCAAAGGCATTGGCAGTTGTAAGCTGTTGTTTTGCATCAACAAATCTCCAAGACTCATTATTAGGGAATTCATTGTAGACTTGCAGGATAAGCTTTCTTATATCAACCATATCTGCTGCAGTGATATTCTTATCATTATTTGCATCAGCAGAGATATATTGATAAGGACTCGTCAATGACTGGATGTTCAACAAATGTCTCTGTATCAACAAGATATCTAACGTAGATACACCATTTCTGTGATCATCATCTTTGGTAGGTGATACAAAATAGTTGACACCTGACAAGTTATTAGTTGATAAGTAATCACCATTATCATCAGTCATGATTGTGATAGGATACTCAGGTTGATTAGATGTTACACTGACAGTTACACCTTCGAGCATTTCATCTAATTCTGTTCCAATCGATCCTGCAATCCTAAACCCATTAGAATCTCCTTCCTCACAACCTATTGGCGTCAATGTCAACTCTACAGTACAGAGTGCATAGTTATCACACTCATCCCATGTATAGACATCTACAGGGATTACATTACTCACTTCGATATCATCACAAGTAAATGTACGTGACTCACAGTTCGTATCACCCAATACCACATCAGGGAAGCCACCATCAGCTGTAGGAGCTGTGAATGTATACCTCATCCAATCAAGTGGAGTACAATTATCTTCACCGCCAATCACAAAGTCACAAGCCCAAAGCTCTACTGCACCATCAGTCATCAATGCAGAACTTACGCTATAACAGTAAGGAGTTGGTGCTTTCTTATCCGTCACAAGGAAAGTCTCTGTCACACTAGTGAAATTGCCACATCCATCGCTTACTTTCCAGATTGCTCTGTGTTCGTACTTGCTCCCTTCTACGATGAGTGGCAAGTCTATACATACTTGGTCACCTGGCGCTGATGCTGGGATGTAGTACTCATTTACTCCAGTACCAAAGTTAGGATCTAGTGGAGATACATAACTACTGAAGATATGGTCATAAGACCAATCACCATACAGGTCAACTAATACTTCCCACTTCAGCCATGGACTATCACACTCTCCCATATCGTCAGCTGTAGCACAGAGAGTAACATTTGCATCACAAGATGCACCTACCTCGATGCAAGTATCCGGAACTACTAGCTCAGGAGCATCATTATCGATGACCTTGATCACTTGCGTAAATGTATATTCTTGTCCCTCATTACACCAGTCTACCACAGTATAATCATTGACTACCTTGATACATCCAAAGTCTGCTGCATTCCCTTCGATATAGAATGTATCCGTAGCTACTGTCCATGCAATTAAGTCACATGGAGCTTCTGTCCATGATGGCTCTTGCATCGGATCTTCTCCAAGACATCCTAGAGTGATCTCTTCTTCTGGGAAGCCACTATTCCAGCTTATTGTACTTGGGTCAAATGCTCCTACCTTCACGATATCTATTTTCTGATCGCAGCAGATATTCGTCCCTGTGATACACCATGTCCTTGTAATCTCATTGTTTCGTTCATAACAGAGATCTTCATTGTATCTGTCTTCATATGTGACATTGATACCACCACATACACCTGCGCCTGTTGCAACACCTGTACCGAAGTCTGGTGCAGTCAACATTGCAAGTTCTTGCTCTGTAGGTGCTGCTGGTCCATCGAGATGAAGGCTCCAGTCCATATCACAATCTATAGATGCATCTGGTGGACAGACGATTACTGGTGGTAACTTACTTTCGAGTCTGACATATGCCCAAGTCTCGTTAGCATTACCTTGTAGATCCCATACTCTCAGGATTACTGGCAAGCTATCTACATAACTCACCATTGCTCCATTACTAGAGAGATAGGTCTCTGCCCCTTCTAGATCGCTACAACAGAACTTCACGAATTCTCCACCGTCAGTATCATTGTTGTTGTCATTCTGATCTCCATTGTTATTGAATGTCAGATTATTGTTATACCCATTGTTGCCAATGTTATCACAACTTGGGGACCCATCTGGTCTTCTGATCTCTAGATAGACATCTCCGCAATCTCCATCATGAGACCCATTATCCACACTTGTGGTAAAGAGCTTAGCTGTACCATCCTCATCAAATGCTCCGCTTGTCAAGCTAATCACAATATTCTCTAATGCTATCGCAGTAGGAGGAGTATCATCAATCGCTGTAACCTTAATTATCTCAGTTGTTGTATTACTACATCCATCTGTAGCCTCATATACGATGTATGACTCACCAAGTGGCAATCCAGTACCTATGATACTGATGTTGTCCTCTTCGAGTGTACCAAACACCTCTACTGAACCTCCACCAAGTACGTGTACATCAAATGATACGGCTTTTCCGCATACATCACCAATGAGGTTTGGTACAGGGAGATTATTGGAATATTTACAACTCCAAGGATTGACACTTACTGTTACCTCCTCAGGAAGATCATGTAGTATAGGTCCTTGCGTATCTAGTACTTTGATTACTTGGATATGCTCGATTGGATTGACACCAGGTATAAAGTCCTGACACATATTCCTTACTTTCCAAGTACGGATGATTTCATAGCTACTCTCACAAATCTCATATATCTCCTCTTCGATATTCATTGAGAACATGCATAAGCCTCCATTAGTTGGTAGTGGCTCACCGTCAAGCGTTGGGTAACCAGTACCTCCACAATCACGACCGATACTTAACTCACACTCATCTAACTCATCCTCATCACTTGAGTATCCAAATGGATTTACAAGTTCTGGCCACAGAGCTACATCTGAACACTCAAATGCTAGTCCATTTTCAGATGTAAAGTCCCCAGGGAATACTACATCTGAAATCGAGAATGTATTAATAGAGATTACTTGATCACAAGTTGCAACATTACCTGATGCATCTTCTACAGTCCATGTTCTTACGACTTCACCTCTAGGAGATGCACACTGTCCAAAGTCTGTAAATACATCACCATAGCTAATCACTGCACCTACTTCACAATTGAGTAAGAAGGCTTCACCAGTGATCAACTGACCATAGAGTGGGTGACTCAATGGATAATCTGGCAACACATATCTTGCCTCTGGATCTACATTACATGCTATAGAGACGTCATTAGGACATTGAATTTCTGGCTGGAATTTCTCCTCAATCGTAACAGTTCCCCAACACGTATTACCATCGCCTAAGCAGTCAGTAATCATGACAGTGAATGTCTGCCCGATATCTCCAATACCAAATGTATAATCATTTGATCCGACCAAATTTCCATTTTCGTCAGAGATGTCAATACAGTAGTCTTCATAACATGCATAATCATTACCCTCTAGGATCATATCTGCAGTCAATACCGCTTCACAATTACCATCAAGAGATAGATTGATCGCATCATTACATGCTAGAGTATTACTCTGAGGGACATATTCTACTATCTCGACATTAAATGTACACTCCACTACGTTACCTCCCGCGTCAGTCACTGTAGCTGTGACAACAGTTACACCAATTGGGAAGAAATCATTTACTGGTGGATCATATACTATCGTCCATGAACAATTGTCAGTTACAATTGCATCAGCTATCACATACTCCTCACATTCTCCACCTTCTAGTCCAATCACAATATCAGCTGGACATGTCAAGCTTGGTGCAATATTATCTTGAATCTCAAGAATAAATTCACATGGCAAGCTATTATTTCCACAATCATCAGTTACGACGAGAGTTGCCTCATTGGCTCCTATATATGAACAATCAAATGCTACTTCTGATCCTCCTGTCGAAACAACTTCACCATTAACAGTCAAAGTATAGATCAGGTCATCATTATCACTACATTCCTCAGTTACTGTTACCAATGAAGTAACATCAACTATCACCACTCCATTAGCATCTAACTCAAATACCTCATTGTCACAATCTGTAAGAACAGGTGCTGTAGTATCTTCAATTGTAATGATCTGTACTATTTCATCTGATACATTTCCACAAGGGTCTGTAGCCGTCCAAGTTCTTGTAAGTACTCCTGTGAAACCACAGAAGTCTACATCATCAAAATCTTCGACTAGACTGATACATAGGAACTCTGGAGCTGCACAATTATCAACAAACTCAGGAACACCAGTCCCATAGTCTACGATGCCTGCTACATCTGATCCATTACCAAATGGTCCAGCCACACAATCAAGAGCAGAAGGCACATAAGGTCCCATACACTCTACAGTCGGTGCTAAATCTATCGAACTGGCAATATATACTGGAGCATCTACATCTTCGTAAGATACTACTTGCTTCCAATTGCAGCTATTCAACGCATCATCTGTAGCAATCCAAGTATAGAGATCATCATATGTGTAGAAATCACACATAGAAGGATCATTACCTTGACCGCTCATATAGAGATTCTCAATATCAGTTACCGGATCTGTACAATTATCCATCAAATGTAAACTGGTCATGACAAATGGCTCGAATGTAGCTGCCTCTTCACAATTCAATGTAACATCGACAGGGATACCAGCCATCAACCATGGACATTGTGTATCTACGACTTCTATATCAAATGTACAAGTAGCCGTATTACCGTCTGCGTCTATTGCCTCATACACTACTGTATACATACCGACATCAAGTGTCGTACCATTGACTGGCCCAGAAATCTGAGTCGGTGTGAGTGGTAGATCACAGTTATCATATACTACAGGTGTTTCCCAATTCACATAAGCTCCACACTGGTCAGTGTCAGTGCCTACAGTAATAGTCTGTAATGGACAATCCAGGAATACTGGCATTTCATTATCTACAATAGTCAATACTACTGTACATGCTGCTTCATTGCCAGCATCATCTGTTGCAGTTATAGTCACATCAACAGTATCTCCAGAGTTAGGACCAAATAATTGGCCAGCTACAGGAATCTGAGTAAATGTAACAGATGAACAATTATCATCACCCACAAGACCTCCAATCAAGTCAGGTACAGTACCTGCACAACCGTCTATATCTAAGGCTGTAGGACACTCAAATGTAGGTGCATCATCATCCTCAACTGTCACTTCAAAACTACATGTCGTACTGTTCCCAGCAACATCAATAGCTGTCCATGTTACAGTGGTATTTCCAAGAGGGAATGTGTGTCCATTCAATGTGTTTGCTGCAGCACTTGTCCCCGATGTATAGTCGTGTGTAAGGCTAGCAAGATCAACACAATTCTCAACAAATGTTGCGTCAAAATCAGTACTACCCATTAGGAATGTACAATCTACATTAGTACCTTTTACTGTGATTGCACTTTGGTCAGGACAAGAGAGGACAGGATTTTCTGTATCAATCACGTTAATCGTAAAGCTACAGACATCAGTAAGTCCTTCTCCATCAGTTGCTGTATACTCTATTGGGTAAGTTCCAGGAGGTAATAATGTTCCGAATACTGGACCACCAGTCTGAGCTACTGTGACTTCACAATTATCTGTTGCATTAGGGATATCCCATGTCAGACTTGTTTCGCAGTCATTAGTAAAGACATCGATTGTCTCATTCATCTGACAATTAACGAATACAGGATTTTCATCATCTGTAACTGTAACTGTAAATGTACAAGGATCAGCTACCTCATTGCCTGCGTCGTCAAAGAAGGTATATGTTACTTCCGTAATTCCAATTGGAAATTCTGTATTTGGCGCTTGACCAGAGATCAACGTTCCTATTGTAGAAGCAGTCTCACAATTATCTGTAAATGTCGGTATGTCATAAGCGATCAATGCTCCACACAGACCATCGTCAGTACCAACTGCGATATCAACTGGACAGATTACCGTCATTGGAGCTTGAGCATCTTCTACTGTAATTACTTGTACTACCACAGTTTGATTGCCACAGAAATCTGTAGCTACCCAAGTACGAGTAATGATGACTTCATTAGCTGAGTTCAGATCAGCAATCACCTCACTGAAGTCAACAATCGGATCATTGCAATCATCGCTGAATGTGAGTACAGGTATATCTGGGATCAGAGCCCCACACATTACTGTTTCATCAGCAGGTGCCGCTTGGTCTAATACAGGAGCCCCAGTATCAACTATTACAGTAATGGTACTCGTCAGTATTGTCTCATTGTCACAGTTATCTACTGCCGTAAATGTCACAGTAAGATCGTAATCTGCCACTGCACAGACATCCAATGTCGTAATATCAAAATCATGCGTCACTTCTACATCCGTATCACAATCATCTGTTGCCGTATAGTCCGCTAAGAACGCATCGACTGTAGCTGCTGGACTTGTAGTTGCTGAGATATCAGCACAAGTCAACACTATCGGCGCAGGCACTACCAATACTGGTGGTGTATCATCAACCTCTACAGTAATCGTACTTGTCAATATTGTCTCATTGTCACAGTTATCCACTGCTGTAAATGTCACTACGATATCATAATCCGCAGCTGCACATACGTCTAATTCAACATCATCAAAGTCATGCGTCAACTCTACATCCGTATCACAATCATCTGTTGCTGTTGCTTCAGCAAGGAAGTCTGCAATCTGGGCAGATGGCCCAGTAGAATTTGAGATATCTCCACAGTCTAATACTATCGGCGCAGGCACTACCAATACTGGTGGTGTATCATCTACTTCTACAGTAATCGTACTTGTCAATATTGTCTCATTGTCACAGTTATCCACTGCTGTAAATGTCACTACGATATCATAATCTGCAGCTGCACAAACATCTAAATCAACATCATCAAAGTCATGTGTCACTTCTACATCTGTATCACAATCATCTGTTGCCGTATAGTCCGCTAAGAAGTCTGCAATCTGGGCAGATGGCCCAGTTGTATTTGAGATATCTCCACAGTCTAATACTATCGGCGCAGGCACTACCAATACTGGTGGTGTATCATCAACCTCTACAGTAATCGTACTTGTCAATATTGTCTCATTGTCACAGTTATCCACTGCTGTAAATGTCACTACGATATCATAATCTGCAGCTGCACATACATCTAAGTCTGTAACATCAAAGTCATGCGTCAACTCTACATCTGTATCACAATCATCTGTTGCAGTAGCTCCTGCTAAGAAGTCTGCAATCTGTGCTGATGGTCCTGTTGTATTTGAGATATCTCCACAGTCTAATACTATCGGAGTAGGCACTACCAATACTGGTGGTGTATCATCTACTTCTACAGTAATCGTACTTGTCAATATTGTCTCATTGTCACAGTTATCCACTGCTGTAAATGTCACTACGATATCATAATCTGCAGCTGCACATACGTCTAAATCAACATCATCAAAGTCATGTGTCACTTCTACATCTGTATCACAATCATCTGTTGCTGTATAATCCGCTAAGAAATCAGCAATCTGTGCTGATGGCCCAGTTGTATTTGAGATATCTCCACAGTCTAATACTATCGGCGTAGGCACTACCAATACTGGTGGTGTATCATCAACTTCTACTGTTATTGTACTTGAAAGTACAGTTTCATTGTCACAGTTATCAACTGCTGTAAATGTTACTGTAATATCATAATCTGCAGCTGCACAAACGTCTAATTCATTGACATCAAAGTCATGTGTCACCTCTACATCTGAATCACAATTATCAGTCGCTGTATAATCAGCCAAGAAGTCTGCAATCTGCGCTGATGGCCCAGCCGTATTTGAAATATCTGCACAATCTAGGATTATTGGAGCTGGTACTATCAATACTGGTACCTCTGTATCCTCTATAACTGTAATTGTGGATGTAGAAGTCCCAATGTTGCCACACTCATCCGTTGCAGTAAATGTTACTGTAATCACGGATGCATCACAGACGTTCAATCCAGTCAAATCTAGATCATGAGTAATAATGATCTCTTCTGAACAATTATCTGTAGCAGTAGCACTTGCGAGGAAGTCATCAATTATAGCTGCTGGTGATGCAGTATTACTGATATCAATACAATCGACCTCAATTGGCGCTGGTGGTGTTACTACAGGATCAGTATCATCTGAGATTACTATAGTTTGAGATTCTACTGCGATATTTCCACAATCATCTTCAGCAGTCCATGTTCGGATTAATGTAAATGAATCATCACAACTTCCTGGCTGAATCACTTCATTGAATTGCAAAATCACTTCATCACCACAATTATCTGATACTGTAGGTGTTACTACAGGTGGCACCTCTTCACTGCATTGTCCTACAAAATCTGGTTCTACCCCAGTAATGATAGGTGCCTCAGTATCTTCAACTCTTATAGTCTGTACGTGACTAACTGTATTACCACATTGGTCTGTTGCAGTCCATGTTCGAGTTACCGTAAAGTCATTTGGACAAGTACCTGGAAGTATGATTTCATTGAAGTCAAAATCCACTTCTGTACAGTTATCTGTAGCAGTGACATTTGCGACAGCTGGCACATCTTCAGAGCAGGCATGGACTTCATCTACAGGTAATCCTGCAAATACGGGTACCGTTGTATCTTCGATCACGATAGTTTGCGTCTCAGTTGCGACATTACCACAAGCATCTGTAGCTATCCAAGTCCTTACAATCGTAAAGTTATCCTCACAGCCTCCTGGCTGAAGCTCTTCGCTAAACTCTAATATCACTTGGCTACAATTATCTGTCGCTGTTACATTTGGCACAGGTGGGACATCTTCACTACATTGCCCTACTGCGTCTGCTTCCACACCAACAATTACAGGTAATTCTGTATCGTCAACCGTGATTATTTGTGTATGCGTAGTGGTGTTACCACAAGCATCAGTCGCATTCCAAGTCCGAGTAAGTGTAAAGTTGTCTTCGCATCCCCCAGGTGTCAGCACTTCGGAGAACTCAAGAGCAATACCGGGGTCACATACGTCTGTAACAGTCAATACAGGTACAGGTGTGACGTCCTCAGAACAAGTGAAGATCTCATCTGCAGGCATATCGCTTAAGACAGGAGCAGCTGTATCTTGAATAATAAATAATGCTAGTGTAGTTGCTGTATTTCCACAAGGGTCAGTAGCGGTGAATTCATATAGATCACCACTCGTCCCAGTACAGAGGTCAGACTCTGCAATCAAGTCAAATGTCCAATCCACACCGCAATCATCTGTAGCTACAGCTCCACCATTAGTAGCCAGCCAATTAGCCAGATCCGTTATATTTCCTATTCCATCACATTCTACAATAATATTTGCAGCAGGAGTAGTTACAACGGGTGCCACCCTATCTGGATGGACTAATGCTGTATAGCTTGATGTACATCCATTGGGATCATTAAGGGTATATGTTACAGAGATTGCTGAACAATCATCTGCTGGGATCGTCACAGTACCGGTACCATCTCCACCACCATCTACAACGCCAACACCAGTAAACTCTCCACCTGTAGTTGCAGCTGTCAAGTTAACTGTAGTACCTGTACACTGATCTTGTAGATCAATTACAAAACTTGCATCCTGAGTCGTCCCATCTGAAACTTCAATTTGCACACAGAATTCTTCTTCACAAGTACCGCCAATTATTGATCCGCAATCTGGATAAGTTAACACCTCTTCCTTACAAACCATTACATTTCCTGTACCTGTAATCGCAACGTTACCCAAGGCATCTACTGTTGCAGGACCTGATTGAATACTCCAATTAATAGCAGATGTCCATCCTGGCTCACTATCATAAGCAGCAGAATACTCTGGACTATTGCATTTAGCCGCATAGATATGCGAGACTGGATCACCAGCACTCCAACAGACTTGATCTTGAATATCAAAACTTGGCTCTGGCTGCTCTGAAACTAACACACATGCAGTAATAGGTGCAGGAGTTGGACACGTAGTAGAAGGCACACAATCTGCACTTCCACATGTCGAGAATATCACTTCAGGGAAGGTATATTCAAAGCAATAACATCCAGCCTCATTATAAGGATAGCTTGTCGTACTTATTGCTGTACCGTCTATAGACCATGTACCTCCCATTGCAGTCTCGTTAATTGAACTGAAGAGACCATCTAGATCAATGATACCCGTAGGACTTTCAGTACATTCAATGTGCAAATCTTCTACTATAGCCATTGGTGGCTCAGCAACATCTATATCTCTTGTCAAAAACTCACTACATCCATTTGCCGTAGTAATGTTGAAGGTCACTGAATATGAACCAGGAGCAGACGGGTTAAATATACCATCTAGAGATACATCATCACCAGTCCAGAATCCACAATTGATCGCATCTGGATTCGTCACACAACTTGTAAGATCTAAAGGAAGATCACTCGTACAAGTCAGTTCTGGATTACACCATTCTACTGGGTTTTGTGTCAATATAACGAGTACGTCACAAATTGTTGAATTTGTATTTCCACATTCGTCTTCTGCAAATAATGTTACTTGATTCAATCCAAGATTATCACAATCGTATGTGATTGCAAAATTGGTCTCAGTCACATCACTACAGTTATCAGTACTACTCCCATCTCCTAATGAATTGGCAGGAAGAACAACGGTAGTAAACTCACAAGCTACATAGTCAAATTCAATCTCTAAAGTTGGCTGCACTGCTGGACATACAGCGACTGGATCGATCTCATCATTGACTTGAACTGTCGACATACAAGTGGATACATTACCACACTCGTCTGTCACTTGTAGGAATAAATCTACATTATCCGGACATGGTGCAAAATCAAAATCAACACCTTGCTCAAGTAATACAGATGGAGTAAAAGGTCCAGCTGCCGTCTTGCTTACGCCAAATGTAAGATTAGCGTCTATAGTACAATTATCACTACTTGAATCATTTAGATCAACTGCAAAAACTGTCACACTACAAGTCGCATCTACGAGGTATGGTGAAGCACCTGCATCACAAGCAGCCACAGGAGCTGTCGTATCTCTAATTTCAATTACAACGGTACATGTTGCTATATTTCCACATTCATCTTCTACTGTAAAAGTCCTAGATACGTCGATATTAGCTGGGCAAGCTGGAGTCGCAGCAGCCATGACATCTATGTAGGAAACTTCAAAGTTACAATTATCACCAACTGCTGGGCTTCCAGGTTCTGCAAGCAATAGTGCCTCTGTGATAGCAACAGAGACTGCTGAGAATGGAAGATAACC
Organism: uncultured Saprospiraceae bacterium; assembly: GCA_938001865.1. GTDB lineage: Bacteria > Bacteroidota > Bacteroidia > Chitinophagales > Saprospiraceae > JAHDHH01. The sequence continues at coordinate 5,372 of CALLAW010000106.1, read as the reverse complement.
AAGAGCAGCTATATCAGCCGTACTACATCCTTCAATTGCAGGATATGTAGGACACGTTATAGTTGGAAGGATTGGATCATTAACATTAATCACTTGCGTACAAGTACCAACATTGCCACAATCATCCGTAACCGTAAACAATCTAGTTACTACGATTGGACAAGTGCCTGCCATCGCATCAACATATTCGATCTCAAAGCTACAATCCTCTACTATTGCAGGAGATCCTTCTTCTGCTAAAAATTGAGCTTCTGTGATCACTACAGCAACCTCCGAATAAGCCAATGCAGTACTGCCAGATGTAATATCACCTAGCCCACATCCTTCGACTGTGATATCGTCTGGACACGTCACTACTGGCGCTACAGATTCGGTAATTGTGATAATGAAATTACATGCATCACGATTGTTACAATCATCTATAACTCTGTAAAATCTTCTGATCATTGCCGGACATCCAATCGAAGGAAGCACTTCATCCATGTATTCCATATTGAAGCCACAGCTCTCAACAACACTGACACCTTCTGTCAAAGCATCAGCCTCTGTAGTTGCTGTCCATACTGCGGAGAATGGGTTAACTAATGTCCCATCGGCTGTCAAGTCTCCTTGATCACAACCTTCGACAGTCAAATCAGCAGGACATGTAATGACTGGATCTGTCGTGTCATCAAATAAAATAATTTGATCACAAGTAGCTTCATTACCACATTCATCCGTTACCGTAAATGTCCTAGTGATTGTTACTGGACCTACGTTACAATTTCCTGATTCATCATCAGCATATGTAATAGTTACAGGGCAATCATCAGTTAGACTACCGCCTTCTGCAGTAAATTGAGCTAGAGTAATAGGAGTTATTGCTGTCGTAAATGGTAGCGCTGTTGCAGTAGGCACTATATCACCAACTCCACAACCTTCCACTACTGCAGGATTAGGTGGACACGTTATTGATGGTGCAACCAGATCATTTATCGTTATCATTTGAGTACAAGTCTCTACGTTACCGCATTCATCCTCTGCAGAAAAAGTACGTTCGATTAGAGTCGGGCAAAGTGCAGACAATATCACGTCTGTATATGTCATGATTAAATCAGCATCTGCTGTACACTTATCATCTACAGCTGATGTACCATCAATTGCTTCAAAGTCTGCCGCCGTGATTGGAGCAGCAGTCGAGCTAAATGGTGGATTAGGAGCTGGAATATCATTTTCATCACATCCTGTAGCAACTATAGGTGCCGGACAGATCATTTCGTCTGGAGGTGTAATATCTTGATAGAGAATAACCTGCACACACTCCGCAGTATTACCACACTCATCTGATATGACCCAAGTCCGAGTAAATGTTGTAGCACAAGCATCACCAGTTATCACGTCAGAGTACATCGCTGTCAGATCAGCAGTTGCAGAGCAATCATCTGTGGCTGTTGGCCCAGGTCCTCTTAGATCGAGGAAAGTTGCAATAGGCACAGTAGCCAAAGTCGTACTTATTGGTGGCCCATCATTTGGATTTATAGCTGTAGTGTTACATCTATTATTACGTGTATAGTCTATTGGACAAGTCAGAGTAGGAGCTGTTGCATCTGCATAAGTCCAAGTTTGATCACAATCTGCACTATTGCCACAGATATCAAATGCAGTATATGTAACTACGATTATTTCGCTTTGTACACATCCAGCTGTTGGTCCATTAGATACCACTGCTGTCACCTCTACTCTATCTATATCACAATTATCTGATACTGTACCAGCGAATCCAGTCCCCATCGGATATATTGTCCCTAGAGCTGGATGACTTGGTACTGATGCATCACAAGCTACAACAGACTCATCTGCTGGACATATAATCGCTGGAGGTGTTGGATCAACTAATGTAAAGTTCAACTCATGAGGTGGAGCATGCCCACCCGTACACGGGTCTCCATTATTAACAAAAGTGATAAAGACACTTCCTGTCGCACCACAAGTAAGACCCATACCACCTGGCAATGGATCAGTTATCGAGAGAGAAGGAAAGAGTCCTCCCCATACCGGAGGTGTATTACAGGGGTCATTATCATCATCAAAGTAGATCGGACTACCCAAGCAAGGAGCAGTTGTAGATACATTCCAAGAAGCACCAATATTGGCTTCGTCTAAAATGAAACTACAACCATCAAGATTAATTGGAACAACTGGAGTAGGATTTGTTCCAGATGTTGAACATTGAGCATTTAAGTAGTTTTGATTGAGACTACTCATCATAAATAGCAAAATCAGGGATAGGCCTTTACCTACTCTAACTATCATCTGCAAATAGCTGTCTAAGTAAAATTTCATGAGTTAAGTTTTGGTTTATAAAATTCTCTATAACAAGAGAGACAAAACCCATGAACAGATGAAATGAAGGAGTGAATATGAGCCTTCGATCTGCTTGAATGGCAATGTTCTCAAGTTGGTTATTAAAATGGATGAAGTGGTTGAAGCTCCTTCCAATAACACAAATGTGAAAAACTTTAAAGGCTTAAAGAAGTGAGAGAAAGTGTTAAATACAAGTGGTAACACTAATAAATATTAACGGTACAAATGGACGGTTAATCGGAGTTAGAGTCTTGCAATTACTATAGATATTCTAGGAAAACAGGGTGACTAAATACCGAATTCCGAACACCAAATAACTCCAATTATTGCAACAATAATACCGCAACACAATTACACTAAACCTATATTCATAGTTGACGTATCTGGCATTCTAAGCCTTCGCATTCAGATATAGCTTATCCCAATTAAACTGCTGCTCTTGCGTATATAGTCACTAGCAAGACTGAGAGATGTAAGCAGACAGACATCTCATACTAGCAAACAAGAACAATATCTATAAAAGTTATCCTCAGCAAAAAAAACGAGCAAATGATAAGAGTTCATTTCACGATATGATCTAACAAATACCATCAACCTAATCGACTTAAAAATAGACAAACCGCTTTCACACGAACGAAACGGATACATCGATCAATGAACGGTATATTTATTGGTAAAAACTCTCCGTTTTAAGAGATAATCGGACAATTGGATATAAATAGAAGTAATCTGCTTTGTCAAGCGTAACTAGATCCTGATGCAATTAAAAAATCACTAAACTCTCTTTTCCGCCTTCGAGCTAAAGGAAGGGTGATATCATTCAATAAACTTATCTCACCTGATTCAAGGTCTTGAATCTTGTCTAAATACTTATAATTTATGAGATGAGACTTATGAATTCTGAAGTGCAGGTTGTTATCTAACTTGTCCTCTAATGTCTTCAGAGACATCATTATTGTAAAACAATCTAACTCTTGTTTTCCCTCAAGAATAGCATAGACTTTGCAATGATCACCTAGTGCAGACGCATACTGGATCGAACTAGAATTTAGATAGACTTTATTACCAGTCTTTCCTGGCAACACTAATCCTTGATTTTGATTGGTTCTGTTGTTACTGCAAAGCTTATTATGGACCTTAATCAACTTGCTGATCAGTACATTAGCAGGCATATTATTATTTATATATCCTACAGGTGGGTAGACAAGAGTCTTATAATACACATGAGAGTTTTCACTGATTACGACCCAATTGATTTTCCGTAGAAATTCAATGTCCAACCATTCGAAATATAAAAATTTTTGATTCACAAACAAGCAATCGTTGTTCCCTAAACTCAGAGTTGCAATTTGTTCCAAGCTAATGGTCTCAAACACCAAATTTACATCTAAATCTTCCATAACTTTCTGAAGTCTCCGCGAAAACTCTTGGGAAAGACACAATAAATAGACGGTTATTTTGATCTGTAACAAAAGATAGGATTTAGCGAAGGATAATGATTGATTGTGATGATTAACTCAAATATCAAATTTTATTAACACTTTACAAAGAGCCCTGTCTATAAAATGATAAGTGGTCAATCGATAGAGTTGATCGGTATCAAATTGAGGTAAGCGGTATCATTTTATAATTAGTAGTCTCAATTTAGTACATCCTGAATGTCAGACTGTTGCGAAATGAAAGTCTGCAAAAACTGACCAAATTCTCTCTTTCTTCTCCGTGCAATAGGGAGAGATGTCCCATCCTTGAGTTTCACCTTGTTGGAGCTAATATTTTGAGCATACTCAAGATAATTTGCATTGACGAGATATGATCTATGTAATCGAAAAAAATCAGGGTTACTGATGAGTTCTGAAACATACTTAAGGTTATGCGATACTCTGATCGTAGATCTTGCAGAGACAGTCTCATTTAAGTACAGAATTGAATAATCACCATCACCTTTTACATATAGGATATTGCTGAGATCCTGAACAACTTCATTTCTAGAGAGATCAGTCAGCATTACGGTCTTTTCAGAGTTACCTTTTTTGGTGATCGTAGAGTTCATGATCTTATTATATACTTTATCTATTTGTTTCTCGATATACTTTATCGGTAAGTCTTTGATAATATAATCAATTGGTGGATGGATCAATGTCTTGTGATGAACAAACATATCATCGCTAATCAACACCCAATCAAAGCGTTCTAGTACTTTCAACTCTATCCAATCAAATGAAATATACTTGTGATCAACATAGAGACAACACTTACAGTCATTCTTCAATGTACCAACATCGTCTATATGAATGTATTTATATGAAATATCCTTGTCAACAGCCTTTGAGGCAAATTCTAGTTTTTGTTTTATTTCCTTACAAGATGATATTAAATAAGCAATCATAATTATGAAATTCTCTATCCAATTAATACAATCCTAAATCTTAAAACCATAAGGATTGAGTTAAAAATATATCATTACATAACTCAAAGTAGAAGTTGTTACAATTTTGAGTTGTTAGGTAATTGTCATTACAAATAAAATCTAATAAAATGCTAAAACACCCGTATATCACGCTTTTCAGGGCGAAATGCACGTATTTATTGCTGAAATACAACTTATAACAATAGAAATAAACTCAGGATAATCTCAAGATCATCGCTAATTCCTTGTTGCAGTGGAGAAATACAAGATTGATTTTGAATCATTGTCTTTAGCATCATAGTCCATTCCTGTCTCTATCATCAGTCAGAATCATAGTTGTAGAGGAGCTAACATGGTTAGCTCTAGAATAGCAACAAAGTTTCCAGTGGTAAATAATTGGATGTACCTTAACTGACCAGAATATAACTATACCCTTGAGGATATTTGGGTTCGTGCAGTATTATGTATTTAAGCACTTCAGTTAATCATTCATTCCTAACTGCATCCCTGATACTATCCTTGTATGTCCGGCTGATTCTCAATTCAGTGCCATCTTTCAATTTCAATGAACTATGGTTGACCCATTCTACATGATAAATATTCACAGTTGTACTCCTATGAA
>CALLAW010000105.1 GCA_938001865.1 uncultured Saprospiraceae bacterium | reverse complement strand
GTATTGCTTATAGCTCTGATATCAGTAATGCTAAAGGATAAGACCTTGCTTGATCGTCAGTTTTTTGTCAATAGGGGTTATACTATCTTGATACCCATAGAGGGATCAATAATGACGTAATCAAGTATCGATAGATAATGGCTGAGAATGCAGATTTTCTCAGATATCATCTCATTCGAAAGAATCAAATCAATGAATAGGAACTGAAGAAGAGAGGACGTTACAATTACTTGCCTAAAAATCGGTTAACTGCCTTTTCGGCACGTTCGACGACATCATATTTAATGTAATACTTGGCATACTTTCCTTCTTTCACATAGTCTACTACACCAGCAGTTCTCAACACTCTTAGGTGTTGTGATGTGATAGATTGCTCGATATTGAGAGTATTGTAAATCTTGTTCACATTGACGTTTTGATTTTGATCTAAAAATTCTAGAATTTTTAGCCTCAACGGGTGAGCCAATGCCCTTGCTAACTCAGCAGAGTAATGTAGTTTCTGGACGTCTAATACGACCTTAATTTGTTTCATAGTTTCTTATTTATTCCGACCTTGGAACAAATATGAGGATTTTCTTTAATATAAAAAATATATATTCGTTTTTTTTTTAATATTTAAAGTCTTGCTTGTTACCGTACACCATCCAATAAGCCCATTTTATATGGCATGATACAGGAGATAATCAGATAGGTTGGTACTATTTTTATTTCAGGTACTCTAGGATAATAACAACTTACTATACTTACAATCACATACAAAAAGCAAAACCTACGCTATCACTTCAGTTTAGAACCACGAGGTCAATGAGAGATTGAAAACATTAGATAACTCACAAAATGCAAACCTTAGTGGACAGTTCAAGGAAGAGAGTTGATCTCAGAGAAGTAAAGGAGGTTGAAATATTCTCAAGAACACTTAGGCAAATATTCTATATGTAGTTGATAGTCAAGGTATTTAGAGAGGTTGATGGGTGGTGATTAAGGAAATTATTGTATCTTTGCACTCCGAAAAAAATTCGGATGACCGATTACGTAAACTAAAGATTGCAGTATGAGTAAGAAAAGAGTGTTGTTTGTCACGCAAGAAATGGATCCCTATACAGCCTTAGGAGAAATCTCAGAGAAGGTAAAAAATCTGCCGCAAAAAGGTCACGGCCCGATGGATGTCAGAATATTGATGCCCAAGTTTGGACCGATCAATGAAAGAAGACACAAACTCCACGAGGTAGTGAGACTCTCTGGGCTCAATATAATTGTAGAGGACGAAGATTACCCACTCATCATAAAGGTAGCGAGTCTGCCAAGTACTCGGATGCAAGTATACTTCTTGGACAATGAGGAGTTCTTCAGCAGGAAGAATCACTTCCATGATGATGATGATGTTGCTTTTGAAGACAATCAAGAGAGAATGGTCTTTTTCTGCAAAGGGGTATTTGAGACTGTAAAGAAGTTTGGGTGGGCACCTGACTTGATTCACTGCCACGGATGGTTTACCAGCTTGATCCCAGTCTACCTCAAGACTGTATATAAAGATGAGCCCATCTTTGAAAATGCAACATGTATCTTTACTCCATATCAAACAACTCTCGAGGGACACTTCAATGACAAGTTTAGAGAGATTGCCACGATCATGGGAGTCGAGGAAGAGGCAGTGCTTGACCCATTCTTCGTTGATGGCAAGGTGAGACTCCAACTCGGAGGGATGCACTACGCTGATGCCATTACTAAAGGAAGTGAAAAACTCCTCGATGATGAAGAAGCAAAGTTTGATGAGTTCGATAAGCCCAAACTTGATTATCTTCCAGAAGAAGAGAATATCACAGCAAATGTAGAGTTCTATAAATCTTTGGTAACCGAAGAAGAAGCTTAAACCCAAGTATCTAATATTGGTATCCGTTACATATCTTATGAAGTATATCGTTTCCTTATCTGCAATTGCGACATTTTTATTAGTGATGAGTTGCAACTCTCCTGAGCTCTTAGGCGTAGAATTGCTCGAAGATGATAGCATCACCATAGAGTTTACTAATAGTGTAAATCCAACCGTAACTACCGTGGAGGATGATCCCATTATTGTATTTGCCAGCGATGGTTTTAACTTGAGAAATTTTTCTGAGTTACCTGTTGGGACTTTTGAAGATATGACTTTCGGTACGGCTACCTCTGACTTGTATATTACACCAGGGATAGGCACAGGGAATCTTCCAGATTTTAACAAGACTACATTTGACTCGATCGTAATGATCTTACCCCTAGATGTCGATGCTAGATATGGAGATACTCTCTCTAATTATAATATCAATGTCTACCGCTTGGATGAGTTCCCATCGTCAAGTACTACGATTGCAGAGAGGATGGACACCATATTTTCCAATCAATCATTTGACTTCGACGCATCTCCAATAGGGAATGTCAACATAGTACCGAGGTACTATGACTCTCTAATTGTCTATAGTCCAGCACTAGACAGTGTAGTCGCATCACGTCCACACATCAGAGTAAGATTGGACGATCAGTTTGGTATGGAACTCTTGGATACAATGGTGGTCAACGCAGACAGTACACTACAGCAAGTAGCAAGAGGATTTGCTCTTACTGCCGAAGGAGACCAACCAGGGTTCATTGGACTCAACTTAGCTAACTTTACAAGTAGTAGCACCAATGCTATTATGTCGATGTTCTACACAGATAGTATGAATGTCAAGAATCAGTATGACTTCAGTCTTGGGATATTTAAGAGCACTAATTATACACATGATTACGCAGGGTCTGAGGTAGAGTTAGCTCTCAATGGTGACAATAGCCGATCATACGTCCAAGGGATGAATGGTGTCAATACTCAGATAGATCTCAGTGATATCATGCAATTCGCTGATAAAGGGATTAACTATGCCGAATTGGAAATCACAGTAGACGAGTCTACGATCTCCGATACAGAGGGAGCCATAGAGTCGTTATTAGCAATATACAAAAACGAAGAAGGAAATGATACTTGGGTAATAGATGCACAACTCTCAACTGATGCAGCAACATCAAGTATCTTGTACGATGGCCAACTCCAAACGATATTTAGAAATGGGGAAGAAGTAATGGTCTATAAGATCGTATTGACGAATCATTTAAAAAATATACTCTCAGGTGAAATTTCTACACCAATTATTGAGTTAATCCCTGTAGGTAAGGTCGAGACACCTAGGAGATCAACTCTCTATGGCAATAGTGGTGACGATAACGAAATCAAACTCAACTTAGTCGTAACTACTCCATAATTAAGAGTCAATACTCAGAAGAGACTACACAATCTCAATATTCCGATCTGGAACCAAAGAAAAAAACTACCAACTGAGCTTATAAGTAGACCTTACTTATATTCTGCGATAGATGATCTATGCGCATGAAGCAAAGGAATGTTAATACCTGCTCACAAAATATTACCGGTAGAAGGAGATAATTACTCTACTCAAATAAAAAAACAATAGTTAAAGATTATGTGTGGAATCGTAGCATATGTAGGAGAGAAAGAAGCTTATCCTATCATCATCGAAGGACTCAAACGTCTAGAGTATAGAGGATATGACAGTGCTGGCATCTCAGTAATCAACGGCGATCTAGCAACATTTAAGTGCAAAGGAAAGGTCAGTGACTTAGAAGCAGTGATACTTGATGGTCCTCTCCATGGCAATGTAGGTATAGGTCATACGAGATGGGCTACACACGGTGTACCCAATGATGTCAATGCCCATCCCCACCTCTCAGGAGACGGTAACTTGTCAATCATACACAACGGTATCATAGAAAATTATGCTCCACTCAAGCAAGCCCTTGAGAATCTTGGACACGTATTCAAGAGTGATACAGATACAGAAGTCCTTATCCACCTCATCGAAGAAGTAAAGAAAGAAGACAATCTCAGTCTAGAGGAGGCAACAAGAAGAGCTCTCCAAAAAGTCGTCGGAGCATATGCTATCGTAATACTCGACAAAGAAAATCCTCACAAAATAGTCGGAGCTAAAAAGTCAAGCCCACTCGTATTCGGGATCGGCGATGGAGAATACTTCCTCGCATCTGATGCATCTCCAATGGTTAAGTACACAGATAAAGTAATCTATCTCAAGGATGAAGAGATCATTACTATCGACCTCAATGAAGGCTATGAAATAAGGACAATCGAAAATGAAATAAAAAAGCCTAAAGTCCTCCAAATCGACCTCAAAATAGAAGAACTCGAAAAAGGAGGTTACGAACACTTCATGCTCAAAGAGATCTATCAACAACCAATCACCATCGCCGAATCCATGAGAGGCAGAATCAATGCTGCAGAAGGATGGGGTAAGCTAGGTGGTATGGAGCTCCATATGAATCGATTCCTCAATGCTAAGCGGATCGTACTCACAGCCTGTGGTACATCATGGCATGCAGCAATGATCGCTGAGTACCTCTTCGAAGACCTAGCTCGGATACCTACCGAAGTGGAGTACGCATCAGAATTTAGATATCGCAATCCAATAATCTCTCCAGATGACGTCATCATCGCTCTCTCACAATCTGGTGAGACAGCAGATACACTGGCAGCCGTCAAATTAGCAAAGAGCAAGGGAGCATTTATCTACGGCATAGTAAACAATGTAGGATCGACAATTGCTCGTACTACAGACTCAGGAAGCTATATACATGCAGGTCCTGAGATAGGTGTAGCATCTACTAAGGCATTTACGAGCCAGTTGACTGTACTCACTCTCATGGCAATCATACTCGGATATCAGAAAGGCAAAATCAGTGAAGATTACTACCGACAGTTGCTCGCTGAGATGGAATCAGTCCCTACTCTCGTCAGTAAGATACTCGCTAAGGCAGACCAGATAAAATATATCGCAGGAGAGGTGAGGAATGCATCCAATGCTCTCTATCTTGGGAGAGGATACAACTTCCCTATCGCATTGGAGGGAGCACTTAAGCTCAAAGAAATCTCCTATATCCACGCAGAAGGTTATCCAGCAGCAGAGATGAAGCACGGACCCATAGCTCTCATAGATATGTATATGCCTGTAGTGATCATCGCGACCAATAAGTCAGCACACGAGAAGATCATAAGTAACATCCAAGAAGTCAAAGCAAGAAAAGGAATCGTCATCGCAGTCATTACAGAAGGTGATCAGACGATCAAAGAGATGGCAGACTTCTCCATCGAAATCCCAAATATCGCAGAACCACTCTCTCCACTCCTTGCAGTAATCCCACTACAGATACTCTCTTATCACATCGCTGTCATGAGAGGATGTCACGTCGACCAACCAAGAAACTTGGCTAAGTCGGTTACTGTAGAATAATTTCAATACATTTACACCCAATTATGGATACAAATAATATAGACAATAATATAGAGTACACTTCCCAGAAAGAACCTCTAATCATCGCAGAGTATGGACGTAATATCCAGAAACTTGTACAACACTGCAAAGGCATTGAAGACAAAGAAGAACGGCAAAGATTTGCAGATGCAATCATCAAACTGATGTCTCTCATAGTACCTCAGCAACATACCAAGAGTGACTATCAAGACAAACTCTGGAAACATTTCTTCAGACTAGCAGAGTATGAGATCGATGTCATGCCTCCGTCAGGCGAAATCCCAGTAGCGACCAAAGTCTTGATCGAACCTAAGAAAGTAGATTACCCTACAAGGAATAGAACCCACAGGCACTATGGCATCCAGATCAAGGATCTGATCAAAAAAGCCATAGAAATGGAAGAGGGAGAGAAGAAAACAGAGTTTACCAAAATCATTGGCTCATTTATGAAAATGGCCTACAAAAACTGGAACAAAGAGCACTACGTAAGTGATGAGATCATCATGGAAGACCTAGAAGCAATCTCCGAAGGCAAACTCAAAATAGCAAGTGATGTCTCACTCGATGGTCTCATGGCCAATGTCAAACAAAGAAGACATACAGGCAAATCTAATAACTACAAGAAAAAATCAAAGTCTAAACACAAAAAGAAGAAAAACTTTAGAAGATACTAATCTACTAGACGTATAACTCACCGCCAAGACTCCAATCAGTAAGCCTCATAACACTGCAATCTAGCACTCCCGATGAAGTACACAAGTATCCACACTACCAATACAGATGGGATCGTCCTCATCACCCTCGATAGACCCAAAGCTCTCAATGCCGTCAACACTGCGATGATCTCTGAGCTCTACCATTTCTTCACAGAGGGATATCAGCAATACACAGACCTCATAGGAGTCATCATCACAGGATCAGGGGAGAAGGCATTTGCCGCAGGAGCAGATATCAAAGAGTTTATGGATGTAGCAGATACTGCTAAAGACTTCCTCAGGACTGGACATCGGATGTTTGATGCCATAGAGAATTGGCATAAGCCAGTAATCGCCGCCATACATGGATTTGCACTAGGAGGAGGATGCGAACTAGCACTCGCTTGCCACATGCGGGTCATCGCTGACAATGGGAAGATGTCATTCCCAGAGGTCAATCTAGGACTAGTACCAGGCTATGGAGGGACTCAGCGGATGTCACAACTCATCGGCAAAGCTAGAGCCATGGAACTCATGATGACTACTGATATGCTTCCAGCCGTCCGGACAGTAGAGCTAGGTATCTGTAATCATCTCGTCCCAGTTGGTGAGGTCGTAGCCAAATCAACAGAAATACTCAAAAAAATAGGGACAAAAGGACCTCTAGCCATCAAGCATATTATCAGTACAGTCAATGCTTGCTTTGATCAGACCAAAAATGGCTATGAAGTCGAACTCGATGCGTTCGCAGAATTGATGCAGACACAAGACTTCCAAGAAGGAGTAAGTGCCTTCGTGGAGAAACGAAAAGCAGAGTTCAAAGGAGAGTAAGCACAGACCTACAACTCAGGATTATTCAACTCAACGATTACTTCGTTTTTGCGATTGAATATCTCATAAGGGGCATTATATCCCAAGAAGTAGAAACGATCTGAGTACTTGAAACCTTCCTTATTGAGGGCTTGAGTCAGTTTAGTCTTGTACTTATCGATTTTCTCATCATCGGCCCACCCTCCAAATGAGAGAGCAGCAACAGTCTTAGGCGGAGCTTCTACAAATTGGACTTGCGAGTCGTTGGGTGTGGGCAGAGTCTTCATCGTTTTCCGCTTAGGCACCATAAACATCATAGTCATAGAATCCTCAAGCGACATCGCTACAGGTGATGTCATAGCGATCTTTTCGCCTTTATCATTACCACCAAAGATATATCCTGCTAAGATGGAGAAACCTTTGCTAGATGATTCTTTGTAATTACCTGTAGTGAGATTCACTGATGTAAATAGGCTAGCCTCATAATCTCGGATTTCGAAATCTTGGTATTTCTGCTTGACAGTATAAGGATAAGTCTCGATCCCTTTCTGAGATTTCATCGCGTATACCTGTATCACTACAAAGGTAATGACGATGAGTCCTAGGATTCCAAGTATGATTTTCATAGAAAAGAGGTGTTATTGATTATGTGTATAATCAATACAAAAAACAAGGATAGGTTGTTCTACAAAGTAAGCTATGACTACTGACTCTACCTCCCCATGTGGACTAGCAGTACAGAGATGTCCGATGGAGACACTCCACTGATCCTACTCGCTTGACCGATAGTACGAGGTCTCTGCGAGGTAAGTTTCTCTCGGGCTTCGGCAGAGAGTGACTCTAGTCGATGATAGTCTGTTCCTTCCTTGATCTTCACTGATTCGAGGCGGTTCATCTTATTTGCCATCTCTTGTTCTTTCTGGATATAGCCTTCGTACTTGATCGCCACCTCTGCTGATTCGATGTGGCTAGCTTCCATCGTGCTGATCTCTTCTTTGAGACTTGGGATGACATTGGCGAGTCCATGGATGCTGATATTGGGTCTCCGCAAGAGAGACATGATCTTGACCTGTTGGTTGATCGGAGTAGATCCTACAGACTCGAGATATCCATTAGCTTGAGACTCAGTCACACTGAGCTTATCTAGTGCTTTGGTGAGTGTACGCATTGCCTCCTGTTTGGCATTGACACGTACTACTCTCTCTTCGATATTCATCACTCCTAACTGCTCTGCGAGTGGCGTCAACCTCAGGTCTGCATTATCCTGTCTGAGGAGGATACGATACTCAGCTCTGCTGGTAAACATTCGGTAGGGTTCTTTGGTCCCTTTGTTGACAAGGTCATCGACGAGTACACCGATATAGGCATCCGATCGCTTAAGTACGAATGGCTCTTCTTCGCGATGTTTGAGGTGAGCATTGATACCAGCGATCATGCCTTGCGATCCAGCTTCTTCGTACCCAGTGGTACCATTGATCTGTCCAGCAAAAAAGAGATTAGGGACTAGCCTAGTCTCGAGACTGATGGAGAGTTGAGTTGGCGGGAAGAAGTCATACTCTATGGCATATCCCGGCCTGAACATCTTCATATTTTCAAATCCAACGACTTTTTTCAATGCCTTGTACTGCACATCTTCGGGCAGTGACGATGAGAATCCATTGACATATATCTCACAAGTATTACGTCCTTCTGGTTCGACGAAGAGTTGGTGACGTTCTCTCTCAGCAAAGCGATTGATCTTATCTTCTATCGATGGGCAGTATCGTGGTCCAAGACCTTGGATACGACCGTTGAACATTGGTGATCTATGGAATCCTTCTTTGAGAGTATCGTGTACTTCGGGATTGGTATACGTGATGTGACAGGGGACTTGAGTCTCAGGCTTAGGAGTATCGAGATAGGAGAATCCTGTGACATCTTCATCTCCGGGTTGCAATTCCATAGCCTCCCAGTTGAGTGATCGTCCATCTATCCTTGGAGGTGTGCCTGTCTTCATCCGTCCAGCTTCGAAGCCTAGTCCGACGAGCTGTTCGGTGATCCCAGTAGCTGCTCTCTCTCCTGCTCGACCACCACCAAAGTTCTTATCGCCGATATGGATGAGCCCGTTGAGGAAGGTACCATTGGTAAGGACGACCGTCTTAGACTCTATCTCTAGACCGATGCCTGTATGTACGCCGACACACCTCCCGTCTTTGATCATGAGTCCTGTGACCATCTCTTGCCAGAAGTCGATATTGGGATGTGCCTCAAGCATCTGTCTCCACTTGCCAGCAAACTCCATCCGATCACTCTGTGCTCTAGGACTCCACATAGCAGGTCCCTTAGACTTATTGAGCATCCTGAATTGGATCATGGTGTGATCCGTGACGATACCACTGTAGCCACCCATGGCATCGATCTCTCTGACGATTTGCCCTTTGGCCACACCACCCATTGCTGGATTGCATGACATCTGTGCAATCGTGTTCATATTCATCGTAGCAAGGAGGACTGAAGACCCCAAGTTAGCTGCTGCTACTGCTGCCTCACATCCTGCATGTCCTGCACCGACCACTATGACATCATATTTTGGAAACATTGCTCGTATTCTACTGAGTGACGTAATATTACATTTTAGCGACAGCTAATCCGTCTGTCTTAGACTTAAGTGTAGCACAAAAGTAATACCATTCTACGTTAAGTGTAACACACTGAGCCGATAGTCATGAAAGATATCTTGTATATTTGTGCTCATTAGCAGACCACGAGAAGGTCACTCACTCTAAATAAGCTAAAAATTCAATGGCTCGCGAAATCCTAAAACCAGAACAAAAAGCACTCAATATCAATCTTGACAATACCATCTACGGCACATTTGCGGAGATCGGTGCTGGTCAAGAAGTGGCTCGTAACTTCTTCAAGGTAGGTGCTGCTGCTGGTACGATAGCTAAGACGATGTCAGCCTATGATAAGTCATACTCTGATGCCATCTATGGTCCCGAAAAATCAGGAAGATATGTCTGCGAGTCTAGACTCTATAAGATGCTCAATCATGAGTTTGACCTCTTAGAAGAGAGATTAGTGGATACCAATGATTCGACGAAGTTCTTTGTATTCGCAGATACAGTCTCTGCGATCAACTACTCTCGGACGATCAAAGGCAATGGCTGGATGGGAGTCAGATTTCAACTAGATCCCAATGGTCAGCCCAACGATCTGATCATCCATGTAAAGATGAAGGATAGGAACAATCTCCTCCAACAAGAGGCGATCGGTCTACTCGGGGTAAATATGATCTACGCCTGCTATAACTATCATGATGACCTTGAGGGATTCGTAGAGTCACTTGTAGATGGGATCAAGGGGAGAGTAGAGGTAGATATGATGAGACTCAGTGGTCCTGACTATACACACGTCAAGCAGAGTCTACTCTCTCTCGATCTAGTCAAACACGGTCTGACGGAGGTAGCCATGTTTGATGCTAATGGTCTAGGTATCCATGCTTCAGAGTTCCTCTATAAGAAGCCACTCGTAGTCGTACGAGGTCACTACCAACCACCGACTAAGGTCACTCAAGATGTACTAGACAGCAGTCTCGAGCAATTCAAAGGGGAGCCAGATGTCGAGGCTAAGAAGGCAAGAGTAGTCGCCGAGCTCACCCTTGATAATTTGATAAAAGATGGGAAGATCAGTGACAAAGACTTCATCGAGAGAGCTGATGCTATCGGATCACTCAACTATATTACAATCATCTCTAACTGCAGTAATCATCAACGACTGATCAACTATCTCCAAGATTACAAGGTGACTAAGTTGGGTCTAGTGATCGGGATATTAGAGCTGAAGGAGCTCATAGAGAAGAAGTACGAAGAGAACAAGGATGGAAGGCTCTTAGTCGCATTTGGTGAGCTCTTTACGAGGAGTATCAGCATCTATGTCTATCCTGCTATCAATACTGAGACTGGAGAGCTACTGACATTGAACAATCTTATGGTTCCAGAGGGGATGGAGTTTCTCTATCAATACCTCTTGGAAAGTAAGCAGCTCATCCCGATCGAAGGATATAATGAAGCACAACTCAAGATCTTCCCACATGATATCAGAGCTAAGATTGCAAACAATACTGACGGTTGGAGAGATGGTGTCCCTACAAGTGTCGCAGAGTTGATAGAGAAGAGAGGAATGTTCAACTTCAATACTGGGAATGCATAAGAGACAGTTACTCATAGGCATGAGCATATTACTAGGTATCCTATGGGTCAGTTGCTCAGGTGATACTACCCGTACAGCCAGCAGTCAAGCTAAAGTCAATACGCAAACAGACGCAAAGCCCAGTCCAATAGCTGATCCAGAACTACAAATAATGGAAGAGAATCCTTACGAAAGTTTATTGACACTTGACTTCATCTTGGGGAGGTTTGACCCTCGTGAGCATCCACAATTCAGCAAGATTCCACAGGAGCATACTGATAAGGTAGGGATCATGATGCATACTGATGCCTTAGCCGCTTATGAGCAAATGACGGCTGCCGCGACCGCTGCTGGACACAAACTCGTCATCAGGTCAGCTGCCCGTAACTTCGATTATCAGCGATCGATCTGGGAAGCTAAGTGGAGTGGTAAGCGGATATTGAGTAGCGGAATCAATGCGGCCACAGATATCTCAGATCCAGCACTAAGAGCTAAAGAAATCATGAAGTATAGTGCAATGCCAGGAGCTTCAAGGCATCACTGGGGGACAGACATTGACCTCAATGCCTTTGACAATGCTTACTTCGAGTCTGGTAGTGGTAAACTCATCTACCAGTGGCTCCTAACTAATGCCAATGACTATGGATACTATCTTGTCTATACTGCTAAAGGTGAACAAAGACCAACTGGCTATGAAGAAGAGAAGTGGCACTGGACGTACAAGCCAATCAGTAAATACTTGACAGCATTTGCCCGCGAGCAACTCCGAGATACTACACTCACCCATTTTAGCGGAAGCGATACTGCACCTCAGCTCAATGTCGTAGAAGATTATGTATTGGGTATTGCCCATGATTGCCATTAGGTGCAATCTAATTATGTACCGTGGTATCTGAGTCAGTGATACTCTTCTACTTTAAGGCTGTAATCATACTTAGATAAGTCTATCTAATTATCACTTCTCATTATATTTACATAAAGTGATGCATCAATATGCCAGCTGCGACACTCACATTGAGGGAGTCTATTGCATCTGTACCATGGATAGCAGTAATAATGTCACATCGATCTGTGATTGATGGGGAGAGCCCCTTCTCTTCATTACCCATCACGAGTACGAAGGGTTGGTCAGGTGTCTTGATTTCTTTGAGAGGAGTCCCTTTAGCATCAGCTCCAATGATGAGAGCACCTGAGTCCTTGAGAAACTGAACAGATTTTTTGAGTTCGATTGCCTTACAGACTTTGAGAGTAAGTAGAGCACCAGCCGATGACTTGATCGTACCTGCATGGATACCAGCAGTACCTTTGATCGGGACGATGAGAGCATCTGCCCCAAACCAGAGAGCAGTCCTAGCGATAGCCCCAAGGTTGCGAGTGTCTTCGATCCCATCTAGGGCTACGAATCTTGCTTGACGGCCATGCTCATAAGAGAGTTGGAGGACATCCTCTATCTCGTAGAATTGGATCGGACTGATAAGGGCAACGACACCTTGATGATTAGTGGACTTTACGAGGACATTGAGCTTCTGCTTAGGTACTGCTTGGAGATGGACACCTCTCTGACGACACAGATATCGGAGGTCTTTTTCTACCTCTCCTCTTACATTCTTATCGAGCCATACTCTCTCTATTTGCTGCTCACTCTCAAGGGCATCGATGATGGGTTTTCGACCCATGATGTAAGTATCTTTCGTCTTCATGCTAGCTGATTTTATCTTTTACTGACTTGTTTTGTCTTGTTGGCACCAAAAACAATATTGATGTAAATGTATTTAGAATTAATATACCGAGATATTGTATATTGTATTCAATCTAAAAAAACACTCAAAACTATGCTTAAAAGACACCTATCGATATTCATCATAGCATCTTTGCTATTGATCAATACTCTCGCAGCTCAGTCAGAGCTCACTCAACAGGAGATCAAAGAATACATCATCACGCAATCTGCTGACCTTGATGTAACCAAAGATGACCTCTATGACCTCAAGTATATCCAGACTGCTACTCTCAATGGAGGAGTAGGACAGATACATTACTATAATCAAGCCATAGGAGATATTATTATCAGCAATGCCACTCTCAATGTGATACAGTCTGCAGATAACAATCTCTCGATCTCAGGAAATAGAGCTATCTCTGGTATCTCAGACTTACTCGATAGAGGGAAGTACACACTTAGCCCACAAGAGGCGGTATCACTTACCGGCAAAAGACTCGGACATGCCATCAAGGCCAATACGATTGAAGTCACAGAGCAAGAAGATGGCTCTCTGATCGCAGCGAATGTCCCATTCGTCTCTCAACCAATCAAGATGCACAAGGAGTACAGATATGATGGAGGTAAGATCTTACCAGTCTGGACTCTCGATGTAGATCTCAAAGGATCTTCGGATTACCTCTCTATCTCTGTACATGGGAGTAATGGTGATCTCGTGCATATCCACAACTATACTGTCTACTGTAATCACAACCATAAGCAAGGTGAGTCGTGTGGATCACACCACGCAGAGGCATTGAGTGATACAGAAGCTAAGACACAAGAGGCAGCTCACAGTGCAGCAATGGTGGCAGGTGACGGTGCATCATACAAGGTCTACGAGTGGCCTACTGAGAGTCCGATACATGGTCCTCATATCGTAGTCACAGAGCCAGCAGATGACATTGCATCACCATTTGGGTGGCACGATACCAATGGTGCAGATGGAGCAGAATACACAATCACTAGAGGGAATAACGTCCATGCCTACCAAGATAGAGAGCAAAACAACTTCTCCTTAGATGACGAGCCAGATGGTGGAGATGATCTCCAATTCATCTACGATCACCTCACAGAGGAAGAGCCAATATTCAATAGTGATGCAGCGATTACTAACCTGTTTTACTCGGTTAACAAAATGCATGATTACTTCTATTACTTCGGATTCAACGAAGAGAATGGAAATTTCCAATCAAATAACTACGGTAATGGTGGGTTCGGAGGAGACCATGTCAATGCAGAAGCTTTTGACGGATCAGGGACTAACAATGCAAACTTTGCAACACCTCCAGAGGGAGGAAACGGTAGGATGCAGATGTTCCTTTGGGATCAAGGTGGCGACAACCTCTTCAGTGTAGAGTCTCCAGCAAGTATAGCTGGATTCATCCCTGTAGGATTAGCAGCTGATGATCCTCTCTGGGCATTTGACTATGCAGATAGCCCGATTAATGGCAAGGTTGTATTGGCGACTGATGGTAATATCCAAGGTGGTACACAAGTCTGTAATCCTGTAGATAATGTCACAGAGGTCGTAGGTAACGTAGCGATGATAGATAGAGGAGAGTGTTTCTTCTCAGAGAAAGCACTCTTTGCTCAGAATGCTGGAGCAGTAGCATGTGTGATCTGTAATGTAGAAGGTGTCAATGGTGGTACAGGCGAAGAGCTCCTTAATATGGCTGCGGGTGATATCCCAGAGCCAGTAACAATCCCTACAGTATTTATGGGGAAGAGTGACTGTGATCGTATAAGAAATATCATGGCTGGAGGAGATGACGTAATCATCAATATCGAAGAGATGGAGTCAACAGGTCCAAGCCAGTTCGATGCCTCATTTGACAATGCGATCGTGGCTCACGAGTTTGGTCATGGAATCTCTACGAGACTCACAGGAGGGAGTGGTAATTCAGGTTGCCTATTTAACTTAGACACCGATGGAGATGGTACAGGGGACACAGGTGAGCAGATGGGAGAAGGTTGGAGTGACTTCTGTGCATTAGTAATCGGTACTGATGCGGATAACTTCGGAGAAGAAATCAGAGGGATGTCACCATATATCAATGGCGAAGGTGTCAATGGAGGTGGGATCAGAGTATTCCCATACAGTACTGACATGTCTATCAACCCTCAGACATACGATGATATTGCTAATGCTTCTGTGCCTCACGGTGTAGGTGCAGTATGGAGTGTAATGCTCTGGGATATGTACTGGGCATTCGTTGATCTCTATGGATTTGACGAAGATCTCTCTAATACAGAGTCAGGTAACTTCAGAGCTGTCAAGCTCGTCACTGATGCCATGATGATACAGCCATGTAGACCCGGATTCGTAGATGGTAGAGATGCTATATTCGAAGCGGATAACTTGAATTATGACGGAGTACACAATTGTATGATTTGGGAAGTATTTGCCCGTAGAGGCCTTGGATACCTCGCTGATCAAGGTGATTCAATGAACCACTTGGATGGCTTCGAAAACTTCGAGCCTCTACCGACATGTATCAAAGAATTGAAAATACAGAAGACTGCAACTACAGTCATCAAGCCAGGAGATGAGATCACAGTAGATATCTACTATGCTAATCACACAGAGGACATGGCTAATAATGTGGTGATTACTGATGAAGTCCCTACTGGGATGACATATCAATCGTCAACTGCCTCAGTGGAACCGACAGTATCAGGCAATATGATCTCATGGGACTTTGGTGATGTTGAGACTCTGAGAGAGGAATCATTTACAGTGACATACGCTACTGATCAGAATATCATGAGTACTCGGACATTCTATGATCCGATAAGAGATGCTGGAGATTGGGTAGTAGGATTCTTAGAAGGGTTCAATGTCTTCAATGTAGTGACTATCTTCCCTAATAGTGGAGAGAGATCATGGTGGGTGGAGTCAGTAGCTGATGAGTCAGACCAGACTCTCGATTCACCACCAATCATGGTGACTGGAGACTTTCCTGTACTCAGATTCCACCACGCTTATGAGACTGAGCTCAGAGCAGATGGAGGATTTGTAATGGTGAGTACTGATGGAGGTAATACTTTCCAGTTTGTTGATGACAAGTTTATTCACAATGGATATGAGACTACACTCCAGTTTGGTACGTTTGCGATCCCAAGTTTACAAGCATTTAGTGGCAACAGCAATGGATATAAGGATTCATACATCGACCTTACAGAGTTCGCAGGTCAAGAGATTGTCGTGAGATTCAGATGGGGTAGTGATGACAATACGTCTCCTGCGGTCCAGCCTGGTACGACATTTATCCCTGGATGGTATATCGATGACTTCGAGTTACTCGATCTCAAACTGTACGAATCCAAAGCATGTGTAAGTAGCTCGTCGACTGATGGTCAGTGTAGTCAGATAAGGAATACTATCGTAGATACGGGTCTCCAACTGAGCAATACTAGTGACTTAGATGTCAGCGGTACTCACTTCCAGGTCTTCCCTAATCCGAGTGGTGCAACATTCAACATACAGATCAATAATGCTAACGAAGCAATAGACTACTCTGTGGCATTATATACACTTCAAGGTAGATTGATGAAGCAATCTGATGTGCAGAAAGGAAGTAACCAACACAACTCTGCGATCGATGCGAGTGATCTGAGTAGCGGGATGTATCTCATCCAAGTCACTTCAGAGAATGGCATCTTGTCTAAAAAAGTGGTTTTGAATAAGTAGAAGTTATTCTTCTCTAATCACATAGAGAAGGACTCTTCAGAACGTTTTAGAAAAATATGGAATTTTGAAAGTGGAAAAGATGCAAGTCTTTTCCACTTTCTTATTAGAGGATCTCCTATATCAAGCACCCAACTAGAGGTAATAAGGGAAGACCGATAAAAAAGAAATTGAACAAGCACAATAACTTAAGGAAGAGTAAAAACAATAACTGAGAAACAAAGAGTTATTGAAGCCAAATAAGCGGAGGAGTTATTTGATGTCTAATTCGGTAAAATTGGAATTAGAACAAGAGGAGTGGATAAGTGAAATTATTAATCTATATAAGAGCATTAGCGATCAGAGTCAGGTCAAGTAAGACCTTCTTTTGAGCATTTCTGATATTCCAAAAGATTGTGTTTTTTCTTCGAATTTGTCTCCTATCTATTTGACTAAAGTGTCTCGTGATTTATTCTGAAGCTCTCACACTCAGAGACAACTCATAGATGCCATCGAGATCAGGTACTCGAGAGTATTGACTAATCGTAAGAGTATACATGCCGATAGCGTCGAATCGAGTCTTTTCTTTGAGGACTACTCTGAGGTCGCAGATATTACCGCCACACTTGCCGTACCATGCTCCTTTTTTATCAGCAAAGTCTAAGGGAAGGACTTGTGTTACGGCATCCTTATGTGGAAATTGAGTTTCTATCTGCACATAGATGTTTTCGTATAGATAGTCTGTACTATGCTCTATATCTAGATGGAGATCATAGTAACTGATCGTATCGAGTATCTCAAAGCTACTGACTAACCGTGTCGACTCATCCCAGATACCACTGTCTATATCGAGAGTAGCCTTACTGAGTGTCCCAGATTGACAACTTCCTAAGGTAAGGATAGCAATGAGACATAAGCTAAGTGAGTTGAGTATCCGCATATGACTAATTGAAGTAGTCTTTCATTCGTTCGAAGAAGCCCTTCTCTTTATCTCCGGGAGCTGGTTGGAAGTTAGGCATTGTTCTGAGTTTTTCCATCAGAGCTTTTTCTTCGGCATTGAGCTGTTTAGGAGTCCAGATATTGACATTGATCAGTTGATCTCCTTTGCCATATGCCTGCACACTAGGCAGGCCTTTCTCTCTGAGTCTAAAGATCTTGCCAGCTGGTGTACCTGGTGGCACTTTGATTTTTACTTTTCCAGACAGAGTAGGCACCTCTACGGATGTTCCGAGAGCTGCATCTGCAAAGTTGAGGAAGAGGTCGTAGATAATATTCTGTCCATCTCTGCTAAAGTCATCATGAGGTTTCTCTTCGATATTGATGAGGAGGTCACCTTTGGGTCCACCACGTTTGCCGGCATTACCCTTGCCACGCATAGAGAGTTGCATGCCAGCCTCTACTCCTGCTGGGATCTCTATCTCGATCGTCTCTTCATCATAAGTCGTGCCTTCGCCTTTGCATTTACCGCAAGTGGCAGTGATCTTAGTCCCTGCCCCTTGGCAAGTGGGACAGAGGCCAGTAGTCTGCATCTGACCGAGGAATGTATTTTTGACCTGACGGACATATCCGCCGCCATTACACGTGCTACATGTCTGTGTTGATTGGCTATCTTTGGCGCCACTACCGTCACACTGTCCGCAAGTGACATTCTTTTTTACTTTGATTTTTTTGGTGACACCATTTTGGATTTCTGAGAGAGAGAGTCCGACTTTGATCCGGATATTGTTTCCTTTTTGCCCACGAGCTCTCTGCCCACTTGCTCTACCTCCACCACCGAAGAATGAGTCAAAAGGACTCCCTTGATCGCCAAACATGTGGCCGAATTGTTGGAAGATATCGTCCATATTCATGTTGCCACCACTGAATCCTCCACCACCATTCATGCCTGCATGACCAAATCGATCATACTTAGCTTTCTTATCGGGGTCAGAGAGTACCTCATATGCTTCTGCTGCCTCTTTGAATTTTTCCTCCGCTTCTTTGTTGTCCGGATTCTTATCTGGATGATACTTTATGGCCACCTTACGGTATGCCTTCTTGATGGTAGCACTATCAGCACTCTTATCTACTCCAAGTATGTCGTAAAAATCTCTCTTAGCCATTCTAATTATTTTCCGACCACTACTTTAGCGTAGCGGATGATTTTATCATTGAGTTTATATCCCTTCTCTATGGTGTCTATTACCTTTCCCTTGAGGTCCTCGGTAGGTGCAGGGATATCTGTAACTGCCTCGTGCAACTCAGGATCGAAGACCTCATGTGTGCTCTCCATCGATACGAGACCAAGTGTCGCCATATTGCTTTTCAGTTTGTCATAGACGAGCTGTACTCCTTCGCTGAACTGTTCGACACTCTCATCATTGTCAGCACTCGACTTAGCTCTATCGAAGTCATCGAGTACAGGGAGGAGTGACTTGAGGGTACTCTCAGCGGCAGTACTCATGAGCTCTAGACGTTCTTTATTGGTCCGCTTGCGGAAGTTTTCAAACTCAGCGTAGAGTCTTAGGTGCTTGTCCTTAGATTCTAGATTTTCGGCTTCCTTCTCTTCTAACTGTTGTGTGAGCTCTTCTATTTGCTTTTCCAGCTTTGCGATTGCTTTCTCTTCTTTGGATTTCTTTGCCATTTCTTTGATTCTTCTAAAGATGTGGTTCTGTTTTATGTATTGTGATAATCAGTTCAGTATTATAGTTATCAATGACTTTGCCAATCGAGGATTTATGTCATTTTGTCATCTTTGTCACTGATGTAAATGTAATACTGTCTACTCTGACTGCTGATCGAGGTAACTATTGATCTGGTCAAATGATGGATTGACAAAAAGGACTTCGCCATTCGTATCGAGGAGATATTTGGTGGGGATCTCTCTGACTTTGTAAAGCAATGTTAGAGGAGATTTGAATCTATCAGTCTGGATGATGTGATACTTCCAGTCTAGTTGGTCTCTAACGATCGCGGCATTCCATGATTTCTCTGACGACTCTACGCCTACACTGACGATCTCGAATCCATCCGCATGAGCAAATTTTCGGCCCTTCATTCTCTGATTGAGCTGGACGAGTGCCGGTGATTCAGCCCGACAGGGACCACACCATGATCCCCAGAAGTCAAGCAATACATACTTCCCATGCAACTCACTCAAGGTAAATGGTGAGCCATCTCTCAATACAGCAGCTATCTCTTCGGTCTTCTCTCCAGCGGTATACTTGGGAGCTTTGTAGATATAGGTATATGAGAGGTAACCTAGGACTAAGATGAGGGCAGTGATTAGGGTGCTTTTCATTATATATTTTTTTGTGAGTTAGGATCGTCCATGAGATATGCACTAGATTGGTTAGGCTATCGTAGTGTAGGTAGAAGACTTATTCGTTCCTTGTTTGTTCTCATTCTGATAAATCCTCCCAGTGATCTTTTTTCCAAGAATAGTCTCGTTGGTAAGGTGGCACTTCATAAGTTTTACCATTTCCAATAACATCACTAAAGCTTGGCGTACTTGTATCCAAAAGATTGCTG
Organism: uncultured Saprospiraceae bacterium; assembly: GCA_938001865.1. Taxonomy (GTDB): domain Bacteria; phylum Bacteroidota; class Bacteroidia; order Chitinophagales; family Saprospiraceae; genus JAHDHH01. The sequence continues at coordinate 33,501 of CALLAW010000105.1, read as the reverse complement.
ACTGACATGCTCCAAAGATAAGAAAATTGGGTTTTTCAAACTTTTTTGGCCCCAGGTTAAGTTTTATGATGGTCATGCCTATTCCTTATGAGTAATCTACACGGCAAGAGCTATCGAGCAGGTCACTCTTTTACAATCTTAATTTCTCTCTGAGGAAATGGAATGCTAATCTTATGATTTCTAAAGATCTCGTCGATTTCAAATCTCATATCAGACTTAATGTCCTCGATCACTAAGAAGTTGCGAGAGAAGAAGTACAATTTGAAGTCAAGACTACTCTCGCCAAAGCTAACAAATCTTACAAACGGAGCGGGGAACTGCATCACATAAGGATTATCCCTGACCATCTTGAGTAAGAGAGTCTTGAGATGCTTAGTATCAGTCCCATAAGCAACCGAGACATCTATTACGAATCTACACTTATCTGTATCATACGACCAGTTAATTACCTCAGAGTTGACGAGTTGGCTATTGGGTACGATGATCGACTCTAGAGCCCTCGACTCGACGATAGATGACCTAAGGCCTATCTTCTTGATTGTCCCGATACGGCCATGTGTCTCTAGCATATCACCTACTTTGACAGATCTCTCAAAGAGCAGAACCACACCAGAGATGAAGTCATTAAATGTCTGCTGCAGCCCGAGTCCGATACCTACAAGTAGAGCAGCAGCACCACCGAGCAAGAGGGTGACATCTATGCCAAGGGCATCAAGCCCAAAGAAGATGGCAAATGTCCAGATGACATACCTGATGAGTTGCTTGATTGCAAATGCGGCACCTTGATCTAGGTTGTTCCTGATGGCAATATTCTTGAGGATTACATTGGTAATCAGCCATACGACGAGTTGAGTACCAAGTATGATGAGGATCAAGACGAGGATATTACTGATCTTGAAGTCAAAGACTATCCCATCACTCAACTTCCTCGAAAACAAGGTATAATTGATATTGATCATATGCACTACCACATTGGCAGCAAGTACGAGCAGTGCCCATCGGCCTATCCTTGAGATTCGATGTTCTGTATTGAGAGGTTTAGCGTCTTGGAGCTCTGCTGATTTGGTTTCTTCCTTTTCAGCGAAAGCGTCATGGATAAAGATGTGTGAGGTAAACCAATTACTAATCCAAGCAACATAGAAGATGATGACGGTAACCAATAGATAGCTAATCTTGAAGTCGACATTGGACTTTGGAGTCAGATCAAGGTCTAGACCCGAAGAGACGAGTGTGATGAGTAAGCCTATGATCAGCGTAGTAGTCTTGAGTAGTCTGTGCAGTTCACTCTTCTCCTCTTCGGTGATGTAGGTCCTCTGTTGGTAGATAGATGGCAGTACTCTACGTCTTATCACACGATAGCCTATCAAGAGGATGAGCATGCCCAAGATCCATAGGATGAGCATCCCCAATGTCAGCTGGATATCCCCAAATTGGTAAAGTACCGTATCTAAAAAAGAATTATTCATTGATAGTAGAAAAGCAGTAATTTTGATTGCAGAGTGAGTAATCACTCAACTTAGCGTTAAAGGTATAAAAAAGCAAGGCATCAAACGAGACGAAGTACAGAAATGGATAGAGCAATTAGTCGCAGACCTGACTGACAACAATCACTCTATCAAGGTAGTGATGAGCAACCCTCTCACAGAGGCTAAGTACACGAAGAGAGTGATTACGACCCACCCTAAGCAAGATGCAGATGCCTACTCTGTCAGTGAATTCACACAGACTCAGTGCTTCACTACTCCTCTGACAACTACAGGCTTAGTCACTGATCTTCAGACTCATTGGCAATATTATAAGCAAGTATTGATACAACTCCCGACGACTGATACTCAGATCCTCCACAATGGTAAGGGTAAGGTCACACTCAAGACACACAACCGCTCCAACTCTAAGCTCCACACCAAGATAGATAAGAAGTATCTCGTGCCACGGACGGCACCATTTCTGCATAGACTGGGGATTACGACCTCTCAAGGAGAAGTCAAGAAGAGTATGTACGGCAAGTATCGTCAGATCAATAAGTTCGTCGAGATATTGAGTACCACATTTAACCAGGGAGATCTCTCTGATCTCAAGTTATATGACTTTGGGTGTGGTAAGGGATACTTGACTATGGCGATTCATCACTACCTAAGGGCACAAGGACACGATGGGATAGAGACTATAGGGATAGATCTCAAGGAGTCAGTAATCGAGTCCAATCGAGCAATAGTTGCGGAATCAGGACTCGACAATCTTACATTTACATATAGTGATATCAATCAGATAGAGATGGACCGTGGATCGGTCTTGATCGCCTTGCATGCATGTGATATCGCTACTGATATCGCCTTGCATAAGGGGATTAAGAGTCAAGCTAAATATATCATCGCTTCGCCTTGCTGTCACAAGCAAGTAAGGAAATCGATGTCACATCACGTCATCACTCAGCCCATCACACAGCATGGGATCCTCCTAGAGAGACAAGCAGAGATACTTACTGACACGATCAGATGTCTGCTCCTAGAGAGTGCTGGATATCGGACAGATATCTTTGAGTTTGTCAGTACAGAGCATACGAGTAAGAATCTGATGATCAGAGCAGTCTACACAGGGAATAAGAAGGACAATACAGAGAGGATAGCTCTACTCAAGAGTATCTTTACCTTAAGCGAACCTCAGTATTTGGAGCAATTACTTATGGATAGATAGATTAACCTTGGATATAGACGAGATTTTTCTCTTCGAAGAATGCCTCGTCGAAGTAGTCAGAAGCTGGATATACCTCTGTGTAGTCCCACTTGGGTAGAGCTTTGAGTTCTTCTTTAAGGTTGCCACCTTTGAGGGCGATGAGTCCATTGGGGACAGAGTGGACTTGCTTCTTTTTGATCAATTTGCGAGACCATTCCATGAGTTTTTCACATTTGGCTACAGCCCGAGTCACGACGAAGTCATATCTAGACTTGAGTTCTTCAGCTCTTCCATGACTGGCTCTGGCATTGCTCAGTCCGAGACTCTCTATGACAGCATTGACTACGATAATCTTCTTGGATCGGGCATCGATGAGATGCCACTGCGTCTCTGGAAACAGGATGGCAAGTGGTATCCCTGGAAATCCACCCCCACATCCAAGATCAAGAATCTCAGCTCCAGGCTGAAAAGTCAAGTACTTCGCAATCATCAGACTATGCAGGATATGCCGCTCCATAAGGTTCTCTATATCCTTGCGAGAGACGACATTGATCTGACTATTCCACTCTACGTAAAGGGGTACAAGTGATGCAAACTGCTCCTGCTGAGTCTCTGTCAGATCAGGAAAGTACTTAAGGAGAAGAGAGATATCTGCTACCATGATTTGGGCTTTGGAAGTAAAAATGTCATACCAAACACAAGGTAGTAGATACTGAGCAATCCATCCAATAATGGGAGCAAAAACCAAAGATCTCGCTGCTCAAGACGTCCAAAAGTTCTCCACGATATGAGTGCAATACATCCTAAGCGTACACACCATACAGTTAGGATCAACGGACCTAACCCCACAACTAGGCCAGAGACACCAAAGATCAAAATCAAAATCTGTGAGATTGAGAAGAGAGATAGTCTTATCTGATGACCTAAGGGATAGTCTGTAGAGATCGAATAGTGACGCCGCTTCTGACGCCAATAATCTCTCCATGATAGAGGGGCATCGGTATCTACATATGCTGTGGATCGTAGTACGGGACGTGCTGAGGCGAGGTATTGGATAAGCATATCGTCGTCACCTGAGGCGATCGAGGGGTTGAGATCTGATAGCGTAAGTGACTTGACTGAGCTGCTATGGAAGGCAAGAGATCTGCCCACTCCCATGTAGGACTTGCGGAGTGCAGCCCATCCAAGATACTGTATTGCTGTTATGAATCCTTCGTAACGTATCCAAGTATTGACGATCCCTGACTGTCTCCGGTATGGGCTATATCCAAGTGCAGCATGATCAGGGGTGACAGACTGACTCAGCGTGGCGATCCACTCAGGTCTAGGTCTGCAATCTCCGTCAGTAAGTAGTATGACCCCAGATGATATCCACTTGATTCCTGTCATTAGCGCTGCCTTCTTGCCAGGGATGTCTTGGTCAGCATGGATGATCTCTATCGGAAACCTACTCTGTAGAGCTGCTAATCTACGTGTATGAGAGGGATCACTGTAGTCGTTGACTATCAATACTTTGACCATTGATGAGACATTGATCTGCGAGTCGAGAGAGTCTAGGAGTGTACCGACTTGTTGCGAGTTGTCCTTACTACAGATGAGAATAGTGATAGCATATTGGTGATTATCATCGAGCTGGCTCTCTTCCAGTTGATTGAGAGGTGTGCAGACTGATGACCAATAGATGACATTGATCAAGCAGCACGCAAGGTATGTAAGGATGAGAGCAGTTATCAACACTGAATTGTCTTCTATTTTACAAAAGCAAAAACTCTTTTCAAAAAGCGAAGTTAATCAACTGATCGGGATAGGGGTAACGGTGTACTGTAGGGTCCTACCTCTGATAAGGGTGGGGTTTGGGACCACCTTTACATCCTATCTGATATTACTAATAGACTCTTTAGTGAGTTGCTAGACACACAGTAAGTACTTAACTTGCTTATTGTGACGTTATAACACATTATAAGTTTATTAAATGTATTATCTTTACCATCCTTTATAACCACATTTTCATATCATGATGAAATCGTTTTCTTTACTTGAAAAATTTGTAGTAAATACAATTGTGCCGTTGTCATTACTGATGACAGTTGGAATATTTGCACTTCAGGGGCAAATGTTAATCAATAATCAAGAGTATTACGGTAATGAATGGATCGACTACACTAAGGAATATGCTACGATAGACCTTGATGCTGACGGATACTATAGAGTGACGTACTCTGAGCTAGCAAGCGCTGGGTTCCCTATCAATGGCAAGACCGGTGCAGAACTACAGCTCTACAGAAATGGACAGCCAGTAGCGATGAGTGTCAGTACTAACGGGACCTTTGGGTCTTCAGATTACATAGAATTCTACGGAGAGAGGAATGATGGATGGTTGGATCAGTTCTTATTCCGGTCAGAAGCAGATAGACTCAATCCGTATTACAGTATGTACACTGATAACTCAAGATACTTCCTTGCATATGGTGAGTCTAACCCAGTGAGATATGAACAGGTCAATAGCTTATTGACTAATCTGCCAGACAAAGAGCAATACTATATGCATACTGAGGAGCTCATCTTCAGTGAGAGTCATTCTGGTCCATACGTAGATCTCAATAGGCAACTCTCATTTTCGCATTATCAACCTGCTGAGGGTTTTGGTTCTCCAGAGAGAAGTGCATTTGAGTGGAACATCTCAGCGAATAATAAGTATACAGGTAGCGATGCACCTAGTCCATCTCTCAGTATTAGACAAGGGATCTACTTCTTGCAACACCAGACAGAGGTCATCGTCAATGATACTCCACGGATGATCCGTAATGCTAACCCAAGTACTGTAGATGACTACTCAGTAGCTCTCCAGTTATCTGATATCATCAATAATATCAATGTGAAACTCAACGGTCTTGGTCAGACAGAATTACACAAAAAATCAATCATCGCTAAAGTAGGAGTCACTTATCCAAGAAGATTCATCTCTGATGACCCAGAGTCGTTCCAGATGAATCTAGAAGCATCTGCTGATCAGAGATATTTTGAGATAGACAACTATAACTTTACCTCGAGTACAGTAGTGGTAGATATCAATAATCAGCGGATTATCACTCCTGAACCGACGATCAATGGGATCAAATTCTTATTGCCACCAAGTAGTAGTAAGACTAAGATCAATATCATGAACCAAAGAAGTCAAAGCATAGACTTAGGTGCTAAACAATATGTAGATTATAAGACACTCTCAGGAGACTACCTCATGATTACCACTGAAGTACTGAATACAGGAGGCAACTCTGCAGCAGAGCAGTACAAGCAGTATAGAGAATCTGCAGCAGGAGGGAGTCACACTGTCAATATTGTCAACTCAGAAGATATCATTGATCAGTATGCATATGGTACCAAAGGGCACTCTATCGGTATCCAGAACTTTATCAGAGAAGCAGGGAATAGTATAGATGATCTCGAGTACGTATTCATGTTTGGTAAGGGGCTTGACTATGCGAGTTATAGGAAAGATCCATCATATCATCTTCCTACTTGGGGATATCCAGGCTCGGACAACCTCTTATTGAGTGATAATAATCGGATATCTCCGATGTTCAAAGTAGGGAGGCTAGCTGTCAGATCACAAGAGTCAGCACTCGATTACCTATCAAAAGTAAGGAACCACGAAGATATCAGTGAGTATGGACAGACATTAGAAGATAAAGCATGGATGAAAAAAATCATCCACCTCAGTGGAGGATCTCAAAACGAGGCAGACGTTATCTATAACTATCTCGAGCAGATGAGAGGCATCATCGAGAACTCAACATTCGGTGCAGATGTACATACTTATCGGAAGACATCATCTAGTGAGATACAGACGGTCACTTCCGATGTCATCAAAGATGATATCAATGATGGGGCAAGTCTGATTACATTTTTTGGACACTCAAGTACTGGTACGTTTGATTTCAGTATCGAGGAGCCTTCAGAGTACGAAAACCAAGGAAAACTACCGGTCATCCTCTCCCTCGGGTGTCACTCAGGAGATATTTTTGCTCACAGTTTTGGACTGAGTGAAAAGTTTGTCACAGAACCAGAGGTAGGATCTATTGCATTCCTTGCATCATCGGGTAATGCTCAACTCTATGCACAAGCTATCCTAGGATTAGAACTCTATAGAAACCAAGGTGACGAACTTTACAACGAAGAGTTAGGATCACATACTAAGGGAGTTGTAGAGTACTTAGAGGAAGACTTTACGGCTGACTTTAACTTCTTGACATTGATGGAGCAGTTTACTGTGCATGGTGATCCAGCTCTAGACTTGATCTCATTTGATGGTCCGGATTATGTCCCTACGATAGAGAATGTCTCTACACAACCTGAGCAACTCAGTTCTAACCTTGATAGTATTGACTTCAGCTTTGAGATATACAATACGGGTAACTGGACTGATGAGACTCTAGATTATATGATTATCCATGATTATGAAGAAGAAGTAGACACATTCTACGGGACGACGTCTACACCACCATACTCTAAGGTCATCACGCATACCATCCCAGTCAATCAAGCAAAAATCTTGGGTAGAAATGAGTTTGACATCATTATCGATCAGAATCTTCAGATAGATGAGATACCCGACCCAGAAGCGGAGAATAATAATAGACTCTCAGATATCTATGGAGAGGGTTACGTCACATTTGCATTTGATGGTACAGCTAAGCCAATCTCTCCTAAGGAATATGCAATGCTTGTCGATAGTGATATTACATTGAGAGCAAGTACTGATAATGCATTCTTAGATGCCTCAGACTATGTCATACAGATAGATACTACTGAGCTCTTTGATAGTCCACTCATGTTAGAGTCGGTAGTCAAGGCATATGGAGGACTTATCGAGTGGAAGCCAACCATTAATTACCAATCTAATACTGTCTACTATTGGAGAGTACAGAGCACAGAGTCACAAGTAGACGAGTGGAAGGGATCATCATTTATCTACTACCCAGAGAAAGGGATTGGTTGGAACCAAAGCCACTATTATCAGCAACTCGACATTACATATGATGGTCTTGATATGCTAGAGTCAAGGGTGATGGACTTCAGTAAAGTGCCCAAGGAGCATAAGGTTACAAATCAATCTCGAAAACAAGATGGGTGGCCAGCTTACTATGTAGATAGTGATTTGACAGAAGTTAATTACCAAGACGAGTTCTTTAGTCCAGATATCGTCTCTGGTATCTATGTCACAATCGTAGATCCCGAAACATCAGAGCCATGGTCTCTCGCTGCAGGTGGGGACGAATCATGTGCTTATACTCCAGCGCAGATACTCAATGGTAGAGACCGTAAGGCTTGGCCGTTCTCATTACACAATCCGAATAGGAGAAACTGCTTCCTAGACTTCCTCGAAAACGATATCCCTGATGGTCACTACGTACTCATCTATACGATACAGTCAAGCGTACACTCATACTCAGCAGCAGACTGGGCAGGAGACGAAGCGATATTTGGCAGGAGCATCATATCAGTACTAGAGTCTCATGGAGCTACAGATGTCAGTAGACTTGCTGAGGAAGAAGTCCCATATATCTTTGCTTATCAGAAGGGAGTAGGACCACTTACCGAAGTGATTGCAAATGACCCAGGCGACATCATCACAGGACAAATATTGATCGATGGTAAAGGGTCACAAGGAGATGTCACAAGTACGCTGATAGGTCCAGCTGCTCAGTGGGAAACACTGGAGTGGGAACCACTCAGCACCAATGCAAATGATACACAAAGTATCACAATCTATGGCATCAGTGATGATGGAGAGAAAACACTACTCGTAGAGAATCTCACTGATTACTCCGCTAATCTTAGTAATGTCAATGCAGCAAATTATCCATATCTCGAACTCGTATACAACGTCCAAGATGAAACAGACTTGACAGCTGCATCACTTGATTACTGGAGGGTATACTACGTACCTCTCCCAGAAGCAGTCATTAACCCTAATGGAGATAACTATGCATTCAACTCACCATTGCTCTCTAAAGGTGAGCTACTCACACTAGACTATGATGTCAAGAATATCTCAGACGTAGATATGTCTGAGATGCTTGTCAGCTACAGTATCGTAGGTGAGAACAATGAATCCGTCTCATGGAGTCAACGCTATGATGCATTGCCAAGGAATAGTGATGCTAACTATGGCATAGAGTATAGTACTACTGATCTTCCTTCCGGAAAATATGACCTTCAAATCAATATCAATCCAAATGAAGATCAGCCAGAGCTCTACTTCTTTAATAATATTGGTATTCTGAAGTTTGAGATAGCAGGGAATGATCTCAATCCACTCCTCGATGTAACATTTGATGGAATCAGAATAGACAATGGTGACGTAGTGAGTCCTAATCCAGGTATCCAAGTGACACTCACAGAAGATAATCTCTACTCACTGATAGAAGATCCTGAGCTGTTTGCACTCGTACTTACTCACCCGGATGGTACTGTTGAGCATATTGATGTGTTAGGGCCAGATGTGGAGTTCATCCCAGCTGTAGCAGGAGGAGAGAGTAATCAAGCGACACTAATCTATACGCCTACGCTACCAGCAGGAGACTATACACTTACGGTACAAGCAGAGGACAATGCTGGTAATCTTTCTGGCGATTATGGATACTCTGTAGACTTTGTGGTTGTACTAGAGTCCAGGATTACAAGTTTCACTAACTACCCTAATCCATTCTCAGGTACTACAAAGTTCGTCTATAATGCCACAGGTGGTGACATACCTGAGGAGTTTGCTCTGATTATCTTTAATGATATTGGTCAAGCTATACACACAGTTACCCAGGATGATTTCCAATTACCAGTAGGGAGAGATCGGACATTCTATATCTGGGATGGTACTGATAGCTCAGGCAATGTGTTGCCAAATGGTATCTATTATTATAGACTATTCATTGACAAGAACGAAAGAATCTTATTTGATAAGAACTTTGCCAAGGGACAGGGTAAGTTGATTATCGTCAGATAATTAACAATAATTACAAATAGATAGTGAGGAGAGAAAATCAGGTTTTGGTTTTCTCTCTTTTTTGTCATAACCTCTGCTTTTTTTTATCAAGAATCAATATCAGATTACATACAGAGGGGATTGATGAGAAGTCTGATTTACGATGTTACCAAGCTAATCAGTTACTGAGTAAGTATATTGCGATCGTGATATGCTCCTGGAGTTTACTTGACTCTCGAGTAATAGGGAGATGACAAATTAAATCATCGAGTAAATCACTCATCGTACAAAGTCATCTGCAGCAATCAGTAATATGATAAATCGCTGGAATATTACCTAGAGCTATCGTAACTTAGGGAGATATATCTCTTAAAATCACTCAGGTCACCGTATGGATCAAAGTCTTCTCAAGTATAGTAGCAGTATCTTACTCCTCATGCTCTTTGGCTTGAGCAGTATCAATGGACTATCGCAAGAGGTGATAATCTCACCAGATATCGACATCAAGCTAGATAAGAAGTATATCGTGCTAGGGCAAAAGAAGGAAAATATCCTACTCTTCAGAGATCAAGTCAAAATGCAACATATAGATGTCTTCGATGAGAATCTGAAGTACAAGTATACTAGAGAGATCGTACTCAATAGACCAGAGCCAAGGATCATAGCAGTAGTCTCTCATCGCAACTCGGCATCTATAGTCTTCAGTACGATAGACAAGGATTCGCTAGTACTCAGTCAGCATATCATCAATGATCTCGGTGAGATGCAAGATACAGTTGTCCTAGGGACTTACCCCAAGCGACGATTCAAAGATAACTTCAAGTATAGCTACTCGGAGGATATGAACTCACTCGTAGTGTTCAATAGAGGGAGAGAGTCTAGTCTCAATCTCTTCATGATAGATCTCAATGCTCATAAGATAACGTGGGAATCAGAGATCAAATCCTTCGAACCAGAACCGGAGTATAAGTTCAAAGATATGGTCGTCTCCAACCAACAGGAGATCATCATGCTCTACGAACGGTGGAATAATAGGGCCAAGGCAAGGTCTCACTCTCTCTTACTTAGACACATCAGTGAGGGGATGACTAAGGCCTATCAAGCCGAAATCAGTATGCCGCAGTATCTCAGTAAGGATATCCACCTTACTTACGACGATGTCAATGAGGCTCTCCTTGTCATTGGTCTCTATACAGAAGCTAATCGATCCTCTGCCCTCGGATACTTCTACTATAGCACCCCTCTCTCATCGATGAGTACAGATGGAGAGATAGTCTACCAATCATTTGATCAGTTGTTTGTCCAGACAGTCAATGGCAAGCGTAGAGGAGTCAATAATACACTTGATTATTACTTTATCAAAGATGTGGTCTTCCAGCAGGACGGCAGTTTTCTATGGATCGGTGAGATGTATAAGCAATATATCAGGAGGACACCATCACCCTATAGTAGGACGAGTGACGGACTCTCTGGCTTCATCGATCACTATACAGAAGATATCATCGTGGTCTCTGTAGATAAGTCACATACCGAACTGTGGAAAAATGTAATCTACAAAAAACAATTTTCACAGGATGATGACGCAGTATACAGCTCATATGGACTGATGAAGACTCCCTCAAGATTCCAGATTGTCTTCAATGATGAAGTGAAGAAAAACAATACCGCAAGTAGCTACTCTCTAGACCCGATAGGCAATATGGTCCGTAAGACAGTTCTCAATACCGAGTACGAAAACCTTCGTCTCAGATTTGAAGACGCAGAGCAAATTAGTAATAACAGTATGCTCGTGGTGAGTGAGACCAGTGGAGCTTTGAATTTAGTCAAGATCACATTTTAAATCCTATTACGAAAGTACCTCGTGATAGCGTAATCTCCATCAAAAATATACTCATAGACTTACATGACTCAACTAGATTGATGCAGAGCTTCTTCGGGTAACGCAGTGTTTTTTAGAGCCAAATCTGTGTATGAGCCATTATTGGATAGAGCCTGTCCACCTGTTCCTTTCCAATTCTTCGACACTTCGTACTGGTAATACATGCCATATCATAGACTATAGATAGGACTTTAGAGTTACGAGAGTTCCATTTACCTAGAGTAGAGGATCTCATAGATCAGAATCACAAACTAGTATGAAAAAAAAGTCCCGAGCTTGACAGTAGATCAGGCTCGGGACAGTTCTCTTAGAGAGTGTATGTAGTAAGTACTCTATTGCTTGTTGAGTATGATGAGCTCAGTCTGAGTAATCTTATCGTTTTGGACGGTAAGTAAGTAGCTCCCATTGTGGAATGGAGATAGATCTACCTGAGTAGTTGCTGAGGCATTATCTACTCTGTATACTTCTTGACCAGAGATATTAGTAAGTACGATCGATACCTTAGAGTTATGGTCTAGGTTACTGATCTTCACGTTGACAACATCGCTTGTAGGATTAGGATTGACACTCAGGTTGATCTCGCGGAGTTGGTCGACGGTATTTGAGATTTCATTACCTGGAAGAGCTACGTTTACGGAGTTTTGGAGCTTGTTAGTGTACCAGATATTGCCATCAGGTCCTACCTTGATTCCTGTCAGACCCTCTTGTCCAGTGCTGATAGTACCGATCTCGACGTAGTCATTGTCCATGTCATAGACTTTGATATCTCCATTAGCATAGTCTCCTACGAGCAGTCTATTGCCAATAATCTCTATACCAGATGGTCTATCGAGTCCATCGCTAATGATAGTCTCAAAGGTAAATCCACCCATCGCAGAGTGTTCTGTCAATGGTTCATTGATAAGCGGCAGAGTAAATGAGACTGCCCCAGAATTAATGTCTAATCTTAGGACTCTATCAGTGCCATTATCAACGATATAGAGCCATCCAGTAGACTTGTCTATAATCATATGATTAGGGATATCACTGTCGCCAGAGATACCCATATTGCTATATCTCCTCACGAGAGCATCTGCATGGTAATCATTACCAGGACCGTGATCATCTACGAAGTCGTATCTTACGATATCTTTATTCCAATCGTCATAGACCCAGAAGACATTGTCTACTTCATGAGCAATACCTCTACTCAACGGACTACCGTGCAGCATGTCGAGGTGACTCCCATTCCCGCCAGAAGGCATCGCGTAGATATCAAGGTCACTTGACCACAATGATGGTCCAGTAAATGTACCCCCTGAGTGGTTAGCATCCTGTACACCAGGTGATGTGGCAAAGTTAAAGTTATCATCGCTAAAGGCTATCGCTGTAGGTAATGACATGAAGTGCCATGCATTGCCATCCACTCTTCGATCAAATGTCGGATTACCAGCTACTGCACCTGTAATCATTACAGTACTTCCGCCTGTATTCTCTACCTCTTCATTGATTACCCATAACTGATCTCGGCCCAATACTGGGAAAAAATCTAGATCTGTTGGTCCATTGAGGAGAACAGATGCTCCAGAGATCTCAGTAATCTCTGGTGTACCACCACTGATGAATTCGCTGATCTTGTTAGGTACAATGACTTCGCCAAAGATGTCTGTAGTGAATGAGAGAGTATTGTTGTCTACATTCTCGTCCACACCACCATTGACAGCCGTGATAGTTACTTCTACTGTGAAATTGCCTTCTGTTTCAGGTAGCCAAGCATTTTGCAATACGAAAGTATAATTTTCAAAAGCAGAGATATTAAGATTATCTAATGTCTCGACAGTAGGTATACCACTATTGATCGTGTATGTAAACTCTAGTTCGGTGATAGGATCACCCCCTGCATTGATAAGGGAACCTTCGAGAGGAAATTCCTTACCCACTTCACCGAAGATAGGACTAGTAAGCTCTACTAACTCTACATCCAATGCTGCAGGTTCTCTGACACTAATATTATCAAGTCCAATGCCATAGAGCCATCCGCCACCATCAGTATATCTAAATCCGATCATCACTGAAGATTGACCAACATAATCACTGAGTGATATCCCATAAGTTACCCACTCATTAGCACCAGGAATCTCTTCGATGATAGTCCAAGAAGTGCCACCGTCAAGAGAGATCTCTACTGTTGCGTTTTCGTCGATGCCACCATAAGTATTATCAGTATAGAGTACATCGTATGTCAGTACTACTGATCCTTGTCCACTCAGATCGATCGGAGGAGTCGTCAAGAGGTCATTGCTCTTATTGCAATTACAGCTATCGTCATTACTTCCTATAATGTTACTAGAGCCGTTAGCTGGTACTGCAAAATTTTGTGATGAGATAGCTCCAACCGATCCGACTATCCAACCACCGTCAGATGCACTAGTTTGTATCTCCCACCCAGCAGGGAGTTGACCTGATTCGAAGTTTTCATCCAATAGAACTTGCCCAGATAAGGTTGCTATACTTATCGCTACAAAGCTGAAAAATAGTGTAAATCTTAAATTCATAGTAGTGTATAATTTTTTTATAGTGTTATTTGTAGAGTGTAATAGTTGATCTCACGGATTTCGTTTTCTAAAACTACAATAACAAATTGAATTACAAGCGATTGATTGCTTTTTTTGTCTTAAACAAGACATACTCCTAATAGTTAGTAAAAACCTGATATTAATTTGAACAGAGAGGGGTAACAATTACTTAAGTGTCTAAGAACAGACATCTTAAAGACAAATACATGACTGTTCAATTTCTAAAGTTTTATCTTAGCTAGATAGTAAGAATGAAGACACTCCGGCACATAGTATATTTAACTGTCTTGATTAGCATCTTTGCATGTTGTGATCAGATGGAGGCTATCCCAGACCCAGAGGTAGGTACGATCTCTGGTCAAGTCATGCATCATGAGTTTCCAGTCAGAACAGCTGATGTCTACATTAAGCATGATGCACTAGAGTTTCCAGGGATTGAGCCTGAGAATTATGATCAGAAGATCCTTAGCGAGGAGGATGGTTCATATCAGTTTACCGATCTAGCCAAAGGTGATTATTACCTCTTTAGTAGTGGGTATGATATCATCTGCAACTGTGATGTCATCGGAGGTATCCCTGTATCACTGGAGAGTAACTCAGCAATCCTAGTCACTAATATCCCTGTAACCGAGTGAAGATACCATACCACATAGTCAATGTTGCTAGCCTACTACTCATCTCGCTATCCACTCTGAGTATAGAGTTGATCGGACAAGTAACCTTCCAGAAGACATATGGACACATCGATGGTAATGAAGCCAACTCTGTCATCGCTACAGAAGCGGGTGGATATGCAATCGCAGGATGGTATGATGTTGATGGATTGTTTAGTGCTGAGTTTTACCTAGTGGCAACTGATGCAGTGGGTGACACTCTATGGACTCAGACATATGGATCAGCTGCCGAGGGGAATGCCCACTCTGTCAATGGGAGTGGCAATGAAGGATACCATCTTATGCAGACTGATGATGGTGGATTTCTCTTCGTAGGTGAGAGGCATTTCGTTGCTGGCGGTCAATCAGATGCTTATGTGATCAAGCTAAGTCGTACTGGCAAGCATGAGTGGAGCAAGATCTATGGAGGATTGGATAATGATTATGGATATAAGGCGATCCAAACAGAGGATGGCGGTTATGTGATTGGAGGATTTACAGAGAGCTATGGCTCAGGTATCAGAGATATGTACCTCTTCAAGATAGACTCCCTAGGAGAGCTCTTATGGCACAAGACATATGGAGGTGATTCTATCGATGCTGCATTTGATTTGACTGAGACGGATGATGGCGGATTTGTACTGGTTGGTTATACATTTAGCTTTAGCGGAAGCTCTGATGTGTATGCGATACGTACTGATGCACTAGGCCAGATCATCTGGCAGAAGACATATGGAGGTGAGCTCAATGATATCGGACACTCTATCATCCGATCTCAAGAAGGAGGATATCTGATCGCTGGAGAGACTGAGAGTTATGGACAAGGAGGAGCTGATCTCTATCTTATCAAGATAGATACCGCTGGGGGAGTAGAGTGGTCATCTGCTCATGGAGGTGATGACTATGATACTGGACGGTCGATCACTCAGTCTAGTAATGGTGACTACGCTGTAGCAGGCTATACTCGGAGTATTGGTGCAGGAGGAGAGGATGCCTACATCGCAGCCTTTGACAATCAAGGTAATCTGAGATGGGTGAAGACCTTTGGTGGTCAATCTGATGATCAGGGTAGATCGATACTTGGGACAGAAGATGGTGGTTACATCATGGCTGGATATACCAAGAGTTATGGAGCAGGATTCTCCGATATGTACTTGATCAAGACAGAGAGCAATGGTGAGAGTAGTTGTGAGCAAGATGATATGGAGATGCAATCTGTACAAGCAAGTACACTAGAGACTCTTGTCACTTCTGCGATCAGCGAAGGGATGACTGTCATCACACCCAGTACTAGAGTAGGTAATACGAGTACTCAGATCTCAGATCCATGTGAGATAAGTAGCACTGAGGAGTCGATTCATGGTGAGAGTGGATATACTCTCGTACCCAATCCCGCAACGGATAGAGTTACGATTACACCTCTTGATGATGCAGGATCAGTGCATGGGCATGCATCGATCTACAATAGTCTTGGACAGAGAGTACTCTCTCAACAATTGTCTTCTCATCGTCTTGATCTCAGTGATATCTTACCAGGCATATACATGGTAATATTGCAGATTGAGCATCAGACATTTTCCTATACATTGGTCAAGAACTAATCAACAGATTCTAAATTAAAAAATATCTCACATGACATCCAAGAGAGTTTCGCTTCTGATGATTATTACCATCTTGTTTTTTGCATGCGGGCAGGAGATGGAGCCAGAGTTTGATTCACAAGGATATCCTGATGAGATCGGACAGATTATGCTCAAGAGTTGTGCCACAGCAGGCTGTCACAATGATATCAGTAAGATAGCAGCTGCGGGTCTCTCACTGTCAAGTTGGGAGAGACTCTTCGAAGGGAGTAGGGGAGGATCACCCGTGATACCATACAGGTCTGACCAGAGTTATCTGATGTTTTCCGTCAATACTGACCCCAATCTTGGGGTTACATTACCACCAGTCATGCCATTTAATCAAGATCCACTCAGCATCGAAGAGTACACTGCTCTCCAAGACTGGATAGATAATGGAGCACCCAATGCTGATGGACAAGTGAAGTTTGCAGATGATCCAGACAGAAGAAAATTCTATATTACTAATCAAGGATGTGATCTTGTCTCAGTATTCGACGCGGAGACACAGACATTGATGAGGGTGATTGATGTCGGATCGACAGATGAGATAGAGTCACCTCACCAAGTCAAAGTCTCTCCAGATGGTCAATACTGGTATACCATATTCTTCTCTGGATCCACTATCCAGAAGTATAGTACCATCGACGAGAGTTATATCAGCGAAGCAGAGATAGGTCCCGGCAGTTGGAATACTTTCCGAATCTCCTCTGATGGGAAATATGCTTACATCGTCAATTGGAGCCCCAATGGATCAGTAGCAGTCGTAGATCTAGAGACGATGCAACTCGTACAGACTCTAGGTGGCGATGGCTCTATGGAGTATCCACACGGATCACTCATCAATCAAACTAATGACATCCTCTATGTCACAGCCCAGCACGGTAACTTTATCTATAAGATAGACATCTCAGATATTGATAACCCAATCATAGATAAGGTCTCTCTCAATGGAGTCTCTCCTACAGTGATCTCATGGCTTGATCCGCATGAGGTAGAGATGACCCCAGACGGCTCTAAGTACTTCCTGACATGTCAAGAATCTAACGAGGTCAGAGTACTAAGTACAGATGATGATAGTCTGATTGCCACGATTCCGACAGGCGATTTCCCTCAAGAGATGTCAATCTCTACAACCACACCTTATCTCTTCGTCTCATGTACCGAGGATATCAGCACGTATCCTGGCAAGAATGGTTCAGTCCATATCATAGACTATACTGATAATACGCTAGTCAAGACACTGCATACAGGCTACCAACCGCATGGGATAGCTGTAGACGATGTCAATCAACTCGTCTATGTGGCACATCGCAATATTGATGTCAATGGACCAGCACCACATCATAGTACAGACTGCGAAGGTCGGAATGGCTATGTCACAATCATAGATATGGCCACATTGGAGTTAGTCGCGGATTATAAGGTAGAGATCTCAGTAGATCCATACAGTGTTGCCGTACGCAACTAAGGCTGAGTCATACAAGCGACCGAGGTACTCCTATCACGCTACTCACTGCTGTAAATGCATCACGAGGTCATCTAATCCATGCGACACAAATCATCTAAGAAAAAAAATTGTCAACTGGAGAGACTCCTAAGTACGCTAAGCAAATTATGATGGGCTAAGGTGACCACTAGAGTACATTACGACCATAGACTGTAGCAATTGATCAACTTGACAATAATTACGTTTTAATTCAACTTTGCCAAATTATTTATTGTTTAGTAAGGTGAAAAGTAAGTAAACGATAAGAAAATTGTAGCTAAGAGATACTAAGCTATCCTAAATTGCAGTTTATAGACCTATAAAATTCACTTGAACAATGAAAAACTTAACGCTTCTCTTGGGATTACTCATCAGTACATCCATGCTATCAGCTCAGACGATTACAGGCATCTGGAAGACCGTAGATGATGAAGATAATGTCGAAAAATCCCATATCAAACTCTACGAACAAGACGGCGTACTCTACGGAGAAGTCATCAAACTCCTCGAAGGTGCAACAGCTACTCACTGCAACGATTGTGATGGCGATCTCAAGGGTGCCCCAATTGTAGGCATGAATGTTGTCTATGATATGACAGCAGAAGGACAAGGATATGACAATGGCAGTATCCTAGATCCAGGAAGTGGAAAGGTCTACTCTTGCAGTATCAACCTCAAAGATGCCAATACCCTCGAAGTAAGAGGGTATATCGGATTTTCTTGGTTGGGACGGACACAGTACTGGTACCGAGTACAATAACTCACAGTCAACACCTGTTTTATATACATCTCATTCCTTTAACTAAACTTACTGTATGCAGCACAGCTACACTTCAAATTCACTTGTTTCTTTTTTATTCGACGATTGTCCGATACTTACTAAGTTCGAAGTAGAACATTGGTTAGCAGAGGGAGGCATAGTATTGAATGAATTAGAGACCCTGAGACAGTCACTGAGCATATTACCCAAAGTGACATTTAAACCAACCGAGAACTCTATCAATAACATCTTGCAACTCAGCAGATCATTCTGATGATGTACGCATATTGTTGATACGATAGATTATCAAAAAAAAATGATGAAACCCATTTACCTCCGAGTAAATGGGTTTTTTTTGTTTACTGACATATTAAAGTTACTTTTGTATACACATATTCTTAATATATAAACCTGTAACAATGTCAAAAGAAAAAGAGGCGAAATTAAAAGCACTAAATCTTACTCTCGATAAGCTTGAAAAGACTTACGGTAAGGGTACAATCATGAAACTCGGAGATAAGAAAGTAGCTGATGTAGAGGCGATCAGTACAGGTTCGTTAGGGTTGGATATCGCATTGGGCATAGGCGGACTCCCTAAGGGTAGAGTAGTAGAGATCTATGGTCCAGAATCCTCAGGAAAGACCACATTGGCTATCCATACCATCGCAGAATGCCAAAAACAAGGAGGCATCGCAGCATTTATCGATGCAGAGCATGCATTTGACAAGTCATATGCCGAGGCCTTAGGTGTCGATACCAATAATCTCCTTATCTCTCAACCAGATAATGGAGAGCAAGGGTTAGAGATCGCTGACCACCTCATAAGATCTGGAGCTATCGATATACTCGTCATCGACTCAGTAGCTGCACTCACACCTAGGAGTGAGATAGAAGGTGAGATGGGTGACTCTAAGATGGGACTACAGGCAAGACTGATGTCCCAGGCACTCAGAAAACTCACAGGGACAATCGGTCGGACTGGATGCTGCTGTATCTTCATCAATCAGTTAAGAGAGAAGATCGGTGTAATGTTTGGCAATCCTGAGACTACTACCGGAGGTAATGCTCTCAAGTTCTACGCTTCTATAAGACTAGATATCAGGAAGTCTGGTCCATCCATCAAGGACAAAGAAGGCAACATGGTAGGGAATCTCACTAAGGTGAAAATCGTCAAAAACAAACTGGCACCACCATTCAGAATTGCAATGTTTGATATCGTATTTGGCGAAGGAATCTCTAAGAATGGCGAAATCATCGATATCGGAGTAGACAATGATATCATCGGGAAGAGTGGTTCATGGTATAGCTACGAAGGCACTAAGATTGCACAAGGTCGTGAAGGTGCTAAACAATTCCTCAAAGACAACCCTGAGGTTACTGCCGAAATAGAAAAGAAAATCATGGCAATCTACAAGCCAGACCCCAATGAGGCTACAGTATCTGAGTCAAGTACCGAAGAGGTCGTAGCCGAAGAATAATACAGCAATATCGGGCAGAGATATGATGAGGCTTTAGCGTACAGCTAAAGCCTCATCTTCATTTTCAATACAAACTAATCAGTCAGTCAACTACCGAAATCCCATGTTGAGGATAACATTTATATTTGTCGGATGTTGTACTCTATAAGACAACATCCGTCGCATGACTATAAAGGACATCCAAGCACCGGTCAACGTAGATATCAAGAAGTTTGAAGCTCACTTCAAGGCTTCTATGAAGACTAGCGTGCCACTACTCGATAAGATTACATACTATATCGTCCAGCGAAAAGGAAAACAAATCAGACCATTATTCGTCTTCCTCTCTGCTCAGATGCTCGGTCCCATCACGGATAAGACTCATAATGCTGCAGCTCTCATCGAACTCCTCCATACAGCAACACTCGTACATGATGATGTCGTCGATGACTCTGAAATGCGAAGAGGATTCTTCAGCATCAATGCACTATGGAAAAATAAAATAGCAGTACTCGTAGGTGACTTTTTGCTCTCAAGTGGTCTCCTCTTAGCATTGGATAACGACCACTTTGACCTCCTCAAGATACTCTCAGTCGCAGTCAAAGAGATGAGTGAAGGCGAACTCCTCCAAATCGAAAAAGCAAGAAAACTCGATATCGATGAAGAGATCTACTACTCCATCATCAAGCAAAAGACAGCATCTCTCATCGCAGCATCGACTAGCGCTGGCGCTAAAAGTGTGACAGATGACCCCGAGCTCGTAAGTAAGATGAGAGACTTCGGAGAGACCATTGGTATGGCTTTCCAGATCAAAGATGATCTCTTCGATTATGGCGAAAAAACAATCGGTAAACCCACAGGCATAGATATCAAAGAAAAGAAAATGACTCTCCCTCTCATCTATGCCCTCAATAATACTGACAAGAAAACAAAGAAGCATATCATCAATAGTATCAAGCGTGAGAGTACCAACCCCGCAGTAGTCAAGGAAGTCATCAACTTCGTCAAGGACTCTGGAGGACTACAGTACGCTACTGATAAGATGAATGCCTATAAGGATGAGGCTCTTGCTCTACTAGAGACCCTGCCTCAGAATGCAAGCAATGATTCACTCAGAAAGTTAGTGAGTTTTGTCATTGAGAGGAATAAGTAGCTGAGCATTACTCCTACTCTAACAAGGCTTCTAAATCTTCCAACCGATTCGCTTCTGCGGCTTTCTTGTCACGTCGCCATCTGAGTATCCTTGGGAATCTCAGAGCTATCCCTGACTTGTGGCGACTACTCTTACTGATTCCTTCGAAGGCAATCTCAAATACGAGTTCAGGTTTTACACTCCTGACTGGACCAAATGCCTCTATCGTATTAGCCTTGACAAATTGGGTAACCTCTCTGAACTCTGCGTCAGTGAGGCCTGAATATGCTTTGGCAAATGTCACAAGCTTCCCATCAGCATTCCAGACGGCAAAGGTGTAGTCAGTATAGAGGTTGGTCCGCCTGCCATGACCTCTCTGAGCATAGAGCATGACTGCATCTATTGTGTATGGATCGAGTTTCCACTTCCACCAGCCGCCTTTGCGTCTACCGACTTGGTAAGGGGCATCAGATCGCTTGAGCATCAGTCCCTCTGCATCGATTGCCCTAGCTCCTTCTCTGATCTCTTTGAGGTCTGACCATGATCCAGCATTGATGACTTGTGAGAGTGCAATGAGGTCTGAGTTCACTTCCTTTACTAGAGCCTCCAAGTGTTGTCTTCTGACACTTTGGGGTAAGTTACGGATATCTTTACCTCGGTACTCCAGGAGATCATAGACTATTATGGATGCTGGTAACTCCTTCAGACGTTTGGCGGAGACCTTCTTACGACCGAGTCTCGATTGGAGGTCTTTGAAACTCCCCAACTTCCCCTCTCTATGAACCACAATCTCACCATCTATGACATAGTCATCCCCAAGGTACTCGGTGAGTTTTTGAAATTCTGGAAACGAAGCATTGATCAACTCCTCACCTCGTGACCAGACGAATACCTCTCCTTGTCGCTTGATGAGTTGGCCCCTGATGCCATCCCACTTATACTCTACCATCCAATCATCAAGGCTGCCGAGCTCTTCCACATCTCCATCTACAGCATATGCTAAGTAGAAAGGGTAAGGCTTAGAGAGACTGTCGTCAAAGTCATCACTCAACAGCAGATCTTGGTACGTCACTGTGTCTGGAGTCCAGTCACCCATGAGTCTATGAGCTATCTCTGTCTCGGATTTGTCCAGTGCCTTTGCCAGTCCTCTTGCTAATAACTTCTTAGATACTCCAACTCTAAATCCACCAGTGATCAACTTATTAAATAAGAAGCGCTGATCACTGTCTAGGGATTGCCAAGTCTCTAACACTGCTGCCTTCTTAACCTCATCATCAGCATTACGGAGTGCATTCAAATCTGAGATGATTGTGCTCAGTGATTTCTCGTTAGTAGTTTGAGCAGGTGGTAAGACCAAGGCAATTGTCTCAGCTAAGTCCCCTGCAATATGATAGGATTCTTCAAATAACCAAAGTGGAATCTCGGATAGCTCAGCAGCCCACTCTCTGAGTATGGTAGTAGACACCGTCCTTCTTGGTCTTTTGGATGAGAAGAGTGCAATTACCCAGAGTGCATCCTGGGGTGTCGCAGTACGGAAGTATTGCTCCAAGGCATTTACCTTGAGTGACGTCTTAGTCGTACTATCTAATTGCCTGAAGAGATTAGCGAAGTGCTTCATGTGATGTATTACTCTATGTAAATTTAGTGATTCTCTGTCAAGGCATTTGAGTCTCGGCAAAAGTAGAGTATCTTTAATCAACTCTCAATCTGATTCTATCGAGCAGTACAACTCTTGATGCAATTATCGATTGGACACTAATAAGTGGAATAAACAATGCCAGATAAGACACGACAACCAAATCAACTCTTTGTCATCGATGGATTAGGAGCTCTAGTTTCTGCATTCTTACTTGGTGTAGTACTTGTTCACTTTCAATCATTAGTTGGTATACCAACTTCAACACTCTATTTACTAGCAGCGATTCCTTGTTTCTTTCTATTGTATGATCTCTACTCTAGATTTTCCATTAAGGAAGAGAAGTCAGGACTGCTTTTTGGGATTGGAGTACTAAATCTTTTGTATTGCTTGCTCTCAGTTGGACTTGCTCTCTCACATTCGGATGTGATTACTCAACTTGGTTGGATCTACATCATCGTAGAAGTCTTGATAGTAACTGCGATTGGGTTATATGAGATTAAGGTGAGTCGGGCATAAATGGGTAAGTAAAATCTCTTTCCGCTTTGGTCAGTCGATGTTGAAAAAGTAATAAGAGTTAGAGTAAATACTTTAGATTTTTACGTTTGGTCACTATTAATTCACAGCTTCCAGAACTTCTCCTTCATATTGTGTCTTTTGTGTAAGCGCCTCATAGCCTTGTGTATTGAGCCATTTGCTAAAAAGCTCTTGATAGCCATGTGTGACGATTACCTTACTAGCCCCCGTTGCTTTAATGGCTGAGTTGAGTCCTTTCCAATCGGCATGGTCACTGAGTACAAAACCTCTATCAACACTTCTTCGCCGTCGAGCACCACGAAGTGCCATCCAACCAGACGCAGATGCAGTTGACGCAGATTTAAAATTATCTGCCCACTTACTGTTGAGTCCAGAGCCTGGAGTGACAATTAAACAACCTCCGTAGTCTTTCTTCTCAAGATCAACATCCAAAGTCTGAACATCAAAAAGACCAGCTTCGATGAGTACGGTATTCATCTTATTAATAGCACCATGCCCATAGATTGGACCAATCGATCGATCAATATTATGCAAGAGACTTTGAGCCTTTCCAAGGGAGTATGCGGTGATGATGGCAGGTCGATTATCATCTTTGCATTGAGACCACCATTCATTGATATCTTGAATAGTATCGGCAAGTGGTTTCCAATTATAGATAGGTAATCCGAAAGTAGATTCAGTGATAAACCCGTGGCATTTCACTGGTGTAAACGCAGTACTGATTCCGTCATCTTGAGTTTTGTAATCTCCTGATGCTACCCAGATCTCTCCTTTGTATTCTACTCTCACTTGTGCTGATCCGATAATATGACCAGCAGGATGCAGACTGAATGTTACACCATTTACCGAGAAGGTCTCTCCATACTTCACTCCACGGACATTGATCTGACTCCCGAGTCGATGTCTGAGGATAGGGACACTCTGCTTAGAGCAAATGTATGATTTGGATCCAGACCGAGCATGATCACTGTGACCATGCGTAATGATGGCCTTGTCCACAGATCGCCACGGGTCGATATAGACATCAGCTTGCCTACAGTAGATCCCTTTGGTATCGAATTGGAGAAGGTCAGAAGTGGTTTGCGACATAGGTTTACTGAGACATCAATACTCAGGTGGTTACAAGATAATCATTAGAAGCATAATGTGATAGCATCACTAATGTTTTAGGTATTCATAGTCTCGTCACTCTTATGAGCTATCTCTAGGATCAAAATAGTAAGTGAACTCTGACTACTCACTCACAGGTAAAAACTGCCAAGCAGAGTGATCAAACCATCACAAAAAAAAATCGACACACTCTACTTTCATACCCAAAGGAAATCAACTATCTTGTCGACCAACTCGAGATTAACTTATGGAACAAGAGAGATTACAACGATTTGTACAAGCTGTATTAGATCAGATGCCTGCAGGATGGCTCAGTATCACCACACATCGATTAGACAAGTACAATGAAGAGTTAGCCAAGGTAGAGTTTCTAGATCACCTCGATGAGATCTATCAGAGGGATGATTACTCCGATCTCACTGCTGCTCTCTCTCGTCTACCTACTGCATATGATTATATCAGGCTAGGACACCCCTTATCTTGTGTATTAGAGTGGGTGATCGCTAAGTCTTGTCAGATAGAGCATCAGAGAGTCATAAGCTTTGCCTCTCAGACGATACCTCTGATGGCGATACTCCGCAGAAATCTGTTGGAGAATATCAATACTCGCATACTCTACATCGATACCCTTCCGCCTGACTTTGACGCTGAGATACTGAGAGAGGTATATGGATATCGCTTCGAAGTCCAACAGATCAATGGATTGACCGATCTCACACCAGATGACGGCAGTACACTCTTAGTCTCAACAGTTGCTGACTTTGACCCAGTGACACTTGATATCATCAAGAAGCAGACTGCTCACTCAGGGATAGATTACGCAGTCTATCTGCATGACACTCTTGGGAGTCTCTTACTGATCAATACTGATCAGCAGAGTACAGCTATCGCAGATATCCAGCATGTCCGCAGACGAGAGACCATCGCCATGACACCTCTCCATAGTCAGACTGTATTGTCATCACTCGTAGGTAAGGACAGTAGCACCTTAGATCCGACATCAGTCAAGTCTCAAGTCCTCGATCTCGTCAGGGAGATCACAGACACTCGAGGTAAAGTCCTCGTAGGATCTAGTGGACTCTCTATCCAATATGCCATACTCATGGGACTTATCCACTCTGCGCATCTGACTCACAGTGACAAGCCAATCAAGATAATCGTACCCACTAACTGCTATGGTGGTACCAATGATCAATCGAGACGAGTAGCAGCATGCCTCCCCAATGTAGAGGTCGTAGACTTAGCTGTAGACGGTGATAACGATATGGTGGAGAGTATGGAAAGAGTATTGACTCAGATAGCACATGAGGATGCCATCCCATATCTGATAGCAGAGATTCCAACCAATCCAAGAGTGCAAGTTCCAGATCTAGACGCATTGCGCCAGACACTCTCCAAGGTAAGGATGACTGCAGACGGACAGCCAGCAGTAGATCCAGTCTTCATCTTAGATCAGACCTTCTGTCCCAATGTCACTTTCCTCGAAGAAGGAGGGCTACTCTCAACCGTGAGGACGATTGCATTTGCCAGCGGATCCAAATTTCCGAGTGGAGGTCGATGTACGGCTGGATACTGTATAGGTAATCGGAGAGCAGCAGACCTTATGGACCTGATAGAGCATCACCTCACACTCTGTGACAATGAAGCAACCGATCAGCAGTATGCTCTACTCGCATCTCAGCTGCCGTCTATGAATGGGAGGATCGCCAAGGCCTATCGTAATACTCGAGACTTCGTAACCTACATCCAGGAGGTCCTACCAAGTGCCAAGATCAACTTCGTTACTCAAGCCTTAGCTGACCAGGGATTTACCCCTTCGGTATTCTCCATGGATCTACCTACCAAAGGCAATACTGACCAAGAGAGAGAATCCTACAAGAGAGCATTGAATCTGAAGTTAATCAACTTGATGATTACTCAGATTCCTCATGAGAGCAAATTTTGTGTCAGTTACGGTCAGCTCAAAGGCTGCTACTGGACGATACCAGCAACCTCTACGCAAGGGACGACCAAAGAAGGGGACAAAGATTATATCGTCCGAGCTTCATTATCACCAGACATGGATCTTGACCTCCACAAGCAAGTCTTCTTAGAGTTCGTTGAAGGCATCATAGAGTGAGTCTGTGGTCTTCCTAGAGACTCCGCTTAGGGAGACTACTCGGGATGATTGATGGGGATTGCGTCGCTATGGACGAGGAGTCAAGTGAGTGATTATACTCTAATGACCGATAGATCAGAGCACCTCAGAGCCCATTATGCACTACCGATAAAAAAACATCTACCTTTGCTGCAACACCATACCACCTTTTGGTATTAACACTCTATGGCGAATAAATCAATGGACCTGAAGCTCTTGATGAGACTCCTCAAAGAGACTGTACCCTATGCAGTCCTCTTCTGGACATGCCTAGCTCTAGCCATACTCTTAGCACCTATCAATAGTATGCGTCCATTCCTTGTCGGCAAGATGGTGGATGATCATATTCTGATCGGTGACCTTGCTGGACTCAAGACCATTGCGATCATCTACGTTATCCTCACTCTTGTAAATGTGGTGATGCGCTACGCCTTCATCTACTTGACAGCACTCGTAGGACAGAATGTCATCAGAGATCTGCGGACTCGGATATTTAAAAAAATGACCTCACTGCCTCTGAGCTACTTCGATAAGACACCTATAGGTACAGCCACTACTCGTACAGTAAATGATATCGAGACGATCAATACCATCTTTACCCAAGGAGTGATCACTATGGTCGCAGATGTACTGAGTATCTTAGCAGTGATAGGCGTCATGCTCTTCACGAGCTGGAGATTGACGATGATCTGTCTATTGACACTGCCACTCTTGGTCATTGCCACCTATATCTTCAAGGAGAAAGTAAGAGTCGCTTACCAGAAAGTCCGTACTCAAATCTCAGTCATGAATGCATTCCTCCAGGAGAGGATCTCGGGGATGAGAGTGGTCCAGATCTTCAATGCAGAAGACCAAGAAATGTCAAAGTTCAAAGTGATCAATCGGAAATATACTCAGGCCAATCTTGACTCCATCTTATATTATGCCATCTTCTTTCCGGTTGTAGAGATTATCTCTGCACTTGCTTTTGCTCTGCTTGTCTGGTGGGGGACACGTGGTTATTGGCATGAGACGATCAGCTTCGGGGCATTGGTAGCTTTCCCGATGTATCTCAATATGCTCTTCCGACCAGTAAGACTTTTGGCTGACAAGCTCAACACTCTCCAGATGGGTCTCGTAGCAGCAGAGAGAGTCTATGATGTCATCGACAACACAGATGCGATAGAAGATACCGGATCAGTAGAAAAATCAAATGTCAAAGGAAATCTCAAGTTAGACAACATCACATTTAGCTATGTCGAAGATGACGATGTACTCAAAGGGATCTCCCTAGAGATCAATGCTGGTGAGACACTAGCCATAGTGGGGAGTACTGGATCAGGTAAGACTACTATTATCAATCTCGTCAACCGATTCTACGAGATCAAGAGTGGGAGTATCACACTCGATGGGATCAATATCAGAGATTATACCCTTACTAATCTCAGATCTCACTTCGCTACAGTCTTACAAGATGTCTTCCTCTTTGGCGGCAGCATCATGGATAATATCACACTGAGAGATCCTAAGATCACAGCGGCACAAGTCATCGAAGCTTCCAAGATGATAGGAGCACATGACCTCTTGAGCAGTGGGCAAGATGGCTATGACTTCCAAGTCATGGAGAGAGGTGCTAATCTGTCGATGGGGCAGCGTCAGTTGATCTCATTCGTCAGAGCACTGGTAGCTGATCCAGATATCCTGATCTTGGACGAAGCGACATCCTCCATAGACCCAGAGACAGAGAGTGTCATCCAATATGCAATAGAAAAACTCATCCAAAAGCGAACCTCTATCATCATCGCCCATAGACTCTCTACCATCAGACATGCTGACAAGATATTGGTCCTTGATAAAGGGATGAAGGTAGAGTATGGTACACATGATGACCTCTTGCAGATCCCCAATGGCAAATACCAACAACTTTACAATATCCAATTTGCCGAATCTGCCTAAGTGCATCTCACATCTGACAAGTGGAATTGATTATCTTTGCGGGGCATTATATTTGACACCTAGTAAGTACACAGATGAACGTATCTCTCAATTGGCTCAAAAGACATATCGACTTTGACCTTCCCATCGATCAAGTAAGTGAAATCCTCACTGCCATCGGTCTAGAAGTAGAAGGTGTAGAGACCTTCGAAACCATAAAAGGTGGACTCCATGGAGTAGTCTGTGGTCATGTCACTAGCTGTGGACAACACCCCAATGCTGATCGACTCAGAGTCACTACTGTCAATGTCGGTGGAGATACAGACCTCAATGTAGTGTGTGGTGCCCCCAATGTCGCTAATGGGCAGAAAGTCTGGGTAGCTACTGTCGGGACTGATCTCTATAGTCCAGAGGGAGAAAAACTCACCATCAAAGCAAGTAAGATCAGAGGAGAAGAATCAGCCGGTATGCTCTGTGCAGAAGATGAGCTGGGACTCGGACAGAGTCATGATGGGATCATGATCCTCCCAGAGGACCTGCCAGTAGGAACCACTGCCAGAGACTACTATGAGATAAGTGAGGATACAGTATTTGACATCGGTCTGACGCCTAATCGATCAGATGCAACTCACCACAGAGGTGTCGCCGAGGATCTCGCTGCTTACTTTGAGATCAATGCTATCCCATACCAACTCATCGATCAAGACACTGTGGAGGATCTGCCACATGATGATTGTCCCATAGATATAGAGATAGTTGACAAGGTCAAATCTCCGCGATACGCAGGTATCTGCCTCAGTGATATCAAGTTAGCACCTTCGCCATCATGGATGAAGAATCTCCTCCTTGCGATAGGTGTACGACCGATCAACAATGTA
This sequence comes from uncultured Saprospiraceae bacterium, assembly GCA_938001865.1. GTDB lineage: Bacteria > Bacteroidota > Bacteroidia > Chitinophagales > Saprospiraceae > JAHDHH01. The sequence goes on along the minus strand of CALLAW010000105.1, from coordinate 4,090 downwards.
GTGGATATCACTAACTTCATCCTCCATGATATGGGTCAACCACTCCATGCATTTGACAAGAGTCAGATCAGTGGTGATAAGATCAAAGTACAGACATTGCCAGCTAAGACCAAGTTTGTCAGTCTCGACGAAGTAGAACGAGACCTCCTAGGTGGAGACCTTATGATCTGTGATGCCGATGACCAACCTCTCTGTATCGCAGGAGTATTCGGTGGAGTCAGCTCTGGAGTCACAGAGAGTACGACCGATCTCTTCCTAGAGTCAGCCCACTTCCAAGCAGTGAGTGTCAGAGTCACGAGCATGAAGCACAACCTGAGGACGGACGCTGCTAAGGTCTTTGAGAAAGGAAGTGACCCGAGCATCGTAGTCACCGCACTCAATAGAGCGGTCAGACTCTTGACAGAGATCACAGGAGCTCAGATTGATGGAGGGATTACAGATATCATCGCTACTCCTATCCGACCATTGACTCTGCCAGTAAGAGTCTCTAAGGTCCAAGAGGTCATCGGTCAAGATATCCCCAAAGAGACGATAATCAACGTACTCAATGCTCTCAATATGGCTCCTCAAGAGCAGACAGATGGAGATACACTCCACGTCACGATACCAACTAACAAAGCCGACGTCACTCGAGAAGTGGACGTCATCGAAGAGATCCTGAGAATCTATGGATTCAATAATATCCAGATGGGAGATACACTCCAGATCCCTCTGATCGCTACCAAGCACCCGAGTCTCTCACTCATGCGGAAGACACTCACTCAGAGCCTTATCGGAGCTGGATACAATGAGATGATGGGACTCTCTCTTATCGAGTCTCGTCATGTGACAGACTTAGATGCTGAGACTTTCGTCAAAATACATAACACCTCTAATATCCATCTAGATGTCATGCGACCAAGCATGCTCGTCAGTGGACTCCTCAGTATACAGCACAACCTCAATTACCAGAATCTTGACCTCAAATTATTCGAATTAGGTAAGACTTATCACAAGACTGAAGACGATTTTAGCGAAAGCGAAAAACTCACCATCTACCTTACGGGAAATGCTACACAACATCACTGGAATGGTGTAGGTGTCAAAACTGATTACTACAATATCAAATCAGTAGCTACACACATCCTCAAAGGGATCGGACTAGACTCCTATCAGACCAATGAAATCCAAGATATCCCATATATGGAGTACGGTATCGAGATGCGAAGAGGACCGATGCAGATCGGATACTATGGTAAAGTAGATGCAAAGATACTGAAGCAACTCTCCATCAAGCAGGACGTCTATTATGCAGAACTTGACATCAAGACAGTCTACCAACTCTACAAGAATGGAAAAGTAACATTTGCTCCGATCAGTAAGTATCCAACCGTGCAGAGAGATCTCGCATTGATCATAGACGACACCATCACATACAATCAGATCGAATCTGTCATCCGTAAACAAGCCAAGAAGGAACTCAAACAAGTCAATTTGTTTGACATTTATAACAATGAAGAACACCTCGGCAAAGGCAAAAAATCATACGCTGTCAATATGACATTTGGCTACGATGATCGGACACCAAAAGACAAAGAAGTCGATAAACTAGTCAATAAAATCGTGAAAACATTGGAGGCTAAACTCATGGTCACATTGAGAAGTTAGAGTATCCGATAGCTGATTTATCAGAATAATCCAAAGTGAGTAGAATATATTAGCTAACTTTGAGTTTAATATACTTGAAGTGCAACGACATATTTTAGTACTTAACGTACCGAAAAACGTCTAGGTATTGTGAAGAGAAACTGGAAAATATAGCCGGATTATCAAGAGAATATCCCCTTGAATAACTCGATTACTATTATAACAACAAAACAATCAACGGGAACTAACTATCAACACGATTGATACTTAGCCACCAATATCAGGTAGAGAGCTCATTGCAAAGAATCAAAAAGCTATGATAGAGTCTCTCACCTCCGATAGACTACATCTATTCCGAAGCTTCTCAGTCACAGCACCACTTCAGTAGGACAGTTATTTTAATTTTAACAGACAAAAAAACTTAAAATCCAATGTTTGAATCCATAGGTGCAATTATAGGATTAGTGGTCGGTGCCATCGTAGGTGTCGTACTCGCTAGACTCGGTATCAGGAAGGCCACTGACGGCAAGATCCAAGATGCTAATAAGAAAGCAGACCTCACTCTCCAACAAGCAGAGCTCACCGCTAACTCCAAAATCCAATCAGCCGAAACCAAAGCAGAAAGTATCATCTCTAAGGCTCAAGCCAAAAATGAGAAAATCAAGCAGCAGAAAATCGGTGAAGCCAAAGAAAAGTATGCCAAACTCAAAGAAGATTACGCTAACTACAAGTCTGAGCAAAAAGTAGAAATGAAAGAAAGAGAAATGCAAGTCATCTCTCTCGAAAAAGAGCTCAAATCTAAGCAAGCAGGATTCAAAGATCAACTCGAATCCATCGAACACAGAGAGTCAGAAGTCAAAGTCATCAAAGAGAATCTCGCCAAACAACTCAAAATAGTAACTAAGAAAAAAGAAGAACTCGATAAAGCGAACGAAATCCAAATCAAAAAACTCGAGGGAATCGCTAAACTCTCAGAAACTGAAGCCAAAGACCAACTCCTCGAAGCTGTCAAAGGAAAAGCAGAAACCGAAGCCCTAAGTATAGAGAAGTCTATCATCGCTGACGCAAAAGAAACAGCTGCCAAAGAAGCAAGAAAAATTATCATCCAAACAATCCAAAGAATGGGTGCTGAATACACGATAGAGAACACTGTATCAGTATTCAACCTAGACTCAGATGATATCAAAGGACAGATCATCGGTAGAGAAGGTCGTAACATCAGAGCTCTAGAGGCAGCAACGGGTGCAGAGATCGTAGTAGATGATACTCCAGAGGCGATTATCATCTCGAGCTTTGACCCGATCAGAAGAGAGATCTGTAGACTCTCACTCAAGAGACTCGTAGCGGATGGACGTATCCACCCAGCTAAGATCGAAGAGACCGTAGCTAAGGTAGTCACTCAGCTCGAAGACCAAATCAAAGAAATCGGAGAAAGAACCGTCATAGATCTCGATATCCATGGACTTAATAACTATCTCATCAGGATGGTTGGTAGGATGAGATTCAGATCATCATATGGTCAGAACCTCCTCAAGCACAGTATCGAGACTGCCCAACTCTGCGCCGTCATGGCGGCCGAGCTAGGGATGAGTAACAAGCAAATCAAAATGGCTAAGCGTGCAGGTCTCCTCCACGATATCGGTAAGGTAGCTGACGAAGAGTCAGAGCTCCCACATGCACTCCTCGGTATGCAGATGTGTGAAAAACAAAAAGAACACCCAGTCATCCTCAATGCCATCGGAGCTCACCACGACGAAATAGAAATGAATAATATAATCTCGCCAATCGTACAAGCATGTGATGCGATCTCTGGTGCTAGACCAGGTGCTCGTAGAGAGATCCTTGAGAGTTACCTCAACCGTATCGGAGAACTCGAAGATCTCGCAATGGCTCATGATGGTGTCTCTAAGGCATACGCCATCCAAGCCGGTAGAGAACTCAGAGTCATCGTAGAGAGTGATAAGGTGACTGATAAATATGCTGACGATCTCGCATTCATGATCTCACAGAAGATCCAAGACGAAATGCAATATCCTGGCCAGGTCAAAGTCACAGTCATCAGAGAGAAAAGAGCAACAGCTATCGCAAGGTAACAACAACTCAACAAGGGCTTAATCACCCGAATAAGCAATAGAAAAAAAGAGAGCCTCCATGTAAATGGAGGCTCTCTTTTTGTTTGGGTAGATCGCGAGGATGTGCAAAGTGGTTGAGAAGAGATGCAACAGAGTGTGTAATCACTGCATCAACTGGAAGGACATTTTTTGATTATTCAATCAATTAACTCCAATTATCTACAACCTGTATGGGGATATTTCATTTTGAATACTTAAAGTTTTAACATTTCTGGTTAACTTTAGTAGCTATTCACTCCCGAGATGATAATTCATATGAAACAGACCCTATCACTTATCCTACTTATTACTCTTCTTTTTGTAACGGAGCAGGCTTATTCGCAGGTCAATGG
>CALLAW010000104.1 GCA_938001865.1 uncultured Saprospiraceae bacterium | reverse complement strand
CAATATCATCTTCCTTAACCTCAATTTGATCATCAAGTGAAAATAGAATAATTGATACTTTATTACCAGGGATGTAATCACTTACATAATTACCATCTTTAAAGTTCTTGCTTTTAATAGGTCCAACAAGAAAATTGTATTCTTCATTATAGAAATATAAATTGAAGTCATTGGGCATTGTTTTTAGCGAAACCTTAAATTTTATTGATTTTGCCTGATCATTACTTAGATCTAATCTCCATGAGGAAAAATTGCCTGCTTGAGAAAGAAATCCATCTGATGTGTTGTATTGAACGTCTTGCCAGATTCCTATTCTAGGTAATTCTCTGCCAATACGTTCATCATCTTCTAACACTGCTTCTACATCCACAATAGGTGTTTTGAGTTCTACTATTTTGTCATCTGGATTATACCAAGGCATATAGGGGATAGAATTCTCGTTACTACCTGTCCAACAGATTGTGAAGTGGTTAAAAATAAGATTAATCCAACTAGGATTAACTGTCTGAAATTTTGAATTAGTGTTTTCATAATTCTACCGTTTTATGATTAAAAAATTTGTTCAATCTTACCCTAATTGGACATAACTTATCAATAACATCTGTCTCTCGGACTCTCTCTCATTGCTGTCTGAGGTATCATACTTCAGATCACCTCAATATGACCTTGTCAGAGTATTGGCTCTTGCCATTACTGATCCGATAGACTACTGGGATCTTTCCGTATCTACTGATGGGAGTCGAGTATGTCTGTAGACCTGACTGGGCATAACCCTCGTAGATGGTAGTTAAGTGCTGACCAAGTATACTGTACAGGTCGATCCGTAACTGGTCAGGTCTAGAGAGATTAACTTGGATATTGAGTTGATGATGTGACTGATAGGCTGAGTGCATGACTGCCTGCTGTATTGGAGTCTTGACGCTTACTGTGGATTGGCACTCTAGGCCAAGATCCATCCGTGTATATGACTGACCGAGTATCTGATCTACTGCTGATGGTTCTAAGCAGAGCCAATACTCAAGTACACTCGCATAGAGACTACGGAAGTCTGTCCCATACTTGAGGTTTTCATTATTGTCGAGGTCATTGAGGTTAGGATTATCGCCAAGTATATCACTCCCATTGAGCCCTGGTCCGAAGAGCATCACTGGAGCTGCTGTACCATGGTCAGTACCATTACTTGCATTTTGCTTGACACGTCGACCAAACTCTGAGAAGGTCATCGTCAATACATCACTCTCCAGGCCGTCTACCTTCAAGTCCTCGTAGAAGCTAGCTACAGCACCAGAGAGATCTTCCATTAGATTGCGATGCGAGTTGAGTTGGTCTACATGAGTGTCAAATCCGTCAAGCGTGACTAAGTAGAGCTTGGTACCCAGTCCACCTTTGATGAGTCTGGAGACGATAGAGAGTTGTTGTCCGAGTTGATTTTGATAGTCTACAGCATTCGTTCCTTCGTTGTATGCATCGCTGATTACTTCTGCATAGCGAAATGTGCTGTTGGCCATCGTCCTGAGGAACTCTACTTGTTCGCCGTAGTAGCATGGATCAGTATTTGCATTGAGGTCAAAGACTGTCCCAGAGTCACCTATAGCTGAGAGTTCGTTTGCCGATCCGACATTGAATCCAAGGTCGGCTTGATTGTCATCAAAGAAGAGTAAGCTATCTGCGCCGCCGATTTTGACAGCTGGTGGTATTGGGCTTGGATTATCGATGTAGTCAGGATTTGCCTGAGTATAGTAGCGACCTAGCCATCCAGATCGATGGGTTGATGTGTCTCTATTGCCAGTACTCCAGATATCGATTGATTCGAAGTGAGAGAGGTTAGGATCTTCGTACCCTACAGAGTTGACGACTTTCATCTGCCCGGTATTCCAGAGTTCCATGAGTGGTTGCATTGCAGTTTGCACGGCAAATTCTGGATTTAATTGGATGGTTTGGTTTTCGGGGATTGCGATATTGGGTCTATTACTCGCATAGGTGCCATAGTCAAATGTGGGGATGAGAGTATTGAGACCATCGTTGCCACCTTTGAGCCTAATCATGACAAGTACACGATCACTATTCTCTAATCCAGCATGTCCAGCTATAGCGAGGGGAGAGAGTCCAAGAGATGCCACAGGTAGGCCACTGAGTGTCAGAGTACCTCCACCCATGATCCCCATTGTGTGGAGGAAGTGCCTTCTAGACCACTTGCTATGAGCTTGGTTATGAGCCTTACCATGCATAAGTGACTCTCCTGACAGATTATTTTTTGATTTGCACATAAGCGGCTTATTATTTGAGTTGGAATTCTGGAAGCGTTACGATGTAGTTGATGAGTAAGGTGATTTGCCCTGGAGCGGTATCCCAGTTGAGATTCCACGATCCATCATCATAGTAGTTTTGTGGGATTTCTGCTTTGAATCTCATCGCTGCTCTCTCATACTCTTCATCGAGTGGGAGTCCTCTGTCGATGAAGTAATCTACAATCGTCCGAGTGATGAAGTAAGGGTCATTAGAGTCATTGGTAATGCTCATGGCAAATGTCCTGAGTACCTCTGGCTGTACAGTGTACGCAAGATTAGTGATACTGATCAGACCTCTCCATCTTGTGATGAATGTATTGGTATTGATCCAGTTGCGATTGCCCTGCCACCCTGCTACATCTACTGGGTTGAATATCCGCTGGCCGAGATCTGATGAGACTGACCCGATGGCGAGATAGATCTCATCATTGAGGGTAAGATTGAGCTCTTGACAGTGAGTCAGATAGAGCTCCATGTGACCAGGGATGACAGTCTCAAGATGTACTTCATCGAAGAAGTGTTCACTCCTGATAAGTGCAGAGATGACTGGTAAGAGGGCATAGTCGTTATCTACCATGAGGATTGCCAGCTCTTCGATGATTGACTCTGAGGGCTTGGGATTGACTAAGTATGCATAGAGTTTACCACAGATATTCTTTGCGATATCGAGACCTCTTTCTTCGAAGAGGATGTCTATCAAGTCATCATATGTCCAGTTGCCCGTCCGACCAAAGATGGTCTTCTCTCCAGTATCATGCAGCTCTGGCCTGAAGGTAATCTCATCACACGCTGTAGTGAATCCATTCCACCCAGTCAATATCCTTGCGGCTGCTTCGATATCCATCTGTGTGTATCCATTGTCCACTCCGAGGGTAAATAATTCTAAGAGTTCTCTCGCATAATTTTCATTTGGCTCGAACTTAGTGTTCTGTACGCCATTGAGGAAGATGAGCATTGCTGGAGTAATGCCTATCTCATAGACGAAATCTTTAAAGTTGCCAAGAGCATACGTCTCTAACAATCTATGATACTGATACAGATAACTCGGACACTGATAATCATCGAGTCGAGTCACGAAGTGATTGTGCCAGAAGAAGCTTAACTTATCTCTAAGACCACCTTGGTACATAGACCTGATCCAGTGTGTAGCCCACTCTATAGTCTGCTCACCTACCATCTGGCCGATATCATCTCCATAATCGTCTAGCGTCCAATAGGCCCACTCGGGTTCTGGACTGAGGGGAGCAGTGACTGCTGCCTCCAAGATCTGAGTAATGATAGTCTGCGGGTCAGAGTCTAACTCACCCAGACGGTCTTGGTAGTAGGCACCAAGAGACGTCCTACGATAGAGGTGTTTGAGTCTAGAGAGATCCCATGGGAGTGTACTCTCACTCGTGTACGGAGTGAGACTAGTGGTAGCACAGTTGATAGGTGGTGGCATTGAATGATGTGTTACATTGAATGATTAGGATACCTTAATGATATACTAAAATACGTCAAATCATCAAAATTAGGGTGTCATCAAGGATATAGATTAGAGACGGAAGAAGTGTGTAGAGGTTTAAATGATGAGATTGTATCATCGAAGAAATCCGTACTTTTGCTGTCTACAAATAATAAAATTGATAGAATAAGATTACTTTTAACAGAGTCTTACGTCCTCAAATAAGGACACAATTATTGATAGATCAAAACAAACACATGAATACAACTACTCCTACATTCAAGACCAAGGACGAACGGAATGAATTTTTTATAGCGCTATTTGTCATCGCACTATTTGCATTCTTCTTTTGGTGGACCAGTAATCAGAATGCACTCAATGGAGCAAATCTAGAGCCAGAGACGGCAGCAGTAGTCGTAGATACAGATGGTGACGGTATCTCAGATCAAGATGATCGATGTCCATCTGTATATGGAGATATGGCCAATGAAGGATGTCCAAGAGTCGCTGATGCAGATGGTGACGGTATCGCAGACAGAGATGATAAGTGTCCAAGATATCACGGTACATTAGACAATGCTGGTTGTCCTGCTGATACGGATGGTGATGGAGTACATGATGGCATAGATAAGTGTCCTAAGATCGTAGGACCAATTAGCAATAGTGGGTGTATACTCGATGCGGATGGTGATGGTATCGCTGATGCAAATGACAAGTGCCCCAACGCCGCAGGTACACTTGCCAATAAGGGTTGCCCCGAAGTCAAGATAGAAGCTGCTGATATGGCAGTCCTTACTCAAGCGATGAAGTCAGTAGAGTTTGAGACTGGCAAGGCATCACTCAAGGCTACCTCATATAAGGACCTCGATCAGATAGCTCTGATGATGGATAAGTATAAGAAGTACAGACTCAACATCTCAGGTCATACAGATAATACAGGAGATGAAAATCGTAATTTGATACTCTCGCGAGAGAGAGCAAAGACTTGCTATGACTACCTTGTATCTAAAGGAGTCAAAGCGAGCAAAATGAAGCATAAAGGATTTGGGATCAAACGACCTAAAGAATCAAACGATACACCAGCTGGCCGAGAGGCTAACAGGAGGGTAGAGTTCACATTTGATTATTAATTAAAGAGTTGAATTTGGAGTGTAATCCACTGCAAGGACAAAAAATAAAGAATGGCTGTATGAGTAAATCATGCAGCCATTCTTATTTTTGGGAGTCTTTGTATCGTAGTCACCCTTGCGGAACTCTAACTGTCTAGTCACATTTCTGTTAAAATCAAATTAAGAGAGCATGCTTGATGAGTAAGAGTAGGAACAATTATTGTATTTTGGATTAAATAGAGAAGTAGGACATTCATATTCTTCTCAATTTTATTAATCATCAATTCCTTTGCTATTGCTTAAGTGGAAGCATTCATATTGGTACTTAGTTCTATTTGCGGTCTGCTTCATCGTGAGTTACTCGATTGAAGATGGTATCAGAGCCCACTATGATGGCAACAATGCATTGATTAGTTATACGCTTGGTGTGATTCCCAATTTTTTGCCAGCGATCGGACTCTGTGCTCTTTTGCATTTGATGATACCCATATTGCTCAGATCCTTACATATAGAGTTGCCATTGCCAAGGCCTCACTTGATGTCGATGTTAGCGGGTCAGATGACATTGATTATTTTAGAATTTAGACAGCAGTTTATTCCTTACGAGACATTTGATTGGCACGATATCTACTGGACAGTCATCGGAGGAGTCCTCTTTATGGGTCTCTCTCAGATGATAGACTTACAAGATCGTCGTCAGATAGCGTCGTGAGACTGAGATTACTTGAGGATGAGTGTTAGAGTTTTTGTTTTGCCATTTCTCTTGACTACCATTTTGACTTTGTCTCCAGGGTCATGTGTAGCGAGCTCTGCATAGAGTCTATCAAGTGAGTCGATGAGTGTATCATCGAGTTGAGTGATGTGATCATTTTGTTTGACACCTGCTTGTTCTGCGGCACTGTCAGTGATGGTTTCTACGACGATGACTTTGCTGTTTTCTTCAGATATTTTGACTCCGATCCGAGCTTTAGAGCCATACTTGTGTCCATATCCTCTACCGTCAAATTGTGGAATCGCATTAGGGTCATATTGGATTTGTCGCTTTGCTCTTTTCTCTTTATGCTTTTGCTTTAAGTATTCCTTATTGACCTTTCTGTCAAAGTCGATTGTATTGCCATTTTCTTCCATCAGTTGTTTCATTTCTGTTGGCATCTCACCTGTCCCGTCCCACTCTAGGAGTTTTTCGTTTCCATCTTCGTCGAGTACTTTGAGTCTGACTGTCTTCTGTTGATGACTTGTGTGACTCGTGAGATTATCTTCGATAATTACTCGGATGTCATCTGGCATGTCTTCATCATCGGCAGTCCCCTTCCAGAGAGTGATCTCTTCATTGCCATTACTATCTTGAGTAAGGATCTTTACTGTAATGATTCCATTTTCTTCTTTGACTTCGACCTCTTTAGTGACTGTGGACTCCCGCTCTATTATCCCTTGCTGGTCAGACTGGGCGATGAGGTTGATCAGTGAGAGAGTGGTAAGAGTGAGGGTAATGATGAGAGTTTTCATAGAGTTATTGGTTGATAGTTGGGTACACCTTGCAGGTATGCTACAGCCAAAAATAATGTATACTTGGCATTTACAATCAGTGTTTAACTGAGATTTAACTTAGAGGTGGTGATGAGATCCTTGCCACACATTTACATAGAGTGCCTGAATTTCAGTAGAGATGAGTGAGGAATCGGAGTCTATCGTTTTTCTCCTTGCAGACTCTGCCAGTGGTCTAGATAATACTCAAGCAATATCGGTTTGTCAAGATTGTTGACTCCTACTTGTGGGTTCCGGATATCTTTAGAGAAGTAAAATAAGTGGTTGAAAGATTCATCTTCGAGATAGGCATATTCGATACCGTCTCTGAGTTTGCTATTGAAGTCAGGTGTCCGCTTTGCCATTACGAATCCCCAATTGCCAAATGAAGGGACATAGACACTATAAGGGTAAGTATAGTCAAACCCTGATTTGCTCAGTGTCTCATTGATACACCAGAATGCATTCGTACTGAGATGTGGACTAGTTGCTTGAGTGGAGAGTACACCATCGACAGCTAATCTCCTCAAGCAGAGCTTGTAGAATGCATCGGAGTACAACCTTGCAAGACTCTCATTGGATGGATCTGGCAGATCGATAATGATGGCATCAAAGATCTCTTCACTCTCTTTGAGGTAGGTGAATGCATCTTGGTGCAATACTGTCACCTTTGGGCTATCAAAGGCACTCTGATTGAGCCTAGAGAGCAACTGATTGTCCCTGGCTAGCATAGTCACAGCAGGATCTATATCTACAACGGTAATAGACTCGACCTCTGGCACCTTGAGGATCTCTCTGATTGCTAGCCCTTCGCCACCGCCGAGTACAAGTACTGAGTGTACTGAGTCCAATTGGGAGAGTGGGACATGGACAAGTCCCTCGTGATAGCGATATTCGTCCCGAGACGAAAACTGGATAGCTCCATTGAGATAAAGCCGAAACTCTGAGTTGTTTTTTGCAATATCTATTTTTTGATATTGACTGTTTTCTGTATGGATTATTGGATACTTGTAGATGGATTCATTCCATTGTTGGATATGATTACTCGTCTGGACAAGCATGAAGCCAATCAACACTGCTAGGAGGATATTGGCTAAGTAAGTGAGTTGGACTTTTTGCCTAGAGACATTGATCTGATCACTGAATATCTTCAACGTAATGCATGCTACCAAGATATTGATCAATCCAAAGAGCAATGAAGAACGATAGAGACCAATGAATGGGAGTAGAAAGAATGGGAACAGTAACGTGGCACCCAAAGCTCCGATATAATCAAAAGTAAGAATGTCACTAATGTTCTCTTTGAATGAGGTCTTGTCTTCCAATATCCGTGTGAGTAGCGGTATCTCAAATCCCGTCAACGTACCAATGAGTGTCACTAAGGATAAGACAAAAAATTGATAACCAGAGGAGTCGCTTAGCGCAAAAAAGAGGTAACACATCGGTACAGAAAAGGCACCAATGATACCGAGAAACATCTCAATCTTAATAAATCCAAAGAGGATATCAGCATCCCTAATAAACCGAGATAGGAATGCACCAATCCCCATCGAAGCCAGATAGAATCCTATAATGAGAGAAAATTGAACAATACTGTCACCCATCAAATAGGAGCTAATCGTACTGATCAATAATTCGTAAATGATAGAACAAAGTCCTACTATGAAACTAATTGCAATAAAATATTTTTTGATAGCTCCTTATTTTTTATGATATTAGAGTCAAAATGAATCTCTATTCTCTCATCGCTAAAATTAAGTAAAATGGCTGAAGAACAAAACTCTTTCAATTTTAAATGGATACTGTACGGTGCTGCAGCTCTCTATATTCTCTTTCGTGTATTCTCTGGTGGAGGGAGCAGTGGCAACGATTATGTAGAAGAGACTCTCGAAGAACCGACGCAAGGAATCAAAGTAGAACTCCAAGAAGAAAAAAAGGATCTCTTCAAAATCACTAACGAAGAACTCTTAGAAAAAAGAGAAGATAGTCAGATCATCGCGACATATCTCGATAATACTAAGGATACATTCTCTATTGACGAAGTAAGGATATCTGATGCAAATGACCCAAGAAGATCAATGATCAGAACGGCAGCATTCGCTGGATTACTTGCTTACTCTATGGGACGGAGACCGATGAGCTCAGGTGTCAGCAGAGCAGCTTATGCCAATGACAATGCCTACAACAAGTCTAATACCTCAGGACGATCTTCACTCAGAAGTACTGCGAAGAGGACTTCAGTCAGGAAACCCTCATCATCATCTTCGAGATATGGAGGCAGTAGGTCTTCGAAGTCATATGGAGGATAGACTGATCGAGCTATCAGGTATTCCTGATAAAGAAATAGAACAACATGATTTAGAATTCCTTCTGGAGGATGAGTATATCGTCCCAGAGGGAATTTTTGTTTACAGTCACGAAGTAGAAGAGTTCAAGAAGGCACATGATGAAGTCTATAAGATCTTCCAAGAAGAGCTTGACTCAATCGTGAGGAGTAGGGATTTCAAATTCTTGAATCTACCGACTCAGATGATTGATCTGATCATCCACAGTGTCGAGAATAAGCATCTTCATCTCCTTGGTCGATTTGATTTTGCAGGTGGGATAGATGACCTTCCGATCAAGCTACTTGAGTTCAATGCCGACATGCCTACGCTACTACCGGAGTCTATTATCATTCAGAATGGTTTCAATCCATTGATGGGAGGTCAAGCATATTGCGATCTTGTCAAGAGATTGGAGGTGGCATTTAACTGGTTAGCCATTGCTGAGCCCAATAGAGACAAGGTCATGCTGGGGACTACATTTGGTCACAAGGAGGATATCACTAATCTTGATATCTTACTCAATCTAGCTCAGAATGAGGGCTTTGAGACTTATTATGGAGATCTGCCGCAGGTAGAGTTTTCTAGGAATGAAGGCGTATTCTTAGAGACAGAAGACCAATCATATATCAATGTCGAGTATTTGCTCAAGCTGATCCCTTGGGAGTTTATCTGCTTTGAGGAGCCAGATTTGCTCGCTGACCTACACAATCTAGTGCTCAATGATCTGATCTACTTGATTAATCCTGCTTATACGATGGTCTATCAGTCTAAGGCATTTCTGGTCAGATTAGCAGAGAGATATAGATCCAACTACCTCTTACAGTCATCACATGATGCCAATCGATTCCGTAATATGCCGTACGTCAAGAAAGCTAATTATGGACGACTCGGAGAGAGTATTACCATCTATAACTCTCAAGGCAATGTGACCGAGCAGACAGATGGAGATCTAGATATGGACAATTGTATCTATCAAGAGTTTGCACTCCTATACAAGGATACTTACGGCGAGTACTACCAACCTGGCATCTACAATGTCAATGGATCAGCCGCTGGAATGTCGTTTCGCAGGTCAGAGAAAATGATTATTGACGATGACTGCCAATTCGTACCTCACATTATCAAAGCTTGATGGAGAAGCCTATTGCACTTGGATATCACACAATACTAGAATTATATGATTGTGAGAGTGACAGATTAGATGACGTTACCTTTCTTGAGTCGACGATGATAGAGGCCTCTCAATTAGCTAAGGCGACGATTATCAAGTCACACTTTCACCAATTCTCTCCACAGGGGGTATCTGGCTCTGTAATCATAGCAGAGAGCCACTTCAATATCCACACTTGGCCAGAGCATGGCTATGCAGCTATCGATCTCTTTACTTGCGGTGTTGACTTGCAAGCTGATGCAGCAGTCCAGTATCTGGTAGAGCAGCTACAGTGCCGAAGACACACCAAGAAGTATCTCAAGAGAGGTACTGAGTATCACCAGGAGTGATCTGGTCCACTACCACTCCCTCACCTGATTGTTTCTTCGTCCCGTTGGGTCTGTAAGAGAACAAGAGCAGCATCAGATAGAGATCGAGATGCGTATGACCTTTGCCTAGAGCAATAAGGGTAAGTATCGGATCTCTCTCCTTAAGCCTCGGGATCTTCAGTGATGATACTCGGGCTATTGAATCCTATGGGAGTAGGGGCACCTACATGATTCTGAGCATCATCATCATAGTCTTCCCATTGGATGAGTTCTTTGAGAAATTCCTCGACATGTCTGATCACATAAGGCTCTTTGAACTCCACTGGTCTGAGGATTTCGACCATTTTTGGAGGTTTTGGTTGTCCATAACCTTCGATGAGTGGGTATGCAATCATAATCATCACCTTCCCATTGAAGAGTTGTTGGTAGATAAGAGATCCATTGTGCTTGATCATTGGACGAGTCATCTCACTATTTTCAATTTTTTCGGCGATTCCGCTCGCCTCTTGACCTAGAGAAAACATGATGACTTCAAGGTTTTCCATGTTGTCTTGGACATCGATCTTAGCACCCAGTCCAGAGACCTTGTTGATCTCTTCTAGGTTAGTGATTATCATTTTTTTGAGATGCTCTTCCCAATCTTTACGATAGTTTTTAGTGTTTTCGACGATACCTCTATATGTGTCTACCTTTGTTTGTAAGCTTCCGATGTCCATATGTATTATTAGTTGTTGATGTTAGAGTTTAGTTGTTGATGTTAGAAGTTGTATTGAAAGTTAAATAAAACCCAGAATGTACTCTCAATATTGTAGATGTTTAATATTCGATTAATTTTTGGAGTGCTTCTTTGAGACGATAATTAGCAAGGAATGTCTCCTCTAGCTCGCTGGCAAATGGGATAGGTGTATTGAGACTAGACACCCTGATCACTGGTCCATCGAGGTGCTCGAAGAGGTGCTCACTGATATATGCTGAGAGATCGCCTCCGATCCCTCCTTGCTCTACATCTTCGTGGAGGATGACTACCTTATTGGTCTTCTTGACTGTCTTATCTATCGCTTGATAATCCAGCGGGTTGAGTGTCCTGAGATCTATGATCTCGCAGTCGATCTCAAGTTGGTTAGAGAGATGGAGTGCCCACTGTACACCTAGTCCATAAGTGATGATGCTACACGCCGATCCTTCTTGGACTACTGCCGCTTGCCCGATTGGTGTCTCATAATAGTGTGTTGGCACTTGTTGGATAGCTGTACGATAGAGGTACTTATGTTCATAGTAGAGGACTGGATTGGGGTCTTTGAATGCTGCGAGCAATAGCCCTTTGGCATCGACTGGGTTAGAGGGATAGACGATCTTGAGTCCAGGTACATGGGCAAACCATGCTTCGGTGCTCTGACTGTGGAATGGTCCAGCCGCGACACCCCCACCACTTGGCATCCTGATGACAGTATTGACAGAGAGGCCCCATCGATAGTGGACCTTGGCTATATTATTTACAATCTGGTTAAATCCACAACTCACAAAATCCGAAAACTGCATCTCTACCATAGAAGACTTACCCTCGAGGCTCAGCCCCATAGCTATGCCGAGTATGGCGCTTTCGCAAATGGGTGTATTCCTTACTCGATCTTTGCCGTACTTGGCCATGAAGCCATCAGTGATCTTGAATACTCCTCCATAATCGGCAATATCTTGACCCATCAGTATGAGATCGTCATCATGGGCCATAGCGATGTTGAGGGCATCAGAGATGGCATCGATATATCTCATCTCTGTCGTCTGAGTGAGTGCTGTCATATCACCTGTATGCCACTGAGGCGTAGGACTATAGACATCTGCCATCTCCGCCTCTACAGTTGATGCTATGACTGATTCTTCAAATGAGGCTTTGACAGTCTTATTGATCTCTTTTTTGAGTTTGCTTTTCAGTAAATCGAGGTCTGCTTGTGTATAGATCCCTTCAGAGATGAGCTGAGTCTCGTAGTTAGAGATGGGATCCTTAGTTGCCCAGTGCTCCATGAGATCGTCTGGGACATACTTAGTGCCACTTGCCTCTTCATGACCTCTCATCCTGAATGTGTCACACTCTATCAGCCAGGGCTCTGGATGAGTCGCCAGCTGGGATTTGATGGTTGAGAGAGTTGAGTATACCTCTTCGATATTATTGCCATCGATTCTGATCCCTTTCATTCCATATCCCTTAGCTCGGTCTACGAGGTGATCGCAATTGTACTGTTCGGAGGTTGGAGTCGAGAGACCGTAACCATTATTCTCTATGACAAAGATGACGGGCAACTGCCAGACGGCAGCGACATTGAGTGCCTCATGGAATTCGCCTTCACTCGTGCCGCCTTCTCCTGTAAATGCGACTGCTACATTGCCAGTCTTGTGTAACTTATGGCTCAGTGCTACACCATCAGCTAGGCTCAATTGAGCACCTAGGTGTGAGATCATTCCGATGACATTATAGTCAGGAGCCCCGAAGTGAAATGATCGGTCACGACCCTTGGTAAATCCATTCGCTTTACCCTGCCACTGCGAGAGTAGACGAGAGAGTGGTATTTCCCTAGAGGTAAATACGCCTAAGTTGCGATGCATCGGAAAGATGGTATCTCGCTTATCTAGTGCCAAGGTGCAGCCTACAGAGATCGCCTCCTGACCTATCCCACTGAACCACTTAGACACTTTGCCTTGCCTGAGTAGTGAGAGCATCTTCTCCTCGATAAGGCGAGGATAGAGCATGCCTTGGTACAGAGCTTTCTTTTGAGTCTTACTGATCTTATTGATGACTGAGAGGCTAGATTCCATATCGAGAACAAATAATTTTATCACAAATATGGCGAATAACCAACATACATTAGGAATTTTAATGATTAATGCGACACCTATTCTGTAGATTTGACATTATTATCTCTTATTGCCACAAGAGTGATTCTTAGAAGAGTACTAAATTTACTGTCTAATGCCACTCAGAATAATTGGCAAATAGTGATACCTTACATCATTACTCAGATAACCCTATAGGTAGATAATGCGAAACGAATTTTTAGTCTTTATTTTTTTGGGATTGACCCTCACCTTGTTGCTTGGATTTATGCTCTCCTCTACATGGTTATGGTTGTTACTCATACTCGTGCCAATATTGCTGATTGGACTCTATGACCTGATACAGAAGAAGAAGAGCATAGCACGCAACTTCCCAGTCATCGGTCGAGGGAGATATATTGCCGAGTGGTTGAGACCAAAGATCTATCAGTACTTCGTAGAGTCTGATACTGATGGTAAGCCATTTTCGAGATTGGATAGGAGTCTGATCTATCAGAGATCTAAAGATGAGACAGATACGACACCATTTGGGACACAGCTAGATGTCTATGGAGAGTCATATGAGTGGATGAATCACTCAATTGGTGCTCTTGACTCTAAGGATATCAATAAAGATCCGAGAGTATTAGTCGGAGGGAAGGACTGCAAGCAACCATACTCTGCCAGCCTGTATAATGTATCGGCGATGAGCTTCGGATCACTGAGTAAGAATGCCGTGATGGCTCTCAATGGTGGAGCTAAGATTGGCAACTTTGCCCACAATACCGGAGAAGGTGGCATCTCTCCATATCATGATAAGTATGGTGGCGATCTGATCTACCAGATAGGGACAGGATACTTTGGATGTAGAGCCAAAGATGGAGGATTTGACCCAGATCTCTTCGCCCAGCGGACAGCTAAGGACAATGTCAAGATGATAGAGATCAAACTCTCACAGGGAGCCAAACCTGGTCATGGAGGGATCCTTCCAGCCAAAAAAGTCACGAAAGAAATCGCTGAAATCAGATCTATAGAGATGGGTAAAGATGTCCTCTCTCCTCCATATCATAGAGCATTCAATACTCCCAAGGGTCTCCTCCTCTTCGTCAAGCAATGTCGAGACCTTTCTGGAGGTAAGCCTATTGGATTCAAGCTGTGTATCGGACACAAGTCAGAGTTCATCGCCATCTGTAAAGCGATGATAGAGACGGGGATTACGCCAGACTTCATCGCAGTGGATGGTGGAGAGGGAGGTACTGGTGCAGCTCCACAAGAGTTTAGCAACTCTGTAGGTATGCCATATCGTGAAGGCCTCGTCTTCGTCTACAATGCTCTCATAGGATTTGGCCTGAAGAAGGAAATCAAGCTCTTCGCATCAGGGAAGATAGTGACGGGATTCCACATGTTCAGAGCAATCGCCTTGGGAGCAGATGCATGCTACTCAGCACGAGCTATGATGATGGCCTTAGGGTGTATCCAAGCACTTGAGTGCAATCGCAATACTTGCCCAGTAGGTGTAGCTACGCAGCGACCCGAACTCGTCAAAGGACTCAATGTAGATGATAAGAAAGTCAGAGTGGCACACTTCCAGAAAGAAACTGTCCACTCATTCGTAGAGTTGATGGCAGCTGCAGGCATTGATGATCCAGATCTGATCAACCGATCTCACATCACGATGCGTATCAGTCCATTCAACACTCGGACCTACGAAGAGATATTCCACTACATCACCGAAGGCAGTCTGCTAGAGCAAGAGAGCATCCCTAGAGATTGGCGCAAACTGATGGCAACTACCTCAGCAGAGAGCTTTACGCCTAAGTATGAGACAGTCTATATCGAAGAAGATTAATATAATGGCTATGCAAGCAAGAAAACTCCTCACTCAGAGCAAACTCCGAATCACTCAGAATAGAGAAGAGGTATTGGCCCTTCTCCTCGAGTCTGATGTCGCAGTATCTAATCAAGTGATCGAATCATCACTCGGGCATATAGATCGTATCACTCTCTATCGGACACTGAAGACATTCGAAGATAAAGGGATCATCCATAAGATCATTGACTCGTCTCAGAGATCTAAGTATGCTCTCTGTGCTGAGAACTGTACTGACCATGCACACGATGATAGTCATCTTCACTTCGAGTGTACCCAATGTGGGGATATTACCTGCCATATGGATGTCAAGATACCTGAGTTGCATTTGCCGGAAGGCTATACAGTATCAGAGATCAATGTCATCGCCAAGGGACTGTGTAGCTCATGTCAGTAGAGGATTACTCTCCCACTTGCGTAAATGTTAAACAAGGTGTCAAAATTAGCTCATGCCGTATCTAGAGCTCCAACCTGCCAGGGATCGACGAGAGTAGAGTCCAAGCTATCCTTATCATCAATCTAGGAGCAATTCAAGATGATTAGAGTCCTATGATCGGATCAATATGATCGGATCAAATAAAAGGTCACTGAGCCATTAGCAATGACTGATCAAAGGCGAGAGCAAAGATCAAAAAATGCAAAGAATAATATCCGAACAGAAGAGATAAATGCTAGACTGCAAAATCTCTCAAATAGCATAAGATTACGGGCATTATGCGGTAATAATCATACCGTATCATTGTTCAGAGTACAAGGAACTCTATAGTCAATATGACAATATGCTCAAGTTTAATCCAATAAATGGTGTGAGATTGTTATTTTTGGAACGATATTAAACAAATAGAACCTCTATGCGACTCATACAGACCCTTGTAATCCTGCTCATCTCAGTAGTGGGATACTCTCAAAACTATCAAAGACTCTTCGCTACATCTAACGGGGCTGATGTCCAAGTCATAGATGCACTGCAAGATGATGCTGGCTCTACCTATGTGGTAAGCAAGTTCGTCACAGAAGATCTAGAGAACGAAGGGCTCTACATCAGCAAGCACAATCTCAAGGGTGATATCGATTGGGAAAATGAAATCCATCTAGAAGGAGACTATGAGATTACTCGCTATGGCGATATGGAGGCGATTGGTAATGACTCGTTTCTCATTGCATTTCAGGTGAGACGAGACTCGATCTACTCACAAGCACTCCTCAGGACTGGAGGACAAGGGAGATCAGAGTGGACATACAATTACTACACGAATACTGATAGCACCAATACTGCAAGACCAGTAGAGATAGCACTCAGGGATACGACTCGCATCACTCTTGCTGGTACTCGGGTAGATACTATAGAGACGATGAGTCTGTGGACCGTTGATAATGAAGGGATAGCGGGATCATTTGAGGTCAATTTCCAGGTTACAGATACCTTGGAAAATAGCTATAGTTATAATTTTTCAGAGATAGATTATGATCCAAGAGATACGTCATATGTCGTGTCTGGTAAGATGCTTACTGATAGTACGCAGCTCTTCGTAGCAAGACTAGATGGCGATTACAATCAGATATGGGCAAGGTCTTATCATCTGCCAGATATGGAATCAGCTCAGATCTATGAGCAATTACTGACTGAGGATGGTGAGATCGTGATCGTAGGTACTGCTAGGCCAGATTTCACAAGAGGATTTGTAGCCAAGTTAGATGTATCAGGAAATCTCGCATGGTTGACGACTCTCAATAACCCAGATATCCTTGCTGGAGGTACAGTTACGACGAGTGCATCTCTTGGGCAGAATGATGAAATCATCATCGGCGGAAGTTATTTGGAAAATTTTGTCTTCGCAAGACCATTTATGCTTGCGATTGACCTCGAAGGTACTCGACTCTGGCAACGACAATATCCAAGAGAAGGGATCATCCAGTATGACTTGGCCAATGGCATCTCTGATCTCCAAGAACATCTTACAATCATAGATCAAGGCAATATATTGGCGGCTCCAGACGGAGGTTACACACAGGTCAATTCTGTACAGACATTCTCCACTACGTCCATCAGACAAGCCATCAATATCAATAAGACAGATGCAGAGGGTAACTCATTCAGAGTAGAAGGAGAGCTCGCGACATGCGACTCTGATATCGATCTAGTCTCAGGGATGACAGACGTCGAGGGAGATACACTCATCTTCTTGGGTGTGGCACTCTTCCCTGTGAGTAATATCGTCCCAGTAGTTGACACTATGCTCTATGTAGATATCGGTGCACCGATACTGAGTCTAGTTGCAGACATACAGTGT
This sequence comes from uncultured Saprospiraceae bacterium, assembly GCA_938001865.1. GTDB lineage: Bacteria > Bacteroidota > Bacteroidia > Chitinophagales > Saprospiraceae > JAHDHH01. The sequence continues at coordinate 19,726 of CALLAW010000104.1, read as the reverse complement.
CCCGATAGTATCAATGTCACTCTCGATGCCACACTACTCAATGGAGAAACTTACGAATGGAATACAGGTGCTATGACTCCAATGATTACAGTCATGGATACCGAACAGTATACTGTCACTGTAACATTTGATACGGAGACATGCTTCCAACTCTGTGATACGATAGAGGTGCCCGTGTATGAGCCGTTAGATGGGTTCATCGACCTCCAAGAGAGAGAGAGATGGTGTGGAGAGCCTAGAGAGTTTGTCTTAGAAGGATTTGCAAGTGGAGGGAGTGGTGACTACTTCTATCAATGGGATCAAGGAGAAACGACCAAAAGCGTAGTACGGAATGAAGCTACAGCGGCATATACGATTACGATAAGTGATACCTGTGGACAAGATACAGTCATCACAAGAACCATATTCGATACAGAATTTGAACAGCCTGACGAAGCAGATATCTTAGTCGATTGCGCTGACAATGCTTATATACTCACCGTAATTACCTCAGGCCAGACATTTGACCAATCATCGATCGTGTGGTCTAATGGAGAGACAGGGGTGTCATCAATCACAGTGACCGATACTGACGTCTACTCTGTGACGCTAGTGGACGATTGTTTCTATCCAATCTCGGCATCGACTGACTTGAATAACATTACAGATATGAATCTCGTATTTGATAATAACAACTATTGTAGTGATGGTGTGATCTTTATTACGGCCAACTTTGCACCCAATGACTTCTTCGATGCGGATAATCTGACTTGGTCCACTGGGCCTGCGGACAATGGTCAAGTGAGTATCACGGTGACAGAGTTTGGTCCTTATACAGCGATGATTACTGATAACTGTGGTACCATGTTCACAGAGACGATAGAGATTCCAGATCTCTCTCAAGCACCTGAGGTGATTATGGTAGATGTGACATGTACTGCAGCTGGACTGACCTATACGATCACTAATCCAGATGTACTCACGGTAAATAGCATCGCTTGGACAGATGCACAAGGCAATACTCTTGACCTAGGCACAACTACGCTAACACTTGCAGAGGCACAAAGTCTTACTGTAACAGCTACAGATGATTGCCAGAATCTAGTCAGCACGAGCATCACTGCTGAACAAGCAATGGAGGCGACGATGGAAACGATAGATATCAGTACAACACCGAATATCTGTCAAGAGCCACAGTCATTTACACTGAGTGCAGTCTTCTCAGGAGGAGTGGATGAGAGTACGATTGAGTGGAGTACGTCTGATAGCGGGCAGAGTATCCAAGTCTCCGAAGCAGGCACATATAGTGTCACTGCTCAAGACCAGTGTGGATTTACAGTCGAAGCAAGTGTAACGATTAATGATACCGACTTCTTCGTCCCAGTAGAGTTAGATGTCGAGGTCAATTGTGGGGAGACGAGTACTACGCTTACTGCTACAGCGACAGGGTCTGTCGATTGGGACCTTGCAGGATATCAATGGTCTACAGGAGAGACACCACCATCAATATTTGTTGATTCTACGGGTGTCTACTCAGTCTCAGTAATAGATGTATGTAACGATACAATCTCTAGTACTATTACAGTCAATCAAGGTAACTTCTGGCCATGTGAGTGTGTCTCTTGGCCCAACTTCATAAATGTCAATAGTGTAGCTGGACAGGAAAGAGATTCTTCATTTGGTCCAGTCAATAATTGTGGAAACCTCGTGAATAATTATCAGCTCCATATCTATAATGCCTATGGCAACCTCTTATTTACATCTAGTAACTTTGCGAGCACATGGAATGGTACAGGGATGAATAATGATTTGATGCCATCAGGCGTATACAAGTTCTATTCAACCTATACAGTTGATGGAGAGTTGATGGAGAAGAAGGGAGATTTGACACTCGTGAGGTAAGACCTAAGATTGATCAGTAATCTTGAGATTTAGCTAGACTGTACTCGTCTGGTAATTATGGATGTATCTGTCTGACTCCAAGCAATTACATCAGGAGTCAATAATACTCTATACTTGCGTATATTTGTATCCAATATAGATCAATATCAGTCTCAACAGTGGAAAGATATAGATAAGTTGTAAAAATAAACTCGAAAAAAGTAACTAGAATATGGCATTTGACATAGACATGATTAAAGGATATTACGAGTCCTTAGGAGAGAAAATACAAGAAATAAAAGGAAAATTAGGTAGACCACTTACCTTATCAGAGAAGATCTTATACTCTCACCTGCACGAAGAGAGTCCACTACAGAATTATGGTAGAGGTAAAGATTATGTAATGTTTGCTCCTGATAGAGTGGCGATGCAGGATGCTACTGCTCAGATGGCACTCTTACAGTTCATGATGGCTGGGAAAGACAAGGTGGCTGTGCCTTCCACAGTACACTGTGATCACTTGATCCAAGCAAAGATAGGCGCAGATGCCGATCTCCAACATGCGATGAATACCAGTAACGAGGTATTCAACTTCTTGGAGTCTGTATCGGATAAGTATGGGATAGGATTCTGGAAGCCAGGTGCAGGGATCATCCACCAAGTAGTCTTAGAGAATTATGCATTTCCAGGAGGGATGATGATCGGTACAGATAGTCACACAGTCAATGCAGGTGGTCTCGGGATGGTAGCGATAGGAGTCGGTGGAGCAGATGCAGTAGATGTCATGGCTGGGATGCCTTGGGAGCTCAAAAACCCTAAACTCATCGGTGTCAAACTCACTGGGAAACTCTCTGGATGGTCATCGCCAAAAGATGTCATACTCAGAGTAGCGGATATCCTTACGGTAAAAGGTGGGACTGGAGCTATCGTAGAATACTTCGGCGAGGGAGCAATTAGCCTCAGCTGTACTGGTAAGGGTACGATCTGTAATATGGGGGCAGAGATAGGAGCTACGACTTCAACATTTGGCTACGACGACAGTATGGACAGATACCTCAGAGCAACAGATAGAGCAGATATCGCTGATGCCGCTAAAGTCGTCAAAGAGCACCTTACAGCAGATCCAGAGTGCTATGCTAATCCAGAGAAATACTTCGATCAAGTCATCGAAATCAATCTCTCTGAGCTCAAGCCTCTGATCAATGGTCCATTCACACCAGATCTCTCTACTGCAATAGGAAGTGAGATGACTAAGAATGCTACGGAGAATGATTGGCCACTAGACGTAGAGTGGGGACTAATCGGATCATGTACTAACTCTAGCTACGAAGATCTCTCACGAGCTGCGTCTATCGCTAAGCAGGCAGTAGACAAGGGTTTGACGACCAAAGCGGAGTTTGGGATCAATCCAGGGTCAGAGCAAGTGAGATTTACGACAGAGAGAGATGGAATACTCAAGGTATTCGAAGACCTCAATGCAACGATATTTACCAATGCATGTGGACCGTGTATCGGCCAGTGGGCTAGATACAAAGACCCAATGAATGCTGCTAAGAATAGTATCATCCACTCGTTTAACAGGAACTTCTCTAAGAGAGCAGATGGTAACCCTAATACACATGCCTTCGTCGCATCACCAGAGATAGTTGCAGCAGTAGCCATCGCAGGGAGGTTGGATTTCAACCCGATGACGGATACACTTACTAATGATAAAGGAGAGCAAGTCAAGTTTGAAGAGCCGACAGGATTCGAATTGCCACCTAATGGATTTGCGGTAGAGGATAGAGGGTTCAATGCACCTGCCGAGGATGGTAGTAAGATCAAAGTAGTCATAGATCCAGCATCTGATAGGATACAGGCACTTACACCATTCAAACCAATAGAGAAAGATCAAGTACTTGAGATGAGAATATTGATCAAGGTCAAAGGAAAGTGTACGACAGATCACATCTCCATGGCTGGACCTTGGTTGAAATATAGAGGTCACTTAGAGAATATCTCGGAGAACTGTTATACTGGAGCAATTAACTACTTCAATGATAAAGCTAACTTAGTTATTAACTATGTTACAAATGAATATGGCCCAGTACCAGACTCTGCTAAGGCTTATCAAGCAAAAGGAATCGGTACAGTAGTATTTGGCGAGGAGAACCTTGGGGAAGGATCATCTAGAGAGCATGCAGCGATGGAACCAAGATTCCTAGGAGTCAATGCTGTAATCGTCAAATCATTTGCACGTATCCATGAGACTAATCTCAAGAAGCAAGGAATGTTAGCATTGACATTTACTAATCCTGCAGATTATGACCTTGTCAGACAAGATGATCAAGTCTCAATATTAGACTACCAAAATATGGCTCCAGGTAAGCCATTACTCGTGCAACTGCATCATGCTGATGGGACTGATGATTACTTCACAGTAGGTCACACCTACAATGCTGCTCAGATTGAGTGGGTCCGCAAAGGTTCAGCACTCAACAAGATCAGAGAAGATGTAGCGAATGGAGTCGCATAAGATAAGACGACCACACAGAGAAGTCAAGTCATAAGACATAGAGAGGCTGCCTTGTTAATAGGTAGCCTCTTTTTTTATTTAGGTATATAGAGAGAGAGCTGAGTTGCCATAAATCACTCTACAGGGGTAAGCTTAGATCATTGAGAGAGCATGCTCCGAGCCAAACAATGGAGTCGGTTAAGGATTTTTTTAACAGGAGAAAAAGCGCCTACAGATAGTGGTATCGCCCAGATATGGTGTCATACCTATGTAATGAGGTGCTAAGATCAATTGCTGTTATCAAGCAAAATTTCCTGTCTATCTATGCTTGTATTTTTGTCAAGATTAAGACTTAACCATTTTATAACACAATTTAATTGAGGAGATTCCTTATATTTACATCAAAGACTTTTGTTTTATGGTACGAATTCTACAAACTTTATTACTCTTTTCACTTCTGTTTGCTACCTCCTTGGAAGCCCAAGTAAGCGTAGTCGAGGGTCAAGACTTTGAAATTGAAGGACAGACTTCACAAATAGAAATTACAGCTTACGTTGAAATCGACTTTGGTGCAGACCAAGTAGGTGAGTGGTTATGGGAACTAGAACGAGATGAAGATATCCCATCGGAGTGGAGCTTCAGCATCTGTGACAATAACCTCTGCTATCTCCCAGGTACATATGTCTGTCCAGAGAACAATCCCAATATCGTAGATCCATCTACTCGATTGAAGATGGAAGTACACTTATATCCTAATGGAGTAGAGGGTGGTATCCACAACACAACCTTGAAGCTATTCTCGGCAGATGATAACTCTGTAATATTGGTAAGCCCGCAGCTGACATGGGATATCCAGTTAGCTTCTTCTGTAGAGGATACTAATATCAATCAAGATTATTCACTCTTCCCCAATCCGACATCTGATTACTTCAATATTGATAATGATAGCAATATTGCACAAGTAAGTGTTTATACGATCTTGGGCAAGGAGATGTTTACCTATGACCACGAAGAGGGTCAAGCTTATTCAGTAGCAGATCTCGAGGAGGGTTTCTACTTTGCAAGATTAATCGGGTATGATGGTAAGAGTCTCAAAGTACTCAGATTCAATAAGAATAGTAAGAATTGATAAAGAAGGTACAATTACCTTCTCTACCACTTCTGATAACATATGTAATGGGAATTGTCTTTTATAGGCAATTCCCATTTTCTTTTGATACCCTCACTCTATTTGTTATACTCATTCTAGGAGCAAGTTTTGCTGCCTTGATACTCTATCTCAGTATTAGAGATTACAAGACTTATACACTACCTGCCACTGTTGTGACGCTTCTGTTCTTTGTCCTATTTGGGTATATACGTAGTGTTACATACAATGAGTTGGCAGATCCATCACATTACTCATATCTCGATGAGCCTACGCTATTTGTAGGAACGATCTTGGATCTGCCGACTCAAGGTAAATCAGTCAAGTGTAGCGTGAGTATCAATGCTTGTGGTCCACATGTAGACTCACTTAGATCTGCGACAGGTACATTACTTACATATCTAGAGTCGGATTCACTCTCACTCTTACTTAAGCCTGGTGACCAACTTGCATTTGACGTTGGCATCAGGACTCTCAGAAACAATGCTAATCCTAGAGTATTTGATTATAAGCAGTATCTGATCAATCGTAATATTCACTATCAGGGATTTGTCAAGCAAGGAGGTTGGATACAGACAGGGAGCGATGGACTGCCATGGTATTGGCAGAGAGCTGCTCAGCTCAGGACTCATAGCATGTCGGTGATCAATCGTCATATCCAATCACTTGACAGTAAGGCTGTGCTCTCGGCAATGTTGCTAGGTATCAGGAGTCTCATCTCCGATGAACTCTATGATGCATATACCGATACAGGAGCAGTCCATGTATTAGCAGTATCTGGTCTTCACGTAGGGATTTTCTCTATGATATTGCATTGGTTGTTTGGGTTCATTCGTTCGGATCGCAGACGAGTAAAGTATGCGAAGTTGCTCGTCACACTCTTGGTGATATGGATATTTGTATTGGTAACTGGTGCAGCTCCAGCAGTAACTAGAGCTGCATTGATGTGTTCGTTTCTCTTCATAGGGCATGCGATGGATAAGCAAGCTAACACCTATAATATCCTTTGTCTGTCAGCCTTGGTTATGTTGTTATATAATCCATACATGCTCTTCCAAGCCAGTTTCCAATTTTCATTCTTGGCATTGTTGAGTATCTTATTTTTTATGCCCATCTTGATAGGCTACTATTCATCTGGATATTGGCTCGTGCAGAAGGTAGTATCGTTGTTTTATGTCTCATTTGCTGCTCAAGTGCTAGTGATGCCTTTAACTATCTTCTTCTTTCATAAGTTGGCACTTTACTTTTGGTTGAGTGGGATATTTGTAGTTTTTGCTGCATTTTTGATTCTCGTATTAGGTCTTGCAATGTTGTTTGTAGATTTTCTATCGATGGCAGTTCCGATCTTTGATACGGTGAATACTGGGTTGATTGGTCCATTATTGGAGTGGATCATTACGATTAATAATAGAGGGGTAAGTTGGGTCCAATGGTTGCCAAGTAGCGCTATCGATGGACTGTGGTTGAGTAAGGGAGAGGTAGGTGTCCTCTATGCAGGGATTGTGACCTGTATGGTAGCATTGACTCGACGTAAGGCATGGTTGTTTTTGATTGGGTTATTATGGTTCGTAGGATTTACGGCTAATCGTCTCGTGATCAATAAGAGTAGGAGTGAGGCTCAGATTGCCTATATCTATGATGTATACGGGAAGAGTCGGATAGATATCTTTGATGGATATCGTGTCTATACTAGACCTCCAACTGATCAGTCACAGCAATCGAGTGATGCATTTATCACTACTAATAACCGAGCATATCATGCTGCTAAGTTGACTGATGGACTTCCAGATGGAGCTGGAGAGCAAGGGACATTTCTGTCCCTAGGGAGTCAGTTGATACTCTTTGCTGGTCATGATTCTATCTATCAGTATAGAAGTACGATTCCAGTAGATTATGTGGTGATCCAAGATAACTACATCGGAGATCTCTACAAGATGAGAGAGTACTTTGATATCCGGAGTGTCGTCGTAGATGGCTCTAACAGATATGAAGCTAAGCAAGCCATCCGTAAGCAATGCTATCACCTCAGGCTCCCATATCATGATACTCAATACGGAGCATTTACTATTCAATATTAATAAGACCCCAGACAAGATGAAAGATACATTTAAAGCCATCGAGCTAGATCGGAAACAAAGGATAGCATTCTTAGTGATAATCATCATGATCGCCATCGGGACAGCAATCAATATTAGAGGCTATGTTACTGATCAGAATAGGATGGAGGAGACCATCAGTCTGGATGAGGTAATTACCAAGAAGCATTCATTCAAATCTTACTATAAATCAAAGTATCAGTCATCTTACTCTAGAGGCAAATCAAATTATTCATCGTCTCATAAGACATCTCAAGGGAAGTCTAAGAGTCCTGACAAGTCTAATTCTGCATTTACTCGCAAGTGGAAGAGAGAGCAATCAGATGATACACTGAGAGTTGTAGATGTACCTAGCGACTATGCACTGGAGTCATCTGAGCTGCTTGCAACCAATACCGTCAAAACCTCCATTGACTATAATCTACATCCCTTCGACCCCAATAGTGTGACTCGGGATGATCTTATGCTAATGTATCTTCCTGAAAGATGGGTGAATAATGTGATCGCATATCGATCCAAAGGAGGTGTTTATCGTAAGAAATCGGACGTAAAAAAACTCTATACTACCACAGATGAATTATATGCAAGCCTAGAGCCTTACCTCCAGATAACTCAGGATGGGATCACTCAGTTAGAGGAGCAGCTCAGCCAAGATAAAGAAGCTGCTAACCAAGCTTGGCTTGAAGAGATCATCAAGACATCAAGTCTCCTTGATGTCAATAAGATCAATGCTGAGACTCTAGTCAAGCTGCCCAAAGTGACAGCGTCAATCGCCAAAAAGATCGTGAAGTACCGTAATCTCTTGGGAGGGTATCATGATGAATCACAGCTCTTGGAGGTGTATGATCTCGATCAGTCAATCTTTGATGCCATACTTCCTTATCTGACAATTGATCCAATCTTAGAGTTGATTGATATCAATACAGATGACATCAATCAGCTCAATAGACATCCCTATATCGGTTACAAAAAGGCAAAAGTGATCCAACGGTATAGAGGTCAGCATGGTGACTTCGAATCTGTCGCTATGGTGAAGAAAGTAGGTGTCTGGAAGAGTGAAAAATTTGCTCTGTTACAACCATATCTGATGGTGCAGGAGAATAATTAGGGCGAATAGCGATGAGACTGATTACTCGTGCTCTAGTGTAAATCCGATTACTCTGTCACTTTGATGAGAGACATATACTTGTTGATTGTCAGAGTAGACTGGGTTAGAGATTCCACCATTGACTTGATTGGTTATCTGATATTTGGCGCCGGAGATATCATCAAGTACGGTAAGATTGCCAAAACTCTCTCTCACATATACGACATACTCAGAATTAATCAGGAAGTCTCCAAAGTCAGATGGAGCTGGTGACGTGTCTATTGACCACATTGGCGAGCCACTTGACAGATCAAGTTTTTGAATTGATCGTTTTTGGCCTTGAGCATAATAGACTTCTCCACTATTGAGGATAAGCTTGGCACCACTTGCTTTTGGTAGTTCTTGGTCCAAGAGTTTCTGTCCAGTGACAACATTATAAGCGATGAGATCATCGATAAATGTTGTAGCCATGATATCTCCCTTCACTACCGGTAACCACTTGATAGGGTGGGTCCCGTTTTCGAAGTGGATAGTGTCTAACCAGTTAGTATCAAACTGTTCATCTAGAGAGACGAGTAGTGTAGCGCTAGTCCTAGCCATGCTCAGATTAGTTCGTTTGAGTTGGATAGTGACAAGTGAGTTAGACTCATTATTACTAGTGGTGTAGAATGTTGGTGAGGTGATTCTCGGAATCATGAAATCATCTGACTCAAAGACTAATTCTGTAACGATGTTGCCACTTGGTAGATTGATTGACAACAGGTGTGACTCATAAGTGTCTGGATTACTCAAGGTAAAAAACACTCGGTTGCCCTCTATGGAGACAGGTGTATCTGATACCTCCCATCCAGGGTAGTCTTGTGCAAATCTGATAGCACTTACAGTCTGTCTGAGATCAAGATCTATGACTGTGATTCCCGATTGTGTATCTTTTACGATGAGGTAGTTCTCTGAGACATTGAGCTTGGTGCCCCATCCACTGATATTGCTGAAGTCAAATGCCCAACTTTGGACTTGAGTCTCTAGATCAAAGGCGATAAGAAAGGGATTGTCACTGGCATCCATACCCCAGATGAGGTATTGGTCCTGATAGAGAGCAGCATCACGATATGATAGTGTAAAATCCGAATCGATCTCCCATGATTGATTGATATTAATATTACCAACGATTATAGGTTCCTTGTTGCAAGCGATGAAGCTTACACTAAGTGCAATTGCTAACAATAATACAATTTCTCTAATAGACATCATCTTCTTAGGATAGCGTGAATTCTGTTGATTGAATATGAAATATAAGCCAAAATCGGCAAATGTGCTACTAATTAACTTATGAGTGAAGGGGTCAACTCACATACTACTTAATAGACAATTCTTCTACCATCTACCCCTACGACTTACTCACCTCCGTAGGTGACGATTTAATCATTCCTTATTATCCGACCCAAAAGAAGAGTATTGACCACCATGTTTTATTACCTTTATGATTAATATTTTTAATACGATAGAAATCTAACTTTTATGTCACTTTTATTTCTTTTTGATATGCCTGACTTCGCTTCATCTGCGGTCTGGCTCAGTTTATTGACACTGACATTCTTAGAGATTGTGCTCGGTGTAGACAATATTATATTTATCTCGATAGCTGCGGGTAAGTTACCTCCCGAAGAGCAGAAGAAGGCAACCAATGTCGGACTCGTACTCGCTATGGTTATGAGGATTGTGCTTTTATTCGGTATCACGATACTGATCGGGATGAATAAGCCTTGGTTTAGTATTGATTTCTTAGGGATAAAGGCAGGATTTACGGGACAGAGTCTTATCCTGATATTGGGAGGAATATTTCTCCTCTACAAGGCTGTTACAGAGATACATCACAAGCTAGAGGGAGAGGGTCACTCTGAAGTTGGCACATCAAAGAGGAGCTCTCTGAGTCAAGTAATAGTCCAGATAACATTGATCAATATTGTCTTTTCATTTGACTCTATCTTGACTGCTGTGGGGATGACCAATGGTGTCTACGGTGCATTACTTATCATGATTATAGCAGTAGTATTTTCTGTATTGATTATGATGCTATTTGCTGTACCAGTCGGACGATTTGTCAATGAGCATCCAACGATCCAGATGTTAGGGATGTCATTTTTGATCTTGATAGGATTCACTCTTATCTTGGAAGGGGCACACTTAGGGCATATGACAGTTGGGGGAAGCGAAGTAGGTATCATACCTAAGGGATATCTGTATTTTGCTATTGCATTCTCATTGTTAGTAGAGTTCCTCAATATGCGTTTGCGTAAGCGTCACAAGCCAGTACAGCTCAAAGGAATAGATCAAGAGGCCATAGCTGAAGGGATCTTGTAAGACTATATAGACCTGTCGCATCCTGAATCTCAATGCTCATCAAAAAATAACAAACGAACTCCAACCCATATGAAGGATCTAAATTTTAATCTTACGAAGGATATTGTATTTTTTGATATTGAGGCGACTGGTCTCAATGTCTTGAGAGATAGGATCGTCCAGATTGCACTCATTAAGTATCGTCCTGACGGCACTCATGAGGAGTTGGAGATGATGATCAATCCACAGATACCTATGTCTCCTGAGGCAATAGCCGTACATGGGATCACGCCTGAGATGGTTAAGAATAAGCCGACATTTGGACAAGTAGGGGAGCAGCTCTTTCACTTTATCGGGGCAGCTGACTTGGCTGGGTACAACTCTGACAGATTTGACATCCCTATGTTGATGGAAGAGTTCAATAGGATAGGATTAGAGCTCGATATCTCTATCAGGAATACGATAGATGTCCAGAAGATATTCTACAAGATGGAGCCACGTACACTCTCAGCAGCGTATCGATACTTCTGCAATGCTGAGTTAGAGGGGGCTCATGATGCACTCGCTGATGTCAAAGCTACAGTAGATGTCCTCAAAGGTCAGCTCGTCAAGTACAAAGATGTCGACTATATCGATGGCGACAACTTCAGAACCAAAGCACCAATCGTCAATGATATGGGAGCACTTAGCGCCTTTACTACCAATAAGAGAGTCGTAGATGTCACGATGAAGATGAAGTATGATAGCAATGGAGTAGTAGTATTTAATTTTGGTAAGTATATAGGAAAACCAGTCGCAGAGACGTTAGCTAAGGACAAGCAATACTATCACTGGATTCTGGACAAAGAATTTTCAACTCAAATGAAGCAGATAGTCAAGCAACTCGTCAAAGACTATGAAGCAAAACAATCCTAATCGTCTATACAATCATCTCCTGTGGATCATAATATTTATCTCGCTAGGATGTTACGAACCGACAGAGGGTTGCTTAGAGGTATGGGCTACCAACTATGATGTACTCGCAGATAATCTCTGTGATGATTGCTGTACACCTCCTGAACTCAGAGTCAGGATCCAATATGTACTAGCTGATGATTCTACACAATATAGATTTGGAGATACTCTCAGACTTGCTGATGAGAGCTATGTCACACTCCATAGTGCCAATGTCATGCTCTCTCACTTCGAGGTCACAAATCAAGGTGACCTGCTCCCCGCAATCAATGATTCCATCACCATTGATGAGATCAAGTATGAGCAAGATTTTGGATTCAGTAACGGGCAAGGGAGTGCTATATCGCTGACCAGATACCAAGAACCTTTTACCGTCGATGGGATGACATTCCAACAAGGCATACCACTAGTCTGGCAAGATACCTCTCTCTTTGGAGCAGATAATGTCATCATTGCTCAGGCGATCGATAGTCTCTACGTCTTAGATGATGATAAGTTTGCACTGTTCAGTTGTACCATTAGCCAAGATACTATCAATCAAGATACACTCCACCATGTATCTAGCTTTAGTGATACCATTGATTATGCTTTGGATTTTAGCGAGAGGACATTACTCCTTGGTGACAATACTACTCTCACCTTGAAGGTAAATGTCGTCAATTGGCTAGGAGGTGTAGTGCTGGACACAGCTCAGACAGGAAACGTCGCGGATGATCTTATCACTACTTTGTCAGCAAATATTACAGTAGATTGACCGATTGGTGCAACATCACAATGTCATTAATGTTATACTTGTAAGTAAATGCGATATTATATGAAAATCTACAATCTTTTAGGCCTTATAATTCTTAGTAGTCTAGTCATCTTGTCATCTGGATGTAAGAAAGAAGGTGGTATAGCACTCAACTTCAGTGCTGTCTACGGTGACGAACCACTCGTCATGCTTACGAATTATCCATACACTAATGGTGACGAGATTAACTTTAGTGTTGCTGATTTCTTTGTGACTGATGTCTATGTGACTGACGATCAAGGTAATAATGTAGAGCTCCTGGATGTAGAGTTTATAGACTTCGATGCTCAGAATGTCAATGCTGAATTAGCGATGACACCGATCAGTTTGGAGATTGGGTCTATAGATCCTGGTGATTATACCTCTATTACCTTCTCCATCGGTCTTGATCAACAAGTGAACAGTACGAGACCTGAGGAGTACAATCCTGAGAGTCCATTGAGTTTCTCTTCAAGGTATTGGTCAGCTTGGGATAGTTACATCTTTGCAAGGTTCCAAGGTAACTTAGTCAATCCTGCTCAGGGCGATGATGTCCCATGGTTATTCCATACAGGTAAGGATGACGTATATAGGACATTTACCTATCCACTCGACAAGTCGGTAAATGAAAATATAGCAAATATTAATATTACAATAGATCATCAAGAGCTCTTCAAGGTAGAGGATGGATATATGGATATCAGATCTAAGCCTACCAATCACGATCCTCAAGATCTAGAGCCACTCATAACTATTACTGACAATTTTGCGACAGCAGTATCTATCGATTGATGCTCAGTAGCAGATTAGATACTCATCAGATCCGTGTATAGACCACTCACCGACCATACGATAATAACCGTTGTGATATTAGCATTGTCCTTATCAGTGCTGAGTTGCAATGATGACCCTATCGTAGATCCACCTTCATCTGGTATAGATCATATCGATCTGACGGACATAGATTGGAGTCCTACAGCATTTGAGGTAGATAATATTCCGGGCTTCCCGCCACTCATCAGCCCAGCAGATAATCCGTTGACGGAGGAAGGCATCCAATTGGGACGTCATCTCTTCTATGATCCCATACTCTCTGTGGATAGTACGATGAGTTGTGCCTCATGTCACAATCTTGATTTGGCATTTACAGATGGTAAGGCGTTTAGTGTGGGTGTCGATGGACTCTCTACTCCACGCAGTAGTATGTCACTCCTCAATATTGGTTACAATTATCGTGGACTATTCTGGGATGGTAGAGTCAGGACTCTCGAAGAACAAGCACTCCTTCCGATCGAAGACGAAATAGAACTCCATCATTCCTGGACAGAAGTCATCTCTGACTTACAAGTCCATCCCGAGTATCCGACACTGTTTCGTAAGGCATTTGGCATCGACCACACAGGACAGATTACTAAAGATCTTGCAGCTAAGGCCATAGCACAATTCGAACGAATCATCATCAGTGGTGGTAACTCTAAGTATAACAAGGTCATCTATGACAATACTCAAGCCTTTACAGATCAAGAGGATCATGGATTTGACCTCTTTATCGATGCTGGTGATAGTGATTTGGTAGATGCAGAGTGCAGTCATTGTCATCATGGTGGTCTGTTTATGGGAGATGACTTTGCCAATAATGGACTTGACTCTACGGCCGACTTTACTAATTTGCTGGACTTAGGGAGAGGCGGAGTTACAGGATTTGAGGTGGATATGGCAAAGTTTAAGGCTCCTACATTGCGCAATATCTCACTGACTGGGCCCTATATGCATGATGGGAGATTTGCTACACTCGACGAAGTCATAGAGCATTATAACTCAGGAGGGATGCCATCTCCTACCAAAGATCAGAACATCCGACCTCTCGGACTCAGTGAATACGATAAGCAATCACTCAGGGTTTTTCTAGAGACATTGACTGATACGACGTACAAATATCCAGAACTGGTAACTAACCCACACTAAACCAGTATACTACACTTTATAATAATAAATATGTTACAACGATGTTTTTTTGTCGTTGGCTAAAGCCTGTTTGGCACTTAAATTTGTATTGTAATTAATAAGAAAGCTAAAGAGCTTTAAATTAAAATCGAGTAAGTTTTAAGGGTTTCAAAGTTTAGGACTTACTCATTCGGATATGTTCATGGGATTACTTGTTAAAGGTTGGTAGCAACGGCATCTAGCCTTTAACAAGAATTTTTCTTCCTTCGGTAGAAAAAGATCAATTCCAAGATGTGAATATTGTGAGGTGAGACTTTGAAGGGACCTATCCGATTATAGAATGTATTGAGATTGAGTTAATAATAAAGTTGGTTTTTAAAAATTGCAGTTAAATACTGCGTTGAACATAATGTTGATATGTTCATGGGATTAAGAAAAGGTCGCAATCATGAGTGTGACCTTTTTTTTTATGCCCAATGGTAAGCTGAATCAGTATCCTAAATCTTTGCGTAATTGTACATCCCCCGTTGTGTGTCAGTGAGTCATTACGGGTCTCTTCTGAGCTAAACCACACTACTCTTCTTCGCCCGATGCTTCTAATCTGATCCTATCATACTCTGCGATCGCAGTCTCTGCCAGTAGCATCATATGAGATGACGACTTAGATCCTTGCTCCTTGAGGACGACTCGTCCCCGATGGTCAAGGAAAAGAAATGTCGGAAACTCCTCTACTTGAAAGATAAATCTAAGGTCTTTCCCTTCATTTGATTCAGCATTTACCTTGAAGTTGATAAAGTTATCATTGAGATAGCTAGAGACGATTTTATTGACAAATACTGTCTCATCCATAAGCTGGCATGGCAAGCACCAGTCAGTATAAAACTCTACAAATGTCAGCTTGTTCCCCTCAGCAGTAGCGTGCTCTAGCACATTAGACAGCGTATTGTCTTTGATAAATTTGACATCACTAGAGGTATGATAAAGAAAGCCAGATCCATCAGGAGATCGCATGAGATTGGACTTCTTAGTCTTACACTGCACAGTCATACAGATCATACAGATCAAGAGCAGATAAGAGACACACCTTGGGAGTACTGAGTACGGTCTATTCATAGTGTAAAAATAATGGAAACAGAAGAGATAAGATGTTAAGGCGAATACATTTGTTCTCTAATTTTTCAATTTTTTACTGACTATCTAGAGTAGGTGTTCAGAGTGATGGTAGCAGAGATTTACTGGAGGGGTTTTGAGAGTTTTTTGACTGATTATTTTTTTTTCAATTTTTTTTTGAGAAATTCAAAACAAATAGCATAGCTATCGGTTATGATAGTATTACTACTACTAATTAAAGTTATACAACTATGAATGATTCAATGTTTTTAGAGAACTTTAAGTCACATGACAGTCACTTACTCAATGTAGCAAGGTATTTAACTAAGAATTATATCGACGCTGAGGAGTTGTTTCAGGAGGCTACGGCTAAGATGTACACAAAGTTCTATCAGTTCAAACCTGGCACTAACTTCAAAGCATGGGGGAGCACTATCATCCGTAACACCTTTATCAACAATCTCAGGAGTAAGAAGCGAATATCAGCAACACCAATAGATGAGTACTCTCATGTTACAGATTTAGGTTTTGCTCACAATGAAGCAATCTCTTCTCTCACTGAAAATGAGATCTATGGTCTCATTGGTAAATTACCAGAGAAGTACAAAGCAGTGATCTTACTCCTCATCGAAGGGTATAGCTACAAGGAGATAGCAAAGGAGCTAGATATCCCGATAGGCACAGTCAAGAGTAATATCTTCCTTGCTCGTAAGGAGTTGAAATCAGCTCTTGATGTATACTACAGTTCAAAAAAGTAAAAAACTATGATGGCAATAAATTTTAAAGTAAACGTAAACACATTCTTGAAAGACCCGGTATCTACCGATTTGGGAAAGAAAATTCTATCCGCGGGGATAAGGCTAATAGATGAGCATGGATTAGAGGATTTTAACTTCAAAAAGTTATCACAAGAGATTGGATCTACTGAGTCTTCTGTCTACAGATACTTTGAAAACAAACATTACCTCTTCATCTATCTTGTCAATTGGTATTGGGAATGGACATCTATGAGGATAAGTTTGGCAACAATCAATATAGATGATCCAAAAGTAAAGATTCAAAAAGTCATCAAGACTGTGATTGAATCAACGATGGCCAACGTAGATGTCCCATTTATAGACGAAGAAATCCTCCATCGTATCGTTGCTCGTGAAGGTTCCAAGGCGTATCATCACAAGCTGGTCGACAAAGAAAATCAATATGGTTTTTTCTTGGCATACAAAGCATTGTGCAAAAAAATTAGCAATGTATTCCTCGAGTTTAATCCTGAATATAAATATCCCAAATCTTTAGCTTCTACACTGATCGAAGTATGTAATAACAATATCTACTTCTCAAAGCATCTGCCTAGATTGACGGATGTAGAGTTTAGCAAAGACTCAGATGTGAAGCATGAGCATCTCTTTGAAATGTTAGAGTCACTCATCATAAATAGTCTGACGAAAAAAAGTAAAAATAATATTAATCACCCTAAAGTTAAGTTATCATGAAATTAACAAATTTGGTATTCATCGTTTTAGCATTTGGAATGCTACAGAGCTGTGTCACGATCAAACAAGGTGAAGTTGGTGTAAAAAGAAAGCTTGGAACCTTTGCCGATCAAGGGTACACAGAAGGTCTTAGAGTCTATAACCCATTCGTCTCTCAGATCATTACAATCTCTACTCAGACAGAAAATCTCGAAGTAGGTCTCAATATCCCGTCCAAGGAAGGACTGAATATCTACTCAGAGGTCAGTATCCTGTATAATATCAATCCTAGAGAAGCTCCCGAACTATTGCGTAATATCGGAGTAAACTATGAGGAGAATGTGATATTACCAGTATTCAGATCGGCGGTAGCAGATGTATCAGCTAACTACTTAGCTAAGGATATGCATACGGGGGAGAGATCAAGTATCGAAAATTCAATCAAAGAGAGAATGGATACTTACTTGATAGAGAAGGGAATCAGGGTAGAGGCAGTTCTGCTCAAAAGTATCCAACTCCCTCAGAGTCTATCAAGAGCTATCGAAGACAAACTAGAAGCAGAGCAGCAAGCAGAGAGAATGAACTTCGTACTAACGCAATCAGAGAGAGAAGCTGAGCAGAAGAGAATAGAAGCCAAAGGAATAAGAGATGCTCAATTGATCATTGCAGAAGGATTAGATGATAAGATACTTCAGTTTAAATCGATAGAAGCATTTGAGAGTCTCTCTTCGTCTAAAAACGCTAAGGTAATCATTAGTGATGGAGACATGCCGATCATACTCTCCAATGACGATTAGACACAAATAGCATATCACAATACCATTCATAGCTAGGAAGATGGTAATAACGATTACCATCTTCCTATTTTCTCAAAAAAAAAAATCACAATTACAAAAAGCCAATTGCCATATGAAGTCATTGCCGATCATTACGTTTATTATAGTCACTCTTTGTCTTCCAGTAATCGGGCAGTCAGATTGGCCGTCTATCCCTGATGCTAACCTCTACACTGGCAATTATCGTCAAGCTGTCGAAGATTTTTCGGAGTATATAGACCGTAATCCCAATAATCCAATCGCTTACATCCAAAGAGCTAAAGCATATGGAATGTTGGGAGAGTTCACCTCTAAAGAAAATGACATCCTCAAAGCAATACAGCTCAATCCAGTCAAAACTCATCTCATCTTGAGTAAAGGAAATCGGACGTCAGCAGTAGCTAAGAAGGCATTTGACTACAGTCAAAAAGATGGGAGCTTCACTAAGTCACCAGTAAGGATACAGGATTACTCTCTGTCACTTGATGAGTTGGATAATCTCAGTATGAGCATCGTGAGGAATATCCTCAAGTCCGCCATTAGCTATGATCTAGGGAGTGTGGAACTCCTCATAGACCAGCAAAAATTTAGTGACATCCCTGATTACTTGAGAAGCGACATGGTGGGTCTGTATTATTTGAAATCTGGGGAGTTAGATGAAGCGACTCACTACTTTGAACAATCGACTCAACAGAATCCTAAATACGCATTGGCATATCACAATCTCGCGATAGCACACTATCTGAGTGGGGATGTAGAAGCTGCACTTGAAGAAATTCAAATTGCTCTAGAATTGAAAGAAGATTTACCACTCCTCCATTACACGAAGGCAAGCTTCATAGAAATGAGCAATCCAAAGTTGGCTCTTGATTATTATCAAAAGGCAATCGCCTTAGATGATAACTACACAGAGGCTAAAGTAAATTATAGCTCTCTACTGAAGTCTGATGGCAACTACGATGATAGCTTAGTATACCTATCTAGCAGCTTAGATAATGTAGATCAACTCACCGAACGAAAATTTATAGAAGGCACATTGTCACTCGTCGATGGAGACTACACTGCAGCTATTTCTTCTTATAACGAATATTTGACATTTGAACCAGAAGACCCTGATGGCCTATTCAATCGTGGCTTGTCATATCTGCTACTGTCTAACTACAATGAAGGATGCAGTGATATCGATGCAAGTCTGACTCTAAAAAACGATTTGGAACGAAGTGAAATATTTAATCAATTGTGTCTATCAACACCTATATTATGGGAAAAATAAAAAACATCAATACTAAGGACCAATCTGAGACTCCAATGGTAACCAGCAAAGGGAAGTATCAACTCTTGGAGGTTATCGGGAATAAGTATAAGGTGAAACTCCCACAGTTAGAGATACCGATCACTCTAGACAAGTATTTTTTTGAATTATTACAGCGATCATAATTTGGAATGTTCCGATGATACATGAGAAGCCGAGTGTTGTGAATCAACACTCGGCTTCTGTTTTTCTATGTCTGATATGCTGCCTTAGTTATTGCGATGATCGACACCTTCTAGCCAAGTATTGAGCAAATGTTTATTGACTGTAACCAAGACATTACTGTTCTTAAATAATACTTTATGTCTGTCCCCTTCTTCAGAGAC
>CALLAW010000103.1 GCA_938001865.1 uncultured Saprospiraceae bacterium | reverse complement strand
TTTTTCTATGTCTGATATGCTGCCTTAGTTATTGCGATGATCGACACCTTCTAGCCAAGTATTGAGCAAATGTTTATTGACTGTAACCAAGACATTACTGTTCTTAAATAATACTTTATGTCTGTCCCCTTCTTCAGAGACTATTAAGATTTGGTCTTCTATTTGAGATTCCATAATTGACGTATTTAGTTAGTGATTGTCGTGTTTAATTTAGTGATTGCAGCACTGTGATCCTATCATTAGCTAATTGCTCTGAAGGATCTCTGTCCAATACCTGTGCATAGTCTTCCTTAGCATGATCTATCAGACCCATATACTCATAAGTAAGCCCTCTGTCAAGATAGTTGTCAATGTCATCTGGAGATAACTTGATAGCCTGATCAAAATCAGCGATCGCAAGATGATATTCTTTGAGGATTCCATGAGCTCTTCCTCTTGGTGAGTAGATCAGTCCTTCTACATAAGAGTTGCCTGATTGCTCACAATAGTCAAAGTCTTCAATCGCTTTGGCAGGATCTAGCTCTACTAATAATATTCCTCGGTGATATCTTGCAATCACATCGGTATCATCAAGGCGAATAGCTTCATTGTAATATGCTATAGCCTCTTTGATTTCACCTCTGTCTGCATGACAATTAGCTAATAATCCGAAGGCCGAACTCTTAATGTGTCCTAATGTATTGATCGCATACTTGATATGATAGATGGCACTGTCAATGTCTCTATCTTCCCAGTATCCTGTAGCGAGATACTCTCTAGCGTATGGATCATCAGGATATCTCTCTACTGCTTGACCGAACAGAGTAGTATGGTCTTGCCAAATGTCTGATTGTAATCTCGTCTGAATGATGAACATCATAAACATAGATGGGATCAAGAGAGAAGGGATCCATCCATATTTTTGCTTGTGCAAAATGTGATAGATCATCCCTAGACAATATGCAAGTCCTATATATGGAAGATACGTGTACCTCTCTGCCACTATAGCACTCCCTACAGGGATGAGCTGGACCACGAGCCCTATCGTACACAGGTAGAATGCTAATCCAAAAAACAGCTCTCTCCAATCTCTAAGATAACTCAGAATCAAGAGTGTACAGAAGCCCAATCCTATCAAGCCAGTCAGTAGGGGAGAGACCGACTCAACAGCACTGTACGGGTGATATGGAGAGAAAGAATGAGGGATAAAGAAACGAGTCAAATAATAGTAATTGGCATATGTAGCATGGATGATTCGGTCTGAAATACCGTAAGTAGAAAGCCTCGCATTACTCGTATCAGTAGGATCAAAGAGGCCATAGAAATCTCCTCCAGACTGAACGTCTAATGCTATCAATCCAGTGAGCAATGCAATCAAGAAGTATGGGAGTTTCTCGAGATAGACTGAAGTGGACTTGAAATCTCTCTTGGAGATATAATCAATCAGAAACAGACAAGGAACAAGGGATACAGCCATTGCTTTGGAGAGACACGATAGGATGAATAATCCACCCGATGCCAATATCCAATACAATTGTCCACGGCTGATGTAGCGAGTATATGCCCACAAGGAAGACAGAAAGAAAAAACTATACAGGACATCCTTCCTCTCAGATACCCAGACTACAGACTCTACATGCATAGGATGCAGTGCAAAGATTGCTGAACAGACAAATGCGATTAGGTGATTATGATTACTCAAGTTCAATATCAAGAAGAAGAGTATTACAGTACTCAGTAGATGGATGATCAGATTAGTAATGATAAATGGCTGAGCAGATTCTGTACCAGAGTACTTGGCATTTGCCCACAGGCTAATCATCGTAAGTGGGTGATAATTCAGCGAGACTATCTGTGAGGATAATGCCCGTAAGGATGTAGTCTGAGGTTGGTTGATCGAGGGATTAGCAGTGACGTAGTACTGATCGTCCCAGCTGACAAATGCATTGTCTATCGCTGGACTATAAGCAAAGAATGTCACTCCAAGCAATAAGAGTATCGAGACCAGCTTGAGTTGAGGGTAGTGTCTGCTGATACGTTTGATGTTTAATCCTTTCATTGTTAACAGATTTTTGATGTGTCAAAAATGTATTTTCAATTATGTGATTATTACACAATACAAGAAGTGCCAGCTCTGCTAGAGAGCTGGACTTCTTATCGATAAGTGTGTGATAGTTCTCTATGACAGACCAAAGGCATAGAAGTACTCTCCTGGTATGTCTCTATATATCCCTTCTAGCATTACACCGCCAGTATGAGATTCTAAGAGAGATTTGAGTTGTTTTTTTGATTTGATTGGCTTGCCATTTACATGAGTAATGATGAACCCTTCTCGCATTTGCGTCGAGTTTTTCAGTTTGCCAGCATACAGTCTAGTCACTTCTACACCATGTACTATGTCAAGTCTATTTGCATCATCGGCTTCAATATCTGTCAACTCTGCTCCTATGACGTTGAGCACGTCAGTCTCTTTGCTCGTGATGGTTGTATCACCTCGTTGATTATGGAGGATGACATCTATGGTCTTTTCTTTGCCCTTCCTCTCTATTGTAAGAGTAACTTGCTCACCTGGTCTGTGTCTAGCTATGATCCCTTGTAACTCTGGTGAAGTATTGACAGGAGTATCATTTACTTTGATGATGACATCACCGCTCTTGACTCCAGCATCTTTGGCAGCACTAGGAGTCATCAGACTATCTACATATACACCTTTGAGTGTACTGAGATCATGTGCTTTGGCGAGATTGCCATCTACGGTACGGATAGTGATGCCAAGTACTCCTCTCTGTACCACTCCGTACTCGATGAGGTCCTCCATGACTTTACTTACTATATTAGCTGGTATTGCAAATCCGTACCCACTATAGGATCCAGTAGGACTTGCTATTGCTGTATTGATACCGATGAGTCCTCCATCAAGATTGACCAAGGCACCTCCGCTATTGCCTGGATTGATTGCAGCATCTGTCTGGATGAAGTCCTCGACTGCGTATTGCTCTTTGAGGATATTAATATTACGACCTTTAGCACTGACTATACCTGCGGTGATTGTCGAGTTGAGACTAAATGGATTGCCAACTGCAAGCACCCATTCACCTATTTTGACTTGATCAGAATCTAGAAAAGCCACCTTTGGAAGATTCTTTTCTTTGATTTGTAAGAGAGCAAGATCAGTAGACGGATCTGTACCTACGATTTTGGCTTTGTAAGTCCTCTTGTCGTGAAGAGTGACTTCGATATCGTCAGCATTATCGATGACATGGTTATTCGTGATGATGTAGCCATCCTCACTTATAATCACTCCCGATCCAGTGCCAACCTGAGGCATTGGTAAGCCTCGGTATGGAGGACCTGATTCCTGATGAGATCGTGGACCAAAATGCTGGAAGTATTCATCCCCAAAAAAATCTCTAAAGGGATGAGGTAGATTTTTCTCCCTATTGAGTTGCATTGGCTTAGTACTCTGCAATTGGGTAGATTTGATATGTACGACTGCATCTACTACATCTTGTGCAGTCTGAGTGAAATCTAGTGGGATAAGATTATTGTTTGCATCTCGTGTATAGACTGCTTGTGATGCCGGAGTTTTTGAGATATGCTCTACTCTGACTGTTTTCTCTGTATTGTTGAATTGGTTGACAACTCCAAAGCAAGTAAGACTCACCACTAAAGCTATCAATCCTGAATACAAATAATTGCTATTCATGATAGTTTAATTTTAATGATTAGAGATATGATACTGTGACTTGTCTGTCACTGTTGTATACCCAGATATATTGACATCAAATTATTTGACTTCAATATTTTTATGGGATTTGAGACTCGATTTTTCTTTTTTTGGTAATGTAATTGTCAAGATACCATCATGGTACTTTGCTTCGATTTTATCTCTATCTATGAGAGATTCTTCGATCGCAAAGGACCTAGAAAATGAGTGATAGTTATACTCCCTCTTGAGATAAGTGTCATCATCAGACGGTGTGTTAGCTGACTCGGCTGATATGGTGATTTGATGTTCTTTGAGTTGGATGTCAAAGTCAGACTTATCCATGCCAGGAGCTGCCATATGGATAATAATACTCTCATCAGTGTCCTTAAAGTTGACAGGTGGCAATGAAGAAGAGAGATGAGCTAGTGGTCTATCAGACCAGTCGAATAAGTGATTCCAATCGTCATTCAAAAATCTTGAGACGGTTGGAACCAATGTTGAATTAATTGGTAACATAACCTCGAAATTTTTAAGTTAAATAATTGATTTCAACTCTCTAGTATCAAGGGATGTGCCAACCAACTCACAAGCGAAAAAATGACATTTTAAAAATGACAAAATGACATTTACACTGATAATTTTTCAGATTTTAGTGTCAATATCGTGACATCAAATCAATGAATCTAGGAGTCTCACACTGCAGTCTCCTCACTCTATCAGACTGATCGATTATGCATTGACGAAGGACTTCTTCAGGTCGTGAATGGCTCTCTTGATCTCACTTATCATCGACCTGATTATACTCTTGAGATTGTTGCTCTGTGGGGGTTGGTGCTTGAGTGCCTTCGGTGGCAGGACAGCCCAGAGTAAGATATAGAGGATTGTCAAAGGAGTGAAGAGCATCAGTACAAAGATGAGTCTTACCCAAAAGTTTTCTGTGATACCAAAGTAGTTAGCGATCCCACTGGCGACTCCTCCGATGATCTTGTCATCAGTACTTCTGTACAGTGTACTCTGGCTCTCTGTGTCAGTCTGAGGTGGGACATAACTCTCTTCTCCTCCTATAGTCTCTGGTCTGCCGATCTGTTCAATCCCTCGATTGATCTGTTCGGTAGTGACGATTTGCTGAGTGGCTAGGTTCTCTAAGAGTATTTCGGAGAATCGATATTCGATATCAGCCACGATCTGAGAGTCTTGGTCGGCGAACATCTGTTCGAGTTGATGGATATAGTCACTGAGGATAAGATATGCATCTTCATCGATGATGAATGGTCTTTGTCCTAGGTTGATATTTACTGTCTTATTCATAAGTGTAGAGATGTGTGAGGATGTAAGTTAAGTGTGTGATATAGGAGTGGATGATAGGCGAGATTAATTGGTATTCTTAGGTCTCTATGAGCTCTTGGACTGATGACTGGAGCTTCTGCCAATGTGCTCTGAGGTGGTCGAGTACCTCCTTACCATCAGCCGTAGTCTTGTAGTACTTACGTGGTGGTCCAGTCTCTGACTCTACCCAATCATAGGTGAGCAACTCAGCCTTGGAGAGCCTATTGAGCAGGGGATAGATGGTACCTTCTACGACTAAGAGCTTACATGCTTTGAGTTGCTTGAGGATATCTGACGGATAGACTGCTTGCTTATCCGTGATGCTCAATACACAGAGCTCTAAGATGCCTTTTCTCATTTGGGCTTCTGTATTTTCTAATTTCATATCCCAAAACTAATCCAAAATACGGTACTATGCAATACATAGTACTATGTTTTCTATAGTTGCATAGAATTTTTCTACGAAATCACTTCAATGACAGGATAAATGCAGCTCAGGAGATGAGATTATGTTGACTCGTTGATGTACGTGTTATTAAAAATTGGACTGTGACTCTCTAGGAATAGCATGAGAGAGAGTTGACATGTGAGTGGGGTGAGGGTTCTTCGGGAGAGGAGCACATGGAGAGAGTGAGCAGTACTGCCTAGCCTTCAGAATAGGTGATTCATGACAAATTGTGAATACAAACTCTTAAAATTTCAATAAATTATTGACTCTTAAGCATAGAGGTCGTAAGTTGGGTATAGAAGTGGAGGTGAGATTCATCATCAATAATACTTGAGTTTATGTGAGAGTAAATCTGTCTGTAAAGAGAATGAAAAAGATAATAATCGTATTGTGGGTGATATTGGGTATTAGCTACTGGGCTATTGCCAAATATCTGTGTGCCGATAGGGTCTCTACAGAAGATCACACAACTCATACGGAATCACCGTTTTACTTTGGATTTGGTACTTCCGAGATTCATATTCAGGAGTCCTTTGAAAGATATGTGGACTCTCTCAGGAGTAGTATGGGCCCCAATGACAAATTGCGTATCACTGGTCTGCTCTCTGTAGAGGAAGCAAAGATGAATAAGTCACTCGGTACACTCAGAGCAGAAGCACTCTCCAAGGCTCTTGCTATCGATGCGGATCGTATCATACTAGAGAGTAAGACTGTCGATCACTTATCACTCGGCCAGAGAAGTGTCGAAGTGAATCGGATCAGTGGAGAGTCCTCGATTGTTCAGCATGCGGTGCCATCGACTGGAGATATCAATCAGCACTCTACGATATACTTTCCGTTCAATAGTACAGATAAGTTAGATGATGCAAGGGTGGAAGTATTCCTAGATGGTATAGCTCGGAGGGTACAAGGTACTGGAGAGAGGATCTTACTCATAGGTCACACCGATCAGATAGGATCTCGACGGTATAATTATGCTCTCGGAGACCGACGGGCCAAGAGTATCAAGTATTACTTAGTCTCACGAGGAGTCAACCCTCAGAGAATCATCACACAATCTCGAGGTGAACTCAATCTCGTAGATGATGGAGACAGTACTGCGAATGTAAACAGAAGGACAGAGGTCAAATTACTCAGATAGAAAACTATAACTATGATTCCTTTAAGTCTATTTAATGATTTTTGCTCATGGTGGGTACTTTGGTGGATACTCCCATTTGTACTTGGATTCTTACTTGCGTATGCCATTTACCTTGAGTGGAAGTCTCTCTATAATGAAGAGCAAGTCAAAAATCTTGAACTCAACAATCAAATCTCAGACCTACAGACTCAGATAAGAGCTCTCAAAAAAAATGAAACTCAAGCACAGAGTACCCAATCTCTCAATCCTCAGCCTTCTCGTAATCCTGCATCATCGACTGTACAAAAGTCAAGTGACCACAATGATTCTCATCAGAAAGATAGCCAACCGCAGGACAATGCCTCACTCTCAAGTCAGGAGAGAAAGCGTACTCTCATCCCTCATGCTCCTCAGCGTGTGGCATCTAGTGTCGATAACTCTCCTGGAGGACACCAAGATCCTGATCCATCACTCATGGAGCAAAGCCTCGATGATAACCTACAAGTGATCGAAGGGATAGGACCACGGATGGAGTCAGTACTGGATGAGAATGGTATCCATAGTTGGCAACAATTGAGTCAATATAAGGGAACTGCGATCAAAGTAATCCTAGATAAGTATGGATCAAAGTATACGATGATCAACCCTAAGCACTGGCCAGCACAGGCTGCTCTTGCAGCAGAAGGTAAGTGGGAAGAGCTCATCGCCTATCAGAAGTCTATCTATCCAAGTATCAGTGCTACCAAGTCAAAAGCTGAGACTTATCTGTCCAAAATGGGACTGCTATCACCATCAATCAGCACAAATACTTCCCTCAACGCATTCGTAGGGATAGATGGTAAGATAGAGGCAATCTTGAAGAAAAATGGAATCGATAACTGGGAAGAGCTCGCAGCCACTCCTATAGTCAAACTACGTGGGATACTAGAGGAGTCTGACCCGAGTCTACGATCTGTCAACCCATCGTCTTGGCCAAAGCAAGCACAGTTAGCTCTTGCTGGTAAGACTCAAATGCTTACTGATTATCAAGAATTTCTACGATCAAATCAGTAAAAAATTTCTGATTATCTATTTCTGATCCCACGCATGTGACACATCCGAGTTACCTATCTCACGAGTACGACTCTGACTAATGGTTTTTGTTGGATGAGTGATCAGATCGTAAGTACTCTATCAGCGAGTATAGGATGGATGGAGAGATCATCTCATCTCTTAGGATGTACAGATAGCTTGCTTGAGGTCAGCCCAGAGGTCGTCTTGATGTTCGACACCTACTGAGAGTCTGATCAGAGAGTCAGTGAGTCCGATTTTTTCCCTTTCCTGCTTAGGGATGGAGGCATGAGTCATCGTAGCGGGATGTCCTATGAGACTCTCGACTCCACCGAGGGACTCTGCGAGAGCAAAGAGTCGAGTATTTTCGAGGATGGCATTAGCAGCATCTATACGATCATCTACTAAGTCAAATGAGATCATAGCACCGAACTGACTCATCTGCATCTTGGCGATATCATGACCATGATGCTGATCCAATCCAGGGTAGTAGACATGAGCTATCTGATCGAGATCTCTGAGCTGATGTGCCAGGAAGAGTGCATTGCGACATGCTCTGTCCATCCTGAGATGAAGCGTCTTGATCCCTCGGATAGTGAGGAAGCAATCTTGAGGACCTGGGATGGCTCCTGCGGCATTCTGGATAAATCTCAGTCTCTTCCCAAGTGATCTGTCTTTGACGATAACAGCTCCGAGCACGACATCTGAGTGACCATTGAGATATTTCGTAGCAGAGTGGAGTACGATATCTGCACCTAAGTCAAGAGGACTCTGCAAGTATGGTGAGGCAAATGTATTGTCCACACAGACGAGTAGACCATCATGGGCAAATGTCGTAACGGTCTTCTTGATATCAATAATAGAGAGCATGGGATTGGTGGGTGTCTCTATCCAGAGGAGCTTGGTCTTCGCATTGATCGCATTGGTGACAGCAGCATCATCTCCAAAGTCTACGAAGTGAAACTCTATCCCATACTTCTGGTAGAGCTGTACCATAAGGCGATATGAACCACCATAGAGATCATGTGTAGAGACTACTTGATCGCCTGGCTCTAGTAACTTGAGGATGGCATCTAGTGCTGCGAGGCCACTCCCATATGTGATCGCATCTGTGCCATTCTCTAAGGCTGCAAGATTATCCTCAAGTACGGTCCGCGTAGGATTGGCAGTACGAGCATATGCGTAGCCTTGATTGACACCTGGACTCTCCTGTACATAGGTAGATGTCTGGAAGATCGGAGTCATGATAGCACCTGTCGAAGGATCTGGATGTACACCTGAGTGGATTACCTTAGTCTCAAATTTCATAGATTAGTGAGTTGTAAAGTTGAAGTTATTAATCTCTATCATCAAACATAAAAAAAGAGGCTTACTACATTGCAGTAAGCCTCTAAAATACTTCTTTTTCGGAGTGTGATTACTTATTCACAGCTTCGCTGAATGCTTTTCCAGCTTTGAATTTGATCATTGTTTTTGCAGGGATCTTGATAGTTGCTCCAGTTGATGGATTTCTACCGTCTCTTGCTGCTCTCTCTGATGTTGAGAATGTTCCAAAACCTATAAATGCAGCTTTGTCTTTGTTTACGAGTGTTCCTTCGATTGCTCCAAATACTGCTGCTACTGCGTCAGTTGCTTGTGCTTTAGAGATTCCAGCTTTGTCAGCTACTACATCGATTAAGTTACCTTTGTTCATTGAATAAAAATTTATGATTAATAAAATTCGTTATATGTCGTAACGATTCGCAAAATTAGTTCTCCTTGTCTTAAATCCAAGCAATTAACATTAAAATTTTGCTAATAAGTCAATAAATATGGGGTTTCAACGCTTGTAATCTAGTGTATTCCCCTAATTTTACCCAAGTTAAACTCAAAATTGATGAAGAAAGTATCATTTAGTTCTCGTCCACTTATGTTCCTCCTAAGCGCAATGCTCTTAGTCGCCTTCACTCAGACGAGTTGTAGGACTAAGAAAGAGGGTTGTGGACTAGAGGAGCAGTATGCTCCACCGACAGATAGGCGTGGCAATTTGACGACCAAGAGTGGAGATTCTAATCTCTTCGGGAAGAAGATGCGTAAGCGGAGTGGCAGATAGATGTCAGTAGGTCACTCTCTCTATTGGAGGATGCTCGTACCTATCTTATTGAGTGAGATAAGGAGTACCACCAAGATCATACCTGGGAAGACTGCCAACCACCAATATGCGATCTGATCGGTAGATGCCTTGATCATACCACCGAGTGAGACTTGATCATATGGTATCCCGATGCCTAGGAAGGATAGTGTAGCCTCCAGTAAGATGACTGATACCATGGCGAAGCAGAGATGTGCAATGACAGGTGCCATGGCATTAGGCAATAGATGTCTGAGATAGAGTACTCTCAATGATGCTCCACTGGCGATTGCCGATTTGATATATGGGAGTGACGAGAGTTTGATAATCTCTCCTCTCAATAATCGAGCAAAGCTTGGCCAGATCAATATTGCAATCATACAGCTCAGTGTAGTGTATGTCATCGTCTGGACCATCGATGCGATGATGAGTAGGATCAGTAGACTCGGGAGTGTCCTCCAAAGTTCGATGATTTTCAAGATCATTTGGTCTGCGGTCAGAGATGAGTTCCATTTGCGTGAAGCGATATAGACACCAGCAGAGATCAGTGACAATCCGATCGTCACATAGGTAAAGTCCACCTCGAGATCCAATACCACGTATGTCAGTAAGTATAAGCTATACCAAAGACCCAGTACTGAGATCCAATACAGAGGCGGAGATACCCTCACTTGCGTAAAAAGGTGAAACGTAGATAAGACACTCATCACGATCCCAATCAACAATGCTAATCCGACACTCAAGACTGACAAGTATGCAGCAATCTTGATCCCATTACCTATGCCCGCAAGTGTATCTCTTCCTAGCTTGTCAGTGCCTAGGAGATGCCTATGGCTAAGATGAGACTGATCATCTAGTGGAGATATCCCTCTCCCACTGATATCAAGTGTACTGTAGCTATAGCCATACCTCCCACTGCCTTCGACGAAGAGCAGAGAAGAACAGCAACCAAATATCAGGATGACCATTAGTGCCGCGACTGCCAGTCTGTTATGAGATAACTGTGTCATGACTCCAATGTAGATTTGATGCGTGGGTCAAAGTAGGTATAGAGGAGATCTGCTAAGAGGTAACTCAAGACAGTAATGATCGCTACTAAGCAGATGATAGGGACAGTGACATTCCAGTCGCTTGATTGGATGGATTTCAAGAGGAGTCTCCCGATGCCTGGGATATTAAAGATCTGTTCGATGATGATACTCCCTCCGACTGCCATGGGGATAGACTTAGTCAGTAAGGTGGTGAGTGGCACCATGAGATTGAGTAAGACATGCTTCCTCTGGATCTGTGAGTCTTTGATACCTCTAGCTCTGAGTGCTGTGATATAAGGTGATTGTGATTGGTCGATATACAGATTCTTCACTGCGACCGTAAGGTAGGCAAGTGAGTGCAGTATGATGATCAGTACCGGGAGGAGATAGTAAGTATATGGTGCTCTCCCTCCTATCATCACGTCCACAGTAGGGAAGAGATCTAGCCATCTACTGTAATGTGGAGTGGTGAGATAGATCACACAGAGGGTAGCTATCCAGAATAGAGGTATAGCTGAGATGATGTACAACTGTGTACCGATGAGTCTCCTCACCCAATGCTCAGGTCTCTGCCCGAGATACAGACCAAGGAAGATCGCTATCACATAAGTCAGCAAGATACTTGGCAACATATAGCTCAGAGTGTATCCAGCGGCAACTAAGGTCTTGTGCCCAGCGTCTTGACCATCTATAGCTGCCTTGCCAAAGTCAAATCGGAGCAATCTAGATAGCCAATGGTGAAACTGATTGTCACTGCCAGACCACTGTAATCTGGGGAGAGCTCTATTGATCTCAGATGGACTGATGTGGATGTAGAATGCTGGCTTATCCAACCCAAGTCTGACCTCCTCTACTCGATAGATCTCAGACTCTATAAGGTCAGCATGATTCTGAAGGTCTACGCCTTGGGATTGGAGAGATTGGAGGACTGGATCCAACGGGAAGTGCCGTGTCAGTACGAAGAGACTGTACATCACAAATATCACGAATGGGATGATGAGTACTAACCGTTGAATCGAATATCTCAGCATATCTCTCTACTTTTTTACTCCTGCAAGGTAAAGGTATTAGCCATATATCCTGGTCTCTTAGATGAAGTGACTCCTCGATATCTCTTATCTACTGTGATGATATCGACAGGTGCATAGAGAGGTATCACTGGGACTCCATCATAGAGTATCTGGCAAAACTCTGTGTAGTATCGTGTCCTGATCTCTGAGTCACTCTCTTCTCTTATCAGTGTGATGATCGAGTCTAAGGCAGGTGTCGTGAAGCCTGATCGATTCCGTCCAGTAGTAGCAGTACTCTCGCTATGCCACTTGATGTAAGGGTCAGGATCTGCTTCATTATATGAGGCCATGAGTGCTGCCATCTCGTAATTATGAGCCATGACATTCTCCTTGATATATGATCGAGCATCTTTCTGGATGACATTGATCTGGTAACCTACTTTGTTGGCTGCATCTTGGAGGAGAAGGGCAATGGTTGTAGTCAGACTGCTCCCTGATAGATAGAAGTCAATGCTCAGCTCCTCTTGATTGCCATTCACTATTTTGTCTCTCACTCCATTCCCGTCCGTATCCTTCCATCCTGCTTCATCAAGCAATCTCGATGCCTCGGCTAAGTCATATGCGAGAGGAGGGAGGTGATCAGGATAGTAGCGCTTACTTGGGTGGACCAGCAGTGAGACTGGAGTCCCGAGTCCATTCTCTTCTGTCTCTAAGAGGGTGGTGATATCTATGGTGTGAGCTATAGCCTTACGGACAGCCACATCTTGGAGTTCGGGATCTCGATTATTGAGACCGAGATAGGCAATCTTCATCGTCTCGATAGGGAAGTAGTCATACCGATTGCCGATTACAGGATCGTTGCTGAGCTCTAGGTACTGCTGAGGAGTAAGAGCCATCGTCAGATCGATACCGCCAGTCTTGAGGAGAGTAGCTAGAGAGTTCTCATCATCAATAATCTTGAATAAGAGTGTATCACTCCCTGCCTGGAGGTAAGGATTGGACTGATTGCTACTAGCCCAATAATCTGGAATCTTAGTGAGCAATACATATTGGTCTGTGACCCACTCTTGGACTTGATATGGTCCTGCGTGATGGAGATTGGTCCGGTACGACTCTGGCTGGTTAAATCTAGTGATCACTCCCAATGTGGTAGTATCACTTGTAAGCACTTGCTCATCACTATTAGCGGCGATCCACTCAGGTAGAGTATACGATCTGAGATGATGGAGAGGATCATACTGACTCTCTTGGAGTGGATAGAGAGTCAATGCCAATTCCATCGTATTCATGGCAGTACTCTCACATGTGATAGTGAGTGTCTTATTAGAGGACTTATCGACTGTAATATCTGTAATCGTCTTGAGATAGGGCTTCCAAGATGATGTCTGACTCTGAGGATGTGAGAGTGCCTTGTAGGCAAATGTGATATCATGTCCAGTAATAGGAGTGCCATCAGCCCAAGTAGCTTGTTCTTTGATCTTGATCTCATAGGCGACTGTGTTATTGTCGATCACTCTCCCATCTGGTAGTGACTCTACTAAGATCGGGATCAGTGTCAATGTCTCTGGGTCATAGTCAGCAAGAGGGAGGAATACATTCTGAAAGATCTCTCTTGCCTTAGAGGACGGATTAAATGCTGGGTGTAGCTTCTGTGGATCTGATGGGATACCTATCGTCAGGGTATTGTCGTATCCGTTATGAGTGTCTGACTGACATCCGATCAGACAGAGGATTAAGAGACCAATACTGAGGGGTAATATCTTGATGTCTACATGCATAGGGTAGGATAGCAATAGGATTAAAAGTGAAATGTAAGGTATCCAAAAAACATGATTTTCTTTTAATCTTCTCATACAATTAGACAACAATTCGTCATTTAGATTGCTATATGGTTACATCTATAATTAGACATCATGAACCATCAACCTACACTTGTCATTACCGGAGGTACGGGACTTGTCGGATCGAGACTCATCCAGCGGATCGCTAGTCAATATCAGATCTATGTACTCACTCGTAGCCAACGGCAAGATACCGATCAAGTCAAATATGTCCAATGGGATATCGATCAGAAGCAAATAGAGACTGAAAAACTCCCAACAGAGATAGACGTCGTCCTCAATCTAGTCGGTGCAGGGATAGCAGATAAGCGATGGACAACATCTCGGAAGAAGATCTTGATCGACAGTAGGGTCAAGGCCACAGAGTATCTCTATGAAGTCTGTAAGTCAAGGATAGTCAAGACCTACATCGGAGCAAGTGCTATAGGCTATTATGGTGATCGCGGTGAAGAGATACTTACAGCTGATGCTCCTCCGGGGAAGGAAGGCTTCTTGTCAGAGTGTTGTGTACTATGGGAGGAGAGCAGTCAACTCTTCACACCAAGAGTAGAGAATCACTATATCTTGAGGATAGGGATCGTGCTCAGTCAGCAAGGAGGAGCCTTACCCAAGCTCGTGTTGCCATCTAGATTAGGCGGAGCTGGATATTTTGGAGATGGTTCGGCTTACTATTCTTGGATTCATATCGATGACCTCTGTAAGTCTATAGAGTTTCTGATGAGTGATACTCCTCCATCTCGGACATACAATGGGGTCTCACCTCATCCACTTCCTCTCAAGGAACTCATGCGAGGAATCAAGAAAGTCTATGCCCCTTATGCTCTGTTGCTACCGATACCAGAGATAGTCATCCATACGGCTATGGGTGAGATGGCTACGATGCTGACCAATAGTGATAGAGTAGTGCCGCAGCACTTACTGGCATCAGGATTAGAGTATGCCTATGCTGATCTAGATACGGCATTGAGGCATATCAAAGAGCACAATGTCTAGTGTCAGCTTTTATTATTCTCCATATTGGATGTAATGATTATACTCCAAACTGGCTGAGGTGATGGTCAAGGTGCTTACTGAACATGGTATTCCACTCGGTAGCCGACAGTCTGCCGAGTGATGCAGATTCCCGATTATCAAACACTGATACTCCAAGTCGATGCGTCTGATGAAGATAAGAGATAAGTTTAGATTTTTCGGTCTCAAAGTCTCTGTTACCCGTGATGATGAATGCTGGCGCTGTCCTTCCATTTTTGGGGTATGGCTTACTCCCAGTCACTTGATTTTTTATCAAGAGCTTCATCATGAAGAGTTTGATTCCTTTGGTCTTAGCTAGGGAGTCATCATAGCACATATCGTAGGCAACATTGACATGGGCTAGCATCTGATCCACTGACATTTTGCCCCAGAGTGGTTGGGTCTGCGGTGTAAGAGAGTTGATTCTTTGGATTGCTGTATTGAGATGGTCTTCGTGGAAGAGGTTGGGGTATGACATTGATCTGTAATTATGTATGAATTGCGTTGTTATCAAGTGCTGCTCTGAGCAGAGTCATTGCATAGAGTCCAGCTGTCTCTGTCCGCAGTCTTTGGTGACCAAGATTGATCTGAGTATAGCCATTTGCGACAGCGAGTGACACCTCGTCGGGTGTAAAGTCACCTTCTGGTCCTATCATCACATGTGCTGATTTGACACCATCTCCGAGAGTGCTGAGATGTGGATTATCTGGCTTGTAGGATGCGATATATCTCTGTGCTACCTCTTGCTGAGGCAGTAAGCTTTCGCTAAATGGGATGACGGATTGTGTGAGAGTAGGGAAGTGGTATTTGAGTGATTGCTTGCATGCTGATTCGATGATGCGTTGCATTCTTTCATATCGGAAATGCCTCTTCTCTGACCGTTTGCAATTTACAAAAGTAAAATCAGTCACACCGATCTCTACAGACTTAGAGACTAGCCACTCTATCCGATCGAGACTCTTAGTGAGAGCTATAGTGAGATGGAGTTTCTCTAATCTAGGATGCTCAGTCTGAGAGATGATCTCAGCAAGGATTTGCTTCTTGGAGAGGTCAGTGATGATGGCTTCATATGAGTATCCACTGCCATCATGGACTGTAATCGTGTCGCCTGATCGCTTGCGTAGTGTCTTGTAACAGTGCTGTATCTCGGACTCAGCAAGTGAGAGTTGATTCTCATTGACCTTATGACCTAGAAATATAATCATGTGCCAAAGTTATAAATTCCTAGTATAAAAAAAGCGACAGTCAGATTACTCTCACTGCCGCTAATAACTTTAGAAAATATTTTTGATTCTTATCTAGGGATGAGTCTAATTTATTTCTCCTTTGAATCCTCCACTTACCTCTACTGTCGTACCATTGTCAGATTCCATCGTACCAGAGAATGTAGCCTTGACAGAAGCACCACTGTCATAACCCAACTCTTGGAATGTAATCGTAAAGTCAGGACAGTTATCAGTGCAAGTCGCCGTCAAGTTAGACGCTGTAAAGAAGATTGTGTACTCAGGATTGTATGTTCCAGGTCCCATCGTATTGTTGACACCAATCGTAGTGAATGGTATAGATGGAGTATTGCCTGAGAGGTAGATATAAGTATCTGTACCACTGATAGAGTCAGCTGCTGTCTGAGCAAAAGCAGTCTCCATCGTGTATACCACACCCTCTATCTGATAGTAGAAGTATGACTCAAGATCATCACATGTGGTCAGTGTGCCGACGTCGATACTCGACTGTCCATCGATCGTGTATTGACTAGGATTGCTCTGTTGCAAATCTTCAAAATTGTATCCCGTGGCAGTGATGACTCCTGCATCATTGCAGATATCTATGGTGCTCTGAAATGTCCCATCACTCTCTGTAGACAGATATTCGGATAGACCGTTGAAGTTAATAGCGACATAGCCATCCGAGACAGCATTACCGTCACAATCAAGGAGTGTCCCTGAGATGGTTATGAGATTTTCTGATTCGTCTATGATGATGGGTTGGATGATGACATCTGCACTGAATGGTCCTATATTACTCGTGTAGACGACTTGGTTACATTGGTTATAGACATTGATGATCAATACTTCATCTTGAGGTATCTTGCCGGAGTAGAATCCTCGGTTGTCAGTATATGCATAACCACAGCTCAATCCATTGACCATTTGGATCTCGACGAGGATATTATCTAGACCTTCTCCATCTGTATTGACGATTGTACCTGAGGCATTGACCAGTGGAAATGGAGCATCGCAGTTCCAAAATGAAAAATGACTCACTTCACCTACGTAGGTCCCATTTACGAGAGTAGCTACACCCTCCTCTATCCAGTATCCAGTAGTCTCATCAAAGTACCACAGTGGGAGAGTTGCTGGAGCAGCATCTACCATGCTCGTAGGCAGATCAAAAGTCAGCTCCGCCGTGTTGCCGTCAGAAAGATTGAGGGATTGGCCTGATGGGCTCTCTAGCTCTACAGCTAACATCCCGTATGTCGCTAACTGCATGATGTCACTATTAGAGTTGACTGCTCTCAAGTCGCCTGGCATCTCGTCGAGAGTACTGAGACTACTTGGGTCTAGCCACTTGGCATAGACATTGACCTCTCCTGTGTAGATCTCACCATTACTGTCTTTGATCCCGCCTGCTGGCAGATCTACAGTGCTCTCTCCATCGATCGTGACTATACCGCCATCAGTACTCATGATACTGCCTTTCATCGTCTTGGTGATTAGAGTGACATTAAGATTAGCTTTGCGACCATCTTCTGTCTGGATAAGTTTAGCTCCAGAGAAGTATCCTGATTTACTGATAGTGACTAGATTGCCATATCCATTGATAGAGATATCAGTCGCCGAGTAGAGTCCTTGGCTATCTGTAGTATACTCAGTATTGTTGATGATGACTGTTGCTGCTGCGATCGGATTGCCATCTTCGTCGATCACTTGACCGAAGACCGAGGCAGTAATCATTTCGATTGGTGGATTTACTTGGATTTCTGGATTAGAGTTGGTTGGTCCTTGATCGACATCTTTATTACAAGAGGATAAGAGTAAGGCAAGTATCAGTGACCAGAAGAGTAAGAGAGAGAGCTTTTTCATAATTGGTTGTTTTGGTTTAAGTAATGAGTCAATCAACATGGACTCATAGAGTATATGTGTATCTGTGACACAACGCTGCGCCAAATGAAAGATATTATTCTTGATTCTCTAACTATGAAGTGAAGTCATCTATCCAAGGTCATCATATGTGATCTTCACGTCACTACTCGTAGGATGAGCTTGGCAGGTCAGGATCATCCCATTTTTGATCTCATCATCGTCGAGAGAGAAGCTTGTATCCATCTCTACAGTACCACTTACTATCTTGGCCATGCAGCTAGCACAAGCACCTGATGTACAAGAGTAGGGAGGATTTTTGTCCAATTTGATGATTGATTCTAAGATTGAATCATCCTTAGATACGTCTACTGAGAATTCTTCGCCATCTAAGACTACTTGGACCGTGCCAGCACCACCTTGCGATGCAGCTATGGCCTTCTCATCAGCTGGAGCAGCTGTGAAATACTCTTGATGGATCGTCTTGGGATCTACACCTTTACCGACAAGGTACTTCTCAGTCTCTTGGATGAGAGTGCCAGGACCACAGAGATAGTAGTGAGTCTCTTGAGATCGACTTGGATATTCGTTGAAGAAGTACTGGAGTTTTTCACTATCGATTCTCCCTTTCATTCCATTCCATGTCCCATCAGACTTCTTCCCTAGGAGTCCGAAGAGTTTTTTCTTTTCTTTGAGTTGAGACAGAGTGTGGAGTACAGTCAACTGTCCTTCATATTTTGACTCTAAGTCATCTAACTGTGCCTTGAAGATGATGTTGTCTTCTGTCTTACTTCCATAGAGGAGGTAGAGACTAGATCGTTCTTCTTGTTCTAAGAGAGTCTTGATCATAGACATCACAGGGGTGATTCCACTCCCTGCTGCTACGAAGTAATGGTCCTTAGTCTTATCAGCTTCGGGGAGTGCTATGAACTTTCCCTCGGGGGGAAATACAGTAAGCGCATCACCAACTTTGACGTCAGAGTTGAGAGAGTTAGAGACCTTACCGCCTTCGACTCGCTTGACAGTAAACTGTAACTGACTCTCAGTGGGACTACTCGAGAGTGAGTAGGCACGCCTCTCAGCATTGCCATTGATATTTACTTCTATTGTGAGATATTGGCCTGACTTGTAGTCAAATGTACTCCGGTTATCCTCTGGTATGTCAAGGACGATAGAGACGGTATCAGGAGTCTCTGAGATGATGTTGGATATCGTAAGATTGTAAGGTGTATTTCGCATCAGGCAAAGATAGTGAATTGGGTGGAGGGTATGAGTGAGATAATTAATAATAGCTAAAAATCAGCTTTGGTTGTATTGATCGGTAATCTTGAAATCTCTACCGTTAGTCATTTGTTGTGAAATTTTTCAAATTTTTTTATTAAATTCACAACAGTAATTCCTATTCATCCTGAGTGGATGCAAGCTGATATGTTGACTTATGAAAAGAACACAATTTGTTGCTTTCATATTTTTCTCTTTTGCCATTTGTAACCTTTCAATTGGCCAGGACGTCAGCATACCTCAAATCCCACATGATAGCATTAAGTACTATGAACAACTTGGAGACTTTGATAATCGATATCGGATTGTCAAGAGTTATGAAGACTCTCTGAGAAATCGAAAGCTCTTTGCCAAGTACAAAGCAACTGATAGTCTTTACACATACTTTCCAAACAATGCGATAGACAGCACACGATTTCGACATTACCTCAAGCATCATGCTTTTAAGTATAAGAAGTATCTCGGAGACTATGACTCTGCTTTGCAATACTATGAAATGGCGCATCAGTATGTTGTAGATAAAGATTTGCTTGATAAACACGGAGTTCACATTGAAGGAGAAATAGGAAATATCTATGCTCGTCGAAATGATTTTAATAAGGCTGCACTCTTTCTGACGTCTACCATTCCGCATCTCAGATCTGTACAAAAATACGACCGACTCTCTCGCTTGTACTCTGATATCGGCAACGTGTATAAGTGGTTAGGTGACTATAGTCTAATGGAAGAGTATTATCAGGAAGGCATCAGGTTAAGTAAGCAAGCGAATGAATATCGAGGTTTGCAAGCAAACTATGCTGGGTTGGCTGATTACAACATCAACTACGTCTCTACTACTGATTATGATCATACTTTGATTTTAAAATATCTAGAGGCATCCCAACAAGCAATATTGGATAATCCGAAACCTGACTCTCAAGGCAACTTACGGATGATGAATATCGAGGAGATGTGGTCGAGGTACTCTCTCGCGATTGACTCCATATATGCAGCACTTGCGAGGACTCTCAATGCTAATCGAATTGCTAAATCTGAATATAAAAGTCTCATCTCAAGAGAAATTGCCAAGTCTGATTATCGAGTTGCTAAGGTATATTGGAAACTAGGAGAAATAAAGAAGTCCGAAACCTATGTGGATAGTGCTTTTCTTTATTTGCTTCCAGAATCGAAGTATGGAATCCTTCCTACTCAAGATCAAATCTATGATGAGAATACATTTACAGATCTACTATTTTTAAAGTCTAACATTTACAAGAGTAAATACCATGCTACAAATGATCACACTTATCTTGATAGTACGTTGCTAGCGATTAACCTTGCATTCGACGCTAATGATAGACTTGAAAGATATCTGACCATGCAAGATTCGAAGTTGATTTCCGCAGAACAAAATAAGCAGATGGTAAGCCTAGCATTAGATGCTTATGCAATGTATGATTCTGCTGGATTACCTTATTCTAGTCAAGAAGTAAGACGCATATTTGACAGATCAAAGTCGAGAGTACTCACAGAGAATCAAAGAAAATCTGCATTAATTAGTCAACTCACAGATAAGGATAAAGGTGAGTTAGTGGAACTAGAGAACCAACTCCTAGAGGTGATTACAAACCCAATGAATGAAGTATCCCTGAAAGAAGAGCATCGACTGAGAGCCAAAATTGATAGTTTTAAAACTCTTGGGTTAAACCGAAACACAACAATAAAATATCTAGAAGATCCATATTTAGAATATGTCACAGCAGACTCGGTTTACTATCTTTTTACTAATATAGGTGATTGGTCATTTATCACTATAGAGGGTAAGGTGGCAATTGATAGTCTGATCAAGAAAGTTGAGATTGACTTGCATACACAATCATCTGAGGGACTTGATTCAGTATTGACTAAGTTGTATTCGTTACTTATCCCTGTGGATGTTGATGAGTTAGGTAAGTTAAGTATCATTCCAGATGGACAATTGAATTATTTTCCATTTGATCTCCTCATGCAAGACAATGAATATTTGATACAAAGGACTGCTGTAAGTTATCAGCACAGTGTGATACAAGTGGGGAGAGCGACTCATGAAAGTGAAGTAGATAACTCGATACTTTGTCTTTCTCCTAATTATATAGGAACGCAAGCTCAAAATATATCAGAAGTGACGAGAGGTGGATTGTCAAAATTGAATTTTACTGAAAGTGAGATCAGAGGTATAGCTGAAGTGTTTCCTGGAGCTGTTGAGCAGTATGAATCTATGAGTTTTGAAGAACTCAATCATCAACTGAAAAAAGTAAAAATGTTCCACTATGCTGGACATGCGATTGCTCGGAATGACAGTGCTTATCTTATCCAATTAGTCGATGATCGACAAGAACTGTTGCTAGACAAACAAATCTCTGAGATGACTAATCAACTTGACTTAGTCACATTGAGTGCCTGCGAGACTGGACTAGGAACTTATCAGGCTGGGGAAGGTGTCAGGAGTCTTGCAACAAGTTTCTTGAATAGTGGTACAAAGGCAATCGTTTACTCTTTGTGGAATGCCAATGATGTAAGTACAGCGACCATCATGAAGGAGTTCTACTCACAGCTAGCGAAGGGAAAAGAAAAGTCTGATGCACTAAGAATCGCAAAGCTGAGTTACCTCAAAGATGCCACACCTGATAGCCGACATCCATATTATTGGGCAGCATTTAGTCTAGCAGGAAATGACCAATCTATCAAGAAAACTTACGGCAGAAGCAGATACATTACTGGGATAATCGTATTGCTTCTGTTGGGCATATATATTATCAATCAAAACAAAAATCAAAACAAATGAAACATCTTATTTTAGTA
>CALLAW010000102.1 GCA_938001865.1 uncultured Saprospiraceae bacterium | reverse complement strand
CCCATGCAGTTGGTCGATGTACTGATCAAGGAGTCAGATGGATATCAGCCGCTTAAAGGCCCGCTAAAGAAGCGATTTCCCTACAGAGGACACACTAAGGGACAGCGAAAGGATGCGATAAGACAGAGAGTAGCCATGATCCGAAGTAAGCAGAATCTCAACCAACAGTGGTTAGAGACGATGGCACACTCTGATCAGCAGCTGAGAGAGAAGATTGCCCTATTTTGGCATGACCACTTCGCAACCAATATCCGCAATCCAGTGAAAACTGTAGAACAAATCAATTGGATCAGAAAGCATGCTCTCGGGAGTTATAAGAAACTCCTCATTGGTGTTAGTAAAGGTGCCGCAATGATCGATTACTTGCACAATAAGCAAAATACTAAGGACAATCCCAATGAAGACTTTGCTCGGGAAGTACTCGAGCTCTTTACCCTCGGCGAAGGCAACTATACCGAAAGAGATATCCAAGAGGCTGCAAGAGCATTCACTGGGTGGGACTATGATCAGAATGGTAACTTTCGGGTCAACCCAAGACATCACGATGATGGGGTCAAGGTCTTCATGGGGCAAGAAGGGAATTGGTCAGGAGACGAGATACTCGATATCATACTTGCTGATGGCAATACTGCTCGATATCTCACCTCCAAGCTCTACTACTATCTCACAGGTGTGCCTATCTCTACTCGCTTACTAGAGCAGTACTCTACTGTGTTTGGACGAAATTACAATGTGACTCTCTTGATCAAGAAAATCGTAAAGAGTAAGCACTTCTATGAAGCATCCATTCAAGGGACTAAGATCAAATCGCCGATTGACTTACTGGTAGGAAGTATGCGATTGATGGATCTTAGATTCGCCTCATCTAGCCTCCCCAAAACACTTCAACATAAGATGGATCAAGTCTTACTCTATCCTCCAAACGTCGCTGGTTGGCGATCAGGTCCCGATTGGGTGACTACAGGTACGCTGATAGATCGACTCACACTCTGTCGCAATCTGTACAACAATACTCTGAGTAGTCATCTGAAGACCGCAGAACTGACCACAGAAGGTGATGAGCTCGTAAGTCATCCCACCGGAGATGAGCAGCTTCCCTTCAAGAGCATCAGCCTCAATCAGACCACGCAGTGGGTTGCTCGTCAAGGCGAGTATGGTCTGCTAGCACTCGCAGAGTTGCTCTTTGGCCGTAACATGGTCGCGATAGAAGATTCCCTCATATTGCTCAATAACCAGATAAGTACTCACACTCTTACTGCCGAAGAAGCGATCATTACACTCACTACTCTCCCAGAGTATCAATTGCATTAACGATCATGTCAGCAGGAGCTAACCACTATATCCCACGATACCTTAGAAGAGCTGCCATACACTCGCAGCCGATCATGTCTGCAAGGCACCAACATCGTAAGCTCATCGTAGTACAACTCAGCGGTGGCAATGATGGATTGAATACGATCGTGCCATACAGAGATGACAATTATTACAACTTGAGGCCGCAGATTGGTATCTCTAAGGACAAAGTGAGAGATATAGATGGCAATCATGGGTTCAATCTTGGACTTAGCGGCTTAGGGCAGTTATATGATCAAGGGTTAGTATCGATTATCAATAGCGTCGGCTACCCCAATCCCAATCGGAGTCACTTCGTCTCGATGGATATCTGGCATACTGGGTCGCTACAATTGACCAAAGAGATGACTGGCTGGCTAGGTCGATACTTGGATCATTATGGGCCAGACCATAACAGCCTTGGTGCTATAGAGACGAGTGACTTACTCTCATTAGCCCTGAGAGGTGAGCACAACAATGGGATCGCAGTCAATGATATCATGAGTTACTTCCAAGAGATGAAGTCTCGAGAGATCCAACAATCCATCACACAACCAATACCAAAGATCACCGATAATCCCAACCTCGAGTTGATCTACCGCAAACTACAGCAAGGTTACTACTCAATTGAACCTATCGTAGAGAAGTTTAAGCAGACATCGATT
This sequence comes from uncultured Saprospiraceae bacterium, assembly GCA_938001865.1. Classification (GTDB taxonomy): domain Bacteria; phylum Bacteroidota; class Bacteroidia; order Chitinophagales; family Saprospiraceae; genus JAHDHH01. Next base: position 960 of record CALLAW010000102.1, on the reverse strand, counting down.
GCAGCTAATTACAGTAATGATGAGTTTGGTAAGGACTGCAAAGCTGTATCAGACTTGATACTGACAGGATCATCGACACAGATCTACTACATCCCACATGGCGGATTTGATACACATGTCAGTCAAGTCGGTAAGCATCAACGCCTCCTGACTTCACTCGGGGACAATCTATTGGAACTCGTCAATACACTCAAGGTAAATGGGATGTGGAACGATGTAAGTATTCTCGTTTTTTCAGAGTTTGGACGACGTGTCAAAGAGAATGGGAGTAAGGGGACAGATCATGGTGCAGCAAATAATCTCTTTGTGCTCTCTCCTCTGCTTGCTCAGCCAGGATTCTTCAATTCTGCCCCAGATCTGAGTGATCTTGAGGATGGAGATATCAAGTATCAGATCGATTTTCGATCAGTCTACACTGACTTGCTCGCGGATTGGTTGGGAGTGGATGCTGAGCTGATACTAAGAGATCAGTTTCCAAGGTTGGGATTGTTTAAGAGTGATCTTGCTTAGCGTCTAGGGTGTATCTAAGTACAGTTGCTTTGGGTGTATTGAGATATTACGTCTTCGATACAGCGAGATTTCTCCACTTCGGTCGAAATGGAAAGTGGGGTGTAGTGACTGTGTATACTCGAAATGGAAAGGGGGGTGAAGTGACCGTGTACACTCGAAATGGGAAGGTGAAGTCCCAAAACCCTACTTTTCCATATCGATTGACCGAAGGGAACTGAGATATCTCATTCTTAGGATCTCTGTTTATGTTCATTGCTTTGGTGTTTCTTGAGGTGTGTAGCCTTCGATACAGCGAGATTTCTCCACTTCGGTCGAAATGGAAAGGGATGGGGTGAAGTGACCGTGTACACTCGAAATGGGAAAGAGGGTAGTCCTAAACCTTACTTTTCCATATCGATTGACCGAAGGGAACTGAGATATCTCATTCTTAGGATCTCTGTTTATGTTCAT
>CALLAW010000101.1 GCA_938001865.1 uncultured Saprospiraceae bacterium | reverse complement strand
TTTACATATAGTGATAATAATGAATAGATAGAAAAGATAGAGATGACTCAAGTTACTTACAACGAAGACAATATTAGATCTCTCGACTGGAAAGAACACATTCGGCTACGACCGGGGATGTACATCGGTAAGTTGGGCGATGGATCTAGTGTCGATGATGGGATCTATATCCTGCTCAAGGAGGTCATAGATAATAGTATAGATGAGTATGTCATGGGCCATGGTAAGCAGATTGATATCATGATCTCAGATGGCAAGGTAGAGATTAGAGACTTCGGTAGAGGGATCCCTCTTGGCAAAGTCGTCGATGTCGTCTCTAAGATCAATACTGGTGGTAAGTATGACTCTAAGGCATTCAAGAAGTCGGTTGGGCTCAATGGTGTAGGTCTGAAGGCGGTCAATGCTCTCTCAGACAACTTCAATGTACAAGCGTATAGGGATGGGAAGACTGTCACTGCAGAGTTTAGCAAAGGTGTCCTCATCAATGAATCTAAGAAGGTCAAGACAACCGAGGGCAATGGTACTCGGATTACATTCTTCGCTGATGGATCGATCTTTACTAACTATAGATACCGACCAGAGTATGTCGAGAATCAACTCTGGAACTATGCTTATCTCAATGCTGGTCTCAAGCTCAACTTCAATGGTAAGATCCTCTACTCTAAGAATGGTCTCAAAGATCTCCTCACCCGTAAGACTGATGTCGAAGCCCTTCGCTACCCGATCATCCACCTCAAAGATGAAGATATCGAGATAGCTCTCAGTCATGGCAACCAATATGGAGAAGAGTACTACAGCTTCGTCAATGGTCAGAATACGACTCAAGGTGGGACACACCTCCAAGCATTCAGAGAGGCCATCGTCAAGACAGTAAGAGATCACTATAGTAAAAACTTCAACACCAAGGATGTCCAACAGTCAATCATCGGGGCCATTAGTGTCAGAGTCGAAGAGCCAGTCTTCGAGTCACAGACTAAGACTAAGCTCGGATCACTTACGATGGGACCAGACCTTGACTCTGTCAAAAAATTCATTGGAGACTACGTCAAAAGAGCTCTTGATAATTACCTCCACCAAAACAAAGAAGTCGCCGACTCACTCCTCAAGCGTATCCAACAATCCGAACGAGAACGGAAGGAGATCGCAGGGATCAAAGACCTCGCTAACAAACGAGCACGTAAAGCAAATATCCATAATAAAAAACTGAGAGACTGTAGAGTACACTTCAATGATAAGCGAGGGGACGAAGAGAAAAAACTGAAATCATCAATCTTCATCACTGAGGGAGATAGTGCATCAGGATCCATTACTAAGGCGAGAGATGTCCAGACTCAGGCAGTATTTTCACTCAGAGGTAAACCTCTCAACTCATTTGGCCAGACCAAAAAAGTGGTCTACGAAAACGAGGAACTCAATCTCCTCCAACATGCTCTCAATATCGAAGATGGCATCGATGGATTGAGATTTAACCAAGTCATCATCGCAACTGATGCCGATGTAGATGGGATGCATATCCGTCTCCTACTTTTGACATTCTTCTTACAGTTCTTCCCAGACTTAGTCAAGAATAATCACCTATACATCCTCGAGACACCACTCTTCAGAGTAAGAGATAAGAAGCAGACATTCTACTGCTACAGCGAGACAGAGAAACAAGAAGCAATTAAAAAACTGAGAGGTAAGGCGGAGATCACACGATTCAAAGGTCTTGGAGAGATCTCACCTGATGAGTTTGGAGAGTTCATCGATGATAAGATCCAACTCGAGCCAGTACTTCTCCAGGAAGGGACTAAGATTGATGACATCCTTGCCTACTACATGGGGAAGAACTCTAGAGAGAGACAAGAGTTTATCATCAACAATCTCAAGATAGAGTTAGACGCTATCGCCGAAGAAGAGGTGCTAGACTTGGATACCTCCACAGAGCAAATTCTCTCAGAGAATACAGAAGTCGGATAGGCTCAGTTATTTTTGTAATTTTGCACGGTAAGTATCCATCTAACCTGTGCTATTACTATTTAAGCGTAACTTATTGGCATACAGCCTCTTGCTATTACCATACTGTCTACTAGTACGGGTCAAGAGTCTTATGCCACACTTTGAGCCAATCATCATTGGCAATCAATGCTCCTCTCAGTGGGAGCAGATGATCCAGTCTGTACTCCCGAGTACGCTTGCCCAATCACTCGTTGCCGTTGTCTTGATCTTCGTCCAAGGGGTGATGCTCAATCGGATAACAATCAAGCATCGATTGACACAAAAGATGACATTATTCCCTGGGATGATCTACATCTTACTCTGTTCTATCTTAGTTGAGAATCTTTCCCTTACACAGTTTACGATAGGCAATCTATTTGCGTTGATAGCTCTCTCACACAGCATTGACATTTACAAAAAGTACAAACCTGAGCTCACATTATTTCGCAGTGGTTTTTGGCTAGGAGTAGCAGTACTCTGCTCACCTGTATACCTTCTGCTACTCATTCCTATCGTCTGGTGTTTGATCTCTATGCGGACATTTTCTTTCAGAGAATTCTTCCAATTAGCTATCGGGATAGATGCGAGTCTGCTCATATTGTATACGATTCACTCCGTATGTGGGCAAGGGCAGTTCATAGAGACATACTTCAATCTCCCGATAGGTATCATGACCTTAGATACAGATCCATTTATCTTAGGGTATTTAGCGTTGATCGCTTTAGTTATTTTATTGAGTATTCTCTATTACGGCAAATTTACCTTTAAGAAATCTCTTCCCGCTAAGAAGAAGATAGACATCCTCTATATCATTCTCCTCTCATCCTTGGGTCTAATCATCATTAATTGCAGTGGTGCTTTCAGCATCTTCTACTATCTCTGGATCCCACTCTCCATCCTCATCAGTATGTTGGTTATCAGGAGTAAGTACCTATTGGTCGCAGAGATGATACACCTCATCGTATTAGCCATGATCATCAATAATCATTTCAATATTTTTTCTCTGATATAGATTGGATATTACTCTTCCAGATTGAGACATGGGAGATCAGTGGGGCTCTCACTTACGTAAAATACAAGGCGGGCATTGAGTCATATATCGGATAACCTCCACACTATTAATGTATTATCAGTCACTGTAGAAGACCCACAATGAGACACTACGCCAACGGTCACCTTAAAAAATATTGTTGTCATATCTAATAATTTCTTATATAAAGAATCTATCTTTGTTGTTTATACCTCGAACATGTCTCAATTTAATAAATATCTAATCACTGCGGCCCTCCCCTATGCCAATGGGCCATTGCATATTGGACATTTAGCAGGAGCTTATCTCTCATCAGATATCTATGCAAGATTCCTAAGGCTGCAAGGGAAGGAAGTTGTCTTCGTCTGTGGATCAGATGAGCATGGAGCAGCTATCACGATCAAGGCCCTCAAAGATGGCACTACTCCAAAGGCTATTGTAGACAAGTATCACGAACTCTTCAAAGATACATTCCAGAAGATTGGTATCTCATTTGACATCTATCATCGGACATCAGATCCACTTCATCATGAGACTTCTCAAGAGTTCTTCTCCACACTCTATGACCAAGGAGTCTTCGAGACTAGAGAGACAGAGCAATATTACGATCCTACGGCCCAACAGTTCTTAGCGGATCGCTACATCCAAGGGACATGCCCCAACTGTGATTACACAGAGGCATATGGCGATCAATGCGAAAGCTGTGGATCGACCCTCAGTCCGACAGACCTAATCAATCCTATCTCTAAGATCACTGGTGATAAACCAGTCAAAAAATCAACTACCCACTGGTATCTACCACTCAACAAAGATGAAGAGTGGCTCAAAGAATGGCTAGAGCAAGGTGTAGTAGATGGCAAGAAAACCCACTATCCAGAAGATTGGAAAAACCATGTCATCGGACAGTGTAAGTCATGGATAGAGAGTGGACTCCATCCGAGAGCGATGACTCGAGACCTCGACTGGGGTGTCGACGTCCCCCAGCAGATCGAAGGCAGCGAAGGCAAGAAGCTCTACGTATGGTTAGATGCTCCGATAGGCTATATCTCTGCGACTAAGCAGTGGGCTGCAGACAATAACAAGAATTGGGAAGACTATTGGAAGAGTGACGATACAGCACTCGTCCACTTCATTGGCAAGGATAATATCGTATTCCACTGTGTCATATTTCCATCGATCCTCAAGGCTCATGGTGGCTATAACCTGCCGGTAAATGTCCCAGCGAATCAATTTATGAATCTTGAAGGTCGTAAGATCTCCACTTCAAAAAACTGGGCAGTATGGGTACACGAATACCTCCAAGACCTCCCAGGTAGAGAAGATGCACTGAGATACTGCATGATCAAGTACATGCCAGAGCTCAAGGATAGTGAATTCACTTGGAAGACATTCCAAGAGGCTAATAATAATGAGCTAGTCAACAATATTGGGAACTTTGTCAATAGAGTCATCGTCCTAATCAATAAGTACTATCAAGGTGTCATGCCAGAGTATGATCCATGGGCGATGATAGATGGCCCACAAGGCGAGGACGAACTCACATCATACGAAGGAGAACTGATCCACCTCTTTGATAAGTTAGATAGTGTACACAAGTCCATCTATCAATACGACTTCAGAGGAGGACTCAAACATCTCATGGAACTCTCCTCTCTAGGAAATCAACTCCTCCAAAACAATGCTCCTTGGAAACTCATCAAAGAAGATGAAGAGGCAGTCAAAACAGTAATGACTCTCGCCATACAATACGTAGCAGCACTGAGAGTAGCACTGAGACCATATCTGCCAATTGCATCAGATAATCTCTCTAATCTCCTCAATCTGCCACCACTCACTGATGCTGGCGAGTGGACAGATATGATGAATGCACTCGCAGAAGGAGAAGATATCATCAAACCAGGACATCAAATCGCAGAAGCAGCACACCTCTTCACCCGGATAGAGGATGATGTCATCACTGCACAAGTAGACAAACTGAACGCATCTATACTTACAGACGAACCAACTCCAACCAACGCTTACTCTCCACTCAAAGAGGAAATCAACTTTGATGACTTCGTCAAATTAGACTTGAGAACTGCAACAGTAATCTCCGCTGAAAAGGTGAAAAAAACGAGCAAACTGCTCAAACTAGAGCTAGACCTTGGATTCGAAAAACGAACCGTAGTCTCTGGAATCGCCAAAGCTTACGATCCCGAAAAAATCATCGGTAAGAAAGTAACTCTCCTCGCTAACTTAGCACCTCGTAAGATCAAAGGCATAGAGTCTCAAGGTATGATCCTCATGGCAGATGGCGGCGAGGATGATCTCTGCTTCATCAGCCCAGAAGAGAATACCTGGTCTGATGGGATGACGATAAGCTAAGACTCCATAATCCAACAACATCGGTAGTGAGTACAAGATCACAGCTGTGTCAGAGGCTCTCATCACCATACTGTAGCTCACAGATACTCTATCAAAACAACCTTATCTCACTCCATTCCATAACTCACAATAGGTGGCCAGATATCTCATGATCTCTGCATGACACACTTTGATGAGATGACGAGAATATGGAGCAGAATTAGAGAATGAACTCTAATTCTGTGTAATATGCTAACTTAGTTGTCTCGTTAATCTCCTAATCGTAGATAAAGTAATAAAATATGAAAACCAAAAAAGAAATTGTAGCTAATTGGCTCCATAGGTACACAGGCTTACCGCTCAACAAGTTTGGAGAGTATATCCTTCTTGTCAATTTCAGTAAGTACGTCTATGACTTTGCTCAGACATTTGATGTCGAAGTAGTGGGCCTTGGGAGGGCAATGCAGGTAGCTACCTATGACAATATCAGTATCATCAACTTCGGGATGGGAAGCCCCAATGCAGCCACCATTATGGATCTACTCTCAGCTATTATGCCCAAGGCAGTCCTATTCCTAGGGAAGTGTGGTGGGATCAAATCATCTAACTCAGTGGGTGATCTCGTACTGCCAATCGCTGCAATCAGAGGAGAGGGTACATCTAATGATTACTTTCCCCCAGAGGTGCCAGCACTCCCAGCCTTCGCATTGCAGAAGGCAATCTCTACGACCGTCAGAGAGCATGGACTCGATTATTGGACTGGGACAGTCTATACTACTAACAGACGAGTCTGGGAGCACGACTCATCATTCAAGGAATACTTACGCAAAATAAGAGCCATCGCTATCGAGATGGAAACAGCAACAATATTCTCTGTAGGATTTCACAATCAGATCAGTACAGGTGCTTTGCTCCTCATCTCTGATATGCCCATGGACCCCGAAGGAGTTAAGACCGAAGCCAGCGACAACAGTGTCACAACCAACTATGTGGACTCTCACTTGCAGATAGGTATAGATTCACTCAAGCAGATCATGAATAACTCTCTGACAGTTAAGCACCTCAAGTTTGAGTTTTGACAAGAGTGAGAGAGCTCTCTTAGCCAACATTACCTCACACTCAGTCAAAGAGTTACCACAAATAATCTACATCTCAAAAACTCCACGTAAATAGAAGTGTTACTCCATTAGATATGATTATTCACAACTAAAAAAACACTCACATGAACTATTTTATCAGAACATTTACCCTTAGCCTGTTAGCCTCTCTCCTCTTCACCATGACTGCATGCGATGATGCGGTGATCGGAGATGATGATATGATGGAAGTAGAGGAAGAAGAAGAGAGTATGACTGCAATCGTATGGTCAGGAGATACTGTCACATTTGAGAAGTTAGACGGGACCGACCCAACTCTCGAGGAGAACCAAGATCGGATCACAGATGACGTCTGGATCACAAGAGGTACAGCAGGTGGACAGATCTACAATGCCGTCACCGAGGAGAATTCTGATAAAGACGGTAGCCCATCTGGTACACTCTGGGCAGTAGGTACGACGGCAGAGCTCTCTAGTTTAGAGTTTGCCCCATTTAGGCAGACCGTCGAAAAACCAAAAGATGCAATTGGTATCGACTTGGTGATGATTATCACCGGAGCAAGTGAAAACATCGCCATTGACATAAAGTTTACAAGCTGGTCACAAGGCAATGCGAATGGTGGAGGGTTTGCTTACGAGAGATCTACTAACTAGGTCAGTTAACTCTCCCTGCAACCACTTCACTGAGAATAAAGACAATCGTCTCGTGTTCATTGACATGAGGCGATCTCTATTTGTACACAGATCAACTGTAGCACCGATTGACAGAGCTCATTACAAGTAATGCTGCATCTGGTCACCGTATCCAATCACCTCCAACTCTTGTTACCGACTTGCATCAGCCAAACTAAAGTATCAACTTTGTATGGTGATATTTATAAGATATAGAGATCTTTGGAGTCAAATGCTTAACTCTCTATGCATACATCACACCTGAGACTCACTCCCCTATGAAAGAAGACGATACCATAGACTACTACTTCAATGAGCAAGGCCTACTGGTCATGACAGAAGCTTACCATCTCAAGCGAGGGATCTGCTGTGGCAGTGCTTGTAAGCATTGTCCATTTGATCACGAAAATGTCGTCAAACATAACGATACATCTCCAACCCTGTGATGCAACATCCCATCACATACCCGATCACATACACAGATCAGATCGGTCGTCAACTGACGCTGAAGCATATGCCCAGTCGGATCATCAGTCTAGTGCCATCACTCACCGAGTTACTCTGTGATCTCGAGCTAGAGGATGCTATCGTGGGGGTGACTAAGTACTGTGTGCATCCTACACATTTGCGTAAGCATAAGACTATTATTGGCGGTACTAAGACACTTCATCTCAGCAAAGTCCAATCATTACGGCCTGACCTCGTCATCGCTAACAAAGAAGAAAACACAAAAGAGAGCATAGATGCTATTGCCAAATACTGCCCAGTCTATGTCTCAGAGATCAAGAGTCCAGCTGACAGCTACCAAGCGATCACAGCACTAGGTCACATCCTCCACAGACCAACCCAAGCATCTCAGAGAGTAAGCCAACTCCAAGCTCTCTTGACTCAACCACAGTTCTCTGGTCAGAAGGTAGGTTACCTTATCTGGAAAGATCCATATCTGACCGCTGGCGGAGACACCTATATTAGCAATATGCTGAGTTCAATTGGCCTGAGCAATGCATTTGGTCATCTAGACCGATATCCACAGGTCAGTGTAGATGATCTCATCTCAGCTGAGCTAGATTATCTCATGCTGTCGTCTGAGCCATACCCATTCAAGCAGAAGCATCTCGATGAGTTATCAGATCTTATCCCACATACTCAGATATGCTTGGTGGATGGAGAGGTGTTCTCTTGGTACGGTACACGATTGCTCAAAGTCAAAGACTACTTTACTCAGTTACACATCTCTCTGACTAGGGACTAGACTTACATTGGTCTCCTACTCCCTGTCGGTAAATGAATTGCGGATTACCACAAATATTCAGTAATTTGCAATCCTACGTAATCACCTATACCTTAGATTAATGATGAATAAGTCACTGGCTAATATCGCCGAACTCTTAGATAATGCTGCAGCTCAGGCAACAGCAATAGACCAGATAAGCAAGACTACGCCTATCTCTCTCCAAGAATCTTATGACATCCAAGCACTCTCTATCGATCGGAGACTAGCCCGCGGTGAGCAGATGACTGGCTATAAGATGGGATTTACATCCAAAGCCAAAATGGAACAAATGGGTGTCCATGATGTGATCTGGGGTCGGCTAACTGATCAGATGGCTATCGGGAGTGATGGGATCACTCTATCCAACGGGATACACCCTCGCATCGAACCAGAGATCGCATTCAGACTGAAGAAAAAGATCGATAGTCTTATCTCCGAAGACAATGTCCTAGAGTACATCGATGGTATCGCTGCAGCGATAGAAATGATAGACTCTCGATACAAAAATTTTAAATTTTCACTCGAAGACGTTATCGCAGATAACTGTTCCTCATCAGGCTACCTCATCGGACCATGGCACAGCGCAGAGACTCAGTGCAACCATATCCCTATAGCACTCATCATCAATGGTCAGACTGTCCAATCAGGTAACTCAGATGCTATCCTTGGCAATCCTCTAGTCTCTCTCGTAGAAGCATCTAAGATGATGGTCAAGTATCAACACTCAATACCAGCTGGCAGCATCGTACTCGCAGGAGCAGCTACCTCGGCAGTATTCCTCAAGGCAGGGGACAAGATCCAAGCCACATTTGGTCACTTAGGGACAGTATCCACTCATGTAAAATAAAAAATATAAACTCAGTATTGAATGTCAAAGTCAGAAGGAAAGTATACTACCATACACTACCAGAACTATCTCAAATTAGATGAGATCCTTGGAGCCCAAAAACTTAGAAGTGTGCAGCTCGGTGATCCAGCTCATGAAGAGATGCTCTTCATCATTGTACATCAGGTATATGAGCTCTGGTTCAAGCAAGTCCGTCATGAGCTCGTATCAGTCATCGATTTCTTCCGAGACGAAGAGGTCGTAGAGAGTAGCCTCAGCACCGCAGTAGGTAGACTCCGTAGAGTAGAATCTATCCTCAAGTTGATGGTAGAGCAGATCAGTATCATGGAGACGATGACACCATTAGATTTCTTAGATTTTAGGAATTATTTGTTCCCTGCATCTGGTTTTCAGAGTTTTCAATTCAGAGCAGTAGAGTGTCTACTCGGCCTTCCCGAAGAGCAACGTATGACCTATCATGGACATAAGTATAGCTCAGTCTTTCCAGATGACCAACAGCAAGAGCTCTCAGCTATCTACGCTAATGGGACCCTCCTTGATGCAGTCAACTCATGGCTAGAGAGGACACCATTCCTTAACTTGGACGGCTTTGACTTCATGGCATTGTATCGCGAAGCGGTAGACTCTATGCTCACCAAGGAGAGAGAAGCAATCTCTCAATCCAACTACCTTACTGATAAGGAAAAAGAAATGAGAACTACGATGATCGGAGGAACTGACACATACTTCAAGTCAATCTTGGATCGAGACACCCATGACCAATTGGTCAAAGAGCACAAGAAAAATCTCTCATATGAGGCATCTCTTGCAGCACTCTTTATCAATCTGTACCGAGACGAACCCATCCTACATCTTCCATTCCAGTTCATGACTTGCCTGATAGATATAGACAATCAGATGACCAATTGGAGGTATCGACACTCACAGATGGTGCTCAGGATGATCGGCAATAAGGTCGGCACTGGTGGTTCATCAGGGCACGAGTACCTTGCTGCCACAGCCCATAAGCATCAGATATATGGAGACTTTCACAGTATCTCTACATTGCTGATTCCTAGATCTGATCTCCCGACTTTACCTCCGAGTATCAGACAACAATTGAACTTTCACTTCAATGTCACGTAAGATTTCAGTACTTTGTAATCATATCTAATCACTAATCACAATACTCTATAATCATGGCTACATTACCTCCAGCTATTAATTTCCAACAGTGGATTGATGATAATCGACACCTCCTCAAACCACCCGTAGGCAACAAAGCAATCTATAACGAAGACTACATCGTCATGGTTGTCGGTGGTCCCAATGCACGCAAAGACTATCACCTCAATCAGACTCCAGAATTTTTCTACCAAGTAGAAGGTGACATCATCCTCAAGGTCATAGAAGATGGAAAACCTCGAGACATTCATATCCGCGAGGGAGAAGTCTTCTACCTTCCGCCTAATATCCCTCACTCACCACAGAGAGGACCAGATACCGTAGGTCTTGTCATCGAGCAGAAGCGAGACGAAGAGATGGATGACGGGCTAGCTTGGTTCTGCGAAAACTGTCACAACAAACTCTACGAGGAAGCATTCAAACTCGACGATATCGAAACAGATCTCCCTAAGATATTCAAAAAGTACTACGGAGATATAGAGAATAAGACGTGTGATAGTTGCGGTACCATCATGGATGAACCAGCATAATTATCTCAGACACGACAGACATGGCTACTGATATCGGTCAACTCTGCGTATCAGTATGATTCCTGATCTCAATACTCTTAGGGATTGACCTGCAGGGTAAACTTTACATAGACCAATAACTCCAAGACATTGACAAAGATAAACGGCCACTCACACTTACTTCCATATCCAGAGGATATCCCAGCTGCTCTCCGAGACAAGGAGATTTTTTGGGTTGACAAAGATCGGAAGTTTATGTATCAGAAGGATTGGCAAAGACCGATCACTGCAGCCTCGTTTTTTCTCCACGAAAAACTTGAGTGGATGTCAGAGAATGATCTCGACCATGCAGTCGTGCTCAACCTCTCTCAACTTTATGGCAATGGGCTACCACTCGATGATATCAAATTGGCACTGCGATTCCAAAATGACTTCAATGCCAAAGTCCAACAAGACTATCCTACTCGATTTACCACCGGATTTGTAGTACATGCTGGCTATGTCGACGAGGCACTCCGTGAGATCAGACGATGTGTAGAGGAGCTAGGTCTCCAAGTCCTCTGCTTACCAACTCACTATCTTGATGCTCTAGGCAAATGGCAATGTATCATCAATCCAGCTACTGCACCCATCTTCCAACTCGCTAATGATTACAAACTGGCCGTAGAGATCCACCCATATGATGGCGAAAAATTTATCAAATTAGAGAATACTGCTTGGCGATTTCACCTCGTATGGATGTTAGCCCAGTGTGCCGATGCCTTTCATTTCTACTCATTGGAGGGGATGTATGAGAGATATCCTGATCTCAGAGTATGTTTTGCACATGGAGGGCAATTGATCCAGATGAATCACGGTCGTCGAGTCCAAGGATATGATGGTCGTCCTGATCTCTTCGAGGGCAAAGCCAAACCAAAAAATGCAATCGGACATCCGCATATCTTCTTTGATACTCTCGTGCATGATACACTCTCACTAGACCTTATGATCAAGCGACAGAAGGGTACAGATCAGATCTTGATGGGACTCGATGATCCATACCCTCTCGGGGAAATGGAAAGTAAGCGGCAATCTTCATATCCAGGGAAGTTACTCGATCTCGCTGTAGATGAGCAGATCATCACACCTACTCAGAAAGACCAAATCTGGTCAACTAATGTACTGAAATGGTTATGTGGAGATGATGTAGAATCATTCTATACTCGTACTCAGCTCAAGTGACAAGACTCTCATCAGTTCGCTACTCTTTGACAAATCTCTCTATAGTAATCATCTGATCAAGTGTCTCTATCTCTAAGAAGTATAGACCAGACTGCAATCCAGTTACTTCAATCTTACCTTCTGGGTGAACATCATCTCCTAAGACCTCTCTTCCTGCGAGATCTAATACTCTCACCGAGGTAAGCGGTAATGATGATGAGATCTGGAGATAGTCGCTTACGGGATTAGGGTAGATCTTGATTGGTGACTGACTTGACTCATCAGTATCAGAGGATACAAGAGTATACTCCATCCAATTGAGATTGAACATCGGTTGCCTTATCCGCAGTCTGAGCTCTATCACACCTTGAGGTAGAGAGACCGTAGTCTCAGTCGTACTCCATGTCTGCCAGCCACCAGTAGATGGCAGTGCTGTTGTATTGAGCAGATCATACTGCTCACCATCTCTGATGAGGAGATCTATGACTCCTATCTCTGACAGAGCTGCATGTCTATACTCAAGTTGGTAGTCGCCAGCACTCAAGACATTGACCGTATAATCCAAGAAGTCTCCAGTATCTAAGTATCCGATATTCTGCCCTCCTCCTTGATCAGTTGTGGACTCCAATTGTACACCAGATTGGCTATCATACTCTTCTGCCTCTACTCTGCCAGGGATCGTAAGGATATCTTTGAGAGTATTGAGGACGAGCTCTTGACTGTATGACTCTACTTGCAGTCCATCGGTAGAGACTAGGCCTTGTCCATCATAGGACACTCTGATGACATGTGACTCTGAGAGATTGGCATTTGGCTTGACCAATATACTTCTCATCCCTGGCTCCACTGTCACTTGGCTAACTGAGATTGGCTGGCCATTGATAGTAAGAGAGTAGTCTGCGAGATTGATCTCAGAGTTGACTTCAAGAGGCTTGTTGACCGTAATCCGTATCGTAGTATTGTCAACTGTCACGGCATTTACATAAGTGGTCTGGAGATCACTCATCTCTCCAACCTTGACGATCTCTATACTACTCAGGTTGAATCCCTCATTGGCAGCATAGATTCTAAGCTTATCTTGATTGATTGTCATGATGAGATCCTCTATCGTGTAGGTAGCATATGTATCCCATGCTTGGGTGTTGGGGAGTGAGTAAGTCCGAGTGATTGGTCCCTGTTGGTCACCGATACGGATCTTGCCTAGTCCATTACCCGAGGAGAACCTGACCCTAGCTTGATAGATACCATCTGACGACACCTCGGTAGTATACTGCATCCACTCATCAGTATCAATCCATCCTACATTGTATCCATTGCCATTGACGATATCATCACATACTTCGATATCTACTCCGTCATTCCGTAGTTCCCATCCATTATTCCAGGCAGTAAATGTACCTGTAGATACTTGGTAGTTAGCGTCTTGATTATCAAAGTATGCGACTCCATTGGTCCCATAGTCATAGTCTGTGGCGTAGATGAGCCCAGGTACTTGATGGACCTTATAGGGGAGTGCCTCATCTGAGTGTACCTGTCTGAACATCGCATCGATAACACCTGGATGAGTGGTACAATTCTCTATCTTGAGATCCTCTGTGAGTGCATTGAGAGTAGCTCGAGCAACCTCTATACTTGGTTTGGGACCATTCCCACCCCAGTAATCGAGGAGGTCTTGATATCCCTCCGATTTAGTGATATTGAGGGGTCCAGCAATTGAAGCGATTTTTTTCATTGGCCACCAGGCCCATCCGATATTGTTGTCTTCTAATAGCTTGATAGCATCTCTAAACCAGACATTGGAATTCTCCCCGCTCTCACCGAGATAGAGTGGCACATCGTATGTCTCTCTCATATCGAGTACCCACTGGAGTGACGCCTGATCATTGATAGACCAATACTTATGCGGACTATAGACTAGCTTATCATCCCATGGAGGAGTCAGTCCAGTGAAGTCATTGGCCCACCAATTACCTTCGATGAATATGATATGATTATTATCAACGGCCCTAATCGCATCAGTGACATCTGTATAGAGATTTCTTAGAGTACTTCCTGATACTTGCCAGTTAGGTTCATTCAAGATGTCGTAGCCAGCGATAATTGGTTCGTCGGCGTATCTCTCGGCTATCCTACCCCAGAGAGCTACCATTTTGACTTGGTTGTCAACACTCTCAAAGAGTGAAGGCTTACTCGGATCGTAATCAGAGATAGCGGCGTCCATCCCTTGTCCTCCTGGTGCTGCATGCAGATCTAGGATGATATACATCTCATTGCTCCTACACCAACTGATCAGTGAGTCAGTCAAGCTAAATCCTCTCTCTAACCATGTTTGTTGTCCTTGGATTGGTTCGTCTTCGATCGGTAAGGTGAATAGATTGTAGTGCATGGGAAGTCTCACGGAGTTGAAACCCCAAGAAGCAAGCGAGTCAATATCTGCTCTTGTACAATGGTTATCCAACCACTTATCGTAAAAGTCTTGAGTAGATTCCTCACCGATCACATCCACGATCTTTTGCTTGATCTCGTGCTGGGCATTGGCAAATCCAGATGTCTGCAGCATATACCCCTCTTGCAGCATCCAACCACCGAGTCCCATCCCTCTCAGGAGATATGGATTACCATCTGCATCCACGATCTCACTTCCTTGCACAGTGAGCATCGACTGACCGACCGTGCTATATACATGAGAGAGAGAGAGAACAGTCATCATGAGATATCCAATTGCCTTGTTCATGATCTTTAGTTTTATGCTGCGTTGGTGATGAGATAACAATTAGTCATCCACAATTGCAAGGGATCACAGAACGATCCAATACAAAAGGTTAGTCATCCCTATCGTCGTCCAATATGAGTGATTATCCTCAAGTCCTCGAGCAATGCTTAACAAATGGACTGATAGTGCTATGTGTACGCTTAGACTATTGGAATACTCTGATATAATCAATCTCCATCTTCGCAGGGAATACTGTAGTTGCATCAGGATACCCTGGCCACTGCCCTCCAACTGCTACGTTGAAAATAAAGAAAAACTCTTGATTGAATCTCCAGACTTCACTGCCTATATCAGACGGAGTCAATGAATGAAAGAGGATATCATCCCTATACCACTTGACAGAATTGGGCTCCCATACTATAGAGAATACATGGAACTCATCATCATAGTGTTGACCTCCGTCTAATGAAGAATGATCGCCTTTGAATATACTGTAGCCTTGACCTTGTGCACCATAGTGAGCTGTCCCATGAATGGTAGACTGCTCATGCCCTACCAGCTCCATGATATCGATCTCTCCACAAGCTGGCCATCCGATGTCTGAGATATTCTCCCCAAGCATCCAGAGAGCAGGCCAGATCCCTTGAGTCCCTGGTACTTTGGCACGTATATCTACTCTACCGTAGACAAATTCATACTTGTCTTTAGTAATAATCCGAGCTGAGCTGTACTTATTATTGCCTTCGTCTCTCGCTTCTATGCAGAGCTTCCCGTCCCTTACGTATGAGTTCTGTGGACTGTTTGTATAGTTTTGGAGTTCTTGATTACCCCATCCATGATCACCAAACTCATGTGTGTAGAAGTTAGAGTTGATCACTGATCCGCTAAACTCATCGTGCCAGACCAGCTCATAGCCATCATACTCTATGGGTGTTGAATATCCATCTCCTGGATCATTGACCAAGTCTTCATCATTAGTAATACCTCCGATTGCATCGCTGATAGTCAGAGTTGCATTGACTGCGTTGGACAGTTTTACGAGGAACTGCTCTTTCTCTTCGTCGTCAGAGTCCCCGATTACTTCGATAATAATCGTCTCTATGATATCTCCTGGTTCAAATGTCAGTGTACCTGCAGCTGCGATATAGTCCTCTCCAGCTTTAGCGGAAGCGTCTTGTGTAGCGAAGTCTACTCTCACTGTCTCCGTTGTCGATGCAGAGAGAGTGACATCAAACTCAAAGAGTGAGTTACTCCCGTTACCTTCAAGGCCATCGTCACCTGCAATCGAGATCTTTGGTACTACAATACTTGTATTACCTCCGTTATCATCGGGTCCTTTATCACACTGTACCAGTGTCAATGGAGCGATGAGTAAGATGAGTGGAAGGATATATTTAGTCATAATTCAAGTGTTTTTTGTGAGTTATCATAAAGAACGTAAGACATGCAAAGGCAGTATCTCACTAATTAGCAACCAATGTAAATTGCCAGATACCTGCACCATAATTTACTTGTATCACCATAAGGTCATTCCCATCAGCGTCAGTAGTCTGTGATGTGACTGTATATGTAATACTATTAACTGGCATCGTGACCTCACCACCGTTAGTCGCTTTGGGTAAACCTATGTAAGCTCCCAAGCCCATCAAGGCGAGTTCATTGCCGATAGCTGTATAGTTGTGCTCTCCAGATCCCCAAGCACTCACTCCTGGTCCTAGTACCGTCTCATCTACACACATGAAGTCGATCCCCATATAGTCTTCTCCCCAGATATCTCCTTTAGTATCATAGATGAGAGTTCCATCTTCGAAGAATATCCACTCATCGTTGAATGCACAATCTCTCTCTGTGACCACATTCTCATCATTTTGCCACCAAGTTTCGGTCAATCCGACTGGCCCTACGAGCAAGGCACCTTCTGCTGGATTGAGCCTCCAAGTCTTCTGATCGCAATCACTTAGCCACTCCTTGAGTGTACCTTCATCGCAAGGCCCTTCCTCTATGACCAGATCGTTATCTACGATGACACTTTGCGTACTCGTCACATGACCACCCGAGTTAAATACTGTAAGCTCTACGATATAAACTCCAGCGTCAGGGTATGTGACTGTTGCTTCGGGTCCTGACACTGTCATCCCATTACCTAGATCCCATCCATACAGAAATCCATCTTCGGTAGTACTTACAAATCTGTACGAATTCTCCTCGGGCAACTGCTCTATAGTAAACTCTGCCGCTGATGGAGCTGGAGGCAATGAGATCTTATCATCTATCTGAGGTTGACAACTCACCAAAGTGATTAGAGTACAGATCACGACTGATATTGGATTGAGAATATTTTTCATCTTTTACTTTTTTTATTAGAATCGCTGTATCTCTACAACGGTTGATATCTGATTATTGATTAGTACCCTGGATTTTGCACCAGCACCCCTTGAGACAAGTCAATCTCTCGCTGTGGGATTGGTAATACCTCGTGTATCCCTTCTACAAATCCTGGCAAAAACTCAGCAGCTGTCCCTGTCCTGACTAGATCAAAGAATCTGTGTCCCTCTGTTGCTAACTCGAGTCTTCTCTCTCTGTAGATAGCTTGGAGTAGAGCATCGCCACTATTGCTCAGCGGTGTCAATCCTACTCTAGACCTTACCCTATTGAGGTAGCCTCTTGCTTGACCTGAATCTCCTCCAGATCTCACTATTGCCTCTGCTGCCATGAGCAGTACATCTGCATATCTGATTACTCGTTCATTATTGGACCAGTTGAGTGCTGGCTCACCATCTGGTGCCGACTCCTCTACGAGGCCGACATACTTTCTGATGAAGTAGTCTGTATTTTGATATCCTTCGGTGTATGATGCTCCAAGGTTTTTGAGCATGTTACCATCAATGATGGTATGGATGTATCTTGGATCATTCTGCATATGGTCTGCTAACTCTGGGTTGATCGGACAGAAACTCCATCCCGTTGCAAAGTTTTCTCCCATATACTGTGAGCTCGTCGGACCTACGTAATCACGCATCCCGATGAATTGTGTCGTATAGTTACCTTCTGTACCATTAGCAAATGCATCCCATCCTCCTCTTGATTTTTCGGAGTGTTGGATTTCCCAGACTGATTCTACTCCCCACTCATTGTCAAATGCGTAGATATCTCCATAATCATCTTCTAAGTCATAAGATCCAGAGTCGATTAATTCCTCAAAGTATGCTGCCGATTCTGCCATTCTGGATTCGTCTCCTCTGTAGAGTAAGACTTTGCCAAGCATAGCAGTTACCATATCTCTACCTACTCTTCCTTGCTCATCACCTGTAGCGATAGTAGGCAGATTGGTGTTTTGATATGCTGAGAGTAGGTCAGCTTCGATTTGGTCATATATGACATCAGATGAGACTAGAGAATTGTTGAGGATCTCATCTGGTGATATCCTCTCAGTAGTCAATACTGCAGTACCAAAGAGTCTGATCAAGTCAAAGTAATAGTAGCCTCTCAATGCTCTTGCTTCGGCAGTGAATCTACTGAGAATGTCTTGGTCTAAGCCTACTGGCGCTGATGCGATCTTCTCTAAGATGAGGTTGCATCTCCCGATACCGGTGTAATACTTATCCCAAAAACCCTCTTGTGGACCCAATTCTGGTGTACAGATAAACTCGTTCCAAGCTACCCAAGTAGGTTGATCTGATCTATCACTTCCTCCAGCAAATGCCTCATCAGATGCAGCTGTCAATAAGCCCAATGTCATAGACCATCCATTAGTCCCTCCCCAAGAGAGCACATCATATGCAGAGATCAAGCCCTGATAGATTTGCTCTTCTGTCTGGTAGAAGTTCGCTTCAGTATCTTTACCTATAGGATCTACTGTCAACCAATCCTCACCACATGATGTCGCTAACAATATGCAGAGAACAAACAATACTAATGTGTTAGATTTCAAATTATTCATCGATTGCTTTATTTTTACTAATTAGTGAAATATTGGCCCCGATTATAAATGTTCGAGGATTGGGATATTGGCCTCTATCTACTCCTCCTTGAATCTCTGGATCAAACCCAGTATACTGCGTAAATGTGTAGAGATTGTTACCACTCACATAGAACTTAGTGTCACCCATGCCAAACCTTGCCAATCGTTCAGCAGGAATGGTGTAAGAGAGTTGGACATTTCTCAATCTGAAGAATGCACCGTTTTCAACATAAAAATCAGAACTTCTTGAGAAGTTACGATTAGGGTCTGTCTGAGTCAATCTCGGATAATCGTTGGAAGTACCTTCGCCAGTCCATCGCTCAAGAGCAGCAGCAGAGAAGTTAGCACCTACAAGGTCAAATCGTCTCGTAATATTGAACACATCAAATCCTGCAAACCCCTGCCCAAACACAGCAAGTTCAAAGTTTTTGTATGACAGATTGAGGTTACCACCAAAGCTCCATGCAGGGTTACCATCTCCAATATTAGTCCTGTCATCTACATCTACATCACCATCACCGTCAATATCAACAAATCGGATATCTCCAGGAGCTGCATCTGGCAAGAGAGGCTCTCCGTCTGCGTTCACGTAAGCATCTACTTCCGCCTGATTTTGGAACAGTCCATCAGTCTTATAACCATACAGATGTCCAATTGGTTGTCCCACCGTGAATCTAGTGATCTCCAATCCTTGCGGACCATATCTGAATCCTGGCAAAAATTCTACATCCTCAGAGATAAACAGTACCTCATTGCGGTTGTAAGTTACATTCCCCCCAACATTGACATTCCAATTAGAAAATTCCTTTTCATAGCCGAGCTCTAGCTCTACCCCTTCATTCCTTACTCTACCAATATTCGCCGTCGGCGAGTTGAAGCCAACGAACCCAGGCACTTCACTTGTCGCAAGTATGCCTTCTGTATCCTTCCGGTAAATGTCAAACACTACTGAGAGATTCTTGAACATCTTAGCGTCAAATCCAATACTACTCTGGATCGTCTCTTCCCATCTCAAGTCTGGATTAGCAAGGACTGATGGACTAGTTCCGATGATGAGATCATTGTTTTCGCCGACTGTATAGTTTTCTCCCGTACTCACTGTAGGTAAGAAGAGGTCTGCTCCTATCCTGTCATTACCTAGGATTCCCCATGATCCTCTAATCTTCAAGTAGTTCAAGATATTATTGGTAGGGAAGAATGACTCATCAGTCAGATTCCATCCCGCAAGTAATGATGGGAAGTAACCAAATTTATTATTCGGACCAAAGTTAGATGATCCATCTCTCCTCAGGATAGCTGAGAACAGATATCTCTCTGAGAAGTTATAGTTCAACCTTCCGAAGAGTGAGCTATTCCTGATATCATACTCAAATCCTCCAAAATTTTGAGTCTCAGCTGGAGTTGCAAATCCGAGTGAAGCAGATTCGATATTATCCACTGGGATATCAGCGATACTTCCTCCGATCCCTTCGCCACTATTCTTAGTGGCACTGTTACCGACTACGGCTTGTATCTCATGTCCTTGGATGTTCTTTTCGTAAGTCAGTATATTTTCTTGGATCCATGATAGTCCACGATTCTGAGCTCTACCATATCCATTAATATCGATTCGATTAGTGGCATTGAGATAGTACACTGGCGTAAATGACTCTGACCCCCAGAATGCGACATCAGCCCCGATAGATGACTTTGCTGTCAATCCTTCGAAGAACTCGTACTCGAGATATGCAGAGGATACCAGCTTATCACTCCATCCATTAGAGTTCAGCACTTGGAGTGCCGCGATTGGATTGAGGACTTCTGATGAGACGTATGGTGAGATTCCAAAGACTCCATTCTCATCTGAGACTACTGGAAAACTTTGGTAGATAGTAGCATTGATCGCATTGTCTGGATCAGCTTCGTAGACACCTGTGATCGGATCCATATTGATTGCTCGACCGAGAGGAGTACCAAACTCCCCATTCGTACCTACTGACTGGCTATTTACCCTTGAGTACGCCGCAGTAGTCCCCACTCTCAATCTACTCGTGATATCATGAGTACTGTTCAATCTAGCCGTAACTCTTTGATATGTAGACTTATCCTGCGAGACTATCCCATCATGAGAAAAATATCCAACCGAGGCAAAATACTTTGACTTCTTAGATCCCATCGAGAGGCTCAATTCATGACTGAGAATAGGTGCATCATTTCTGAATACCTCATCTTGCCAATCAGTACCCTCTCCAAAAGATTGTGGGTCATCAAATAGGATAGGACCACCAGCTGCCACTGACATCTCATTAGAGAGTATGGCATATTCGGTAGCATTAGCGAGTGCTAGTTTACGAGCAGGTCTTTGTAATCCATAGTATGTCGAATAGTTGAGTTGGATCCCTTCAGTACCAGCCTTAGTAGTAACGAGGACTACTCCATTGGCACCTTTGGTTCCGTAGATTGCTGCAGAGGCATCCTTCAATACTTCGATCGATTCGATATCATTAGCACTGAGGTAATCTATCCCACCATTGATGATAACTCCATCCACTACATAGAGGGGATCAGACTTACCTCCATCTCCTCCAAAACTCCCAGTTCCTCTGACTCTGATCCTCGACCCTTCGCCAGGTGCCCCGCTTCCTTGGATCACAGATACACCTGCAGTCCTTCCCTGGAGGGCTTGCTCTAGACGTGTCACCTGCTTGTCTTTAAGGTCTTCCTCATCTACTTTGGCGATTGCTCCTGTGACTACTTTTTTCTTCTGAGTACCGTATCCGACTACGATTATCTCATCTAACTCATTGGCGTTGGCACTCAATGAGAGAGAGATGGCCTCGCCTGTGTACGGCAGATCTATAGTCTCGTAACCGATATAGGAGACTTCGATGACGGGGTTCTCAGTAGTTGGGCTCAATGAGAACGATCCATCGATATCTGTGATGGTTCCGTTTGAAGTACCTTTCTCTATTATGGTAGCTCCTATAAGTGGCTCATTGAGCTCCGCATCATAGATAGTACCTGTAATCATTTGTCCATAGCCTGTGAGGGCTACCACCATTATAGTGATGACAATTATTAGTTTTTTCATAGTTTTTCTTTCTTCGTCTTCTTAGTTATCTCGTTACGACTATTCTTTGAGTACTGATTGCATTACCTGATACGACATTTAACAGATAGACACCTGCACTCAGCTGAGTGGCATCGATCGTAACGACATTACTCTCGATCTGCGATCTCGTGATGAGCTGACCATTGAGAGTTACGATTGAGAGCATTGCAGCTTCGTCAGTATTGAGTGTCAGATTGAATGCCTCAGAACTTACACTAGGGCTCACTGTAAAGAGGTCATCATCTATTGTCAGATCATTTACATTAGTGACACAGATACTACAAGCGTTGAAGCAGACGAGATCTAGATCAGTCGTCGCTGATAATCCGTCAACACTCAAGAATCTATTGATGAAGATATTGCCTTGTCCGTCATCAGTCGACAATGTACAACCCTCAGTCCCATCAAATGCTTCAATATCATTTCCATTCTTATAAAGGTATTCGTAGTCACCCTCTGCTAACTCAGAAGTATAGCTGTAGACACCTTCGCCTTCATCTGTCATTGGTTCATCTTGCCAACTCGTGAATTGACCAAGGATAAATACTCCATCTGCACTCACATCTTCATCAGAGAGATCTACTCTGAATGTCACCACAGAGGTAGGAACTGTCACACAAGCTCCATCGATACATTGTCCATAGCAGCTATTAATGACGACATCTCCCGTCAGCTCTGGTAAGAATCTATCGTTGAAGTTATTGGGATCTGCACAGTCTTGACCTTCGATATTCTCCTTACAAGACCAGTCAGCACATGCATCACTTAGGAATGTGTAGTGAGAGCTAAAGCCTGGTTGTCTCCTTACAGTAAGTGAGTAGATACCATCTCCGTCATCGTCAGTCAGAGCAAATACACTATTGCCAAAGCAACATCCACCAGCGACGAATGGTCCACCCTCTCCGACAGTAGTGTTAGAGAAGTCGATATTCCATGTGATAGAGTAAGACTCCCCACATGCATAACACTGTGACCAACAGAATGGTCCTAATTCGCTTGATGAAGAGATGATTGCTCTTCGATTGACAAAGATCTCATTGCCATCGTCAAATACTGCAACACAATCTCCATACTGGCTGAGTGACTCTTGATCACTCCATCCATCTACTTGGAACTTATACTCCGTCTGTCCACCTGGCACACTTACTACTCCCGACCAGATACCATCACCATCATCATCGCTGAGTGGGTTAGCGACATCAGACCAGTCATTGAATGCACCACTGACATAGACAGTGGTAAATGTCCCTGTATAGCTATTCATATCTACTGAGAATGTTACATCGTAGTTAGTCACTGTATTATCAGACTTGACAAGGAAGTTGTCAATAAAGACAGTAAAGTCCTCAGCTGGCATGTCTACACCAAACTGTGGGAAGAGTACCATCGTATTGAATATCTTGCCTATTGCTGGATCAGAATTGTCACCACCGACTGATGGAGTATTCAGGTCATAGCAGAGTGTCTCCCAGGCTCCAGATTGTGTAGTTGACTGAGCAGTTTCCCAGTTTTGAGAGGCGTCACCATTCTCTAACTTGAGGAGTACATCGATTGGCTCTGGTGACCAGATGTCGATACAGACCTCATATGCAAAATTGGCATCCAAGCTCTCTACAAGATTCCAAAACATCCCTGCCCATGATGCTGATCCAGCGATCTTGGTATACTCCATTACATTAGCGCTACTGTTGAGGGCATCCATCCCTGGATTGGGAATGATGAAGTCTGCACTCAGATGGATAGAGTCTGCACCACCACCAAATGTCTGATACGAATCCATAGTTGTAGTCTCAAAGTCGTAGAGAGATAGGCACTCGATCGGATCTCCTCCATTACCACCTGATTCAGGAAGTGTTATATTATCTAGATAAAACGTCGTCTCAGTCCCATCTCCTGGCACTCCAAAATTGGGAAAGAAGACCAATCCTACGAATGTCTTACCAGCAGCGGGTGTCATGTCACCTCCAACTGAGTTAGCACTGAGATCAAAGCATACATTGACCCATTCTCCGCCAGTGGCTACTGCTGCATCCATCTCATAATTTGCAGGATCAGCATTGTCAGCCATCTCCAACTTGAGTCGAATCGAGCCTGCACTCCCCATCCAGACATCAACACATACAGTACCACCATCAGTAGCATCTATTCCTTCTGCTGGTGCTGGATTGGCAAACATTCCACCCCACTCTGGAGCATCGGACGCTTTCTTTGCCTCTAATACCATGGCAGAGGTATTTAGCCCTGACTGATCAGGATTGGCTATTACTGTAGTCTGGGCACCTTCAAGGTTACCACCAAATATTTGAAAATTTATTGAAGTCTGTGCAGATTCGTAATCGTACACATCTTGAGAAAACATCAAGAGTGGAAGGCTCCACAATACTAAGAGTAAAATTCTTTTCATGGTTAATTATCTATTTTCTAGGTGATTTGTATGGATCAGAGCAATTTACTTCATTAAAACACTAATCGAGAATTGCTAAGAGATGCTAATGTAACCCAAAATTAATGCTAAATTTGAAAAATTAACTACATCATTGTTACATCTAGTGATGGAGTTGACTACAACGCTATAGATAAATGACAGCCAAAATATCTCAAATAATCAGCCGAAAACCCCTGTATTTACTAGCGTTATTAGTGACTATACTGATATTGACTGCTGCATCCGCTGCTACACAATCCAAAAATCTAGGATTACCACAAATCAAAACCTACGAAAAACTAGATTATGCTTCTGGACCAGAAAATTTGGGTATAAGTTATCAAGGAAATAAGAAACTATTCGCTAATCAAGCTGGTCTATTGGTCTATGATGGTACCCACTGGACTACTTACTTGACACCACTCAACACAATCCAGAGATCAGTCAACGTAGCCAATGATACGATCTGGATTGGTGGTCAGAGTGAGCTTGGATACTTTATACCTGATCCGTCTGGCTCACTCCAATATACAAGTATCACCGATGTATTCTTTGACAACAATTACAATCTTGGGGAAATCTGGGATCTAGAGTGTCTCAATGGATGGCTCTACATCAGAAGTAGTACGCATGATATCTACGCATATCGCAATGGTAAAGTCATCCATCTCATCAATAGTAGTCATATCTCTAAGATAAAAGCGGTCAACAGAGAACTCATCGTCTCCATAAAAGACGAAGGTATCTCTAAGATAGACTCTACACATGAGATCTCCATGCTCATCGATGCCTCGACATTTAACTTCAATGTCGTCGATATAGCCGCAACTGACTCTACGATGTACTTCCTTACAGAGAGTAATGGAATCTACAGATATGATGAGAAGAATCTTACCCAATGGGAGACTAATGTAGACGATTACCTCGAAACTAAGCTGCTCAGGTGTGGCATCTACTCTAGTCAGCTTGGATTATTGATTGGGACCAAGCTTGGTGGATTTGTCCAAATAGACGAAGATGGCAAGGCACTCAGAGTATTGGACAAGAGCAGCGGACTACTCAACAATGAAGTCAATGCTATAGCCATCGATACCGATCTGACAGTCTGGTTAACATCGCAGAACGGGATAGACAGGTTCAACGTGGATTCGGGTCAGAGTATCTTCTTCCCAGATGGCGAACTCCAAGGTGCTGTCTATGATGTCAAAAGATGGAATAACAAGCTCTTCTTCTGTACGAATAATGGGCTGTATACCATAGATGATCAAGCCTATTACAATCCGCTAGAGGAAATAAATTTTGACCTCGTTGCAGGTACTGTTGGTCGGGCATGGGGATTAGACATCATAGACGATGAGCTCTACTTAGCTCACGAATATGGAGCATTCAAGATTACAGACGAGTATCAAGCTATCCCGATAATAGAGGGTACTGGAGCTTGGAAGTATGTCAAACTAGAGCACAATCTAATCGCAGTGGGTACATACACTGGCGTCTATCTCATCCATAACGTAGGGAATAGATGGCAAGTCAAATCTCAAGTCCCAGGACTCAATGAGTCATGCAGAGTCATGATGGTTGACCTCAACGATAATCTCTGGATCTCGCATCCTTATAAGAAGGTGTACAAGATTACATTTAGCCGCGACTACACGTCATCCTCTATCAAAGAATACGACAATGATGATGGATTACACACTAATAATAGGAACTATGTATTCTCAATCCAAAACGAATGTATAGTGACCAATGAGACAGGGGTATATAAGTATACCGAAGCCTCTGACAACTTTGAAAAGTATCAAGCTCTAGATACAATATTTCACTCTAATATCCACCTCAAACGTATCTTACCAACTGGGGACAATCACTATTGGACGATTGCATCCAATGGCACCAAACAATACCGCCAAGATCAGAGCGGTCGATTCGTCGAGACGAATGTAATTGATAGCCATATAGATCTCACTAATCTGATTGGGGGCTTCGAAAATCTCTTCGCAGCAGACTCAGCTTCCCTCTTCCTCTGCACGATCAAAGGTGTCAATAACGTCTCCACAGGACAGCAGATCACAAGCATCGATGCTCCAAATATCACAAGTATCAGTCTGCCAACTCACAGGGATAGTGTCATCTACGGAGGATTTGGTCAAGTACCTCACCTGCAATTAGCCAAGGACCAAAGTGCAATCATGTTTGAGTTTAACTCAAGTCAGCAAGTTACTCCATATCCAACTCTCTACAGCTATACTCTCGAAGGCATAGATCAGTGGTCTATACCCTCTCCTAATCAGAGCAAAGAGTATAACAATCTCAAAGGTGACGATTATACATTCAAAGTAAAGATCTCTCGACCTGATGGGAGCTTCACCGAACCCACTCAAGTTACATTCACCATAGAGACACCGTGGTATGCAAGCCTCTGGGCAAAGGCAATCTATGCTCTGCTATTCGTCATCATACTCTCTGGCCTCCTACTCATCCCAAGACAACAATACCAAAAGTCTACAGCTCTCTTAGAAACTGAGAAAAAAAATACCGAACAAGAGATGGAAAATCTCAAAAGAGAAACAGAAAGAGAACTCGAGGCAATCAAACGAGAACAGTTAGAAACCGAAATCCTATTCAAAAATAAGGAGTTAGCAATGTCTACCATGCACCTCCTTCAGAAAAATCAAACTCTTACTGCAATCAGAACTGAGGTCGAAAAAAATCTCTCAAAAATCAAAGATCCTAATGCTAAAAAAGAAGTAAAAAAAATCATCAGCCTGCTCAGAAGCGATGATAGACTAGAGGACGATTGGTCTAACTTCAGCCTGCACTTCGATCAAGCACACCACAACTTCCTCAAGAGGATGAAGGCCAAATACCCTCAATTAACTCCAAAAGATCAAAAACTGTGTGCCTATCTCAGGATGAATCTTACAACCAAAGAGATAGCACCGCTCCTCAATATCTCCGTGAGAGGTGTAGAGATCGCAAGATATCGATTGAGAAAAAAAATCGAACTCGAAAAAGAAAGAAATCTCAATGACTTTATGATGCAGTTTTGAGATTGATGACTGCACATGTGTGGCTATACACATCGGCTCTGACATCTGACTATACATATCTCTGAGATGACATGACTCAGATGGATGTTGTATTTTTGTCAGATGATACAATATTTACAATTTACACAAGTGGACAGACTCATCTTAGTCAATCCCTTACTGATCATAGCGATATCACTCATGACTACTCTCGCTATGGGCCAAGCGATCCTAGATCCCGTACTCAAGGTAAAAATGACCCAGTCTGACTCACACTCCATCTGTATCCAAGTAGCCTCAGCAGGTATCGTCGAGACCAATGCTCAGTCCACTAAAGTAGAGAAGGGAATCACAGTCTACAACCAACTGACCAAACGAGAACAGACTAGAGGACTAAAGACCAAAAACTATCTTCAAGATCGAGGAATAGACTATCGATCATTCCTCATCGCTCCAGTCATCATCAGTCAAGTATCCAATGCTGATATCGAAGCATTGCTCCTAATCGATGAGATCGTGGCCATCACTCACAATGAGACTTACATGCTGTCATCCTATCTCTCTGTAGACAACGCTGTAGACACAAGAGACCCAGAAGAACCAGAATGGGGCATCCAAAAAATACAAGCTGATAGTGTATGGAGCTTGGGATATACAGGTCAAGATGTCGTAGTTGCAGGCCAAGACACAGGCTACGAATGGGATAATCTAGCTCTCAAACAGCAGTATAGAGGCTGGGATGCTCAGACAGGAATCGTCAACCACAATTATAGATG
The DNA here is from genome assembly GCA_938001865.1 of uncultured Saprospiraceae bacterium. GTDB lineage: Bacteria > Bacteroidota > Bacteroidia > Chitinophagales > Saprospiraceae > JAHDHH01. Next base: position 2,914 of record CALLAW010000101.1, on the reverse strand, counting down.
GCATGATGCCATCCATCAGATCAATCCACTCCATAATGATACCATCATAGATGACAATACCAATCCTTGCGGACTCTCACTCAACTCTCCATGTGATGATCACAACCATGGGACTCATACGATGGGCACCATGGTCGGATCTGACTCTCTCTATCAGATGGGAGTAGCACCAGAGGCTCTCTGGATAGGCTGTCGCAATATGGATAGAGGCTACGGATCATTGGAGACCTACCTTGATTGCTTTGAATGGTTCTTAGCGCCGACTCGGATTGACGGTACAGCTCCTAAGCCATGGCTAGCACCTGATGTCATCAACAATAGTTGGGCATGCCCACAGATGGAAGGCTGCAATACTGCTAACTTCTCTATCCTTGATCAAGCAGTACAGAACCTCACCAATGCTGGGATAGTCGTCGTAGCATCAGCAGGCAATACTGGTGATGATTGTTCTACGATCGTAACTCCAGCTGCCATATTTGAGAAGAGTCTGAGTGTCGGAGCTACTAATGAAGTCGATACACTCGCCGACTTCAGCAGTCGAGGACCTATCACCGTAGACTCTACGTATCGGATGAAGCCCAATGTCACTGCACCAGGAGTCAATGTCAGATCATGCGTCAGGAATGGAGAGTACCGAGTATGGAGTGGTACGAGTATGGCAGGCCCTCATGTCGCAGGAGCAATTGCTCTGATTATCTCAGCTAATCCCAGTCTGAGAGGTCAGGTAGATGCCCTCTTTGATCTCCTCCAATCTACTGCAGTACCTCTTACACTCAATGACCACTGTGAAGAACAATCGTCTCCCAATAACCTCTATGGCTATGGACGTATCAATGTACTCAAAGCAGTAGAAAAGGCCCTCCTACTCTCTAATGTAGAGCAACAATCACCCGATACCAACAATCTCAAGATCACCCCTAATCCAGCAACTGACAAGATCCAGATCAATGATCACGCTATGAATCTCTTAGTCACTAATACTCTAGGTAAAGTGGTGGCGAACTCTACAGACGCAGCTACGATAGATATCTCAGCATTGCAGTCAGGAACATATATCCTCACTGTGATTGACACAGATGGAAGAGTCCGATCAAGTAAGTTCGTCAAGATATAGGGCTACTCTGCTTACCTATCTGATTGCCCACTAAGAAGAGGACAAAGCACATCAGTGTACCGAAGAGGTTGACAACCAAGAGATCGTTGTATTTACCCTGAGTCAGCAGCCAACTGTCACTGATCGGCAAGATTGTAGACCCAATACCAAGGATCAATCCAAATCCAACAGGAAGATAAAATGCCCAGGGAGATCGTCCCCACCTCCAGAGTAGAAACACAGGTGCTAAGCCTATCACCATCGTACCGCTGACCGTAGTCGCCGATAAGATCTCAGGATCTAGGAAGATTGGAATCGTCCCGATCAATGCAATGCCACACATCGCAAGTCGTCCAAATGTCAAAGAAGATGATGCAATACCCAAGTCTTCACTGATCAACTTGGAGAATGAGGTAAATGTCGAGTCAAGTGTACTCGCCGCCGAAGTAATCATGATAAAGTTCATTAGTAGCATCATCGGCACTCCGAGTAACTTAGCTACCTCAACTGGTGCTTGACCACTCACACCGACAGTCTGTCCATAGATGCCTACCACCGAGAACAATATGATGCAGATACCTCCTACTCCTGCGGCTACTAGGAAGGCTCGCAATGTAGTCTTAGCATCTGAGAGAAACCCCCGATCGGTCATGACTGGATCGTGAAATGGATAACTCAGCGACTGGATCAACGCCACTAACAGCAAATTGCCTCCTTGGGCAAATGACCACTCCCCTGATGATGCGATAGCCTTGACATCCCAATCCATCTGAGGCAAGAGCATGGCGAGTATCACTGTCAACAATACCGCAAATAAGCCCATCTGTATCAAGTCAGTCACCAATGAAGACGAGAAGCCACCTTTCAGCGTATACGCTAATGTCAAGAGGGTAAAGACCAAGATAGATGAGTAATAGCCTATACTGCCTTGATCGCCGAAGTAGCTCCCAATCACCATCGTATTAGACCAGACTTCATTGAATAATCGGAATCCAATCAACAGGGTGAAGATCACCAACGCCTTACGACCAAATCGAGACTGGAGAAACTGGTGGATACTCAGGTATCCTCCTTGTGTCCTCAGCTGATAGATGATCACGCCTGCTACTACAAACGAGAGATAATACCCCGCATAAGCGACACCTCCCACCATACCATATGAGAGACCAAGATTAGCAGCATTGGTAATAGACTTAGCAAAGAGCCAACTGATGACTAGGCTACTCATCAGTATCCAGAAGCCAGGTTGTCTATCAGATAATCGACCTTTGTAGAATGATGCCTTATCCTTGCTATATGGTACGATGACCAGTAGCAAGAGACTTGTCACTAAGATGATGATCCACTGTGCTAACATCTGATGAGTGTAAGAGTTATGATACTAATGTCTTAGTTGACATCCCACCATACTGAGACATTGACACTATTGTCATCTGTAGCTTCGGCAGCTGTGTTGTAGTGAGTCGTATTGAGAGCTGCTTCGGTTGTGGGGTATGGCATCCTGACAGGGATGAGATCCCCATTGAGGCTAGCAGAGATAGTCTTGAGCTCTGGATAGCCAGTACGCCGGTACTCGATCCACCCTTCGTATCCGTTCACTATACTATTGATCCACTTCTGAGTTGCGATCTGCCTGAGTGGATCTAGTGTATATGCAGCTGCCTCAGTCAGATAATTATCTGGCATCTCTAATCCCCAATATTGGAATCCAGCTTCTGTGGCATCAGCGTAGAGTAGTCCTGCATCACTATTGATGTAACCCTTCTCTGCAGCCTCAGCTAAGAGGAATCCAGTCTCCCAATCTGTCATGATATTCCCCTT
>CALLAW010000100.1 GCA_938001865.1 uncultured Saprospiraceae bacterium | reverse complement strand
GAAGGATATATCTTAGGATTACCACCAATGCCAGGAGTTGTTGATTTTGATGGAGCAGGAGCAGGAGTGTGTAACATCTGGCACTTAGCCTATGATGGTGACATCACAGGACTAGCGCCAGGATTAAATGCAAATGACTTAGAAGGTTGCTTTAGTCTATCAGCACCAATCCAAGTAATCAGAACGAACGAAGGCGATTGCCAAGCAAATGGTGGAGATTTATTCGGTGGACCATTTGAGTTCACAGTAGGCGATGGCGAAGCAGATATGATACCAGCAGGGTCAATCACAGTAGCAAACTCAAATGGAGAGACATTCCAGTGGATCGTAACAGATGATGAAGGCTATATCTTAGGATTGCCACCAATGCCAGGAGTTGTTGATTTTGATGGAGCAGGAGCAGGAGTATGTAATATCTGGCACCTAGCCTATGATGGAGAGATTACAGGATTAACACCAGGATTAAATGCAAATGACCTTGAAGGATGCTTCAGTCTTTCAGCGCCAATCCAAGTAATCAGAACGAACGCAGGCGATTGTCAAGCAAATGGCGGAGACTTATTTGGTGGACCATTTGAGTTCACAGTAGGCGATGGCGAAGCAGATATGATACCAGCAGGAAGTATCACAGTAGCAAACTCTAATGGATCAACATTCCAATGGATCGTAACAGATGATGAAGGATATATCTTAGGATTACCACCAATGCCTAATGTAGTAGACTTTGATGGAGCGGGAGCAGGCGTGTGTAACATCTGGCACTTAGCCTATGATGGTGACATCACAGGACTAGCGCCAGGATTGAATGCAAATGACTTAGAAGGTTGCTTTAGTCTATCAGCACCAATTCAAGTAATCAGAACGAACGAAGGAGACTGTCAAGCAAATGGCGGAGATTTATTCGGTGGACCATTTGAGTTCACAGTAGGCAATGGCGAAGCAGATATGATACCAGCAGGATCTATCACAGTAGCAAATTCTAATGGAGAGACATTCCAATGGATCGTAACAGATGACGAAGGATATATCTTAGGATTACCTCCAATGCCAAGTGTAGTAGACTTTGATGGAGCAGGAGCAGGAGTATGTAACATCTGGCACCTAGCACATGATGGTGACATCACAGGACTAGCGCCAGGAATGAATGCAAATGACTTAGAAGGATGCTTCAGTCTATCAGCACCAATCCAAGTAATCAGAACGAACGAAGGAGACTGCCAAGCAAATGGTGGAGATCTATTTGGCGGACCATTTGAGTTCTGTGTCGGTGATGGCGAAGTTGATTCTATCTCTATAGATTCTATAACTGTAGCGAATACGAATGGTGAGAACTTCCAATGGGTTATCACTAATATCGAAGGAGTAATTCTTGGATTACCAGGTTCTTTTGCTGACGTTGATTTTGATGGAGCAGGAGATGGGATATGTCAGATATGGCATTTAGCTTATGACGGTGACATTATTGGATTAGAAGCAGATGGAAATATCGGTAGCTTAGAAGGGTGTTTTGATCTTTCCAATCCTATTGAAGTCGTAAGAGATGGTGATTGTACAGGATTAGTTGGTCAAGATGAGGAAGTCGATCAAGAAGTTGTCGAAGAAGATCGATTAAGAGACGTAAGTATTTTCCCAATACCTTCTGTAACATCTATTAATGTAGATATCGAGAGTACGGGTATAATACCGAATGATCTCAGAATAGTAGATATGCAAGGTAATATCATCTATACGTTAACTGATGTTGAAAACTATCAATCTATTGATATTTCAACAATTCCTCCTGGTCAATATCTATTGAGAGTGAACAAAGGAAGATATCAGATGATATCAAAAGTTTTCGTCAAGATGTAGTGGACGTAAGTTTTATGTTTATTCAATATTTCGGAGCCCTGTCAGACAGGGCTCCTTTTTTTATGTCAAAAATGAGCTATAAAGATATTGATCAGAATTATTTGTTTTTCAGATAAGTTCTACTTTACTTACCCATAAGTAGTTCCAAGTTGATCACCAAGACTTCGCTTTTCTTCATTGAGCTGTTTGAGTGCTAGCAGTGCAATAGTAAGTTTGTCTTCATCACCTGCTTCAGCAAGTGCTGTTATTCTTTCCTTGAGTTCACCAATGATTTTTTTGAGTTTTTTGTATTTAAATCTGAGTATTGCTTGGAGACTATCTTTTTCAAAGTTTTCCATTGGTATTTTTTGACTATGCATCGGTGTTGGCCAGGTGGCATAGAAGTATTTATCAGCTATGGCATTGATTGTGAGATTGCGAATCAGCTCGTTTTCATGTCTTGTGTAATGTTCTTGAGAGAATTCTCCTTTTTCAACTTGATTGAATATCTCAATAATGATATCTCGATATATTGGTTCGTCAAAGTGATCAATAACGTCAAATATACTGGAGTAAATGTATGCGGCAATAGTCACCATTTCATTGTCTACCTCTACTTTCTTATCACCTGCGGCTAGGCAGATACGTGCAAGGTCTCTTTCTTGATAACCATCATTGTTAATAGGTTGCGAGATGACTTGCCCATGAGAAGTTGGTTTTTCGGTTATCCACTGGGCTTCATCAGCTGCTGAGGGTCCTGGATCTCCAGCATATCCACCTTGTGATCCTCCACCATAAGGGCCAGGGTTGTTGGCTCCCTTATTATCATTGTTGAATTTCTTTCTTGTCTTTTGTTGAGTGATTTTTGTCTTAATGACCTTAGTCACCTCACGTTGGATGACGATTTCTTGCATTTTTAATATCTCTGCACATTGCTGGATATAGAATGTTCGCTTTATTGAATCAGTAATAATGGACAATGTCTTGATAACATCATTAACTGCTCTTGCCTTGCCGATAGGATCAGTTTTGTAATCCTCTGCAATTGTTTTGGCTTGGTAGACGATAAAGTCTTGACGAGTGGTTTCGATATACGCCTCGAAGTCTGTCTTACCTACTTCTTGTAAATAGGAATCGGGATCATGTGACTCTGGTAGTGTGACAAGGAAGACATTGAGACCCTGAGCTAGGATGAGGTCTAACCCTCTGAGTGCTGCTTTGATACCGGCGGCATCTCCATCGTAGAGCAAGGTGATGGTGTCCGCATATCTCTTGATCAACTTGATTTGACCAGGTGTCAATGATGTACCCGATGAGGCTACAACATTTTCGATGCCTCCTTGATGAAGACTTATCACATCGGTATAGCCCTCTACGAGATAGCAATTATTTTGCTTCGTGATTGTAGATTTGGCGAGATGCATCGCATAGAGCACATTACTCTTATTATAGATAGGTGTCTCTGGTGAATTGATATACTTTGGTATCTTCTTATTCCCAGTGACGAGTGTCCTTCCGGCAAATGCAATCGGTTTTCCACTCACATTGTGGATGGTAAACATTACTCTATCCCGAAAGAAGTCATAATCTCTCTTGGAGGTCAAGCCCAAGGTTCTGAGGAGTTCTATGTTGTATTGTTTAGTGACTGCCTGCTTAGTAAAGTCATCAGGAGTCACCGTAGCATAACCAAGGTCAAACTTCTTGATCGTCGCCTCTCTAAATCCACGTTCTTTGAAGTAAGAGAGTGCTATCGCCTTCCCATCTTGAGTCTCCCAGAGGTTATTGACGAAGTAGTCTCTTGCATAGTCGTTGATCACTTGGAGACTCTCTTTCTCTTGCTTCTGTTCAAGGTAGGCATCGTTGTCTTCTCTGCTCTCTTCTAACTCAATATTATATCGAGCAGCCAACCATCTGATAGCCTCCGGGTAGGAGAGAGTGTCATGCTCCATGACAAATCTTACGGGGTCACCACCTTTGCCACAGCCAAAGCACTTGTAGATGTTCTTCGCAGGTGACACAGTGAACGAGGGTGTCTTCTCATCGTGAAATGGGCACAATCCCAATAAGTTAGCACCACGCTTACGTAGCTCAACGTAGTATGAGACCACGTCTTCTATCGTAGCTGCAGCATAGACTTGTTGTATGGATTGCTGTGAGATCACTCGGAGGTAAATGTTATACGTTTGGTATCTGCGAAGTTAAAGGGTATATTTAGATTGGTACCATTGTTACCTTGAAAATCGAAAGTAACAGAAATATTTAATTAAGCTTGACCATATAAAGCATGGATTACTCGTATTTATTGCTCTTTTCTTACTTGTTGGATGAGCTGAACTTTATTAACATCGAGGCGAATACTTCAAGGAGAGATGTATCTAACGCTGATAGATTTGGGGGGGGCTGAGAGTTACACTTATCATGCAAAAGATAGCAAGTCTGCAAAGGATCTTTATGAAACTCTGCCAGATTCATTGCATACTCCTGAGTAACTTGTAGACGAGAAAGCATATGATCTACTCAATACTCAAGACTTGATCATTAAGCCTTAATTCAATTTTTGCGGAAGCAAATTCAGAGATTGATTTTATCAAAGTTTACCTGAGTAAAGCAGAATACAAGAATATTAAATAAAGTGACCTTTCAGAGCTTCGTTACAAAGAAAGGAAGCTCAAAATCAGATTCTATAGACAGAGAATTAAAAATCACATGATAGAGTGTACTCACGTTGACAACGTTGAGATAGTTCGAGTTAAACAGTAGTGGTCAAAGTAAAAGAAAATGCCAGTGTTGCAAGCACCAAGCACATTTAATATCCTCCAGAATATCTCCTTATAAACCACTCAATACACAGGAGTAAGATGATTGGTATTAACAACCAAGGATAGTGCATCAATGGCTTGTTGTCTTTCTCTTGATAGACCATTGGTTTCATCATTGTACTCTCTTTGATCTGATCTACAGCAGCCTTCAGCTCATCGGGCTTGTACAGCTTTCCATTGTGCTTGGTGCTGAGTTGATAGAGTAGACCATGATTGGCTGTTAGGTTGTAAGATTCTTTTTGGATAGCTTCTACTCTGAACTTTCCGCTTGACGTCAATGCTTTGCCTTGAGACGTTACTGTTCCTGTGTAGTTGTAGCTTCCCTCAGCAAGAGACCCTGCATCTAGTGTGTAATAGTTGTTGCCTCTAGTAAATGTGTAGTTGTACTTCTCGCCTTCACTGCTCTTGATCGTGAGACTTGCCTCAGGTCCATTGATGAGTTCATAGACATCATTATACAGTTGTGCATCAAAGTAGATTGACTCACCGACTTTGTAGCTCTCTTTAGCGATATTGACTCTGAACTTTCGCTTGTCATCCTTGACTCCTACGAATTGGAAAGTCTTCTTGATCAATTCATCGAAGACCGCGTGATTTTTCTCTTGAAGGAAATTAAATAATCTCCACTTCCAGAGTCCCTCTCCTGTGATAAATACCTTACGAATACCTTGGCTCTGATCGTATGCTATGAGTGGATAGTCAGTCTCAATCCCGCTGATGCGTTGGCTTGCTAATACCTCTGCTGTAGATGTCAGCGTATAATCCCCAAATGGTGTCAAGAGTGGTGGATACGACTCGATGACCTGACGCATCTTATCTTCTAATACGAACTTATCAAACTTTGAAGTAACTTTCGCCTGAGCTTCGTTTGTCTGACCGATCACACCATTAATCTTCAATCCAATATTCTCGGTAATCAACTTCTTGAGGTCAGCTTGAGCACCTGTGATGTAGATTCTTGGAGTTTTTTTTCGATTGATCGTTCTGATCAATTCGGTGTGTGGGTATTTTTCACTAGGCACATTGTGCAGTACTACGATGTCAGCCTTGTTTGAAGGGACATTATCATCGCCTATATATGTGCTGATTTTATAGTTTTTGTTGAGTTGAAGTGCTTGTTTGATTGCATGAATATCTGGATGAGGAGCATGCGCCACGATGAATATCTCTTGCCGTGCATCTATGACATCTACGTAAGCATTTTTCCTGTTATTCGTTGTGCTTACTTCATTATTCACCCCAGAGACAGTGATCAAGTATTGGATATTACCTGCGACATTACTCTCAGTAGTAAAAGATACAGTCTCAAAGTACTCATTACTCTCGATGTTGATCACCTTTGATTCGATCTTGGTAGATTTGCCGTCTTGGATTCGATTGAGAGTAATAGTAGATTTAGCTCCAGCGATATTAGTAGCTTGGATGTCAGCTTGGATCTCATGCTTATCACCGAGATAGGCTATCTTATTATAGAGGAGATTCTTAATCAAGATATCCTTGCGGATTGTGGTATCTCCTAGTGCTACTGTATAGAGGGGTGCTGTGAGTCCCTTAGCGACATAGAGTGGATTTCGGCCTTCATTATAGATCCCGTCAGAGGCAAGGATGATTGCTCCGATGTGTTGGTCACTATATTGATTCTCGATGTACTCTAGAGCTTTGGCTATATCGGTAGATCTATTGCCCAAGGTGTCACTCGCATCTGAGACTGACACTTGTCCACTGAAGTTAAATGCCTCTACTTCAAATTGTTCGGAGAGTGAAGTCTGTAGCTCAGATATGGCTGACTGATACTCTCCATAGAGTTGCTCTGACATCCCTTCTTTGATACTTGTACTCGTATCTTTGGCAATGACCACGATGGCATCTTGCGTACGTGATCTGAAGCTTTCTAAGATTGGCAGCAATAGGAAGTATGCAATGGCTGCTACGCAGATTCCTCTTAGGATCCCCAAAAGAATCGGAAGGTAAGTTTGATTTTCTTTCCAGTTGCGATGTCTGAAATATAATCCCAACGCATACAATACGCCTAAGATGGCACATCCGATGAGGTAATAACTTGGATATTGAATATTTAGGGAGTCTAACACTTAGCGTTATATTATGATAGTAGGATACAAATATTATAAATTTTTTAATACAATATTCAGTAATCTTGTAAACTATTCAATAGTAGAATGAGGTTATTATAATTAGGATTAAATAAAAAATCACCGAATAATGATTAAACGTTGTTTTCTTGTCTTGAGTTGTCTGTTGTTTCTAGTACAATTACAAGCTTCATACATCTACTTACCGATGTCACATGATAAGCAAAGAGATCATCTCAAAGCTTATGGGATTACTTACTGGGTATTGGAGCAAGGGATAGAGGCTTACTGGTTACTCAATCATGATGGTGGTAGCTTTGCATTTCCACATAGTAACTCATTCGAAAAGGAATGTAAGACTCGTAATGTAAGTTATAAGATCATGCCAGATGCAAAGTTCGCTGCATTGCGATCAGAGATTGCTAATCCTGAAGTCAATGAAGAGGTTGTCAAATTAGAGCAAGCTCCTAAGATTGCTGTCTATACACCAGACTTCAATGCCCGTGGTGAGAAGATCCAACCATGGGACGATGCAGTGACTATGGTATTGACTTATGCTGAGATCCCATACGAAACCATCTATGATCGCGAAGTACTAGAGGATAAGCTCGCAGAATATGATTGGCTGCACCTCCATCATGAAGACTTTACAGGTCAGTATGGAAAATTTTACAAGAACTATCATACACAACCTTGGTATAAAGAGAACCAGAAGAAGATGGAGAGCCTAGCTACCTCTCTTGGGTTTGAGAAAGTATCTATGCTCAAGTTAGCCGTCGTCAAGAGGATTAAAGAGTATGTAGAAGGAGGTGGCTTTATGTTTGCAATGTGCAGTGCTACAGACACTTATGATATTGCTTTGGCGATGGAAGGTCATGATATCTGTGCAAGTATCTACGATGGTGATGGAGCAGATAAGATTGATCACAGCCATATTGATTACTCTAAGACCTTTGCCTTCAAGGATTTTAGTCTTGTGGAGAACCCGTACCAGTATGAGTATAGTTCGATCGATTGTGATGCTGCCACTCGGCGGGTAAATGTGGAGTCGGATTATTTTACTCTCTTTGACTTTAGCGCTAAGTGGGATCCGATCCCTACGATGCTTACGCAAAATCATACTCGGACAGTGAAGGGATTTATAGGTCAAACGACTGCATTTCACAAAGAAAATGTAAAGACAGATGTGCTCGTACTCGGAGAAAATAAAGGGAATGATGAAGTGAGATATATCCACGGCACTCAAGGTTACGGGACATGGTCATTCTACGCAGGTCATGATCCGGAAGATTACAAACACTATGTAGGAGATCCAGAGACAGATCTAAATCTCCATCCCAACAGCCCAGGCTATAGATTGATATTGAATAATATTCTGTTCCCCGCGGCGGAAAAGAAAAAAAGAAAAACATAGCATGCAGATCACATGTGAAATCAGTCTTTATCCATTGGTACAAAACTATGGGCATACAATTATAGAAGTGATTAAGTACTTCAAATCGAATGAGCAATTATCTGTGATGACAACAGCTATGAGTACTTATGTAAAGGGAGACTCAGATGATGTGTTCAATCAATTGCAAGGATTGTACAATCAACCTTTACTGTCAGAGATGACTAGCAGCCTCGTAGTGAAGATTATCAATCGTGACCTACCTGTCGAAGATGGGTATTTGACATTTACGTAAGTGTAACTCATAATCGAGATAATTGAACAAGCAGCTCCCAAGTAACCTAGACTATATCATAGCATTAGGTCCAGAAAGTAGTGGCAAGACGACTCTTGTCAATCTCTTAGCAATGAAACTTGGCTGTCCAGTGAGGGGTGAATATGCCAGAGAATATCTCAATCACTTGGATAGACCTTACAGACATGCAGACCTCAAGGTAATAGGAGAGTATCAGCAGGATCAGTCAGCTCAGATGGAGCCTCTACCCATCCTTTGTGATACAGATGCATTTACCTTAATGGTATGGCAGGAACTCCGATTTCCAGATAATGAAGACTTGATCACCCCAATAATCGAATCCTATCGCATAGACAAAAGACTCTACCTGTTGCTTGAGCCAGATCTCCCTTGGAAATCAGATCCACTGAGAGAACATCCCGATCACAATGATAGACAGCAAATCTATGTTGCCACTGAAAAATTGCTCCTCAAGCATCAATGTCACTACATCTCAATCAGTGGGAAGGGTAATGATAGATTAGAAATGGCTTTGCAATACCTCCAAGACTTATAGTTCATGAGTACTGCAAATTGGAGTACTGAATGAGACAGAGCCCTCTAGAAGATCGTCCAGTGAGGGGATGCATATCAGACAAATAATCAGGATACAAAATTCTTACATTTAACTCATGTCAGGGAACAGAAATCAACTTGAATACATTATAAAAACTACTATCTTAGCCGTTGAGTATGTATGATTGGTAATTATTAAGTGAATTGGAAATTCAATATGGTAGAATCAAGTGAGACGATCAAAGGTAAGTGTGACGCGATTGAGTCGATGCACCACGATGCCATACCTAATATCACAGCTCGGGAGGAAGCGTATATCGATCTCATCGACGAAGGGATATCTCTCATCAAAGCTGCACAGTCAGAGTTGACTGGATTGGCAGGTTATAAACAGAAGCAAGTGAGTTATAACTGGGCTGAAGAATTTAAGCAATTAGCAATCTTGCTTCGTGATATCCATCACAAAGGATTCAAAGAATTATATAGACCCGGATCTTTACCTGATATTGATATCGTCTCCAATACTCTCAAGCGAGCAAGTTACGATGTCATTACACAGCTCAATGATATACTCCAAGTGTCAGAGGTAAATGAAGCTGACCTCAAAATATGGAAGCACCAGATATCACCTGCACCAGCAGTGATTACTCAATTGGAGAAGATAAAGAATCAAATAATCCTCGTAGGAGAGTCGCATAGTCAGATGCAAGATGCTGAACGTGACATCCTCTTCTACAATACAGAAATCGCAAAGAGTGTGGGGAGTTTCGGTCAGAATATTGAGACCTTACTCAAGTCCGTGAACCAGATGAAGAAATCACTCGGTGATCTTGGTACTCATCCCGAAGCCACAGCTATTACAGCATTGACTAAGCAGATTGATTCAGCATATGAGACTGTAGATGCGCTAAGAGGCTCAGCTAAGATCAATGACTGGCACTTTGGTGGGAATCATAAAATAAAAGTTCCAGTAGAGACTGAGGAGGGTAATCTCGTTGTAAAGTCTGTAGACTTCGATGTACAGATTAATGACTGGGTCGAAAGTGAAATAGTGCCCTCCCTGCTAGACATGGATGCACAAGTGGAGCGGTTGGACTATTCTACACTGACTAAGATTGTTAATATCAAGAACCAGTTATATCTAATCGCAACTAACCCTGAGTTGATAAGTAACTTTGAATCATTCAACTTAGAGTCTACATTCGACGAGATTATAGGATCTGCCAATGAGATTAAGAGTCAAATAGAGATCTCACAGGATGAAGTGATAGCTAAGCTGAAGCAAAAGCTCACCATGTCAACTGTCTTTGATGTCAACTCGTACTATCTTACTAAGTCTCCAGTCTCATTGATATCAAGTTATACAAGGGAAGGTAATAAGTGGTTGGGTAAGTTTCCAGTCGAGAAATTCAAAAAATGGTACACAAGCATCTTTGATCGGTATATTGCTTCTGGCTCGGAAGAGGAGAATTCTGATCAAGATCAAATTGAATTAGTCAATTTTATCAAATCACGATCACTCGGGAATGTCGACAAGTACTTTCACTCATTGTTTTATAGTAAAGGATTTTTAGGTCAGACATTTTATACACGACGTAAGTCATTCGATGACAAATTCAATATTATTGTCGAAAATTGGAATCTAGGATATCCAAGCTCATTGTTGATATTTGGAAAGCACCTATCTGGAAAGTCAACACTAATTGAGGCAATGCCACAGTATCACACGAAGTATCTCTTGATAAATTTAGTGCCAGACTCAGAAGTGATATTTAATGGTCATAAAATTAAGACAACGTGCTATCTAGATGAGACCATTAAGAGTCTAGACCACTACACCAAAGGCGAAAAGGTCATCATACTCATTGACGACTTAGAGAAATGGGGTGGCTCGAAAGATAAATTCTTAGGAGAAGCCAATAAGTTGTTGCAAATCATCAAGAAAAATTCAAAGAGGTACTTCTTCATAGTAGCGACGAATTACCAAATGAAGGAAGACTTGGATAAGTATATAGGGTTTTCTAAACACTTCACTGCAACCTTTGATAGCAGCATGATGTCATCTGACAATATTGCAAAAGTCATAGGTGTAAGAGATAGAGCATCTAATCGATCTGAGGAGAATAAGTACAACGAAGAAAAGATCAATGAGCTCAATCAAAAAGCAATGAAAGTGGCAAAAAATTGCTCACATAATATTGGCGTCAGCCTGATAGAATGGACAAGAGAAGAGGAGCTTTCGCGAAAACAACAAAGAACTCCTAAAGTATTCTACACAGTGATAAATAGTCATAGAGAAGTACTGCGGTATATCCTCAAGTGGGGTACAATCAATGAAGCAGTAATCTCAAAGTATAATAACTCAGAAGTCGTAAGAGATATGAGTACCTCTATCAGAGAACTCGTCTCACTACAGATATTGAAACGAGGAATAGATGGTATGCTAAGAATTCCTGACAGCCTCATTGATGAAGTAGAAGAAGTCATCGAATCTCAATCAGCACTTACAATAGAACATTATGGATAGAGTAGTAGCAGGATATATAGGGACTTGGAAGTTTTTATGGCTGATACTTCTAATAGTGGGAATATGCATCGTATATCAATATGTTGTAAGACGCTATCTCAGACGATTGGTCAGACAGCGTGGAGCTGCTGGTTTTGACTTTAGTTTTATAGTCTTTGAGAGACTTATGGTACTTTTGATCGTCTTTGTATTGATTGGATTATTTATCTTATTGAAGCCTGGTCTAGGCATCATACTTGGCTTGATCGCCTATGGGATTTCATATCAAAGCCTTGTTGATATAATCAGAGGGGTCCAAGTCATCTCTGAGATGAAACTGGAAGTAGGGCAGTCGATCACAATGGACGGAGTGTCAGGCATGATTTACAAGCTAGGCTGGACTGGTATCTTCATTACGCAGAGAGATAAAGTCAAGTTTACCACCTATGCCCAATTTGCAAAGCAACAGATCGGATACCATGAAGTAAACATGCCAGTAGTTAAAAATCTATTTGTGCAATCAAGTGATTCATCGTTATCTCTATTGAAACAACGAGAAATGATTAATAACCAACTCTTTGCATACCCAATGCTCACGACCAAGCAAAAGCCCATTATCCTCCAAAAAGACGGAGGGTTGGAAATTAGATTAGGCGTGAGTAATGGCAGTTATGTTCAGAGTTTTGTCAATCAATTAGAACAAGTAGACTTTGATGTAACCATCATCGATTAAGAATTATACCTTTGAAATTAATTTAAATTCAACAAATGTTTTTAGCATCAGCAGGAATAGGGACTTATGACTCAATTATTATCGCTTCAGTGGTATTAATAATTTCATTCTTTTTTTCCGAAATATCAAAGAAGACGAGTATCCCATCAGTACTCATGTTGATTGTATTTGGAATAATAGCAGGACTGATTGTAGAGCAGTTTGGCGTCGAAAAAAAGGAACTCTTACCAGCACTAAAGTTATTAGGGACGGTAGGATTAGTAATGATAGTCTTAGAGGCAGCACTAGAGTTGCAACTTACTAAGGATAAGGTAAAGCCAATTCTCAAGGCCCTCGCTATTGCCCTAGTTGGACTCTTACTAAGTACTTGGTTGACCGCCGAACTCTTTATGTATTTTCTCCCAGACTTTGAGGGGCAAACGATGTTAGCTTGGCTCTATGCTACACCATTATCCATCCTGTCAAGTGCTATCATTATACCGAGTGTTGTTGATCTTAGGAATGATAAGAAAGAGTTTCACATTTACGAAAGTACATTCTCAGACATTTTGGGGATCATGTTATTTCTCTTCCTTGAGAGTCAATTAGGTCATGGAGATGGAGCTGTTGAAGGTGGCGGGAGTTTAAATTTCTTGCTTAAAGTACTTTTGACCATAGCACTCTCATTTATTTTTAGTTACATCATCGTATTCATCTTTCAGAAAATCAAGAATAGTGTTAAGCTATTCTTACTCATCTCTGTACTCTTATTGTTATATGCAATAGGGAAGAAATCAGGCTTATCACCATTGATACTCATCTTAGTCTTTGGATTGATGATAGCCAATATCAAACTGTTTTTTCAAGGATATCTTAAGGATTTCCTTAATAAAGATGCGGCACACGATATCTACCATGGACTGCACGTCATTACGATGGAGACTGCCTTTGTGGTCAGGACATTTTTCTTCGTGATATTTGGTATTACGATAGCTTTAAAATCTTTAGGAGATATCAAAGTCGCTGGAATCAGTCTGATACTAATTGCTATTATCTATGTCATCAGAGTGATCTTACTCAGATTATCGATGGGATCTGATATCATACCTCAATTGTTCATAGCTCCCAGAGGGTTGATAACTGTCTTATTGTTCTTCAAAATACCTGATATGCTTAAGGTCGAATCATTTAGCGAAGGTTACCTACTCTATGTGATTATCGGAACGAGTATTATCATGACTATAGCGATGATCTGGGACAAGAAAAGATCTAATCAGGCGATAAAGAGAGTGGAATCTATTCCAGTCAACGAGGTGAAGTGGAGATTGCCTGAAGGACGATGATTGTTTTTAGGATTGTTCTTCCCTGAGTATTATTTATTGAATTCTTTTATGAGCTCTGTGAGAGAAGTCGTTTTAGTCGATAATTACATGTTTTTTGGCATTGCTCTATTTGCTTTATTCTTTATGTATCTAGCCTTAGTTGCCAGGAAGTATCGATGGGTGCTCTATGGGAACAGGAATCTCTTCAATCTACTTTAAAACTCTGCTTGCGATTTCGGTCTTTCCTATAGGTCTTTGGAGCTTGCAGAGAAAATTATTTGCATATGGCAAACATTGGAAGAATGAGGAGGAAAAGTGATTTGTCATTAGATTCTCCGTTCAACAACCTATATTTGCAATCTTTTAATGACTCCCTTATAATCTAACTCTACCATGGCTCTAAA
>CALLAW010000099.1 GCA_938001865.1 uncultured Saprospiraceae bacterium | reverse complement strand
TCAAGCAAGTATCTATGACTTTGAAGTCATCGTCAACCTCAGTAATGTTGCACTCGCATCATCTGGTAACTACCGCAATTATAGACTGATAGATGGTAAGAGATATGGGCACGAGATCAGCCCAGTGACGGGTTATCCTACGGAGACAGAAGTACTCTCGGCCTCTGTGATAGCACCTACTTGTCAGCGGGCAGATGGTTATGCCACAGCTTGTATGATCATGGGGGTCGAGAAGTGTCTAGATCTTGTAGAAAGCCTTGATGGAGTAGAAGTCATACTGATCACTGATAAGGAGGGCAAGGAGTATGATCTGCATTATTCATCTGGCTTTGGCCAGTACTTGGCTGATAAGTAACCTAGATTAGTAAGAGATGAGGACCTAATTAGCTAAAGATATCTTCCTCATCTGAATAGCTCTTAAACTCTAGTGGATTACCGCTATAGTCAAGTACAAACATTGTCAATTGTTCTCCTACCTTACCTTCATATCTTGTCTGTGGCTTTATGATATATTCAATCTCTGCCGACTCTAAGCTCTGTTGAATCTGATTAAACTCTGATTGAGTAAGCAGACAACCAAAGTGAGGGATAGGCACTTTTATATCATCTACTTTACCACAATAATCTAAGGCAGGGATCTCATCACTGATATGTGCTGATAATTGATTGCCAAAAAAATCAAAATCAATCCATGATTCTGTAGATCTTCCTTCTTCGCAGCCTAGGAGTTCGACGTAAAACTTGCGAGTAGATTCTATGTCCTTAACCTTGAATGCATAATGAAACCTTCTCATTTACTAATTCACTATTTTGTTATTAAATGGAAGGCTCAAGGTAGTAATTATTACGGAATTAGATCAACCAATTGAAGAAGCATCCACCTTAAGTGCTTGTATGCTGTATCTCTCGATGAAGCTGTAAGCATCCCAAGTTGCAAGTCGGATTGATTGCTTGTTCATTATTGGGCATAAAAAAGCCTCACTACTAGGTTCTAATAATGAGGCGGTTGGTGGTTTTAACAGTTTGTAACTTTTCGGTTACGTATATGATGATGCAAAGAGCATGCCAACTCTGAGGATTTGAGAAAATATATTAAAATATTATCGAATGTGTAATTTATTATTAATCAATGTAAAGCCCAATTTTATCTCTTTGATTCCAAGAGAATAGGTCAGGAGATTAATCTCTGGTGAGAATGAAGAACTGTAAGAGACTTGCAATACCCAATGTGAGTAGACACCCAATCAGATTGAGCCAGAGGAATGGTACAATGTCAATCCACCAGAGATAAATAATGATCGTCTCCGAGATCAGTGCAGCTATAAATATTGCATTTGACTTGATCCATTTAACAAAGAATCCAGCAACAAAGATTCCTAGTATTGTCCCATAAAAGATAGAGCCAATGATATTGACAAATTGGATGAGATTTTCAAACAGTGTACCTATACAAGCGAACAAAATTGCGACTATTCCCCAGAATAAGGTAAATGCTTTAGATGCATTGACATATGATTTTTCGGAGCCATGTTGAGAGATGCTTCTTTTCCAGATGTCAATCGTAGTAGTGGTAGCAAGAGCATTGAGTTCTGAGGCGGTTGATGACATTGCAGCAGAGAAGATCATTGCGAGGAGTAGACCGATTAACCCACTCGGAAGATAGTTGAGTGTATAGTAGAGGAAGACATAATCTTTATCATTTATTTCGCCTGAGGGAACTGCAGTCTTGAGTGTTGCGATATATTGATTTCTGAGTTTTTTGTATTCTGTTTGATAGACAGATTGTGGTATTACTTGATTGTCCCTTTGGTCTATGAGGCCTAGGTATGACTCCTCTATCATGGTGAGTTCATCGCTTGACTGAGTCTCATGTGCTTTGTTGATCAAGCTCTGATTGAAGAAGAGAGGACTCTGAGCATGGCTGAGTACAACAAAAACCATGACCCCTATTCCTAAGATGAAGAATTGGAGTGGTACTTTGAGCAATCCATTCATGATGAGACCTTTTTGACTCTCGAGTGTAGATTTACTACTAAGGTAGCGTTGGACTTGTGATTGGTCAGTGCCAAAGTAGGAGAGTGCTAAGAATGTACCACCGATTAATCCTGACCAGACAGTATACTTATTCTCAAGATTAAAAGAAAAATCTAAAATTTCCATTTTCCCATTTGCCTGAGCATAAGACAGTGCATCTGTCAATCCATATCCACTAGGGAGATGATTCAGTGTAGAGACAAATGTCACGATCAGTCCGATAAATATCACTCCCATCTGGAGTTTTTGAGTGGCATTGACTGCTTTGGTGCCGCCACTCAGTGTATAGATGATCACTGTAATACCAATGAATACACATGTCACATTGAGATCCCAACCAAACAATGTAGAGAGGATAATACTTGGAGCATAGATCGTAATCCCAGCAGCTAATCCTCTCTGTATGAGGAATAGTATAGCAGACAATGTCCTTGTCTTCAAGTCAAACCTTGTCTCTAAGTACTCGTAAGCAGTGTAGACCTTGAGTTTTTTGTATATAGGGATAAATGCAATGCAGATTATTACCATTGCTATTGGTAGTCCAAAATAAAACTGAACAAATCCCATCCCATCATGGAATGCCTGTCCAGGTGTACTGATGAATGTGATGGCACTTGCCTGTGTTGCCATTACTGACAGACCTACTGTCCACCAAGCAGCTTCATTACCTCCCTTTAGATATTGGTGTAGGGTAGAGTTGCTCCTAGACTTGTACACTCCATAGAGTACGATGAAGATGAGTGTCGAGCTGAGCACTATCCAATCTAGATTCTGTATACCTACTTGACCCATTGCATGATTAGATAGAATGAAACGACGTATAGGATATTGACAGCAAGTAGTATCTTATACCACTTTGGATCGACGCTTTGATTGTCTTCTGGATGATTCGGGTGATTTGTAGATTTCATCACTTACTATTCTTGGCTTCCAAGACTGATGAGATTAGCCATTAATCGATATGCTCCGGGCACACCGGCAGGCAACTCTCTAAAGAATGAAAGTCCTGTGTAGACAAAGTATCCTTCACCATGCTGCATTACCAGTAAAGATCCATACTTGTCAGTCTCTCCTTTGTCTGCCATCTTGAGCAATGGGACCAAACTTTCATCGTATTCGTCAGGGAAGTATAGACCTCTCTCTTGTACCCAGCCATCAAAGTCTTGAGTTGTGATGTTATTTGGCTTGACCATAGCTGGATGATCGGGATCTAAGAGAGTAACGACTGCAGTCTCATCGGAGACTCTATCTCTACTCAGCTCTAATGGTACAGGAGCCAATGACTTTGCCTTGAGCCTCCGACTTGTATTGTACTGTGTGATGAGGTTACCTCCATTAGCTGCATAATCAAAAAGCAAATCTTGATAAGCTTCAATCTTTTCATTGACATTATAGATCCTGATACCGAGGATTACAGCTTGATATTGACTGAGGTCCACTTGATTGATTTGGTCGAGCTCTATGATATCTACGGTGTACCCAATATACTCTAGACAGTCAGGGACTTGATCTCCTGCACCCATGAGATAGGCAACTTTCTTATTCTCTAAAGTTTTTATTTGAAGTCTTACTGCACTAGCTTGAGCCTCATGGACGACCACTTGTGTAGGGATATGATCATACTGTACGGTACTTACCTGTGTAGTGATATCCTCATTGCCTACCGATAGAGTTGGTGTTAGTGATGTCTTAGACTGTTGGGCAGGTGGAGTAACGCTAAATGTAACTCTTTGACTTTGATTTTTTTTATCTATAGATATCTCGACTCGAGCTGGATCGACCTTCCATCCACTGTCCATATCAAGACTGAGACTCCCAACTAAGTTATCTGTCATCGATTCTACATTGACTACGATATCTTGGCTTCTGTCATCTGCGAAGATATAGACATCATCTACAAGACTGACTGAGGCTAGGGGAGAGAGTGCTAATGGATTGTAGACTTCACCCTTATCAGGAAAGACATCCATCGACACCACTGGCCGAGTAAATGTCATCTGCTTCCCTAAGATTGATACATTGAAGTCAACAGTGAGGTGAGGCGAGTTCTGTGGCTTGCCTATTTGCTCTTGATCAGCAAAGTAGGTGCCATACTCTGCCTTGTCATTGAGCCAGTAATGATTACTTGGGTTGCGAGTGAGTGTAAGAGACTCATACCAGACGTTCTCTTGAGTCAGACCTAGTTCTACATTCTGATTGACTGGTGTCTTTTGATTTGAGAGTTTATAGCTGTGGAGTACGATTGCTTGATCACTTCTATTCGTTGCTTCGATTTTGACCTCTATGCTATCTTTTGCAGTCGCGATTTGGGTTTCTGTTGTTGACTCTAGGTAAAGACCTGTGACGCTTTGAATGATATGTTGGAGTTCTTGGAGTTTGATATTTCTCCAGTATGGATCGCCAGTCTGCTCTATCAGAGTATAGAGGCTTACTAAGTCAGAGAGTGATTCAGTTGGTTTTTTGAAGTCATAATCTTCAATGATACGCTGGAGCAACTGACCGACAGGTTCGCCATTTGGTACCCGAGACCACGTAGTATTGATCCCTTGAGTTATCTCTTTGGTGAGAGTAGGGTCAGCAGTCTTGATCAGTTCAAGATACTCTTGTCTACTCGACCTAGATGTGCCACTCCCAAAACCTTGACACTTGTGCATGGATCGAGCTTGTGCTGCGATTTCATTATTTGATATTCCTAATAGTGGATAGTAGCCTCCGATATCTATTGTCGTGAGATTAGTTTTGTCAGCTTCCGCAAATTTATCTCTACTTCCGTAAAACCACCATGAGGTGTTAAAGTATATTTTGGAAGGTTGCCAGAGAGACAAAGTCTCAAGATGCTCAGGATATTGGTCTGCATCATTAGAGAGATCAAAGGCTTCTATGCTGAGCATAGCAGATGCAGTATGATGCCCATGCGTCTTACCAGGTGATCTATGGTCAAATCGATTAATAATCACATCTGGTCTATGCTCTCTTATGATCCTGACTACATCACTCGTTACCTTATCTTTATTCCAAAATGTAAACGTCTCATCAGGATGTTTGCTATACCCAAAGTCTATTGCTCTTGAAAAATATTGTTGACCTCCGTCGATACTCCTAGCTCCTAAGAGTTCTTGGGATCTGAGTACTCCAAGCAGAGGTCCTATCTCTTTTCCGATGAGATTTTGACCACCACCGCCACGAGTCAGTGATAGGTATGCTGTGTTAGCGTGTAGAGTATTAGCACAGTATGAGATGATGCGTTGATTTTCATCATCTGGATGAGCAGCAACATAGAGTACTGAGAAGAGTGTATTGAGCTTCTGCAATGCTACGTATGTCTCACTCGCATCATATTGGACTGGTTTCTGTGCTGTGAGTTGTGTTGCAGTAGTGGATAATAAAAAAAGACAGAAAAGTAGATATTTAAATCCCATGAAATGAATTAGTTATAGATATAGTCATGTAATATGTGTTAAATAAGTCGCTAAGAAGACAACTATCCAATTCTATTTCTCATCTTTACTTCAACTTGAAAAACCTAAGAACCTAAAGAGATGTTAATCGGAAGTATTTTTATTATAACCCTATTCTTCATAGCCTCATTTACTGTATTGCAAAATAGCAAATTATTTAAATAAGTCTAAGAGTTCGCTAAAGACTTATCCACCTCAGGCATTTGACATTCTTGCTCAGGTGCTTTACCGCATACAGTACATTCACCCAACTGATCCTTTAGCATAGGGTTGTTGCTAGCACACGTCCCTCTGAATTCATTGCCAGTCACCACATGACGGAGATTGATGAGTACAAACGATACTCCAAATACTCCGAATATGATGACGAGTGTATATAAGAACTGTTCCATAGGCTATATTTGTAACGTTTTAGTTAATACAAATTTACACCAAATTAGTTCTAGTTATGTCAAAGAGTTCTGAAGCTTTCGATAGATTACTCAAGATTATGGATGACTTGAGAGAAAAATGCCCTTGGGACAAAAAACAAACTCTCCAGTCTCTTCGCAATCTGACATTAGAGGAAGTCTACGAGCTTGCTGATGCAATCCTGGACGAAGATATGGATGATATCAAAGAAGAACTCGGTGATGTAATGCTACACCTCGTATTCTATGCTAAGATTGCTTCTGAGCAGGATGCCTTTGATATCAGTGATGTAATCCATGCAGTCTGTGACAAGTTGGTCCATAGACATCCACATATCTATGGAGATATTACAGTTGATAATGAAGAGGACGTCAAAAAGAACTGGGAACAGCTCAAGCTTAAAGAAGGAAAAAAATCTGTGCTAAGTGGAGTCCCTCTCTCACTTCCAGCTCTGATCAAAGGATATCGAATGCAGGAGAAAACTGCCCAAGTAGGCTTTGAATGGGACACAACAGATCAAGTACTAGAGAAGGTAAATGAGGAATTGGCAGAGTTAGAGCAAGCAAGAGAATCGGGTAATCAAGAGCATATGGAAGAGGAGTTTGGAGATGTATTATTTGCTTTGATCAATTACGGTCGCTTCCTCAATATTGATCCTGAAACTGCTTTAGAGAAAACGAATAGGAAATTTAAGCGGAGATTTGAATATATAGAGGAGAATGCCCCAGTTAGCTTAGATGAGATGTCATTAGAGCAAATGGATGCACTCTGGCATGAAGTCAAGCAAACAGAAAAAAAGTAGTGCTATACTTACTGTTTGGTCTTAGTATCTTCGATTAGATCTTCTATTTTGCCAGCCGCATAGCCAGCTTTCTCAACGACATCACCAGACTTTTCTTTGACATACTGTGCAATGTTGTGAAGGTATTCCTTCTTGAGTATATCATCCGTTTTCTTTTGACTTTTATCTAATACTTTGGCCAAAAAACCTGTGCTTTTCGAAATAGCTTTAAGTGCTTTTACTAACATAATTGTGTCATAATTGTACCATTAGAACAGTTGTGATGACCTAGATAGTTTCATCAGTGAACAATTACATCTAAGATCGATTAGTTTATTACATTCATTCAAAGACTGATAT
Organism: uncultured Saprospiraceae bacterium; assembly: GCA_938001865.1. Classification (GTDB taxonomy): domain Bacteria; phylum Bacteroidota; class Bacteroidia; order Chitinophagales; family Saprospiraceae; genus JAHDHH01. The sequence goes on along the minus strand of CALLAW010000099.1, from coordinate 31,626 downwards.
TACTTACACTTACAAATACAATTAATCATGAGGATAATAAAATCAATACTGATATTGACAGTCGTAGCAACGATAATCGCTTGCAATAAACCAGCAGCTAATGTATCTAAATCTCAATCGGATAATACTGAAGCTAATTCATCGAGCCAATCATCTACTACAAGTACTGCTGGAGAAGAGCAGAGTGATGATGAGGTCAAGTATTTTACTATAAGTGACGATATCCAACTTAGATCCGTAACCAAGTCAGAAGAAGATTGGCAAGCTCAGCTCAATGAAATGGAATATTATGTAATCAGAGAGAAGGGAACCGAACGGGCATTTACCGGCGAGTACTGGGACAACAAAGCTGACGGAATCTATGTCTGTAGAGCATGTAATCTGCCTCTCTATGATTCCAAGACAAAATTCAAATCTGGTACTGGGTGGCCAAGCTATTGGCAATCAATTGATAAAGACTACATCCTAGAAGATACTGACTATCTCCTTGGATATGCACGGACAGAACTCATGTGTGGGAGATGCGAAGGTCACTTAGGGCATGTATTCTCCGATGGTCCACAACCTACTGGGATGAGACATTGTATCAATTCTGCGTCGCTGAGTTTCATCCCACAATCTGAGATAGATGCATTTATGACCAAGCTCAAGACTCAAGAGAAACCTTAATTATCATTCCTAGTCTGTGAGAGATTAGAATATGATATTATATCAGCATAAACGTAAAACGGGCAATTGTATCTGATACAATTGCCCGTTTAGATTGTTGTTAGAGAGTTAAGTGCTTATTACTTCCCTAAGATGTTTTTAGCTGCACCCAAGATTCCTCCGGCTTTGCCAAGCATACCACCAGCATCACCGCCTAGGAGACCTGTCAATGCACTGAGATCAAAGTCTTTATCCTCTTCCGAATCGGATTGGAACTTTTCTTTAAGGCCAGCTACGAGATCTTGTGCTGTGCTTTCTGATTCTGCAGTTGCTTCTTCAGCTGACATTCCTTTAGCCTGAAGTATTTCTCCTAATTTTCCTTTGAGTCCAGAGAGAGCTTCATTTTCTCCTGCTCCAGCACCGCCACCTAAGAGAGCTGTGATCTGAGAGATATCTCCACCTTTGAGTGAGTTGAGTAGTGCTGCTACACCTTCATTAGCTGCTTCTCCAGTAGCTGCATCACCTAAGCTATTTCCAGCCATTTTGCTCATTAATCTCTGAAGTGCAATTTGTTTTAGTTTGTCAAACATACGTATGTTGTTGTTATAAGGGTTAATAATACTTATATGACACAGTATTAGACAAATGTCACTCTTATTGACAATCATTTAACTTATTACCAGTAATAAAGTACCTCAGTGCAAGCCCTTTATAGGTAATTACTCGAAATCAAGCAAGTTGATATCAAAGATGAGTGGTTCTCCTTCAGGAATGCCATTTGGTGGATTAGCACCATAGCCAAGTTCGGGTATGACAAAGAGTTGGATGCTCCCACATGTACCGACAAGGGGTATTCCTTCTTGCCATCCTGGGATCAAGTTGAGTAATCCAAATGTGATTCCATTATTCGCATCAAAGTTACATCCATTGCGGAAGTATCCTGAATAGTCAACAGTAACATCATTACCTAAGACAGGCTTCTCTGGATTGCCTTCATCGATGATATTATAGATGAGTCCACTATCAGTTTCGCTTGCTGTGATATTATTCTCAGTGAGGTATCTTGTGATGAGCTCCTGTGGTGATAGTCCCTCTGTAGAGTCAGGCCCACTGCAGCTATTACGTGTATCCAATGGTGGAAGATCACAATTAGGTGCTTTGTCACATCCAATGAATGCTATTGTCAATATGATTAGAGACGACCGGAATGTTAGTTTAAATAACTTCATGTTTTTTTTAACCTTGTTTAAAGTGGATGATATGATTCGGTTTCAATTCTTATTAAGTGTACGAGAGATTCTTTTTAAGTCTTGGTTTTTTCACGATTATTCCAAGCAGTTTGTACCTCTGCACTTTGGACAGTGACGACTCCTGGTTGAGTACAGACGATGCTACCTACGACATTCATCGCTGCCGCCTTAGTTCGTAGGTTAGCATCTTGACATGTCATGAGTGAGAGGATACAGATAACAGCATCACCTGCACCACAGACGTCTATGACCTGAGAGACAGTTGTAGGTAGTGTGATATATTGACTATCCTTGTTTATCCCACATACCCCATGTTCGCCGAGAGTGATCCAGACCTCGTCCATCTCTAACCATTCGAGTAATTGCCTAGCTAATGTTTCAGTTTTATTGAAGAAAGTCTCTTTGGATACGTTGAGCATGGCTAACGCTTCTCTCAAGTTGGGCTTAATAAATGTTGCTCCTTTGTAACTTTCTATGTTGTTGATTTTTGGGTCGATGCCAACTCTGACATGATGTCTTCTGCACGTTGCAAGTATTCGTGGGATGGAGTATGGTGTCAACACCCCTTTATTGTAATCTTGTATGATCACGAAGTCTATTGATTCATTCGCTAATATTTCATCTACTTTGTTGATGAGGTTATCAGCAATATTGTCTGAGATATCATGATTGGCTTCCTTGTCAACTCTTAAGATTTGTTGGTGATTGGCAATTAGCCTTGTCTTGAGAGTAGTTGGTCTAGTAGTATCCTTGATCAGATGAGCACTGATATTGACTTCATTGATACGAGACAGCATTGTTTGGTGTTCGATATCATCTCCTGCTACACCTAACAGAGTAGTCTGAGCACCGAGAGAGATAAGATTAGCTGCTACATTTGCGGCGCCACCTAGTCTAGTCTCTCGACTCTTCTGATCTATGATAGGTACAGGAGCCTCTGGGCTGATACGACTGACATCTCCCATGATGTACTGGTCAAGCATCAAGTCTCCAATGACTAAGACATGTAACGATTCGAAATCAAACATCAAGTATCTTATCTATCAAGCTGTATGCTTGTTGTGATTTTTTCAATGAGGCTGCAAGATATGCTGTCGCTTTGGTTTTATTATATGTTGCGTGTAATTTAGTTATTGTGTGATCAAGATCATCTGGAGTATTCACTCGATCAGCCAGACCAGAGTCGATGAGTTTCCTTACTTCTGGATTGGACTTGACGTCTCCAGCTACCAGTACGGGTGTCCCATAGATCGCTGCTTCAAGACTATTGTGCAAGCCACTTCCAAGTCCTCCACCAATATATGCTAGGTCTGCGATTCGATAGAGGTATTTGAGTTGACCCAAGATATTGACAATAAGGATATTGCTCTCGAGTTGTGTCATCATTTCACCTTGATGGTCTAGCCAAATGTCTGGTCGAGTATTCAGAGGTGAGATGAGCTTACCGACTGAATCGTCACTTATGTCATGAGGTGCTATGATGAAACAGGTACGAGGATGACTCTCAATATATGTATACCAAAGCCTCAGGTCCTCAATCCAAGCACTCCCTATGACGATGACCTGTTCATAAGGTGTAAGATCAAAGGGGAATGAGTATGGCTGCGATTGATTTGCTGCTGCTTGGAGCCATCTGACATCACCGACTTCAACTACTTGCGTAGTGAAGAGGTCTTCACCAATGATCTGACTTTGTGCATCTCGTGTCAAGATAAGTTGAGATTGGTTGACTTTCTCTCTGAGAAATTTGGCCAATGGTCGCTTGAGCAAATGAGACTCTGTAAGCTGGACTCCATAGTAGAGATATGGAATAGAGAGTTCGGAGAGGTTTTTCAATAATAAATACCAATATTCGTATTGAATAAAGATGACATACTTAGGATTTATGTCATGAATTTGTGCTTTGAGTTTACTTGAGTGATCATAAGCTAAGTATCGCAGAGTAGTCCAATACTTAGGCTCGTCGATGGCCACTTGGTAGCCACTAGGGGAGTAGAATGTCAAATGGATATTGAATCTTGAGCCATAGCGATTGATCAGAGGCTTAGCTGTCTCATACTCTCCATGACTAGCGCAGTGAATCCAGAGATTAGCTCCATCATGCTTAGGTGATTGTCGTAATGGAGAGAGTGATCTAGATTGAGTAAATTGCCTAGCTCTCTGAGAAAACAATCCAACAATCTTGACTAAGGTAAAGTAGACTCTAATACCAATCTTATAGATTATCGCCATCTCTTATGCTACTAATATAGGATGGAGTCTGTATTGCCAAATGATCCAAGCGAAAGGTAAAATCTTGCTTTGAGTGTTGTCAAGATATCTACTCTCTTTGTATCATCAGGAAGCCCAGTTGCAAAGTCTACAGCTCGTCTGCTAGATGTGAATCCTTCTTCAACCTCTAATCCGATACTGAAATTATAGTTGAATGATTGATTGGCATAATGATAACCTACGAATTGCTTGAAGGCAGGTCCAAAGGTATACCTATTATAGCCGTAGGTATAATCTCCTTGGAAGTAAGCATTGTTCTGTGTATCATCTTGGATGCGGATATGATGACTCATAAACCCCGCTCCCAATCCAATCTTCAGACCACTATCACGGAGATCATCTGGGTCAAAAGTGAAGATCTTCTCTACCACAAGATAACCACTGGTACCTCTTAGTCTAGTCTTGATATCACTTGCTGTACTATTGATTCCTAGAAATGGAGTTTCTGGATCTTTAAGATTGGCAAAGATATCTTCTTTGACTGTCTTGCCATAAAATGTCGAGACTTCTGCTCCTAAGATGAGGTCAGAATGATACTGATGCCAGTAGATGCCAAGAGTAGATGACCATGCCTCTCCAAACCTCTCACTCAGGTCAGCTGCAGGCACGCCATATCCATGACCAAAACCAACATTGAGCTTAGACAAGTCTTGACCTTGGCTCACAGAGGAGGTGAATGCGAGTATGATGACAAGTATCTGTAATTTGTTCATTGGTGGCATTACAATAAGATGCATCTTTGCACCGATTAATTAATGCCAATATTACTAACAATTTTAGAAACAAACCTTTGAAACCAATACAAATGGTTGATTTAGTCAGCCAATACACTGCAATCAAGCAAGAGATAGACCAAGAGATACAGAATGTCATCAACTCCTCCATTTATATCAATGGTCCCAAGGTAGGTGAGTTTGCTTGTAATCTCGCTGGATATGTTGAGAGCAAATATGCCTTAGGATGTGGCAATGGTACCGATGCGATCCAGATTGCTCTCATGGCATTGGATCTGCAACCTGGAGATGAAGTCATCACCACGCCATTTACATTTGTGGCTACAGTTGAGGTGATTTCATTACTTGGTCTTGTACCGAAATTTGTCGATATCGACCCACAAACATTTAATCTCGATGTCTCCCAACTTGAAGACGTTATTACTGACCGTACTCGTGTCATACTTCCAGTACACCTCTTTGGTCAAGCAACGGAGATGTCACGTTTGATGACAATCGCAAATAAGCACAACCTCTCTGTCATAGAGGACAATGCTCAGTCCATTGGATGCGATGTCAAGGTAGGAGAGAAGTGGCAAAAAACTGCAACTGTAGGTGATTTTGGAACATTTTCATTTTTTCCTTCCAAAAATTTAGGTTGCTATGGTGATGGAGGTGCTATTGTAGCCAACAAAGAAGAACACTACACTAGAGCAAAAATGATTGCTAAGCATGGCAGTAAACTCAAGTACCACTATGATGTCATAGGAATCAACAGTAGACTCGACGCTATGCAAGCAGCAATACTAGATGTAAAGTTGCAATATCTCGATGATTATATCCAAAGAAGACAGCATGCAGCAGAGATCTATGATACATCTTTAGCAGAGATCGAAGGTGTAACGATCCCACACCGAGCTGATTATAGTACTCATGTTTTTCATCAGTATACACTCAGAGTAAATGCTAATCGCGATAAACTCAAAGAAGATCTTGCAGCACAGGGTATACCAAGTATGATTTACTACCCTAAAGCTCTTCATCTACAACCTGCCTACCAATATCTAGGATACAAAGAAGGCGACTTCCCTCATGCTGAGTTAGCTTGTAAAGAGGTGTTATCGCTCCCTATGCATACCGAATTATCGATAGATCAGCAAAATTTCATCATCGATAACCTTATAAACAACTTGGCCTAGTCAAATTTTGGAACGTTTTATGCTTCTATATTAGGTGCTTAGAACCGATTTAGTTACCTATTGAAGCATATACTGTCTAACTTTATGTTGAAATTACTTAATATGAATTTTTCAAGGATAAGCATTGTACTCTTTGTCATCCTTCTTAGTATAGGAGGAATCACCGCACAAGTTTATTCTGGTGTCAATAATAATGATATCTCAAGAGAACTCTCTAAGAGGGGGATCTCCGAGGCAGAACTCAGAGAAAGAACTACTCTTGCAGGTATCAATATAGATAGTGTAGCATACTTCACTCCATTGGAGCTAAGTGTCCTGGAGAGTGTCATTGTAGATCTAGAGAAAGAAAAATCTACGTCTCAGTTGGATACAATTGTCCCTACGGTTGATGATGAAGGGCAAGTCTCTATTGAGAGTGATTTATCAGAGATAGATAGCCTACTGTTGTCGGATTCTTTGAGTATAGAGACAGTTGATAGGGAGCTACCAACCCCGATAAGATATGGTCAATCTATCTTCCGAGATAGAATCCTCAAAGAGTACTCTGATCTAAGTGGTGTGAAAGCTCCAGCCAATTACCTTCTTGGACCTGGAGATGAGTTGACGGTATCAGTCTGGGGTGTCTCGAGTGTAGATGAGAAATATGTCATCGGATCTGATGGATCAGTCAAGATCTTTAATGGTAATATTAAGGTCTTCCTCAAGGGTCTTACGCTTGAGCAAGCGAGACAAAAGCTCATCAGTAATTATAAGCAAAATTATAACTTTAGCGAAGGGCAGTTTGACCTTTCACTGAGTTACTCTAAGACTGTACAGGTCAATGTGTATGGTGAAGTCTATTCGCCAGGTCCAGTAACTCTATCTGCTATTAACTCAGCATTTGTTGCTCTTGCAGCAGCAGAAGGGCCTACGGACATCGGTTCACTCCGAAAGATTCAACTGATCAGATCAGATGGCAAACGAGAGATACTAGATGTCTATCAATATCTCAATAACCCTAACCCGAACAACTCACTGTACTTGCAAGATGGTGATGTAATCTTAGTACCACCAGCGGAGCATATCGTCACATTAGCAGGAGCAGTCAGGCGACCATTTGAGTACGAACTCACTGCTACCGAAACCCTCGAAGACCTTATTGCTTATGGTGGCGGATTTAATGGCAATGCAGACAAGAGATATATTAGACTTCAGAGATTTACTGATGATGTCCTTAAGATCTATGATGTCGACTATCAATCAGGAGAGGCGAGTAGATTTCTAATGGAGAACGGAGATTCTATCACTGTAAATACTCTTGATAGCATCTTAGTAGATTATGTAGAGGTCAATGGAGCAGTCATGCAAGAGGGCAAGTTTCAATTCGATAATAGGATGCGTATCAGTGACTTGATCAAGAAGTCACAACTCAAAGTGGAAGCAAGAAAAGATATCGCATTTCTGAAAAGAATCAATGCTGATAGTACCGTATCATACATAGAGATAGATTTGAGCCAGGTGATAAGTAACTCTGATAGTCAAGAGAATATCTTCCTCCAACCCAAGGATAATCTTACGGTATGGTATCTCAAAGCATTTACAGATAAGTCGGAAGTAGCAGTAACAGGAGCAGTCAGAGCAGAAGGTGATTTTGCTTATGATGTTAGCAATACAGTCAAGCTCAGAGAGGCGATTCTGTTTTCGGGGGGACTGAGAACAGATGCCTCAGACATTGCTATTATTCATAGACGTGACCCTCTCAATATAAAACAGATTGAATATCTCACGATTACTAATCTCAGCCAAATCATGGATTCAAAAGATCCTAGTATCAATATCAAGCTCAACCCCTTCGACAGTATACATGTCTATTCGCAATCAGACTTCATAGAAGACGCAACAGTCACGATAGAGGGTGCAGTCGGAGAACCTGGACCATACCTCTATGGCAAAAACATGCATTTAAAGGACCTTTTTGTACTATCTGGAGGAATCAAGATGAATGGTGCAAAAAATCGAATAGAAATCTCCAGAGTAGTCATTCAAGATAATGAACCAACAAGAATAGTTATCGCTAACCTTACAATTGATGATCAATACAATGTCATTTCTGGTGGTGACAAACAGTACAAACTATCGCCATTTGATGTCGTAACGGTTCGTTATGTACCTGACTTCGAACTGCAGAAGCGAGTCTCTATTGAAGGAGAGGTGATCTTCCCAGGGAGATACACAATCTTGAGTGATAACGAACGATTGAGTGACCTAGTGGAACGATCAGGAGGGATGACTGCTGAAGCATTTCCATCAGGGGCAACATTGATTAGGACCGAAGATAATCTCGGTGCAGTCGTCATTAAGCTTGATGATGTACTTAACAATACTTACTCTGAGTTCAACTTCATCCTAAAAGATGGAGATATTATCACTATTCCTAAGCAAAAAGAATTTGTCACTATTGAAGGTGCCACCAAAGCTGAGACAGTACTCTCTGATGATGCCGTTAACCTCAATAATAGGATACACGTACCATTTACTTCCAAGAAAAGGGCAATGTACTATATCAATAGCTACGCAGGTGGTCTCTCTAGTCGAGCAGATCGCAATGGAATATTCGTCGAATACCCCAATGGTGAAGTCAAGAGATCATCATCCCTCCTAGGTATCACTACAACTCCTAAAGTACGGAAGGGTAGTACGATCAAAGTCAGAGAAAAATCTGCCGAAAAAGACAAAGATGATGCTAAAGAAGAGGTGGATTGGGGTAAAGTCCTTAGCGACACTGTAGCCCAAGCTGTCTCCATATTGACTCTAGTTCTAGTTGTTCAAGGATTGGAGTAAGAGTAAGACCAAGCAGTTGTATATCCGCTTTCAACCGTTTAGATTACCTCAGATTTTTTTGATATACCATATTCCAAGATGGAGGTACTGTTGCAGAATCTCTACTCGTGGATTTGTAGATATTTAACAAGATTGACTGGACTGGCTGCTGTGATGCATAGTTCTTAATGCCACTCGTAATTACATTGGTGTAAATTAACTTATCATTGATCAATATCGGATGAGTATAGGCATGTATAGTATCGTATCCAATCGAGTCAATCACTCGATAAGGTTGGTCGAAGTCTATTACATTTGTGCCTGATAAGATTGTAGATTTTTGGTTTTGTGATACTGCATTAAGCAGGGTTTGAAGTTCATCTTTATTCAGTATTTGCTTGCTAGCTATTTCTCTTATGATTGGATCTGGGATCCTGATACTCGCTGGTAAATGCTCATGACTGCGTTTATTGAGTAGGGTTAGATTAGACTGAAGATTACTTTGGAGTTGCTCTGTAGTCGGGATGGGAGTCTGATCAGATGCAATCAATGTCTGACTTATTGTGATATCAGTTTTCGCTTGATTGACGACTTCCATAAGAGCTATGATTGAAGGATCAGTGTGTTCTGTTGAGCATCCCACTAGACCAATAATCAGGATATAAATGCATACATTACAATTAATAACTTTCATCTGTCAAACATACGACCAATTGGATAAAACTAAAATGAAAGGGTAGGCGTTATGAAATAGAGTTAGATTAGTAACACAAATCGTAATACCAATGCAAAGAAGAGATTTTATCAAAGGATCCGCAATCGTAGGAGCATCTATCGCTAGTGCCAAACTTGTATCAGAGTCTGGTATCGTATCTGCTCGGACAAGTCGTAAGATACATCGAATCATTCAAGCCGATAGGACTAAGGTAGGTACCTTGCCAATACTTAGAGCCTTTGCTGGAGATCATACTGATTATGTCTCTCCATATGTATTGCTCGATGAGTTTGGTCCAGTTGCCGTAGAGCAAGGGGCTGATCCACTCAGAGTGGATGCTCACCCTCATGCAGGGGTGACACCTACTACATATTTCCTCAAAGGGAGTGGCCATCATAAGGATAGCTTAGATTATGATTTTGAGATTGGTGAAGGCGATTTTATGATGTTTAACTCAGGTAAAGGAGCAATCCATATGGAGGAGTCAGGCCAAAAACTCCATGATGAAGGTGGGCTTTATCATGGTTTTCAGATTTGGCTCAATATGCCAGCCGAGCATAAGTTGATCGATCCGACTACTACTGTAAACCGTACAGAGGATTTCGGTAAGATAGAGAGTGATCACTTTTCTATCAAGATATTGCTCGGAGAACTCATGGGACAAAAGTCTGCAGTACCTACATTGACCGAAGCATTCTACTATCATGTCATCCTAAAAGAAAATGGAAAGGTTACCATCCCTACTAATCCTAAGCACAATGCGATGGTATACTCAATCTCCGGAGATACAGAACTTATCGATCAGCATACCTTAGCCAAGAATCAAATCGTACTCTATCAGCGTGGAGACTCTGATCTCGAACTCTACAGTAAGTCAGGTGCAGAGCTGTTAGTACTCGGGGGGATGCCCCTCGATGAAAGAGTCTACTCATATGGTCCTTTTGTCATGAATAATGAGCAACAGATACGACAATGTATCAATGACTATAATACTGGTAAGATGGGTAACCCTGAGTTAGTCAATATGTAGGGTAGAAACTCTGCGAGATACCAACCCTTTTTGTCCACATTACCTCTTCTTATTTTCTTTCAATATTCTTATTGATTATTGTCCTCTATCATATTGTGATGAGAGGCACTTAGAACTCTTCAAGTTCTATCACTTGTACTTCTGGATGAGAGAGGATATAATTTTGTAAGATTGCTTGCTGTTCAGGACTATAACTCGATCGGTTGTCCGGGTTGTTAATTATGAATTCGACATCTGCTGGCTCTCTATCAGGTGGATAGATACTGTAGCCAATGTATATTCCTTCCTTAATAGAAAAAATAACCTTCTCGTGGATATTATGCGTATACTCAACTATGATAGCATCTTGGAGCCAGAAGTTATCCATATGTGAGAGTGCTAATTCGACTCGTTCATTATAGCTATCCGCTGATTCTTGTTGGATACATGCTCCAGAGCATTTATCGAGCCCATACTCAAAGCATGCAGAATTCTTATTTGATTCTAGACCACAAAGTTTTTTACAGAGATTATAGGATGATGCCAAGAGATTTATCCGAGATTTAGCTGACTGGCGTGACCCAAAGTGTCCATACTCATTCTGATCTGGAGGAGCTAATTCACCTTTCTTAAAGAGCTCAAGTCTAATGTATCCATCATCTGATCTCTTATGAATGATCGTGTAGGGATAGCTATGAGTCTTCTGAGCCACATTGATCGATGGCAAGTGAGCTTTGATTTCTTGTGATTCGAGGAGTAGCGAATGTAACTCACTTCCTGTCAAAGTATAGTCAATATATGCTACCTCTCTAAACAGTCTATTCCCTTTTCTCCCTTCTTTGCTGAAGTGTTGTTTTGCTCTTTTCTGTATGTCAATAGACTTGCCGATGTATACAATATTGTGGTCAGTATCTCTGAAGTAATATACACCACAAGCATTGGGCAGTGTGTCGATATCTTCTAAATTGAGATTTTTGGGCAGTGTAGTTTCCTTTATAGTCTGGGAGATGAATTGTTTGACTCCTTTTTTTGTATCAAATCTGCTCATTGCAAATTTCAATACTTCTGAGGCGGCATACGCATCGTCTAATGCTCTATGTCTGTCCTTTACCTTTATGCCGAAGTGTTTGATTAGATTACCTAGACTATGAGACTTTACCTCTGGGAAAGCTCTTCGAGAGAGTACTACGGTGCAGAGTTTTCTTCTGGTATAAGTAAATCCAAGACTCTTAAATTCATTGACTAAAAACTGATAATCAAATTTGACATTGTGAGCAACAAAGATACAGCCATCAGTAATCTCTACAATGTCCTTAGCTACTTCATAGAACTTGGGTGCTTCTGACACCATAGCATTGGTAATGCCTGTAATACGAGTGATATTGGGTGGTATGCTCCGTTCGGGGTTGATGAGAGTCTCATAGCGATTGATGATATTGTTCCCATCAGTTATTACGATACCGACCTCTGTGATCTTATCCCTCCTAGGCATCCCACCGGTGGTCTCTATATCGACTACAGCATAGTGTTGCATTGCTTTCCTATTGACATTTACATGAAGTGAGCCTAAAGATATTATATCTATCCTTAAGAGATAGAGCCAATATTAAGACTTTGAGAGAAGAGATTAACAGACTGATATTGGTATCTTAATACATGATACGTTATCTTCGTAACATATTATAAATATTTATTATGTGTAGATTATTCAATTTCTTATTATTGGTTCTCTTGTTAGCGGGGTGTAGTGGCTCACAGACTGCCCAATCAGCCTTAGATGCTAATGCACAGATAAGTCCACCTCAGCAACAGTTGGCTGTCGATAGATCTGTCCAGATTACTCCATATCCAACACCTGGAGCTGAAGATCTTGAAGTGTATCTGCCAATGCTCGCAGGCAAGAGTATCGGCCTAGTGGTCAATAAAGCAAGCCAAGTAGATGGGAAACACCTTGTGGATGTCTTGATGAGTAACGAAGTCAATGTCACTGCAATATTTGCCCCTGAGCACGGATTTAGAGGTGATGCTGATGCTGGAGAACACATCGATAGTCAAAGGGATATGAAGACCAACTTACCGATATATAGTCTTTACGGTAAGACCAAAAAACCTTCAAGTGATGTCTTAAGTCAATTGGATGTTATTGTCTTTGACCTTCAAGATGTCGGAGTGAGATTCTACACTTATCTCTCTACTCTTCACTATGTGATGGAAGCAGCAGCCGAGCAAGGGAAGCAAGTCATCATACTTGATAGGCCTAATCCCAATGGATACTATATCGCTGGACCAGTATTAGATAAGGAGCTCACGAGTTTCGTCGGACTGCATCCAGTGCCGATAGTTACAGGGATGACCATCGGTGAGTATGGTTTGATGATTAATGGTCAAGGTTGGCTAGCGAATGGTATCAAGTGTAATCTCAAAGTCATAAAGTGTCCAACATATACGCATCAGATGACCTTTGAGTTACCAGTATCACCATCGCCAAATCTGCCTAATCATAGAGCGGTACTGCTCTATCCGAGTCTTTGTCTCTTCGAGGGGACAACTGTATCCGTTGGAAGAGGAACAGATGCTCCATTTCAACAAATAGGACATCCACAACTCGATCAATATACAGAGAGTTTCAGACCAGTGAGTGGATATGGGAGTAAGTCACCAAAGCATCAAGATCAGTATTGCTACGGTAAGAATTTTCAAAGTCTTCCACTCCAAGAGATCATCGATCAAAGATTGGATTTCACATCCCTCATAGAGTTTCATCAGGCGCTTTCGCAAAATGGAATTCAGTTTTACAATAAGAATAATTTCTTCGAAAAATTGGCAGGAACCTCAACTCTCAGAGAAGCACTAGGGTCAGGGCTGTCTAATAAAGACCTACAATTAAGTTGGTCCGAACAGTTATCTCAATTCAAATCGATCAGACAATTGTATCTTCTTTATCCATAGTTATGTAGTTTCGGCATGTCGTAGTACATTTGATGGACATTGGCTACGTAGTTCAACTGGATAGAATATCAGATTTCGGCTCTGAGGGTTGAGGGTTCGAATCCTTCCGTGGTCACTAAGAAGTTATCCAAGAGTCCATTACCTTACAAGGTGATGGACTCTTGGAGTTTATAGCCTCTTTCATTTTGTCCGCTGCTGGGTAATCATCTATCAGAGAGTCGGGCTTATCTACTCTCTTTATTAGAGTTAATTTGATCTGATTATGAATAGATCAAATCACAAAATAGACAAACATATATCTTTGTTAAACAATAAGTTACATATATAATGTACCTATTTTGATATAACAAAGTTGGTTTGTTTTTATTGAGAAGAACTCGTATGCCCAGATACCTTTGCTGCAGCAAATTAAAACATTATTAAGTTCTTCAATACGTAATTAGAAATGACAAAATCAAAACTCGAGTATTTGTGGTTAGACGGATACAAACCAGTCCAAAGTCTAAGAAGTAAAACTAAGGTCGAAAAGGATTTTTCAGGGAATCTCGCTGATGTAGCTAATTGGTCATTTGATGGATCATCCACTCAGCAAGCTGAAGGTGGCAATTCGGACTGTATACTCAAGCCTGTATTTTTGTGTCCTGATCCGCTGCGGAGGAATGCATACTTTGTCATGTGTGAGGTATTAGAAGCTGATGGAACACCACATGAGTCTAATGGAAGAGCAACTATAGATGATGATGATAATGATTTTTGGTTTGGATTTGAGCAAGAGTATTTCTTGTTTGATGTAGATACTAATATGCCTATTGGTTGGCCTCTAGAGGGTGAGCCAACTGAGCAAGGTCAATATTACTGTAGCGTAGGAGCAAGGAATGCAATCGGACGTGAGATAGTAGATAAGCATATGGATGCCTGCATCGATGCTGGGCTCAATATAGAAGGAGTCAATGCTGAGGTGGCAATAGGACAATGGGAGTATCAGATCTTCGCTAAAGGTGCTAAGGCAGCAGGAGATCAGATATGGGTGGCCAGATACTTACTTGAACGGATCTGTGAAGAGTATGGTGTCTATGTCGAGTATCACTGTAAGCCTCTAGGTGATGGGGATTGGAATGGATCAGGTATGCATGCCAATTTTTCTAACACTCTATTAAGGACGTCTGGTAAGAAAGAAGATTATGAAGCAGTATGCGAAGCATTTAGACCAGTGGTCAAGGAGCATATCGCTGTCTATGGACCTGATAATGATAAGAGACTCACTGGACTCCATGAGACAGCGTCTATCAATGACTTCAGCTATGGCATCTCTGACAGGGGAGCATCAATCAGGATACCAATCGCTACAGTGGAAGCTGGATGGAAAGGATGGTTAGAGGATAGAAGACCTGCATCTTCTGCTGATCCATACAAAGTCGCATCTCGAATCATCAAAACAGTGAAGTCTGCAGCAGTCTTAGCATAACACTTCTAAGGTCACATAGAGCAACCCTGATTAGAAATCAAGCTTAGCAATCCCAGCTTAGAAGTCCCGATTAGCAATCTGACTTATCAATCCCGGTCAGTAATCCCACTTAGTAATCCAGCTTAGCAGTCCAGATTAGCTATCCCGCTAAGGTGACGGAGAGGTCGCTAATTACTGTACGAGTGGAAGGAGTTTAATTAGGCTAGATTTTTTTGCTTCGTTTTTTTATCAATGAAAAAAATGAAAAGAAGGTCGATGCGAAGAAAGGAGACACAGCGCCTGAGTGCTAGGTATGAGGAAAGCAAATGAGTAGAGTCACATACAGCAAGCTGGCTTTGCAATCAAGATTAGCAACCTAGCTTAGAAGTCCCGATTAGCAATCCAGCTTAGCAATCCCAGCTTAGATATCCCGATTAGCTATCCCGCTTAGGTGGCGGAGAGGTCGCCTAATTACTGTTCGAGTGGAACGAGTTTAATTAGGCTAGATTTTTTTGCTTCGTTTTTTTATCAATGAAAAAAATGAAGAGAAGGCCGATGCGAAGAAAGGTGACACAGCACCCCAGTACTAGAAATAAAGGAAGTAAATAAGTAGAGTCAAGTACAGCAACCCAGCTTAGTAATCTCGATTAGAAAACCCAAATAGATATCCAGATCAGCAA
This sequence comes from uncultured Saprospiraceae bacterium, assembly GCA_938001865.1. GTDB lineage: Bacteria > Bacteroidota > Bacteroidia > Chitinophagales > Saprospiraceae > JAHDHH01. The sequence goes on along the minus strand of CALLAW010000099.1, from coordinate 15,949 downwards.
TTCAGCATAGAAATCCCAGTTCAGCAGTCCTGCTTAGCAATCCCGCTTAGGTGGCGGAGAGGCCGCCTAATTACTGTTCGAGTGGAACGAGTTTAATTAGGCTAGATTTTTTTGCTTCGTTTTTTTATCAATGAAAAAAATGAAGAGAAGGTCGATGCGAAGAAAGGTAACATAGTATCTCAGTACTAGAAATAAAGGAAGTAAATAAATAGAGTCAAGTACAGCAATCTGGCTTAGCAGTCAAGCTTAGCAATCCCGATTAGCAATCAAGATCAGCTATCTATATTAGCAATCAACACATCAACTAGCACAACAATCTCTTACTTTCTCAACCCCTTACTCACACTCCACAACACAATACCTCCACACACTGCAACATTGAGACTATGCTTAGTGCCAAATTGTTGTAGATCGATGACATGGTCTAACTTATTAACGATAGATGATGAGACACCTTCCACTTCATTTCCAAATACGATCGCGATTGGTCCTTCGGGCCAAGTGAAGTCTGCTAAGTGAACTGAATTGTTTGTCTGTTCGATGCCGATGAGGATCACACCTTTGCTCTTGAGATCATCTACTGCCTCTTCAATTGTAGCGAAGTATTGGTGATCCACACTGAGTGTAGCTCCAATAGCAGACTTATGAATTTCCTTATGCGGTGGGGTAGGACAGATCCCAGTCAAGATGATTGAGTCGAGCCCAAACGAATCACAAGTCCTGAAAAACGAACCAACATTGAGACCAGATCTCAGATTGTCCAAGACAACTGTAACAGGAAGCTTTTCTTGAGTTTTGTATGTCTCCACAGAGACTCGACCTAACTCTTGCAGTTTAAGCTTTTCTGTTTCCTTCATACGGATGTCTTATGCTTCTTTGTTTTTGCTTTTGTATGCCTTTGCTGCTTTCACAAAGTTGGTAAAGAGTGGATGTGGATTCTCCACAGTACTTTTCAATTCAGGATGATACTGAACACCGATAAAAAATGGATGTTCCGGTATTTCCATGATCTCAACGAGGTTGGATTCGGGGTTTTTACCCGAAGCGATCAATCCAGCCTTTTCGAGATCAGTCAAGTAGATATTGTTGATTTCGTATCTATGTCGATGTCTTTCGCTAATGAGAGTAGACTTATAGATTTTATGCGCTAGTGTTCCTTTTTCTATCTTACAATCGTAGGCGCCAAGACGCATGGTGCCACCTTTTTTCTTCACTTTTACTTGACTAGGCATGAGGTGGATCACCTTCTCTTTAGCCTTAGGAGACATCTCTTCTGAGACAGCTTTCTTGATGCCTAGTACATTACGTGCATACTCTACGACTGCCATTTGGAGGCCTAGACAGATACCAAAGAATGGAATATGATTTTCTCTGATATACTTGATAGCATGTATCTTACCTTCGATACCTCTCTCTCCAAATCCTGGAGCAATAAGTACACCATCCAAGTTTTTGAGCTTACTCTCGGCGTTAGATACTTCAAGTGACTCAGAGTGAATGGAGACAATATTGACTTCACACTCATTGACTGATGCGGCATGGACGAATGACTCTAAGATAGACTTATAGGCATCTTGGAGCTCGTTGTACTTTCCGACCAATCCAATATTGACAGATGATGTGGGGTTCTTGAGATTCCCTAGGAAATCTTTCCAGTATTCTAATTCAGGTTTTTGTTTGCCTTTGAGCTTGAGTTTAGATATCACTATTTGGTCTAACTTTTCCTTTACCATCAGGAGAGGGACATCATAGATACTATCTGCATCTCTTGCTTCGATCACTGCATTCTTCTTGACATTACAGAATCGAGCAAGTTTATCTCTTATCTCATTGGTTATTGGCTTTTCTGTTCGGCAGACTAGGATATCTGGTTGGATTCCAGTCATGAGGAGTTCTTTGACGGAGTGCTGAGTTGGCTTAGTTTTGAGTTCTTTAGCAGCACTGAGATACGGGATGAGTGTCAGATGTATACTGACACAATCATTTACTCCGAGTTCATTGATAAGTTGTCTGAGTGCCTCTAAGTATGGTAAAGACTCGATATCACCGACAGTGCCACCAATCTCAGTAATGACAACATCATATTCTCCAGATTCACCTAAGAGGCAGACATTTCTCTTGATCTCATCAGTGATATGAGGTATGACTTGGACTGTCTTGCCAAGATAGGCACCTTCTCTTTCCTTATTTATTACCGTCTGATAGATTCGACCAGTAGTCACATTGTTGGCCTGTGATGTTGGGATATTGAGGAACCTCTCATAGTGTCCAAGGTCTAGGTCAGTCTCCGCACCATCTTCTGTCACGAAACATTCGCCATGCTCATATGGGTTGAGAGTTCCAGGATCTACATTGATATATGGGTCAAACTTCTGGATAGTTACAGTGAGACCTCTTGACTGAAGGAGCTTGGCAAGTGATGCCGCTATGATACCTTTACCCAAAGAGGATGTAACTCCACCCGTAACGAAAACATATTTACTCATCTCTTTTTTGATTATTTTTTGTTGACTAATCGTCACGGAATACAAAGGTACAGAAATAGTTAAAGGACTGTTATCGATTCAATCTATAATTCTAAATTTCACTCAAAATAGCTTGGGTTTTGCTCAAAGTGGTCTTATATCGATATTGTGTAGCAGGATCTCATATATAGGGAGACATTTGCATGTAAATGCTCTGCAATTATCATCATTAAATTGATTATACCATCTGTAGATTTATCAAAGTAAAGATGATCTGTAGGTTAAAGATGTTAAAGGTTCAATTGATAAATTACTGAGTTTGTTACATATTTTGAATTTATCTTATCTTTACATTAGAATGAGACTTCTTCCAGTCATATTAGCACTTATGTTTTTCAAGTTGACAGTTCTGCCATCTTGTGACAGCTCGAGCTGTTGTAGTGAATCTCTCGAAGTTACGGATACAGAAACACCGATTAACGATGATGACTGTTCGACTTCGTGTATGTGTCTTCATTGCGGTTACAATACTGTGATTCAAGAGGTGACTTCTATAGTGGATTGGACAGAAAGTGAGCTCTCGGGTGTGATTCCTGAGTATAGTGAGAGCTATAAGTATCATTATTCACATACTCTTTGGCATCCGCCAGTCGTGGGATAGACTATTCAGCAAGGCATACCTTTGTCTTGTCCGTACATCAATTGTCTTTCTCATTTTTTTTTTAATTACCTTAAATATGAATTCAATATTAGGTGCTTTCAGAGTACAGATAAGTCTATTGACTATTCTTCTATTTTTTATTCTAACTCCTTTTTTGGGCTTGACCCAGTCTACACTCCAGGTAAATGTGGCAGGGAACTGTGGGATGTGTAAGGCCAATATCGAATCCGCAGCAAGTCAAGTCAACGGAGTGATATCTGCTGTCTATGACTTAGACTCCAAGATGCTCAATCTCGAGACTCGAGATCCAGAGTTTAATCAAGCTGACCTAGGTGCTGCACTTAGCCAAGCGGGATATGATAGTGAACTGTCACCCGCTTCACAAGCTACTTATAACGAATTAGCTGCATGTTGTCAGTATAGAGATTTTGATGGATATGACCCTAATCTTTATCAGATAAGCTTTGACACACTCCCGATTGATAATCCACAAGTGCAACTCTCATCATTCATCACAGGTACCATTTACTCGCAAGAGTCTGATGGTGAGATCCAACCTCTGATCGGAGCTACGATTCAATATATCGGAAGATCTGCTGGTGGCTCTACTGATGTCGATGGACGATTTGAGATAGGTCGACTGCCTCAGGTCGATCAGATAGTAATCAGTTATGTGGGATTTCAGTCTGATACGATTGATATCTCACAAGTCAATGAAGTCTCGCATATCATGAATAGTACCCTGGTTACAGACGAAGTAGTCATCTCATACCGAGCTAATACAACTGAGATATCATTTGTCAATCCTATCCAAACCCACTTAGTCACAGAAGAAGAGTTGTGCAAGGCGGCCTGTTGTAGTCTGTCAGAAAGCTTTGAGACTAGTCCTGCCATAGATGTAAGTTTTACTGATGCTATCACAGGGACACGACAGATCCAGATGCTAGGGCTCGCTGGCAAATATGTCCAAATCACAAGAGAACTTATCCCCGATGTCAGGAGTATTGGTGTCATCCAAGGACTTGAATTGACTCCAGGACCATGGATCAGTAGTATCAATCTCAGTAAGGGAGTCGGGAGTGTGGTCAATGGATTTGAAAACATGACAGGACAGATCAATCTGGAACTCCGTAAACCAGAAAGAAAGGAACGAGTATTTCTCAATCTCTATGCTAATGAAGGTGGGAGATATGAGGGTAATCTCTTCGTCAGGCAAAAAATTAGTAAAAATATCTCAACTGCATTCCTCATCCATGCCGATGAAAGACAGCGAAGAAATGATCGAAATCGAGATGGATTTCTAGATAATCCACTGAGTCAAACCTTTATCGGTATCAACCGTTGGAAATATCAGCACCGCAATGGTCTGCAAGCACAGGTAGGAGTCAAGTATAGTACATCGGATAAGATAGGAGGACAAGTAGAGTTTATGCCAGATCTTTCATCTAACAGCTCTGCATATTGGGGATTAGATAGCGAGATGCAAAAGCTCGAATTGTGGTCAAAAATCGGAAAAGTTTTCAATGAAGAGATGAATAGAAGTATAGGGTTACAAGTGAGTTATACAGATCATTCGTCAGCCAATGATTATACTAATAAATACTATGGAGTAGATCATCAAGTACTCTATGGAAATTTCATCTTTCAATCCAATCTATTCAATGAGGATCAGGTGATTAAGGCAGGAGTGAGTTACCTCCAAGACGAAATAGAAGAAACAGTGTTGAATAGATTTGACTCGCAGTACTTCAATAGAATAGAAACCGTACCAGGAGCATTTGTAGAATATTCTCATAAACCGTTTTCCAAATTGACTTTAGTCTTAAGCAGTAGACTAGATTATCACAATAACTATGGCTTGGTGTACATACCACGAATCCATATCAGATATGCATTGAGTGACAACTCAGTACTGAGAGCAATAGCAGGCAAAGGGTGGAGGACTGCTAATCCGTTTGCTGAGAACCCAAGTATCTATGCCAGTAATCGTAGGATCGAGTTGGTCAGTGAGTTCGGTGACACTCCATACGGTCTTGACAGAGAGACGTCATGGAATGTTGGTGGCAATCTGACACAGTCACTTAGACTTGGTAGATCATCAACACTGAGCCTAGATTACTATTATACGTACTTCGAAAATCAAGTCATTGCTGATATGGAATCAAGACTTGACGGTACGATCTTATTCTACAATCAACAAGGAGACTCGTACGGTCAAAGTGCCCAAGCTCAGATAGATGTCGAACTCATCGATCGATTTGACATTAGACTTGCCTATCGGTTCAACGAGAATAAGGCTCGCTTTGGAGAACAGATAAAGACGATTCCACTCAACCCTGTTCACAAAGCATTTATCAACCTTGCTTATGAGACGAAGAGTAAGTTGTACTTTGACTTTACACTTAACTGGAGAGGAAGTCAACGTCTGCCAAGTACAGATTGGCTCGAAGCTCAATATCAGTTAGAAGAGAATACTCCAAGTTACTTCATCGCTAATACTCAAGTACGTAAGTTTCTTTCAGATGACTTTGAGATATATGTTGGTGCAGAGAATCTCTTTGACTATAGATTAGACAATCCAATCATCTCTGCCGATGACCCAAATAATAGAAACTTCGATGCTTCATATATTTGGGCACCTATCTTTGGTCGGACGATCTATTTTGGATTGAGATATAAGTTGCCTTACGAGTGATGAGTAGTTACTACACTCTAGGTAAATGTATAGTTAACCTTAAAAAACAAACCTGCTATGAACCTGCACAAAATCGGATTACTAGGAATCATTATAGGACTCCTCATTGCTTGCAACCCTAAGGTCGCTAATGAGATCAAACAAGAGACAACAGAGATGAATGACAAAATGAAGTTGAACTATCCAGAAACTTTCAGAGATAGCGATGTGATAGATGATTATCACGGTACTCAGATCACTGATCACTACAGATGGCTAGAAGATGATAATAGTGAAGAGACTAAGGCATGGGTGACTGCTCAGAATAAGGTTACATTTGACTACCTTGATCAGATTCCGAGTAGAGACGTATTTAAGCAGAGGCTTGAAGAATTGTGGAATTATGAACGTTATGGAATACCATTCAAAGAAGGTGAGTATTATTACTACTTTGCCAATGATGGTCTCCAAAATCAAAGTGTCCTTTATAGAGTAAAGAACAAGGAAGATAAGGATGGAGAGGTTGTACTCGATCCAAATCAATTTAGTGAAGATGGTACAAGTTCACTTGGTGGTATGAGCTTCAATAAGGAAGGGAATCTGCTTGCCTATCAAGTGTCAACAGGTGGCAGTGATTGGAGAGAAATTAGGATCTTGGATGTTGTCAATAACACACACTTGGATGATAAGTTAGAGTGGATCAAGTTTAGTGGAATCTCTTGGAGTGGTGATGGTTTTTACTATTCTAGATATCCAGCTCCTTCTGAGGACGGAGAGCTTTCTGCAAAGAATGAATATCACAGCCTATACTTCCATAAGCTAGGGGAGAGTCAAGATACTGATGAATTAGTTTACCTTGACAAAGACAATCCGCAGCGTAATGTATTTGGATCTACGAGTAGTGACGAGAAGTACTTGATCGTCAATACTTCAGAGTCAACAAGTGGAAATGAAGTTTACCTTAAAGCACTCGATACCAAAGATGAACTCACTCAACTCGTTTATGGGTTTGAAGCTGATTATAACTTTATTGGGAATAATGACAACCTGCTTTACTTTGTCACTAATGCAGATACACCTAAGCAGAAACTTATCTCAGTTGATTACTCGATCGTCAAGGGTGGTCGACCTGCATTCAATACAGTTATTCCTGTGAGTGATGATGTTCTCAGAGGTGTGTCAATGATTGGTGGTAAGTTCTTTGCAAATTATATGCACAATGCGAGTACGGCTCTTGTTGCTTATGATATGGAAGGGAATAAACTTGCAGATATTGAACTTCCTGGAATTGGTTCGGCTAGTCTATCTGGGAAGAAAGAGGAGTCTACTGGATTCTTATCATTTACATCGTATACTCAACCAGGTGCCATCTATAGCTTTGATACAGAGAGCTATGAATTAGTGCCGTTCAGATCTCCAGAGGTAGACTTTGTCTCAGAAGATTATGTGACAGTACAGAAATGGTATCAGAGTAAGGATGGAACTAGGATTCCAGTTTTCTTGACTCATAAGAAAGGACTCGTTCCTGACGGTAACACACCTACACTCTTGTATGGTTATGGAGGTTTTGACATTCCATTACTTCCTTCATTTGGCTTGACTCGATTGCCTCTCTTGGAGCAGGGAGGCATCTATGCAGTTGCTAACCTTAGAGGTGGTGGAGAATTTGGATCAGAATGGCATAAAGCTGGAACTCAAGAGCGGAAGCAAAATGTCTTTGACGACTTTATTGCAGCAGCAGAGTTCCTCATCGCTGAAGGTTACACAAATCCAAGCAAGCTTGCTATCGAAGGTAGGTCTAACGGTGGATTACTCGTAGGAGCTTGTATGACACAGCGTCCAGACTTGTTTAAAGTTGCGTTTCCAGGAGTGGGTGTACTTGATATGTTGAGGTATCACCAGTTTACGATAGGTTGGGCATGGGCAGGCGACTATGGACGAAGCGATGATCCTGAAGCATTTAAATATTTGATACAGTACAGTCCATTGCACAATGTCAAATCAGTTGCTTATCCTTCAACGATGGTGACGACTGCAGACCATGATGATAGGGTAGTACCGGCTCATTCATTTAAGTATATCTCAGAACTGCAACACAAACATACAGGTGACAATCCGGTCTTGATTAGGATAGATGTCAGTGCTGGTCATGGAGCGGGAATGCCAACCGATATGAGGATTCAGCAAGCTGCTGATGTATTGGCATTTATGTTTTATGAAATGGGATCGACTGTTTCCGCTGGGAGTGGAAATTAATTCACGTTAGGACTGAAATCCATTGTCATAAATGAAAGAAAAATAATTGTCATTAATTCGCAGACTTTTGATAGCGATCTATGGAATAAATCGGAGCGGTATTAGTGGGAGAGTTAGCAAGATTCACTATTTAGTTAATACAGATAAATCTTAATGCGTATGAGTTTAGTAAGTTGTAAAGAATGCTATAGAGAGATTAGCTCATCAGCTGAGAGTTGTCCACATTGCGGATATGTCTATGGTAAAAGGCTTTCAGGGACGAAAGCCTATTTGCTTTTATTCGCAATAATGATCTTAGTAATCTTTGGTTTGAATATGTTTGGTCTTTTGTGAAGAGGTAGCTCATCGAATAATAATCCCTTTTCAAGACTTTGCATTTTCAAAGCTTAAATTGATGGTGCATCACTTTTCATCCTCAAATCCTAACAATCAGTTAATACCAATTATCTTCGCCGTTGATTGATAACAATCTTGAGTGTTTGCAGTTATATGTCTTTGTAACACTTTAGAGTGTCACACTAATCACATTTACCGAAAGGAAAACAGAGCAAATGCAACAAACACAGTCATACATTACAGCAAATAAAGAGAAGTTCTTAGATGAGTTGATGGATCTATTAAAAATTCCATCAGTGAGTGCAGATCCTGCATATTCTGAAGATGTCCATAAGACTGCTCAGTTCGTTGGAGATAAGCTCAAGGATGCTGGTGCTGATAAGGTCCAACTTTTCCAGACGGCTGGATACCCAGTTGTCTATGGTGAGAAGATCATTGACGAGAGCTTGCCAACAATTCTCGTCTATGGTCACTATGATGTACAACCAGCTGATCCGATTGAATTGTGGGACTCACCACCATTCGAACCAGTGATCAAGAAGACTGCTGTCCATCCTGATGGTGCAATCTTCGCAAGAGGAGCTTGTGATGACAAGGGACAGATGTATATGCATGTCAAAGCCTTCCAGGCAATGATGGCAAATGATGAACTCCCATGTAATGTCAAATTCATGATCGAAGGAGAGGAAGAAGTCGGGTCAGAGAACCTTGGAATTTTCTGTAATAAGTATGCAGAGATGCTCTCTTGTGACGTCGTACTCTTAAGTGATACTTCAATCATAGCGAATGATGTTCCATCAATCACTATTGGGCTTCGAGGATTGAGCTATGTTGAAGTGGAAGTCGTCGGTCCTAATAGAGACTTGCACTCAGGTGTCTATGGAGGTGCAGTCGGCAATCCAGTCAATATCCTCTGTGAGATGATTTCTCAATTGAAGGATGAGAATAATGCCATAACGATCCCGGGATTCTATGATGATGTCGAGGTTATCAGTGAGACAGACCGAACGAAGATGAATGCAGCACCATTTGACCTAGATCATTATCAAAAGGACTTAGACATAGATACAGTTGATGGTGAGGTAGGGTATACAGTACTAGAGCAGACTTCAATCAGACCTACACTTGACGTAAATGGGATGTGGGGTGGCTATATTGGAGAAGGAGCTAAGACTGTCCTCCCAAGTAAGGCTAATGCCAAAATCAGTATGAGACTAGTACCCAATCAAGAGCCTGATAAGATTACAGCTCTCTTTAAAGAGTACTTCGAGTCGTTGGCACCAAAGAGTGTCAAAGTTACAGTCACTCCTCATCATGGGGGCATGCCTGCAGTCACACCAACAGATACAGTTGAGTACCAAGCTGCATCACTTGCAATGAAGCAGACATATGGTAAAGACCCAATCCCGCAACGAAGCGGTGGTAGTATTCCTATCGTAGCATTATTTGAAGAAGTATTTGGCGTCAAATCTGTCTTACTTGGATTTGGACTCAATAGTGATGCTATCCACTCACCAAATGAACACTATGGTCTCTTCAACTATTACAAGGGGATAGAGACGATCCCTTACTTCTATCAACACTATGCAAGATTAAAGAAGGCATAGGTCACTTATGAGATAAAATTAGAATCATGAAATTTATATTAATTACGCTATCATTAATGGTAGCAACATTCACCACTTTAAAATCACAAAATTCAATGGATACAGTAAGTTACAGTATCGGAGTAATCTTAGCAGAAAATATCAAGAGTCAAGGTTTGACTGAGTTTGATGTTGATGTTGTTGCTCAAGGGATGAAGGAACATCTCGCAGGAAATGCTCAAATGTCTATGGACGATGCCGCAGAGGTCTTTGGGAAAGCAATGCAAGACGCTAAGCAAGGTCAATTCAAAGCAAACAAAGAAGCAGGAGAAAAATTTCTTGCTGAAAATGGCAAAAGAGATGGAGTCACGACTACAGAGAGTGGTCTTCAGTACGAAATCATCAAACCAGGCAATGGACCTAAGCCAAGTGCATCTGACAAGGTCAATGTCCACTATCATGGTACTCTCATTACTGGTCAAGTCTTTGACAGCAGTGTGGAAAGAGGAGAACCGATATCATTTCCACTCAGTGGGGTGATCAAGGGATGGACAGAAGGACTTCAGTACATGCCAGTAGGAGCTAAGTATAAGCTCTTTATTCCTTATGATCTTGCTTATGGCGAGAGAGAAGCAGGTCCTACGATTAAGCCTTTCTCTGCACTAGTATTCGAAGTAGAGCTCCTAGGAATAGAATAAACAACAAAGATGGCGACGATTCACTTCCATATTATATCGGCAGTGCCGGACTTATTAGCAAGTCCGATTTCGCATTCGATATTGCAACGGGCTCAAGATAAAGGGCTCGTTGCAGTATCCATCTATAATCTTCACGACTATGGTATTGGCAAGCACAAGCAGATAGATGACTACCAATATGGTGGAGGTGCAGGGATGGTGATGATGGTAGAGCCACTCTATAACTGTATCGAAGAGATTCGTAGCAAGCATTCAATCGATGAGGTGATCTTCCTCACACCAGATGGCAAGCAGTTTGATCAGAAAACTGCAAATACTCTGTCCTTAAGTAAGTCAATTATACTGATCTGTGGTCACTACAAAGGCATCGATCATCGAGTCAGAGATCATATCGTTACCTCAGAGATCTCAGTTGGAGATTTTGTCCTGTCAGGAGGAGAATTACCTGCAGCAATTATCGTAGATGCCACAGCACGACTTATCCCAGGAGTCCTCAATAATGAGACATCAGCACTTACCGATTCTTATCAAGATGATCTCTTAGCGCCACCAGTCTATACACGTCCAGAAGTGTTCAATGACTGGTCAGTACCTCCAATCCTCTTGTCAGGTCACGATGCCAAGATCGAACATTGGCGTCAAGAGAAAGCAATAGAAAATACAAAAAAAAATAGACCAAGATTACTCAACGATTGAGATTTTGTAGCAGAGACTACAGGGTGATAGACGTTGCTGAGGACTGTACAAGAAGTAATCATTAGATTGCATCAACTCTCTATGAGTACTCTGTCGGTAAATGCCTAACTGATATTCTTTACAGATTTATTTACTCGTAGACTTGGTGGGTACCACTTCATCTCCTTGTACCTTTTGTCACCACAAGCTACAATCACATTATCCACTGAATCAGTAGAACTAGTTATTGCCAAAGTGACAGTCTATTGGTCATTTTTGTCAGTATGTATCGTCATAATCAGTAGGATTGGCAGAAGAATTCGTGACAAAATCAATTGGTATAACTCTTGTCTAAATAGATTGTGAATGACAATTGTAATGTGTCATTTGAAATTTAATAACAGAAACATTTTTATAATAACACAGATTTATAATGGGTAAAATTATAGGTATTGATTTAGGAACAACGAACTCAGTTGTTTCAGTAATGGAAGGAAACGAACCTGTCGTAATTCCTAATGAAGAGGGAAGAAGAACTACACCTTCAGTCATCGCATTTCTGGATGGAGGCGAACGTAAGGTTGGTGATCCAGCTAAGAGACAAGCGATTACTAATCCAACCAGAACGATCGCATCTATCAAACGATTCATGGGTCAGCGTTTTAGCGAAAGCGGCTCAGAGGTTGACAGAATGGCTTACAAAGTCGTCAAAGGCGAAAATGATACAGTCAGAGTCGAGATCGATGACAGGATGTACACTCCTCAGGAGATATCTGCTATGGTGCTCCAGAAGATGAAGAAGACTGCGGAAGATTTCCTAGGTACAGAAGTCACTGAAGCAGTAGTCACTGTGCCGGCATACTTCAATGATAGCCAAAGACAAGCAACCAAAGAAGCAGGTGAGATCGCTGGACTCAAAGTGAGTCGTATCATCAATGAACCAACTGCAGCTGCACTTGCTTACGGATTAGATAAGAAAGGTGCAGATAGTACGATTGCAGTCTATGATCTAGGTGGGGGTACATTTGATGTCTCTATCCTAGAGCTTGGAGATGGCGTCTTTGAAGTCAAATCTACTAACGGTGATACTCACCTAGGGGGAGATGACTTTGATCAGTTGATCATTGACTTCTTAGCTGATGCATTCAAAGCCTCTGATAACATCGACTTACGTAAAGATCCGATGGCCCTTCAAAGATTGAAAGAAGCAGCAGAGAAAGCTAAAATAGAATTATCATCGTCTGCACAGGCTGATATCAACTTGCCATATGTGACAGCTGTTGATGGTGTGCCCAAGCACTTGGTAACTAAGCTCTCTAGAGCTAAATTTGAACAAATGTCAGAAGACCTAGTGAAACGAACTTTGATACCTTGTCAAGAGGCATTAAAGGATGCTGGGTTGAACAAAAGTGATATCGATGACATCATCTTAGTAGGTGGATCGACTCGAATCCCTGCGATCCAAGAGGCAGTAGAAAAGTTCTTTGGTAAGAAGCCTAATAGATCAGTAAATCCTGATGAAGTGGTTGCAGTTGGTGCAGCCATTCAAGGTGGTGTATTGAGTGGTGACGTACAGGACGTACTCCTCCTGGATGTGACTCCTCTCTCTCTTGGGATCGAGACGATGGGTGGTGTTTATGATGTCGTGATTGAGTCTAACTCTACGATTCCTACTAAAAAATCTAAGACATACTCTACAGCTGCCCAGAACCAGCCAAGTGTTGAGATTCATATCCTCCAAGGTGAGAGGCCGATGGCGAGAGATAATAGATCAGTTGGTAGATTTATCCTTGAAGGTATTCCACCAGCACCGAGAGGTGTACCTCAGATCGAAGTGACATTTGATATGGATGCAAATGGTATCCTTAGCGTTTCCGCAAAAGATAAGGGTACTGGTAAAGAGCAAAATATTAGAATCGAAGCATCTACTGGTCTCTCTAAAGAGGAGATAGCAAAGATGAAGGCAGAAGCAGAAGCAAATGCAGCATCAGATAAAGAGGCGAGAGAGAAAGTAGATAAACTGAATGCTGCTGATTCACTCATCTTTCAGACAGAAAAGCAGATCAAAGACTATGGTGATAAGATCCCAGCAGAAAAGAAGGAACCTATCGAAACTGCAGTAGCTGAGCTCAAAGAAGCGCATAAAATGCAAGATATTGCACAAGTCGACGCAGCTACAGAAAAGCTCAATACAGCGTGGCAAGCAGCGAGTGAAGATATCTACAAAGCATCACAAGAAGCAGGTGCCGAAGGTGGTGCTGAGCAAACTGCAGATGCAGGTGGAAGTGATGAGGGTGGCACTGATCAAGCAGAGGATGTCGAGTTCGAGGAAGTAGAAGAGCAAGATAGCTAAGCACTGTCATAGCGAATACGAACAATTGGAAGGCGATTTGCGGAAGCGAGTCGCCTTCTTTATTGTGACATATGCCAGTGTTTATGGCTAAGTATAAGCCTGGCATGCAGATCCAGAACTTGATCCAATAGAGCTCTTGAAATCACTTATGGAGGAGCATAAAATGAAAGCTAAAGATTTAGTTGAGGTTTTAAATTTGTCTAAAGGAACAGTATCAAAAATTCTAAATTATCAAACAGGACTTTCTAAAGAAACTATCAGAAAACTTTCAGAAAGATTCAAGCTCAATCAAGAAGCTTTCAACAGACCATACAGGCTAAAGGACCCGATAATCAGAACGTATAAAAATGCTGCTTTGATGAATACACAAAAGGAAATAGGAGTAACACTGTGAATGGTGACTCTGCATGACAATGTGCGACATCATAGTCTATCGCCTGCGCTGGGTCCAGCCGATCCGTTCTGTATCAGAACAATAAATACGGAACTTTACCGTACACACTTGCATTGTACGGCAGAAATACGTACATTTAATCGAAATTCAATCAAAATGGACAATACATTAAGGAAAAAAGGAGATAGTCGAATAGAAATTAGGGTAAGCAATCAAGACAAAGAACTCTTCGAATATGCGAGTAGCTTAAGGGGTTTTAGATCATTTTCTGAGTTTTTAAGGGTAACTCTTACAAAAGAATCTAAAGCAATAATAGCGGAAGAAAAGAAGATTCTTCGTAGTAAAAGGGATAAAGAAATCTTTTTCAATGCTTTAATGGGAAGAGAAGAAAAGCCCAATGAATCTCTAATTTCTGCGATTAAATATCACAATCAGATTAGTAAGGTGTAATCCATTGCAAACAGTTTCTTACAATAGAAAGTACAATAGAAAAAACTTTTCCTGCGGCAAACCTCCTTTAGATAATTACATATTAAAAAATGCTACTAAAGATGTAAAAGCAGGAGCTTGTACATGTTTTGTAATATTAAATGGACAAGAAGAGGTTGTTGCTTACTATACTTTGTCTACAGAAAGTATCCCAAAGGAAGATGCTCCGAGCGAGTTTAAGAAAACAATTAAATACGAAAGCATACCTGTTATTCTACTTGGAAGATTAGCAAGAGACAATTCAGTTAAAGGGCAGGGATATGGAAGATTTATGCTTATCGAAGCATTAAAAAGATCTGTAAGCGTAGCAAAAGAACACATTGGAGCTGTTGCAGTGATAGTTGACCCAATAGATGAAGAGGCAATTTCATATTATTCGAAATATGGATTCACAATGCTTCCCGATAGTGGAAGAATGTTTATGTCTATCAAAAAAATTGAAGAGGCATTAAACTTAGCAGATGGAAAATCCGACACATAACAAGCGATTAGCTGTGATACTATGAAAAATTTCTTCCCACTCCTTCTCATTTGCTCAACCATCTGGGCCTGCACTGAGCACACGACGCCTCCCCACAATGTAGAGTTGTCCAGTGGTCGTATAGAACGCTTCAAGAATTTTGATTCAAAATATGTGGCACCAAGAAATATTGATGTATGGTTACCCGAAGACTATACGACCGATAGAAAATATAGCGTGCTCTATATGCACGACGGACAAATGCTCTTTGATGCTACCACGACGTGGAACAAGCAAGAGTGGGGTGTCGATGAAACGATGGAGCAGCTTATAGCATCAGGCGATATACGAGAGTCTATAGTCGTCGGGATATGGAATACAGCGGATAGACACGCAGAGTACTTCCCACAGAAGCCCTTTGAAAGTTTGCCTGTGACGTTCCAAGATTCTTTATTAAGTAAAGAGGGGAAGGCAGCGCTCTTTACGACGGACATACAATCGGATAACTACCTCCGATTTATCGTAGAAGAGCTAAAACCTTTTGTTGATGATAAATACGCTACACTTACGGAGGTGCAGCACACCTTTATTGCCGGCTCGAGTATGGGTGGATTGATATCGATGTATGCCCTCTGCGAGTATCCAAAAGTATTTGGTAGGGCAGCCTGTCTATCCACGCATTGGGTTGGTACTTTTGATACTTTGAATAATCCTATCCCGGCCCACTTTGCCACTTATCTAGACGAGCATTTGCCCAATCCTCAGAATCATAAGTTATATTTTGATTACGGGACAGAGACGTTAGATGCTTTATATGCGCCCTATCAAATTATAGTAGACTCCATTCTTGTGCGGCACAACTACACAACCACCCAATGGAAGACTTTGAAGTTTGTGGGAGC
>CALLAW010000098.1 GCA_938001865.1 uncultured Saprospiraceae bacterium | reverse complement strand
CCAGGATTAGAGTAGCTAAAGTATTCATATCCATAGATATGCTTCATTCCTATTGCATCAACACCTGGGCCCCACGTCTCATCAGAGTATTGAATATTACAGATAAATTGAGGTAGAAAGCGAAATCGCTTTCTACCTAATTCGTAGCCATAGCCTATGCCGAGATCATAGGATCTTGTTTTGCCAGTACCGCGGCCCGTGTGAAGGTTATTATCAACATCTTCCAATGTTCCAATTTCAATATCAGCTAATAATCCGTAAGAGCTAAATCCCACAGAAAATACATGTTCAACTTCCTTTAAAGGACTGAATAATCCTCTCACTTTTACGATTGGAAAATTACTCCAATAAGTCCTTGCATATTCGGGATGCAGAGTCTCTATCTTCGACTTATGAAAATGCTCACCATAGGTAATCTCAAATGCTTGAGCCAATATCCCATTTGAAATAACTAATACACTAAATATCAACAATAATCTCTTCATAATTTTTTAATCTTTACTAATTCAATCAAATTCCACCCGATCCTCGTGGTTTACAAACCTCGATGAAATACACTCATACCACATGTAATTGCATACGATCATCCACCAAGCCTATAAATCAATATATCCTTTAGTAATACTCAAATCCAACAACTCTATCTCTAGATCACCATCCTCACGCAAATAATTTCGTATTGAAGTGCTGTTTGATTTATTATTTAGTGTCCATTCATTGTCCAACTCTTTCTAATACAATGCTTCTCTTTTATTGTACAATATACTGAAAGTGAAATATCTAAAGGGAAAAACCACAAATATCTGAGTGCTTCAAGTACAGAGGATCGAGATTACAAACCTCGACGATCGTTCTTAATTTTCTGGTCAGCCATGAATGTAGTTTAGAGTTGTATCATTAGGTTGGTTCGGTTTCTGGGTTAAAAAAAATAAATAAATAAGTAGAGATCGTACACTTTGGGGATATGCAACATCTCTCTTATCAAAGTTAATCTATATTCTTCTGCCAAGAAAGGGACACTTTTATACTAAAACTTGGGGAGTTCATTCTTTTTGAAATTGTCCAAAAAACCCCAATACACTAATTATCAATAAGTTATGTTATCAGTATTGGTTTTTTTTGATATGAGTAAAAAAGGCACTTTGTATTTGCCATTTATTCTTGGAGTGGTTGCATTGTGGACTTTATGATAGAGATGAGATAGCAGAGAGTACTTCTAGGTCATATGATACTCTCACCCAACGCTAGCCCTTCTCTACACTACTCCTTCAGTATACTCCTCAGGAGCAGGCAACACTCCCAATACTCAACCTGTGTAAAAGGCCAAAAAAAATGATCTCTATTACTCTCTACTCTTGGAGATTAAGCATTCACCAATCAAAAACTGTACTCTGATCATAAATCTTCCATAGCTTCGTGGCATAATTCAATGTACAGATGATTTCAATAGATAATATCGCAGTAGAGTTTAGTGGTCAGACCCTCTTCAAGGACATTTCCTTTGTCATCAATCCAGAGGATAAGATAGCCCTCATGGGCAAAAATGGTGCAGGGAAGTCAACAATGATGAAGATCATTGCAGACAAGCAAAAACCAACAAAGGGTCATGTGAGAGCTCCAAAAGATGCAGTCATCGCCTACCTCCCTCAACACCTCCTCACTGAAGACAATTCAACAGTATTCGAAGAAGCATCCAAGGCTTTTGGCAAAATCTTCGAAATGAGAGATGAGATGACTCGACTCAATAAGGAACTCGAGACCCGTACCGACTACGAATCAGATGACTACATGGGCATCATCAACAAGGTCACTGAGCTTGGAGAAGTCTACTACGCCATGGAAGAGGTCAACTACGATGCAGAAGTAGAGAAGGCTCTCCTCGGGCTGGGATTCAAAAGAGAAGACCTTACTCGACAGACAAGTGAGTTCAGTGGTGGATGGAGGATGCGAATCGAACTCGCCAAAATCCTCCTCCAAAAGCCTGACCTCATCCTCCTCGATGAGCCGACGAATCATATCGATATCGAATCAGTCATCTGGTTAGAAGACTTTCTACTCAACAAGGCAAAGGCTGTTGTTGTCATCTCACACGATAAGGCATTCATCGATAATATTACCAACAGAACTGTCGAAGTGACTATGGGTCGTATCTATGACTATAAGGCGAACTATTCTCACTACCTCGAACTCCGCAAAGACAGGCGAGAGAGCCAAATCAAAGCATATAAAGAGCAGCAAAAACTCATCGCTGAGACGCAGAAATTTATCGAAAGATTCAGAGGGACTTACTCCAAAGCCAACCAAGTCAACTCCAAAGAACGGATGCTCGAGAAGCTCGAAATCATCGAAATCGACGAGGTGGACAACTCTTCCCTCCGATTGAAATTTCCGCCTTGCAATCGATCAGGTGATTATCCAGTCATCGCTAAAGATCTCTCCAAGTCATATGGCGATCATCAGGTCTTTCACAATGCCAATCTAACAATCAAACGAGGAGAGAAAGTATCATTCGTCGGTCGTAATGGTGAAGGAAAGTCCACAATGATCAAGGCAATCATGGGAGAGATTGACTTCCAAGGAGAATGCACTCAAGGGCACAAGGTGGAGATCGGTTACTTTGCACAGAATCAAGCCTCTCTGCTTGATCCAGACCTCACAGTATTCGAGACTGTAGATGAGGTTGCTAAGGGAGAAATCCGAACACAGATCAAAAATCTCCTCGGTTCATTCATGTTTAGCGGTGATGATATCGACAAGAAAGTCTCCGTCCTGTCAGGTGGAGAACGGACTCGACTCGCCATGGTCAAGCTCCTCCTCGAGCCTGTCAATCTCCTTATCCTCGATGAGCCGACTAATCACCTAGATATCAGATCTAAGGATGTCCTCAAGGATGCCTTACTCGCATTCGATGGCACACTCATCCTAGTCTCCCACGACAGGGACTTCCTCCAAGGTCTCTCTGAGAAGGTCTTCGAATTCAAAGACAAAAGAGTCATCGAAAACTTCGAAACTATCGATGACTTCTTAGCAAGAAATAAGGTCGAGAACTTAGCCAAAGTAAACCTTTAGAAGACTGTGTTTAAGTTTCAGTCTAACCATAAATAATTCTCAATAACCAGATCGTTGATGTTCAAGTCATAAGGTCGGGAATAAGATGGAGGGTTCTGTCTACTTGTTTTTTATACTCTCCCTCAGTCCCTCTCTACAATTAGAGAGGGAGGCGTAGATGATTGAATTTAATTTTGAGGAGATGTTTATATTAAGCCTAGATACTTAATTCTGCTGTTGGTCGCTGTTTATCAACTTCAAACTCATATCATTGGAGATGGAGTTTCATTCATTAACCAGATCGTTGATGTTCAAGTTATAAGGTCGGGAATAAGATGGAGGGTTATGTCTACTTGTTTTTTATACTCTCCCTCAGTCCCTCTCTACAATTAGAGAGGGAGGCGTAGATGATTGAATTTAATTTTGAGGAGATGTTTATATTAGGTCTAGATACATAATTCTGCTGTTGATCGCTGTTTATCAATTTCAATCTCATATCATTGGAGATGGAGTTTCAATTAATAATCAGATCGTTGATGTTCAAGTTATAAGGTCGGCAATAAGATGGAGGGTTATGTCTACTTGTTTTTTATACTCTCCCTCAGTCCCTCTCTACAATTAGAGAGGGAGGCGTAGATGATTGAATTTGATTTTGAGGAGATGTTTATATTAAGTCTAGATACTTAATTCTGCTGTTGGTCGCTGTTTATCAAACTCATATCATTGGAGATGGAGTTTCAATTATACTTTTACATTAGCTGTAAAAAACGACTGAAGTAACAAATGGGAAAAGGCAAATCTTACAACCTAATAGGCTTATCTGATAGAAATTAAAGTTATCTTAGTATATATAACAATGAAAAGTTATGGCCGTAAAAGAACAATTGCACAAAATAATAGATCAGATTGAAGACGAAGCAGTATTAAATGCATACATGCAATTATTGCAATCATTCAGTGAAGGTGAATATGGGCAACTTTTCAATAACCTTTCAAAAGATCAAAAAGCTCAATTAGAGGTGTCGTATCAACGAAGTTTGAATCCATCAAACTTAATAACGCATGAAAAAGCAATGAACACTCTAAGTAAATGGCTTTAGAAATTGTTTGGCAGGATCGAGCCTTTGATCGCTTCAAAAGTACTATTCAGTATATAGAAGGTGAATTCGGCATTACAGCCGCAAAACTCTTTACAAGAAAGGTATTGTATATTATTCAAAGTTTAACTCAATTTCCAGAACTCGGCTCACTTCAAATTAAAAGCAAATCACTCAGAGGAATAGTTATTTCCAAACAAAATTCATTATTTTACAGAGTATCAGATTCTCAACTAATTATTGTAGACTTTTTTGATAATAGGCAGTCACCCGATAAGAAGGTTCTCTAATATTTATTCACATTTCTAAATTACTTCGCTGTTCGTTGTTTATCAAACTCATATCGTTGATGTTCAAGTTATAAGGTCGGGAATAAGATGGAGGGTTATGTCTACTTGTTTTTTATACTCTCCCTCAGTCCCTCTCTACAATTAGAGAGGGAGGCGTAGATGATTGAATTGAATTTTGAGGAGATGTTTATATTAAGTCTAGATACATAATTCTGCCGTTGGTCGCTGTTTATCAACTTCAAACTCATATCATCTGAGATGGAGTTTCATTCATTATACATACAATATTAAGCGTATGGCCAAAGGCTATTCGCCATTAATCAACAATACCCTGGTTCGTCATCTCTATTCAACAATTGGCTTTGTCAAATTGCCTAATTCAATTTAATCAATTGCACTACCTTTGCGTACCAGCGAAGGTAAGCTATGAGCAAAAGAGAACAAAACAAACAAATCGTTAGAGCTAAACTCTTAGCAGAATCACTCAAGTTATTCTCAGACAATGGAGTGATCCACACTACTGTAGCTGACATTGTGACCGCATGTGATATTGGGAGAGGCACATTTTACAACTACTTCGACGATGTGAGAAGTGTAATGGACGCTTTGATTGAAGACATGTATACAGAAGTCAGACGAGAGATCAAGGCAGCCAGAGAGAACAAAACCAACCTCTACCAGATGCTTTACTCCTCGTTTAAGTGCTACTTAGACTATGTCTCTAGAGATGATCTTGCACAGTTTCATCGACTCAATCAAGCCTATCTTCGCAGTGCCTCTTACTCTAGCAAAGCGATCAGAAGTTTGATACTTGACCTCCAAAATGACTTGAAGCAACTCAAAGAATTTGGCGACTACAAGGAGAACTATGAGCTCCAGTTATTGAGTGTCGTACTTGTGGGGACTCCCGTCGAGCTCTTCCTCAATATCCATCAGATCAACACCAAGATTAGTGGCGATGAACTTGCAGACTTCTTAGCCAAGCTGTTTACCAAAGCGATTAAACCAAAGAAAGTTACTCCTGTTAAGTAAATATCGCATCCGCAACCTCTATTACAAACTCCCATCAGTGTGAATAAACTTACATTTTCGTTACTCTCTCTTGTCATTACACTATTGGTAATTACTCTGATCATGCTCCCTATCTATCAAGCCTGTCAGGACAAGTATCCAGCATACATTGAGAATATCCTCTGTATTGCGATCGCATTGACGTTGACTCGGTTGCTCTTTTTGCTTGACTATCATTGGTTTGGAGATTCTAATCGGATCAAGACGATTCTTGCTTTCTTGGTGATTCCGATTGGATTGTATATTGTCGATGCCCACTATGAGTTTCAGCGATTTGTAGACGAGGAGGGATATGAGGCGATGTTGATCTCGGACGATGATCTCGCTGTCGCTAAATATGCGAAGAATCAATTTATCTTCTTCTGGTCGTGGGCGATGATCTGCTGTGTAGCTCTCCCTATCAAGATGATCAGAAGTATCTGGAGAGACTACAAATCAAGAATAAAATAGACCACTCATAGCACTTATTAATCAAGCATTTCCCTCGAGGGGAAATACAAAACAAACCTATATCGAATCATGTCAAAAGTAAAAGAATTCAATGATTATCGAGCTAAGATGAATGACGTCATCCTAGCAGAAGATAATAAAGTACTCAAGAGATTCTGGTCACTAGACGGAGCAGCCTACTCAGCTGGGGCACTCCCTGTCAAGACCAAAGAGCTCCTTGGTCTCGTCTCCTCTATGGTATTGAGGTGTGACGATTGCATCATGTATCACCTCATACAAGCCAAGGAAGCAGGCGTCACCAAAGCCGAGATCTATGAAGTATTCGCCATTGCTAATCTGGTCGGTGGCAGCATCGTGATCCCACATACGAGACGAGCCGCTGAGGTCTGGGAAGAGCTAGAGAGTGGACAAGCGTAGTACGTAGTGACGAGGCAGTGCATAGACGCATTCATTCCAATCTAATTATCTCCAGAGAGATGATAAGTAAGCAATCAATGTATCTTTGCCATCCTTACACTATTTTGAATAATCGAATCGCATACCTGAATAGGAACATATGAGTAGAAGAGCCATCACAGCAAAGCCTGATACTGAGCAGCCTAAGGTAAAGCTCACTAAAGAAACCCTCGGAGAGGCCCTTGAGATATTTAAGTATATCAAACCGTACAGAGTACAATTTTTCATTGGGCTCATCTTACTCTCTATCAGTAGTGTCATCTTTATGTTTGTCCTCTACCTCGCTGGACAGATGATTGACATTGCTCAGGGCATCTCAGATCTCCCATACACCCTCAATCAGATAGGTCTGATCCTGATGGGTATCTTTATACTGCAAGGGATAATCTCATTCTTTAGAGTCTATCTCTTCGCTTACACTGCTGAGAACGGGATCGCAGCTATCCGTAAGGCACTCTACGCCAAGATGATCACCTTGCCTATTATCTTCTATGAGCAAAATAGACTTGGTGAGCTCATCAGTAGGATTACTGCCGATATAGAGATGATGTATTCAGCATTCTCATTGGCACTTGCAGAGTTTGTCAGGCAGGTTATCATCCTTATTGTTGGCATTTTGTTTTTGGCAGTTACGATGCCCAAGTTGTCTCTCATCATGTTGGCGACGTTTCCGTTCATTGTAATCCTTGCATTGCTCTTCGGCAGATATATCAGAAAACTCTCCAAGGAACGACAAGAAGTACTAGCAGAAACGAATACGATCATGAATGAAACTGTAACGAGTATCAGATCGGTCAAGTCATTTACCAGTGAGGAGTATGAAAGCAAGAGATATGGGTCGACGATCACCAGAGTGGTTACCATTGCGATGAAATATGCCAAAGCCAGAGGTATGTTTGCTGCCTTCATGGTCAGTATCCTCTCGGGGGCTCTTTTCTTTGTGATTTGGCAAGGAGCTATGATGGTCAAATCCGAATCAATCTCTGCTGGAGACCTAGTATCATTCGTCGCTTACACGGCTTCTATCGGTGCAGCTATTGCAGGATTAGGCAACTTCTATAGTCAACTCTTAGGTGCTATTGGTGCCACTGAGAGAGTCAGAGAGATCTTGAAAGAAGAAGGCGAACTTGACAATGTAGATGAGACAGCAGTAGTCAATCTCAAAGGTGATATCGTGTTCAACGGGGTGCAATTCTCTTATCCTACTCGGACTGACATCGAGGTATTGAAGTCACTCAACCTTACGGTAAAAAGTGGACAAAAAGTCGCCTTGGTCGGAGCTAGTGGATCTGGTAAGTCTACCATCGTCCAACTCTTATTGAGATTCTATGGGATCCAAGGTGGTCAGATCACTGTTGATGGTCAGGACATCACAGACTACGACATCAAAGCATATCGTCAAAACTTCGGCATGGTACCACAAGAAGTACTCCTATTTGGTGGGACTATCAGAGAGAATATCCTCTACGGTAGACCTGATGCCACAGAGGCCGAGCTGATCACTGCTACTAAGCAATCCAACTCTTGGGAGTTCATCAGTGGATTCCCCGAAGGACTAGATACGATCGTTGGCGAACGAGGAATCAAGCTCTCTGGAGGTCAACGTCAACGGATCGCCATCGCGAGAGCTATCCTCAAAGATCCAGCAATCCTCTTATTGGACGAAGCGACATCGTCTCTCGATGCAGAATCAGAGCATGTCGTACAAGACGCCTTAGACAAGCTCATGCAAAATCGAACATCGATCATCATAGCCCATAGATTGAGCACAGTCAAGGATGTCGATAAGATCTTTGTGATAGATGATGGTCAAGTAATCGAGCAAGGCACACATGCCGAACTCTCACAACGAGAGGAAGGAGTCTATACTCATCTCGTGCATCTGAGTTCTTTGAGTTAGGTTG
>CALLAW010000097.1 GCA_938001865.1 uncultured Saprospiraceae bacterium | reverse complement strand
ATAATCATCTCAGATGGCACTACCGTAGGGTCGAGAGTCGTTAGCTCTGAGATTGATCCTGACCATATACACTCCATGGGAGTAGGTTATAGCAAGGTATACATCTTCACTCAAGACCACTCTGCTGGTAGGCAGCTCTGGGTGTACGACTCCATCAGTGATGCTCTCACTTACGTAAAAGACATGGGAGACGAAGTGATTGACCATATCTACACTGCAGGAGATAAGGCAATTCTCTACAGTTGGTTGTCTCAAGGCATGGTCAATGTATGGCAGTCTGATGGTACCAGTGATGGTACTTCCCTTCTAGGGCAAGTCCCATATGAAGCATCAAATATTTCATTTTCTTGGAATGATGACATGACACTCTTCTATCCAAAAATTGGAACCTCTCCGCCTATGGCAGTAGTTGACGACCAACTTGTAACTCTGACAGATTTCATTGCAGACTATGGTATTAGCATTGGTGTAATTGCATCAGGTTATGTACTTGATGAATGGTTAATCCTAAGAAGTAAATCAAACAATGGCCTACTAATCAATATCGATACAAACCTTCAGATAGAATTTGAGTCATTTACTAACGTCAATCATGCGGCTATTATCGGTGATAAGTTTTGCTATAGTGGTGTTGGACCGAGGGGAGTGATCGACCTATCAACAAATCAGGCCATTGTGCAAACTGATGATTTCTCCCCAGGTGGCTCAAGGCATAATACCGGTCTTGCCTACCAAGGCAATTACTACAATGTATCTGATGGCATTTGGTCTAGGATAGTCAAGTACAACGAAGAGTTCAACTCAACCATAATAGTTCATGGGATTGCTGATCATATTCCCTTTGAAAACCCACAGATTATCGGATTTGGTGACAATATTTATTTCAATAAAATTGATGATCTTGATACACAGTTTAGATTAGTGAAGGCCGCTGCTTGTCCCGAAACCAAAGCGATGGTAATAGATACTCTCGCTGATATCTTTGCTAGATACGTAGCGAAGCCCATACTCTGCACGATCGATGATAAGATGCTTGTAAGCAAATATGAAGAAGGATCAGGATTTGAACTCTATCGGTACTCTCCTGCTCCTAACGGGGACGGTGACTGCTATGATGTCACTTTTGATTGCGATGACACCGACCCTACAATCTACCCTTCTGCCCTAGACATCCCTAATAATGGGATTGATGAGAACTGCTCAGGATTCGATGATGCCGACGACTTCACAGCATATATCATTCCTAATCCTGTATCTGACTTACTCACAATTGATCTCTTCGATGCGGAGTCAGCCGATGTGATGCTCTTCACTATAGACGGCCGGTTGGTTACTCAACTCAGATTAACCTCTGCATCAACTGATCTCGATATGAGTCACTTACCATCAGGTCTGTATGTTTTGCGATTTATTGGACCTTACGGTAAGATTGTCACTCGTAAGATGCTTAAGATGTAGAAGTTCGTTGGTGTCAAGCTGAAACTAAACGGTTGACACTTATTCACTTAATCAACACTCTTAGCATTGTTGGGAAGCGTCCTTTTCTTTTACCCAAGTGTCCGTATACCTCTTGGCGAGCATTGTGACGATTCGCTTATTTGCCTCTTTCAGATTTTTAGCGTAAGCGACATACTCATCATGAGTCATCAGTCCAGTCACTACTCCAATTAACACTCCTCGCAGCCCCACATCACTTGACAATATACTCTTGACTTTAGTGTGATAATCATGCTCATTATCAATCTTAGCAAGTTGCTTACTTGCTAGCGTCGAAGAGTACAAGATTTGTATCAGTAGCGGATGTTGAAACTTGAGGATTGGCCGCAATGTCGTATTTTGAAACAACTCTATCCCCTTAGTCTCTTCGGTTACTACGGTTGGTCTTAGAGCAAGTAAGTTTGTATCTCTCTCCATAGCATGGTAAACATTAACAATCCCAAAAAGATTTGAAACTCAGGCAAGTATCATGTTACGGATGAATTGACTATTTTTGCAGCATTATTGATCACCTTATATATACCAATAGATTAGAAACAATGAGTAAGCACAAAATTATCTACACGATCACCGATGAGGCACCATACTTAGCAACCCATTCGTTCCTCCCAATTGTCGAGGCATTCACAGGTCAGGCTGGAGTCGAACTAGAGTCTCGAGATATCTCACTAGCTGGTCGGATCTTATCTCAGTTTCCAGACTATCTGACTGATGATCAGAAGGTATCAGATGATCTCGCTTACCTAGGCGATCTCGCTAAACAACCCGAAGCTAACATCATCAAACTGCCCAACATCAGTGCCTCAGTGCCACAACTCAAGGCAGCTATCAAAGAACTCCAAAGTGATGGTTACAACATCCCGGATTTTCCAGAGGAAGTCAATAGTGACAAGGACAAAGAGGTCCTCGTAAGATATAACAAAGTAAAAGGAAGTGCTGTAAACCCAGTACTCAGAGAGGGAAACTCAGACAGACGAGCACCGGGCCCAGTAAAGGCTTTTGCTAAAGTCAATCCACATAGAATGGGAGCATGGTCAGCAGACTCTAAGTCTCATGTCGCTACCATGTCATCAGGTGACTTTAAGTCAAATGAAAAATCAGTCACTCTACCAAGTGCAACATCAGTAGATATCATCCATACCGACAATGCAGGTAACAAGACTACTCTCAAGAGTGGCATCAACCTCCAAGAGGGAGAAATCATCGATGGTACTTACATGAGTAAGAAGGCACTCGTAGCATTCCTCCACGAACAGATTGCTGATGCAAAATCTAACAACCTTCTCTTCTCTCTCCATATGAAGGCAACCATGATGAAGGTCTCTGATCCAATCATCTTTGGTCATGCAGTAGAAGCATTTTTCAAGCCAGTCTTTGATCAGTTTGGCAGTGACCTTGAGGCAATCGGCGTGAATGTCAGAAATGGCTTCGGTGACTTACTCTCACAGTTAAACGAACTCCCATCAGACAAGAAAGCAGCTGTAGAATCAGCAATCGAAGCTTGCTACTCTGACAGACCAGACCTTGCTATGGTTGACTCGGATAAAGGAATCACTAACCTCCACGTACCAAGTGATGTCATCATCGATGCTTCTATGCCAGCAATGATTCGTACATCTGGTCAGATGTGGAACAAGGAAGGAAAGCAACAAGATACTAAGGCTGTCATCCCAGACTCAAGTTATGCTGGCATCTACCAAGTAACAATAGATTTCTGTAAAGAAAATGGAGCATTTGATCCAACAACAATGGGTACTATCCCTAACGTAGGATTGATGGCTCAAAAAGCAGAAGAGTATGGATCACATGACAAGACTTTCGAGATGGCAAGTGATGGTACAGTCACTGTTGTAGATGCTAGTGGCAATACGCTGATCAGTCATGATGTCGAAGCAGGTGATATCTGGAGAATGTGCCAGGTAAAAGATGCACCAGTCCAAGATTGGGTAAAACTTGCAGTCACTCGATGCCGTGCTTCTCAGACTCCTATTATCTTCTGGTTAGATGAGAAGAGAGCTCACGATGCTGAGTTAATCAAAAAAGTAAATGTCTATCTCAAAGATCACGATACAGCAGGATTAGATATCTCTATCATGTCTCCGATGGATGCAACACTTGCCTCTATCAAAAGGATGAAGGATGGACTAGATACAATCTCAGTCACTGGTAATGTACTGAGAGATTACAATACTGACCTCTTCCCTATCCTAGAGCTCGGTACAAGTGCAAAGATGTTATCTATCGTACCGCTCATGAATGGTGGTGGACTCTTTGAGACAGGAGCAGGTGGATCAGCACCAAAGCATATCCAACAACTCCTCAAGGAAAATCACTTGAGATGGGATTCACTCGGAGAGTTCCTAGCACTGGCTGTGTCACTTGAGCACCTCGGTACCAAGTATGACAATCAATCTGCAATCGTTATGGCTGAAGCCTTAGACTCAGCAACGGAATTGTATCTCTCAGAGAACAAGTCACCATCGCGTAAGGTCAATGAACATGACAATAGAGGAAGCCACTACTATGTCGCGATGTATTGGGCACAAGCACTTGCAAGTCAGACGAAGGATGCGGGATTAGCTGCAACATTCAAGACAGTAGCTGATCAGCTCAAGGCAAATGAAGAGAAGATCAATGACGAACTCATCTCTGTACAAGGAAAATCAGTCGATATCGAAGGCTACTACTCTACTAATAGAGAGAAGACTTATGCGATCATGAGACCAAGTGCTACTCTGAATGGGATTATTGATGGGATCTAGGTCCGAATCAATCTGATAATCTTGGGTCTGTGTCGGACAAGTTAGTGTCGATCAATCCTAATGTTGAATAATAAAAATGGAAGTCTTCTGGCTTCCATTTTTACGTTGGAGTTGGAGGTAATAGAGACCTTCATGATAGTTGGAGACATCAATCACAATGCTATTACTGCCAAGGAACAACTGAGTGTGCATCACTCTACCGAGAGGATCAGTAATGATGAGATTACTCTCAGACGCATACTGAGTTTGAATTGTCAATTGTGTTGATACTGGATTGGGAGACAATTGGACTAGAATGTTATCATCAACAACATTTGAACTTGTGACAACTGATTGATCACAAAAGTAATCATTTTGACTTATTTCAAAATCGTCTCCTTGTAGAAAACAAATCAAGGTGTCTCCTTCTAAATAGAGGTCAGTAGCAAATCGTTTGAGTGATCCATAACCTTCGACCCACACATCTTGTTCTAAATAACCTAAGCCTATTGAGTTATAAATTGCACTTGATAGAGTGATTCGCTTCCTTGATATTCCCGTATAATCTATGAAGGAGTCCACTTCTGTAACGACAAACTCAAACAGATCAGGATCGATATTCTCCGCATCTAACTTGTAGTAATTAAATGTATCAAGTAACTCTAATCCAAAATCGTAAAGAAGAACTTCGTCATCTAGGTCATCATTAATCAAGAAGACTTTATCGCCATCTTGCCTGAGACTAAATTCGTTTTTGAATACACTATCAGGCTCCATATACTTCTTACTTTCTCTTCTGTCTACTTTATGATAGTTAACACCATTGATAAGCGTATCCTCATTGATAAAGAATCTACTCCCATTATAACCATAATCAGAACTCCAAGCACCAGAGCCATAAGTCAGCAGAGTACCTGCTTCGACAAGTGGAAAGTCTTGTGCAGGTGAAAATGTGACCAATAAAATTGAAAAAATAAATGTGGTCAAAAATGCTTTCATGCGTTACAATTTTAGAATTTGTTGAGTGATTATCCTATCATCCGACAGTCGTCTAATTGAGACAAAGTAGACACCTTTCGGTAAATGTGATACATCTCCCTTATTCATTGTGATCGTATTAGAATAGACTTTGCCAGATTCATCGCTAATACTTAATATTTCATAATCTCCATTGATGTTAATAGCGCCTTGAGTTGGGTTGGGAAATAATGGCTCTTCATCAATATTTATCCCTGTAGTTGACAAAATAATTGATGACTCATAACAGTCCAACTCTGTCAACCTTATAGTATCACTACCAGAGATTTTACACCGTAGGTATGAACTTTTTATTGGATCACAAAGGCCAGTACCAATACCTGGAAACAAGAGACCGCCGCGAAAATAACCAAGTTCCTTCGAGAGTTTAAAGCCTCCATCATCGGTAAAACTTTGATTATTCATAATTGATTGATAAACCACTTCTATTTGCTGGCCGCTTGGCAATAGCTCTACTCCAATTGAATCGTTCGTAACTAGAGTCGTCACTGTATCCATAGTCCACCCAGAATCATAGATCATTGGATAAGACTCTTGCTCTGAGAAATCTATCATTAATCTATCAAAACCCATGTCTTCTTCTAATCTATAGATTTTGTTATCTACTTCCCTGAGATATTCTACCTCATTGTAGATGAGACAAGGAGGATCATCCGTAGCTACCAACTTATAATACTGCAACCCATTGATCACTGTATCCGAAACTAGAGTTATCGAATCGAAAGTCTCAGTGTAACTAGAACCTCCAATATGTATTGTAGTTTCATAGATCCACGTATCTCCTATTTGTAACATCTGTGATGATAAATTACTCATCATTGTAAAAGAAAAAAGAAAAAATAATATTGACTGTTTCATCCTATTTGAATTTAAATTATAGAATTCTATCGACCAACAACAAACTTCAAAGTTCGAGTTCGACTCAGATCATCGGCTACGGTAATCAAGTAGAGTCCATCTTCATAGGTTGACACATCGAGAGTCAGTTGCTTTTGATTAGCAATAGCACCCTCATGCAGCAGTCTACCAGTCAAGTCTGTCAACTCATAGCTTCCAGTGAACTGCTCAGCAAAGAAAATTGTAATGTTTTCTTGAGCAGGATTTGGAAAGAGAGTGACTTCTACAGATAGTTCTATATCATTTGTAGCAGTGGGTATAGCACCACAAATATGCCAATCGGTGAAAGAAAATTTCAGTTCTTCGTTGATGTAATAGCAATAGATGCTGTCTTTATGTTCAAGATCGTCGTTTCCAACAAATGGACGGTCTAAAAAAGAATTAAGAGAGCCAATACCCTCTATCCAAGCTTCATGCTTAGGATAATCTGAATTGGAAATATCCTCAAGGAAAAGATACTTCCTTGGAATATTATCCCAATCATAGAACGTAGTTGTATCCGTAACTACAAGAGTTCTATTTGTAGGATAAATAGGTTCGACAAAAGTGTCATTTATGGTGAGATTAAAGTTATAAAGTATTGCGTCATCACCATTTCCAGTATAGAGATATACTATGCCATGTTCTTCTCGGAGAAAGGAATTTAAATGCTCCGTTGGTTCATAGTCAGGCTCCCATCCTTTGAAATGCTTCTTCACAAATGTGGAATAGACCTTACCATCCAATAAGGTGTCTCCTTTCAATGTGATGAAATTATGCTGAGTTCCATAACTAACAAAGTTATCACCATGAGTCCAAGTTGCACCTTCAATGAGCATTGGAATATCTTGAGCTGAAACACTCATGGCTAACATAAAACTAAAAATCAATAAGAGGAAGTTTTTCATAGTTGTTTGATTGAATTAGAGAAAACGAAGGAATCCATTTCACTCAATATAATTCAAAGCAACCACTAATTGACAAAAAGTGCCGTACGATCAAATTGATTGTGTCGTCAATTGTACACTTGCGACTAAAGGCACTCTGATATCAGTCAAAAAATCAATAAAGCTAGAATCGGTCAAATTAGAAAATAATTCAATCTTTACCTTTATAACATGACGATTAGACAAGCCAATTCTCAAGACCTACCACAACTCAGTGCCCTCCTCGATGGATATCGAATATTCTATCGTATGGAGTCAGATCTAGCTGGAGCTAAAACTTTTCTAGAAAAAAGAATAACAAACAAAGATTCTGTAATCTATGTGGCTGAATCAGTTGAGAGTAAACTTGTTGGTTTTGTACAACTGTATCCACTCTTCTCTACAACTCGGATGAAGAAGTATTGGTTACTCAATGATCTCTATGTAAGTCCTGTAGCAAGAGGCAAACAGATCTCAGTCCGACTCATAGACCAAGCTAAGCAGCATGTGATTGAATCAAACGCCTGCGGTATGTACTTGGAAACTGAAAAGTCTAATGACATTGGTAACAACCTTTACCCACGAGTAGGATTTAAACTGAATGAAGTTTCTAACTATTATGAATGGGATATTGATATGTAGAAATTGATTGGAGTTTAATAAATATACTTTGCCTTGATCCGGATATCATTATCCTTAAACGAACCTGAACCAAAATCATGAAAGCATATTTGAGCGACACTCTCAGAAGGGAGCATTTTTTTTGCTTCTCTAAAGTCTTGATTGACTTCGGCTAATTGATTGAAAAACTTGATTCTTAATTCTTCATGATTCAGGAAATCAAGTTTTACTCCTTCCATCACTTCCAATGACACAATCAATTCCTTATTGCCGTCTCTGTCTTCCTGTACCGACAAGTTGTAAGAATTTACGGTTCCTGACAACTCTGGTATTGCAAATATAACTTCTTGAATATCTGTCGGACTAATGTTACTACCAAAAAACGAAACCGTCATATCTGACCTACCATAGTGTAAAAGTAGAGGTAGATCAGTCAATGGCTTTTCTAATTCACATGCACTAATATTGAATTCATCTAAGATTGTGTACAACTCTTCCATCGCTAATGTATGTCCTCTATCATGTAGGTTATATCTCACCTTAGGGGAAATATAATCGGGACGACAAATCGTTACAACAAGCTCACCTTCATCTGTGGATTCTACCAAAAAATCTGAAGGGTTATATTGGAATATCATCGGAAGAGCACCAGTATGTTGAATGATACGATCCCTTAATTTCACATTTGACCGCATGAGTCTCCTGAGGCTAATCGTGAAATCATTCTCGGCTGAGATATTTAGCTCAAGATCAGATGCACCAAGTGAACTATAAACTTTATCAACTCCCTTTTGGTAAAAATAATCTCGCATTCCTTCAGACATTGACTCTCCACCAAGGATGAAAGTCACATCATGTGCATGCCAATCAATGTCAGAGTTATCCAAAAGATACTTCAGAAAAGGAGGATAGCCCATTACAATGTATTTGTGGTTTCGACCAAATTGTTTAATTGTATTTTCAATTTTTTCTTTCTCCGGGCCAAGAGATTTTAGTTTTGAAAACGGAACACAACTCATCGTAACATTGACACCTGTAGCCCATGGGCCCATGGCAAATGCATTGATAATAAAGAGTGGATCATTCCCAACCAATGAACGCATACCAAACTGTATCATTTTGGCATTACGCTTTCGTTCTTTCAAACCCCTTACCCAATTCGTGGCTGTCCCACTACTTCCTGATGATTCATCAATTACTACATTCTCGTTTGGTACGCTACCACCTACACATTTGGCGTCAAGCGAATATTTCTTTACGTAATTCTCTTTATCAATTACTGGAATCTCATGAATATTTGGCACAAATCCAGAAAAAGAAGGTCTAGAAAAATTGAGTTTTTTAATGAATTGCTTGTATGCTGGAACTGATCGTTTAGCTTTGACAAATTCTGAGTAGGCTCTCGCCTTACTATTAAACTCTCTAACCTTATTTATACCAGGGATGAAGATCAACTTCATCGTTATATTGGAAAACATTAATGGCTTTCTATAAAGCTCAATAAGCCATGAATAGAACATAATTATTAAATGTCTCATAGTAATTTATTTAATTAAAATTTCATTTGTATTTAGTCGATAGCTTCTTACTGGTTTTTTGCTGTAGCCAGCTCTAAAACCCATCCATATTTTGTTCTGACCACTAGGCTGTGGCAACATAGATTTCATCTTTTTGTATGCCTTGGCATTTGTGATTAACGAGCCAGTAGGTTGGAGGTAAGCACCTTCCTTAGTTACAAGTAACCAGTTCCTTGCAAGGAATCTTCCAGCCTCTAACCAATCTCCCGTGTTATCAAATTTTCCGGCTATCCAACAGAAACTTCTCGTACCATTATATGATGCTGTGTATCTTTTAGACAACAGTTTTTTCAATGTGCCTTTAGTCCACTTTTCGTGTTTTTGAAACACCGATTTGAGCAAGTTTCCTGAGAAGCCCATGCACTTAGACCAAAGTCCATCTTTCTTCGTCGCTGCATCATTTTTACAATACCTGAAGAGACGATCTAATTCTTCGCGATTCGGTTTTGATTCTAAATCTTCGAAAAGAGTCTGTTGATTTAGCTTGACAATTAAATCAATATGCTTTTGATCAGATGTATGAAAAAACTCTTGGTTATAATTTTCAGCTTGGGTTTCCAATAAATTCACTGTCCTAATTTTCAGTGGCTTTCCATTATATGCCTCTCTCGCCGTTCTTCTTTCTTTTATAAGTTCAGATCCCAATGTCTCTTTTTTGGTACTTGACTTGATCTCAATTTTCGCAAAAAGAGTTGACCCTTTTACTTGTGTTGAAATTGGATCATACATCTTAGTTATTCTTACTTGATATCCTGATGGTGCCGCGGAAATTGAGAGGTGTTCAATAAAGACCCCCATGGCTACAGTAGCAAAAATTGAGTTAGGATCACCCACTGTCAATAAACGACTTGGGTCATAGTAGAGCTCAGCTTCAGTTGCTGATACTACCTTTACTTGATGAGGTTGAAGATTATGTACTGTAGGACACCATCGTGCTAAGTCTACCAATGACTCCCAAGTTGGAATTTCATTTTTAGCAAATTGTGATAACCCCCAAAAGTCTTTGACAGAATTAAATACAAGAGTAGAAAGTAACCCTACAGAAGTATTTTTAATAAATGATCGTCTCGATTTCATAACTCTTTAAGCTTTGTACGAAACAAAGAAAGGAGATATTTAATATCTCAATTTGAGAAACTTTAAAATAAATTCTCACATTTTGAGAAATAGGTGTTTAAGGAGAGTTGAAAAATCAAGCCGCATATTAAGTTGAATAACTTCAAAAAATAAGTCAAGGCGACAAACACAACTCAATATTTATTCAAAGTCTAAGATTGAAGTATTGTTGAAGACCACAGCTCAACAATTACAACCGGCAAAACTTATCTTGGTTAATAAGTAAAATAGCATACTATGAAAAAGCCAATATCTTTCATTCTTCTCCTCATCGGACTCACAATCTTAAGCTGTGGCGAAATCGTACTGGAAGCAGTAACTCCATATCCCGACATTGAAGACCAAGGCACACTTGAAGACTACATCAATCAGAGTATTGAATTTGGACTCAACTTGTTTGCTGATGTCAATGCTGATGGTGATGAGAATGTTCTCTTCTCACCATACTCATTACAGACAGCTCTCTCAATCGCAATGAATGGTGCCGCAAACGAAACATTAGAAGAATTCAGGACAGTATTAAATACTGGAGATTTCTATCCACCTAGTCTTAACAAACAAGCAGAGACAATTGCAGAAATGCTCAGACCAAATAGTAACAATACGACCTTCCAAAGTAGCAATGCTCTTTTCTATGATCCTAGCAAATTCATTCCAAATGAAGATTACATCGAAACAATAGAAATGACTTACGATACTGAAATAATTGCAGAGTCATTGAGTAATCCATCTACTGTAACTAAAGTGAACGACTGGATAGCAGAAAAGACTGAAGGAAGAGTAAATAAGGTAATTGAGGAAATAGATCATTCAGAAGTAATCTTGATCCTTAATGCACTTATTATAACAGGTCAATGGGAATCAGGTTTTTCTCTACTACCCGAATCTTCCCCAGATAGACTATTCACCACTTCAGCTAACGAAACAGTATTTACACCAACAGTGTACTCACATACTTATAGAGATTTCACCTCTTCAGATGAGTATGTCTCAGTAGACCTAAATTTTAAAGACAGTGACTATAGCTTGACACTCATCCAACCGAGCACAGGATTAAACATTAATGACTTTATACGAAGATTTGATATTAATCAGTATAAAGATCTCTACAACTCACTTTCAAAAGCAAATATCAAAATACACTTACCTAAATTTCAGATAAACCAAAATATCAATATGGAAGATATCTTGATTGAGAGAGGATTGACTAAAGCATTCCAATCTGCTGACTTAAGAAGGATGGGTGAGTTCGAAGGAAGTACTAAGCTTTCAAAAGTAATACAAGATGCTTACATCAAAGTAGATGAGAAAGGAGTGGAAGGTGCCGCTGTTAGCCAAATAGGTGTAACACTTATTTCCAATCCCTCACCGCTCAAATTCAACCGACCATTTATCTTCATTGTCAGACATGTAGAAACTAACCTACCAATTTTTATTGGCAAAGTTGGAAACCCATTGAAGTAATTGATTATTTTGCAAAGAGATAACTTTTGACTCACCCAACCAATCCTAGGCTATCCTCGTCTTAGTAAGTAAGAAAGCATAATTAATCAAACAAGCACGTTATGAATTGTCTATTTACCTCTCGTATCTCTTTCATTTTTTTCCTTTCTCTAGGAGTTATCCTCATGAGTTGTGATCCCAAAAACAGTGAAGACCCTGTCAATAGAGGTGATGATGACTTCCCAACAGTAGAATCACAAGGCAACCTTGAAGACTATCAAACAATGAGCATAGGCTATGGTCTGAGCATGTTCCGAGATGTAGTCGCTACAGATGATGATAATGTAATCATCTCTCCTTACTCACTCCAATCTGCACTCTATATGACAATGCAAGGATCGGACGGCACAACTCTCGAAGAGTTCAGGACAGCTCTCAATACTGGAGATTTCTATACAAATGGATTGGGGACATACTATGAACAACTTGCAGTAAAACTCAGACCAAATGGTGACAACACAAACTTCAAGAGTCAAAATAAAGTCTTCTACTTTCCTACTCTCTTCACACCTGATGAAGATTATAAACATGCGATCGAATCCTACTACAATGGATCGTTTGCAAAAGAAGATTTTAGTGATCCTGCTACTGTTGATGTGATCAATGATTGGGTCAATGCAGCGACAGAAGGTCGCATCAACAAGGTATTAGATGTCATCCAACCTAACGAAGCCATCTTCCTCATCAATGCACTGATCTTTACAGCAGATTGGGGATTGGGCTTTGAGCCAAACGGAACTTATGACAGAGCATTTACCAAGGCTGATGGAAGTGTCATAGATGTGCCTACTATGTCATCTGACGACAATAGACCATTCGTAGTCTCTGACGAGTACTCTGCAGTTGACATTCCAGTGAAGGATGGAGACTATGCCGTTACTTTCATTCTACCAAGTGAGACGAGTAATATCAGTGACTTTGTCAACGCATTTGACACAGATCGGTACAAAGCAATCTATGACAACCTACAGACTGATCGAGTCCAAGTATACCTTCCAAAATTTGAATTGGCTACATCCAAGAATATGAAAGACATCTTAATAGAACGAGGGATGACAACAGCATTCGAAGCTGCTGATTTGCGAAAGATGGGACAGTTTGCAGGGAGTCCTTAT
The DNA here is from genome assembly GCA_938001865.1 of uncultured Saprospiraceae bacterium. Lineage (GTDB taxonomy): Bacteria > Bacteroidota > Bacteroidia > Chitinophagales > Saprospiraceae > JAHDHH01. The sequence continues at coordinate 6,957 of CALLAW010000097.1, read as the reverse complement.
TTGACAAGAGTCTTACATGATGTCTTTATCAAGATAGATGAAGCTGGCATCGAAGGTGCTGCAGTGACGACTGTAGGAGTCGGTGTCGAATCCCTCCCTCCCACTCTCACTTTTAACCAACCCTTTGTCTTTGTCGTAAGACATATCGAGACTCAAGTGCCTCTCTTCATCGGCAAGGTTGGCAATCCACTTGAGTAGTACGCAGATCACTCATTACACTTCCATCAAAAAACTATTCACTCTATTACTTTTCCACATCGATCATGAAGATTTTATCAAACATACTGACTGCTGCCATTACAATCTTGACACTATCGCTTTCTCTTCTGAGTTGTGAAAGTGGCAGTGAACCTAAGGGGCCTATCCTCCCAGATCCAATCGTTAACCAAGGAAGTCTCGAAGACTATCAAGTGATGAGCACCAACTTTGGATTGAGCATGTTCCATGATATCGTGACAACATCAGATGAAGAGAATACATTGATCTCGCCTTACTCATTACAGTCTGCTCTCTTGATGACCATGCATGGTACTGACGGGGCTACTTTTGAAGAATTTCAAACTGCATTGCAAACGGGATCCTTCCTCACTGATGGGTTAGGTGTATACACAGACGAACTTTCTGTCAAGCTCAGACCAACCGGTGAGAATACTCACTTCACTAGTCAAAACAAAGTTTACTTTTCTCCTGATCGATTCAATCCTAACCCTATGTATCAAAATGAATTAGAATCATACTACAATGCAACATTTCAAGACGAAGATTTTAAAGATGAGGCAACTGTAGACATTATCAATCAGTGGGTGAGTGATGCCACTGATGGTAAAGTAGAAAAAGTACTGGAGGAGATTGCTGCTGATGAAGTAATCTTCCTTATCAATGCTCTCGTGTTTACTGCTGATTGGAGTTTGGGCTTTGCGCCAAATGCAACACAGGATAGAATCTTCACCAAGAGTGATGGCAGTTCTTTATCAGTACCGACAATGTGGTCTGATGACCAGCGTCCATTTACCATTCAGGATCGATACTCAGCAGTAGATATTCCAGTCAAAGACGGAGACTACACAGTTACATTTCTCATACCAAGTGAGACAAGTAATCTCAGTGATTTAGTAGCTGGTTTTGATCTTGATTTCTACTCAGCGATCTACAATCAACTTCAAACTGAGAGAGTACAACTTACACTACCAAAGTTTGCAATAGAATCATCAAGCGACCTCAAAAATATCTTGATCGCAAGAGGCATGACAAGTACATTTCAAAATGCAGATCTGAGCAAGATGGGTCTATTTAGTGGTAACACTTATCTGACTAGGATACTTCATGATGTTGTAGTGAAAATCGATGAAGCAGGAATCGAAGGCGCCGCAGTGACAACAGTCGGTGTTGGCGAAAATTCGTTACCACCAGCAATCAATTTTGACTCGCCATTCATATTCATCGTAAGACACCTCGAAACAGAGATACCAATTTTCATCGGCAAGGTCGGTAATCCACTTGGCTAAAGAGTCCCTAAGCCTTCACCTCTTGTCTCTTGAGCTACAGAGTACACTCTAGTTACCACTGTGTCTCATATAGGAGCCATAAATTGTGGGATTACAATTGTAAAAAAAACTGAAATTGGATTTACTTTACAACTTTAATGTTTTAATCAACCTATCCAATGATCAATTGCTACACCACGCTATCCGCCTTAATCATTACAGGAATCATATTGGTAGCCTTGAGTTGTAAGCAACTGCCAAGATCTACCCAAGGTGATCATCTCCCCTCTGACATAAGCCAACCATTAGTCGCAGAATTGACCTATGAGTATCAAGCCATGCTTGGTGAAGGTGCCCTTTGGAATCATCAAACTCAGACACTTTGGTGGATAGATATAGAAGGTAAGACATTTAATATCTTCGATCCTAAGACCGCTGTCAATACACAATATCAGACTCCGAGTAGAATCGGAACTGTAGTCCCCTCAGACGATGGCTCGGCGATCATAGCTGCAGAAGAGGGAATTATGGAACTCAACCTCACATCCCGTCAGACATCTCTAATAACCCCTGTAGAGTCTGACATCGCTGATACTCGTCTCAATGATGGCAAGTGTGATCCCGCTGGCAGACTCTTTGTTGGATCAATGGATCGCAAGACCTCTAGACCATTGGGCAGTCTCTATCAGATCACCAAATCTCAAGTCACTCACCTCTTGGATAGTATCACTATCTCTAATGGTATCGTCTGGAAGAGTGATCATACCACCATGTACTACATCGACACCCCCACTGGTAAGATCATGGCATACAACTATGACATCAATACTGGTCAGATCTCAGATCCCAAGGTAGCAGTAACAATACCCAAGACACTGGGATATCCCGACGGAATGGCCATTGACCAAGATGATAACCTCTGGGTGGGTATGTGGAATGGCAATGCAGTGATTAACTTTGACCCGATCACAGGTGACATCATCCGTAAGATCCAAGTACCTGCACATAATGTCACTTCATGTGCCTTCGGGGGACCTGACTTAGATACACTCTATATCACTACAGCAAGAGTAGACATGACAGATGACGAACTCGCAGAGAAGCCACTCTCTGGATCCATATTTCACTGTGTCCCTGGAGTCAAAGGTGTACAGAGTAATAGCTATATCAAGTAGTGATCTGACAAGTCAGTCTTTGCCTTCGTCAGTATCAAATAACTCACTTCAGTAATCATCTCGTAAAGGTATAGAGATTCAACTCTAGATTTGCAGTCAGGGCAGTCTGCCGTATGATCGAGCATATCAGAGTACAAAACAATTTGTGCAAACACACCAAAATAAAAAAGGCTCTACGCATCATACGTAGAGCCCTTCTCATTTTATAATTCGTAAAGTGACTTGAGTCTATTGATTAGACATTCTTCACTCGTCTTGCAGGGTAAGCCACTTCGATACCAGCTGCACCGAATGCCTTCTTGATCTCTCTGTAAGAGTTAAAGTAAACATCCCAGTAAGTCTCATCTGTTGCGAATGGTCTTACAGCAAGGAGTACATTGTTTTCATCGAATTTTTCGATTTCGATTGTTGGCTCATCTGGCAACTTTTCTGATACATTTGCAAGAGCACCTTGGATAATTCCTTTGACCTTGTCAAAATCCTCTTCATATGGCATAGCGACATTGAGGTCAACTCTAAGTTTACCATTAGCAGTAAGATTAGTCATGATACCACTTGTAGCGATTCCATTAGGCATGATTACTTTCTTGTTGTCAAGTGTATTGATGACAGTATTGAAGACTTGAATCTCTGATACATGCCCTACTGTACCTTGGATATCTACTAAGTCTCCTACTCTATAAGGCTTGAAGATTAATACCATTACACCAGCAGCAAAGTGACTCAATGTCCCAGACATCGCAGCACCTATTGCAAGACCAGCACCAGCAATCAATGCAGCAAAAGCAGTAATCTCAACTCCTACAACACCTGCAGCAGTTACCACTACCATTACCTTGAGTAATACTGTAACTAATGACTTGAGGAATGGGATAAGATCTTTGTCTATTCCTGATTTCTCAAATGACTTGCCCATCATCTTTGCGATGAAGTTGACAATCCAGAAACCAATCATAAGTACGAGTATCGCAGCTACGAGTTTTGGAGCCCAAGTGAGTACTGTATTCCACAATGCACTCAGATCAATGTTTGATAAAAAATCCATAAGTTTTATTTGTTAATTTATTGATGAATAAGATGAAAAGATATTTCTAAGACGCTACTGTCAATAAGAGGTCACGGATTTTATTAGTAATATTTTAACTTTCACCAATCATTCAGAGCTTCCTACTCTACATTTTTAGTGTTCAACTTCTTAATCTTACATTTGGTCAATTGGCTAAGTTGAGCAATCTTCACAGTTCATTAGATCGCAGCTTTGGTCAAAAGTTTACGTTATTATAGATATCGCCATTCATTAGATTCAGACATTATGAGACTCTCTATTATATTCCTCATCATTATAGGCATTACGACACATCTTCAATCACAGCGACAGATTGATTTTGCAGGTGTAGAGCTCAGTATCGATCAAGATGCCTTCGCCGATTGGATCAGGCAGGATACTGAGGATAATACTGAGATGCCTTACTTCGACAAAAATTATACTGTAGCATTGCGGTTAGGATTTTTTGGAGAGTATGCTAATTCTTATTACCTAGGACTTCCATGGGTCAGAGAGAGGATTGACTACTTGATGGATAACATCTTGTATCGGTCTGACTTTCGTCAAAAAACAGAATCACACAGTTTTCTCTTTATCGCCAATGGATTCAGTCCTACGCATATCTCTGATGAGATTGATGGATTTGGCGAGGCTGTAGCCAATGGGTATAGCCTTGCTGCAGATCGACCGTTTTCATCATTTACAGGATTCAGAAGTAGCAGGCGACTTGAAGGGACGAAGAGATTTGTTCACAGTGCTCGCCTCTTTGACATGGGAGTGAATACTTCATTTTCGTTTGGTCTCGGAGGGACTGGACTAGCGAGAGGGATCGACAATCTGTTTGGTTGGAAGCGACCAGATGCCAACCTTTGGCAGAGAGACGAAAGTAAGACATACCCCACTGGAGAAGTAATCAAAAATATCCTTCCACTCGTACAGTACTCAGTCTCTTCCGAAATTGCGATCTGGACACCAATCAGAAAGGTCGTCTTGCAAGTCAGACCAGAGCTTAATCTTGGTAGCTATACTGACATCGCATTTGGTATTGACTTTGGTAAGGTCATGAGTGTAGAGGGAGTGATCGATCACCTGGCCTACACCGATGTCAACAATCCGAGCAACGCCTCAGTCAATGATGAAGATTTTGGCTTCTCATTAGTCGGTGGTATTACAGGTCGAGCTGTGCTCTACAATTACCATCTCAATGGTGTCTATGCGAGGAGCAAAGGCAATTATTATACGTTTGCTGATACTCGCAAATTTATCTACGAAGCTTATGTCGGAGTCAAAGTACAGATCCTACAGACAGTAGACCTGATCTATACTATCAATACAAGGTCTCCAGAGTTCAAGTCAACCTTCCAACAGCGCAATACTTGGGGGACGCTTACGCTAAAATACCTCTTGGGTCCAGCTGGCGAAGGATGCTATGACTAAAGCATTTTAACAATTCGTCAGTTTAGATTTACTATCTTTATTACCATGGGACACATCATAAGATTCTTAGCCTTTGCATGCATTTACATCAGTATCGGCATAGCACATACTCACTCGCAGGTAAATGGTATCCATGTAGTAGACTTCGAGTCACCACCCAATAAGCTGGCCTTCGATGCCACTCGTACGATCAAGGATCATCTATCATCAGCAGGACTGCCTGTCATTAATCAGAGGCAAGAGGATTCCGATCAGACTGCATCCGTATTTGCAATTACAGGCAGATTTGCTGAGAGTGGTATGATGTCCAAGTATGGCTATCTGATCGTTGAAGTTATCTACGATTCCAAGTATCCTGTCTGGAGATATACCGAGCCTGTAAGAGGAAGGGCAAAATTTGGGTTGAGCAAGAGAGGAAGCGAACGTACACATAGCGTCTTACTCGATATGCTTGACCAATTCATCGCAGATTACACAGCATGGGAGCAGAACAAGTCAGCACTGACCTGGTTAGGCGACAAGCTCTATCGATCTCTTGATGATAGTCTCAAGACATACAGACATGGTGGTGAAGGTCTCATCAGACACGGATCAGTCCACAGAGCTGTAGTCAAAGACTCCCTCTACTATCACAATGGTAAGTGGATCCCAGTCCAAGACGTAAAGCTCCCCACTCAGCAAGAGAGTGCTGGCGGACAAGAAGGAACAAATCGGCCCATATACTCTCCTCAAGCGACAGCTTGGACAGTGTCTATGCTAGACAACTACTACTCTACCAATCGGACTCAGCCGATAGAATCCAAATACATCAGTAAAGACTCCGAAGAAATCGCAATCATCAAGGAAGCAGGGAGATATACAATCATCTCGACACAGAGCAAGAGTTACGCTTGGCAGCCTGGATCATTCAAAGGATCATTCCTCACTTATCAAGTCAATAAGCCATTTGACCTCACATGGATTACTGATGGCGGTGATACACTCACTACGACCTGCACCATTAACAATAGTGGACTACTGACCATCCAGCTTGATGGCAATCACGTCATCACCTATCACAAGGTAAAAGCCTAATACTCTGGTACTTTGATCACGACAGCACCAGATTAGTCTCTTACAACGAAGGTAGAGATATCTTCCTTCACCCTTGCACTTACAACAATTCAGACCTACCTTTGTAGTGTGTTAAGATATCCAATCTTGATAGAAAACTTATCTCATGAAAAAAACACAATTAATAGCCATCGTTTGTCTTGTAGCAGCAGTAGCTGCATTCCTCTCAGCTTCGGGTGATGTAAGTACTTATGCGTCATTTGATACTGCTAAACAAGCTGGATCTAAGGTCAAAGTCAATGGCACACTCGACCTCTCTCAAGATATGATCTACGACCCCAATGAAGATCCTAACTATTTTTCATTCTACATGGAAGACATGGACGGCGTCACTAACCAAGTTGTCTTGACACTCCCTAAGCCTCAAGACTTCGAACGAGCTGAGAGTGTCGTCGTCACAGGCACGATGCAAGATGAAGTATTTGTCGCAACAGAGGTATTGACAAAGTGTCCATCTAAGTACAAAAATGAAGAGTTGTTACTCAATGGGGATATCTAGCTGTCTGTTTCACATTTGCCGTAAGGCTATCTAAGCTGACTCCCTACAGCCGCCCACTATGGTCTGACTCTCACCCTGAGTATGCCTGCGATGACAGCCGGATCACTCTCAGCTAAGTGTGTCGCAGTCTCTAAGTCTTGACAGCGCTAGATCGATATCCCTCTGATCGATCCATTATCACCAAATAGTCCCGATATCTGTATG
>CALLAW010000096.1 GCA_938001865.1 uncultured Saprospiraceae bacterium | reverse complement strand
GCAAAGAGTTCTGCTAGCCAATAGTATTTTAGATTGGCTTCGGTATTGCTTTGTTGAATTGTTGTGATCCCTTCCCTAAAGTCTGAACTCAGTGCTTGACTAATACCTTCGCTTAGGCTTTCATTTTCAGTAGATCGTTCTATTGGCCAAGTCGGTTCTGTGTAGAGACTTGCATATGTAGGTTTTTCTATGGTGATAGTTCTCAATTGATTAAAGACTAGTCCGACAATTGTTAGTAGAAGGACACCACCTATGATCCACCAAAGTTTAGAATTTTCTCTTTGATCTGAATCATTGATATTTGATTTTTGCTCAAGAAGAGTTCTGAGTTCAAGTTCTAACAAATCTGCACTTACAGCTTTAGCTTGTAGTTGAATATTTACTTCTTCTGCAAGACTTGGATCAGCCTCCATTGCTTGTTCAAATGCAAGTTTGGTTTGACCTTCCAACCGGTCAAAAATATAGTCTTCGATCTGTTCAGTGTAGTCTTGCATCTCAGACAATTTTAGTATTTAAGTGAATTTCTCAATGATTCATTATTGTTAATCAAAGCCTTCAGTTTTTGTACACATTGGTGTTTTTTCTTTCTTGCCATTCCATCTGAAGTATAGTTGAGTTTTTCAGCAATCTCTTTCATGCTACTTCCATATGACCAATAGATTAGTACCTGCCTACATTTATCACCAAGGGTGGCAAGTACTTTCTCTAATAGTGTTTTTCTCTCGGCAGATAGCAATTTTACGAGAGTGTCTTCTTCACTAGCAAGAGTTGGCTGGTTTTCAATTTCAAGATTTCTATTATTAGATCTTGATCTTAGTGTATTAGCCCAGAGATTTTTTGCTATTCCATATAAGTATGCTTCCACACCTTTTTCTAGTTGAAAATCAGACTGAGTATAGACTTTTTTCACAAAAATTATGATCGCATCATGGAATATAGTATTGGCATCATCATCCTGACCACTATTATTTTTGACGTAACTACGAATCGTTGATTTAATTTTTTTATTTCTCGCCAATAGTAATACCGCCCTTTCTCTTTCTGCAGGACTACGCAAGAGTTGAGAGATGAATTGATTAGAATCAAGCAAGTTGTTTTGCATTTAGGTGGTCAATCAATAGGTAAGTGTTACCAACAAAATTAAAAAAAATCAAGAAAAGGGGGTAACACTTTACGAACGGTGCACCACTTGGTAGTAAATGCAAAAATAATGAAACACATATTACCATGTGGTGACCATCTGAGAATTGTCGATAGTAACACCATCTATTATATCGGAGCTTGTCAGAACTACACGAAGATTTACTTGAGTGATGATTCAATGTTGCTGTGTAGTATGAGCATGGTCAAATTGCTAGAATTACTTGGGACCAACTTTTTGCTTGTACACAAGTCTTATGCTGTGAACATTAGAGCAGTTGAGATATATAAAAAGTCTGGGAGTGTGGCACTCTTTAATAGTGTCGAAATTCCTGTATCCAGGAGACGGCAAAAAGATATCGTGGAACAATGGAGAGAGTTCGCCATGCGTGGTATGGAGGCAAATATTGACCACTTGTCAAGTATACCTGCCGATGGTCAATCAAGCCTTATAAAGGAAAATGGACATCATAATTTTAAAATCTAGACATCGCTAAAGTTGTTTCGGGGATGGATAAGGTATGAAATAATCAAAACTGAGAAAGATGAAACAGATAACAATAATTATATTATCAATGTTGATTGGATACAATCTACAGAGTCAAGAAACAAGGAGTAATGAAATACAATTAGGTGTTAAAGGAGGATATGATTTTATCCAAAATCATTCAGACAAGTTCACTTACTACTCTGTTGATAGTGGGTACAAAGTCGGGGCCTCAATTGACTATTTTTTTGGCTCTATCGGATTAGGATTTGATTATGACTTGATAATTAACAATCCGAGCTCCACTATATCTGATTCAATATTCTATGAAGAACTTCAGATTAATTCAAGTAGAATATCTCAAAACATTGAGACTATTACTCGCCATTTCCTAGGTCTTGGTCCTACCCTTAAGATTGACATAGGTAAATCAGTTCAAGCACAGTTATTTGGAAGAGTTGGATACTCGATCATACATGGAGGAGAAATCATCACAACTTCGCAACATCCAATAGACGACAAAGTAGATCATCACTTGATGTTTAGTGGATTTGACGCTGCAAGCTTAGCAGTAAAAGGTGGTATTGGCATTAGATATAGATTAAGAAAGAATGTTGCGCTAAATATAGGGGCTTACTATCTCAATCAATTTTCAGTCAGGCCAGATCGGAGTTTTGAATTGAATAGTCGAGGCAATATGGGTATTGTCTATGGTCATACACCTTTTGCAATTAATCAGAATTATGCAATCAGTCAAGGTGTTCCATATTTGCTAAATGCACCTAAAGATTTGAATGAATTTAATGAATCCTTTGGGTCTGTAGGAGTTAGTCTAGGTCTAACAGTTCTAATTGGATCACAACCACAAATTAAAGATGTGGAAGAAGCTTTGGTAGCTGAAACAACAGAGAATCTTGATGGTAAAAGTAAAATTATCATCAAGGTAGAAGATGAACTTACTAAAAAAGTAATCCCCAATGCCGATGTCATACTTAAAAATAAGAGTAACCAAATTGTAGCTACCGGTATAACTAATGGTTTTGGGCTAGTGGAATTTTCTAAATTGCTTGAAGCAGAATACACAGTTTCTGGTCTAGTATACGGTGTCAAAACCTCTACCTCAATTATCAGAAAGGAAGAAATGAATCCAACAGCACCGCTGAATAGATCAATAGTGTATACTGACTTGAGATTCATTTTAAAGGGTAGAGCCGTAAATTCTAGGACTAGGACCGGAGAGCCAGGTGTGTCCGTTTCACTTACTAAAAACACCAACAGATCAGTACAACAAGAAAGCACTAACGGTGATGGATCGTTTGGTTTTGCATTAGATAAGAACTCATCCTACAATCTTGTGGGAGTGAAAGAAAATAAATTGTCTGATATCAAAAGTGTTACAACAAAAGGACTAACAAGAAGTACCACTCTTTTTGTAGATCTAGAGTTAGGAGTTGAAAACTTTGACTGTGGTCGTGGTACCATCTTGGATATCACATATGAATTTGATAAGTGGGAATTAGTCGAAGCTTCAAAGTATGAGATAGATAGAGTGATAAGGTATATGACTAATCACTCTAACGCAAAAATTCAGCTATCAGCGCATACAGATAGCCGTGGTGACGCTTCATATAACCTATCTCTGTCTGAGAAAAGAGCTCAAGCAGTTTTAGAATATATGCAAAGCAGAGGTATCAATCCATCAAGAGTCATTGCTCAAGGATTTGGTGAAACTCTGTTGAAAAATCATTGTGATGACAATTCGAATTGTTCCGAAATAGATCACTCAGTCAATAGACGTACAGAAGCCATGCTCATCTGTAGATAGTCAAGTCAATCATCCTAATTATTACAATTAAAATCAATAATCAAAATGAGATACTTAATATATGTTTTACTTGCGGGTCTTCTGTTTTTTGCTTCATGTAGTGTAGATGATCCGATCATAGAGGTAATAGATCAAGCATACTATCCTGTTGAGTCCAAAACAGTGGGTCGAGTCTTAGATGATAAGGGTACTCCACTTACCGATGCAATAGTAGAATTGAATGGTAGAACTGCAAGTACCAACGACCTAGGATTATTTACGTTTGATAAGATGGAATTGAATGGTGCAGGAACTCACCTCATAGTTCGAAAAGCTGGATACTTCAATGCACATCGAATCTTTATTCCAAATATTCCCTCAATATCTAGTGTGACAGTCTATATGATTAGACGACCACCAACAGCAAGTTTTCAACACAATATTGGGGGGACTATTGGATTTAGTAGTGGAGCATCCGTATCAATACTTCCCAATAGCATAGTAACAGCAACAGGTGCCCCATACACAGGTGAGGTAGAGGTGACAGCGTATTGGTTAGATCCCACTGATGTAAATGCATTATCCTTGATGCCAGGGAATCTCAGCGGATTTTCATTAGAGGATGAACAGGTGCAATTGGCAACATACGGGATGATGGTTGTTGAACTCTCAAGTCCTCAAGGAGAACCATTAAATATCGGAAATGGTCAAGTCGCTACACTCGTGTTTCCAGTAGGTAATGACCTTTTAACTTCTGCACCAACAGTGATTCCATTATGGAATTTTAATGAGGAGACTGGTTTCTGGGAAGAAAAAGGAAGTGCTAATTTATCAGGTACTAATTATATCGCTACAGTGAGCCACTTTAGTTGGTGGAATTGTGATGCACCATTTTCGGTTGTCGAATATGAGGTTTGTGTACTCTCAGAACAAGGAACTCCAGTGTCAGGAGCACAGGTCGTAGTTACGATTACAAGTGGAAACCAGACAGGAAGACCTCTAACGGCCATAACTTATACAAATAGTGATGGGAAGGCATATGGCAAAATTCCTAAAGATGAATTACTCCAACTTGACATTCGTACTGGTGACATTTCTGCTCAATGTGAATTTGAAACTGTATTTAGTACGAGTATTGGACCGTTTGATACATCTTCATCAAGCTCATTTACGATAGATGCAAGTCTTGATTCTAGAATTGTAGACTTGTCGGGCAACTTCTTGAATTGTGATGGCAACCCAGTTGAAGATGGAGTAATTATCACTTCAGCGAGTGATTCGGCCTTTCCTATTAATGTAGACGGGACGATAGATTTCTCTTTGATTACTTGTCGCGATGAAATAGAAGTTATTGCCTACAATTTTGCAGAAAGTAAGCAATCACCATCGAGTACATATCCGACAACACTGCCTATCAATGATATCACGATGGTCAACTTTGACGTCTGCGATAATATAGAGGAATTCATCACGATGACTTTTGATGGAGAGACCTTTATTTGGTTCGATCATGACTACTGGTATGATGCTGCTACATCTACTAATTATGTGACATGGCAATCATCATTAGCAAAATCACATTATGGAGAAATCAGCTGGATTGGCAATAATATAGGTAGCTATAATGGAATGATATGGGGATCGATAGATTATGATTACGACTATTATTATGTAAGCATTAACTGTTATTCTCCTCCATGTAACGAGTCTATCCAGATTGATGAATATGAATCTATCGGTGGGTTTATTGGAGGATCATTTACAGCAAACTTAACATCTAGTATAAGTGGTAATCAAGTACCTGTGACAGGGTCATTCCGAATTAGAAACGATTAATCAATACAAATATTAAATAATGAAAACAATAGCAAAATCAACAACTATAACTGTGGTAGTTATGGCAGTATTTACACTTCTTCTTTTCTCATGTAAAAAAGAAGATCCAACACCTACTTGTACTGATGGCATCAAAAATGGAATAGAGGAAGGTGTCGATTGTGGTGGTCAGTGTCCTCCTTGTTTTTCTTGTGTAGATGGAATCTTAAACGGAAATGAGACTGGTGTAGATTGCGGGGGGGACTGTATTGCATGTCCTACCTGTGTGGATGGTATACAGAACGGGAATGAAACCGCCGTTGATTGTGGTGGGGATTGTCCAGCATGTCCAGGTTGTGATGATGGTATCCAGAACGGAAACGAGACTGGTGTAGATTGTGGAGGAACTATTTGTCCACCTTGTCCTATACTTGGTTGTACTAATCCTGATGCACACAATTATGACCCTGCTGCTGATACCGATGATGGTTCGTGTGAGACTTGTATCGATGGAGTTCAGAATGGAGATGAGACAGATGTGGATTGTGGTGGAGGGTTATGTGATGCATGTAT
>CALLAW010000095.1 GCA_938001865.1 uncultured Saprospiraceae bacterium | reverse complement strand
TGGCATCTCTAATCCCCAATATTGGAATCCAGCTTCTGTGGCATCAGCGTAGAGTAGTCCTGCATCACTATTGATGTAACCCTTCTCTGCAGCCTCAGCTAAGAGGAATCCAGTCTCCCAATCTGTCATGATATTCCCCTTAAGTGCAGTAGCATTCTCTCTAAATATCTCTCCTGAGAGTGAATAATCAGAGACACTGATCGAGAGTTGAGAGGCATCAGGACCATTGAGCAATCCGACATAGTCACCAGTCGCTGCCGTGGGTCTGAAGAAGAGTTGTTGCCGAGGGTCATCGTATGATTCAAAGATCTCAGAGATAGTCTCTGACATGATATAGAGGTTATAATCTCCTACTCTAGCTGTAGACATCCTGAAGTTGTTGGGCTGAGCGGTGAACTGGTACACAGCATTATCACTTGCCTCTGAGATATAATTGCTTGACTCAAATACTTCTGTCAGATCAGCACTCACATCTACTTTATCACTGACTCTCATCAATGCCTTGATGAGCAGTGATCCTGCGAGAGCTTGCCACTGTCTGAGATCACCATTGTAGATGATATCACCACTCAGAGATTGTGTATATACTGGATCAGTCAAGAGTGTCATTGCTAGCTTGAGATTGGCAATGATCCCGTCTTGGCCAAGATAGATCTCCTCTTGTGAGTCATAGATAGGAGAGATTATCCCAGATTTGCCTTGTGCTGCTTCAGAGTAAGGGACATCACCGAATAGATCAGTGGCTGATGCAGCGAGGTAAGACTTGATGACTAAGGCTGGACCTTCGTAGACAGCAAATGCTGCGGACTCTCGTGACTTAGTCAAGATGATCTCCGTATCTCTCAGATTGGGATAGATAATGTCCCAAGGATTGCCACCAAACTGTGACTCTGTCAGGCTATGACGATCAAAGAGATTGAAGTCTATAGAAGTGAAGTACTGTCCAAGCAGGTTGCCAGCGACGAATCCTTCATAGCTCATCTGCTCTGTGTAGTCCCACAGTACTTTGCGGAGTAACAGATCTGGTTGTGCATCAGTAGCACCATTGGGATTTGTATTGATCTCTACGAAATCATTGGAGCAACTCACGATTGAGAGTAAGAGAATGAGGATAGATAATTGTTTCATAGTAGTATATTTTGATTGAGACTGAGGCATCTCATCGAGTGATTTTTCTTCTTTCTGGTCTATTAAAATTTGACATTTAGGCTCAGACCGATGCTCCTAGCTGTCGGATATGACATATCCTCTACTCCACTGACGAACTGTTGTCCTTGCACTGCAAGCTGCTCTGGATCAAAGTGAGGGATGTCACTCAAGGCAAATAAATTACGGCCAACAAGAGAGAGGCTCGACTGACGGAGATACTTGCTGAGGACAGTATTGCCAGCTAGAGTTGAGAGTTGGAAGGTAAGTGACGCTTCTCTCAGTTTGATATAGCTTGCATCATAGGTATTATTCTCTTCATGGTTACGATCGTAGAATTGTCGATAGTAAGTCTCTGCTGGTATTGCAATGGTATTGGGCTCACCAGCAGCATTGACACCTTGGGCGATGATTCCTTCGGCTGGTCTATCCTGTGTCTCTAAGAGCTGACCACCCACTCCAGCGAGAGCTTGTGTACGTGAGACTAGCGTACCTCCTTGTCTCCAATCGATCACAAAGTTGAGGTCAAACCCTCTATAGCTTATCTCATTGGCCCATCCGAGTATGAAGTCTGGGTTGTAATTGCCTAACTTGATCAAATTGTTGTCTACGATATACTTCCCATCATCACCGATGACGAAGTCACCATTCTCGTTTTTGAGATATCCTGTCCCCCACATATCACCGATCTGATCACCTTCTGTGACTTGATACCAGACTGTCTGATTAGGATTGTCATAGACTCTTGTATAGGCGAGGGTGAGAGTCTGTGCCTCGTCGGGCAAATCCAAAACTGTTGCCTTCTGTGTACTGAAGTTGACTGTTGAGTTCCACTTCCATTGATTATTGGACACCGCAGTCACACCTATGATTGCTTCGACACCTCGATTTTGCACTTTACCGCCATTGATGACTCGCTGGTCATATCCTGATGAACTGGCGATTGGGAGAGCGATGATTTGGTTTTCGGAAGTGGCATCATAGTATGTCACATCAAGTCTCAGTCTATCATCAAGGACTCTGATATCTGCACCGAACTCTACAGCTGTAGTTCTCTCTGGTAAGAGTGCTGTATTGGGGAGTGTCGAGGCATCTGTAAATGCTGGCTGGCCATTCACTGCTGTAGCGGAGATGAATGTACTTGATGTCCGATAGGCATCTGTATCATTACCAACTGCGGCAAAGCTCCCGCGTACCTTAGCGAATGAGATCAAACTCGGAAGTGAAATCAGATTACTCAAGATCAAACTTGTACTCACTGATGGATAGAAGAATGATACATTGTCGGTTCCAAACTCGGAGGCCAATGCACTTGACCAATCATTACGTCCCGTCAGGTCTACACTTAGATAGTCCTTATAACCTAGCTTCAGTATCCCGTAGACACTATTGATCCTCTTCTGTGCTCGCTGCTCAAAGACTTGGATCGGTACTGCACCATTGCTCAGATTATAGATCCCTTGCTGGGCAAGTGCTGTGACCTGCGACTGTTGAGTACCCGCGATCTGATCCATCCGATTCCCACCGACACTGAGATCTAAGTTAAGGTCAGAGATTGACCTTGTGTATCTCGCAAGGATGTCAGTATTGATCTCTCTAAAGTTAACTGTGTTCTCTGCGTAAGCACCATTCTTAAATCGATTAGTGGAGAAGGCTCTTCGCATTGTACGGAGTTCATCAGAGTTGTCTAACCCTGATCTCAGTGAGATATTGAGTCCTTCGATGACCTCATAATTAAGCCTCAAGTTACCGAAGAGGCGATTGCGATCAAATGCATTTTGGTTTTCTAAGAGGATAAAATACGGATTATCAAAGAATGTATAATTGAAAGAATACTGTTGTAGTCCCTCTAATCCAGGCTGCCAATAGTCCTTGAGAGAGTTGAGATTGGACTGACGACCTAACCAAGCGACGAGTGAGTAGTTGATATTTTCTGATCCGTAACCGTTGGATGGTCTATTGTCACTCGATGATACAATATAATTAGTAGACGCAGAGAGTGACACCTTTTCCGTAAGGTCAAACCCCATCCTAGCACCGAGTGATCGTCTGTTGAAGTTAACACCTGGGATATAACTCTCACTCCCTAGATTAGAGAGTGATAGACGATAATAACCACGATCGCCACTATTACTTACAGCAAGTGAGTTGATACTTGTATATCCAGTCTGATAGAAGTCTTTGAGATTGTCAGGGTTAGAGACAAACTCTGTAGGTGTGATTGGTAAGCCACCGTGGACAGCAACATCTCCACCTCTGACTACTGATCCATCTGGAAGAGTCACTGGACTATCAAATTGTGGGATCAATATTCCCTGGTCTAGCTCTGGTCCCCAACTGTAAGTGATATTATCATTGATACCGCCACCGAGTCCATCTACGAATGCAAACTCACCATTATTCCCTTGACCGTAACGATTCTGAAACTCTGGGAGTTGGAAGGGTGTCTCTATGCTCTGTGTCGTCGTAAACTCAACTTGGATACCATCTGATTCGCTGCCATCCTTAGTCTCTATGATGATGACTCCATTATTAGCCCTAGTCCCGTAGAGTGCCGCCGCTGATGGGCCTTTGAGTACAGTGACTGATTTGACATCATTGGGATTGACATCCATCGCCCCATTACCGAAGTCGATCTCTTGGAATCCCGCTGCGGCTTCGTTGGTGACATTGACCACAGTAGCGTTATTGATCGGGATACCATCCACTACGAAAAGAGGATTATTAGATGTAAAGCTGGCCTCTCCACGGATCGTAATCTTAGATGTCGATCCGACACCTGTAGCTCCTGTACTGACTGTCACCCCTGCCAACTTACCGCTCAGATTATCTACAAAGTTAGTAGCCTGAACCCGCTGGAGATCACTCCCTGGGAGTTTCTGGATCGAGTAACCGAGATTCTTCGTATTTCGCTTGAGGCCGAGAGCTGTCACTACGACTTCATCGAGATTGACACCTGTCGAGAGGACGATATCAAGGACCGACTGACCATCGACCTGTACTGATTGGGTAGCGAAGCCGACATAACTATACTGTAGCGTGGCAGAGGGATCCGAGATCTCTAGAGTATACCTACCATCAGTGTCAGTAAGCGTCCCTACAGAGCTATCAAGTACACTGACTGATACTCCTGGGAGGGTCTCACCATCAGTCGATGTGACAAGACCAGTCACACGATGCTGACCAGTCAGCATGGCTATCTGACTCATGCTGATAACGATAAATAGGATAAGTGTATAGTGCTGTTTCATAGACACAGTGAATTATAGTTTGAGGATATACAAAATGAATAAAAAAATACATTCCCTCAATGGGGAAATGCGGGACACCTCTGTATGGTGCCACTGAGATCAGAGTCCTAGATCACTTGTGGCGGACCTCTCAGTATGGGTATCTGGACTTGATAGATATGGTGGAGTAAGATCCGTGACGCTACAGATAGAGTTGCTCTGACATGAGAGAGCAATCGAGCAATGCACTGGCAGAGAACAGTCGTAGCCAAATGTGCCAATCGAGACAGATGATTCAACTCTATCTTATCCTCAAGCTGCACTGCAGTCGAGCTAAAATATGCCATCAAGTCACTGACAAGGGCATCAGTCTGCCATCCTATGGACTCCAATCCTCTGCGAGTATAGTGAGCCCTATTGATACCGATAAGATAGGCACCATCACACTGAGTCAAGCCTATCACCTGGTTGCCTTGAGCAAGCAATGCAGCACTCTGAGTGATCTCACTCAGCGTAAGATCTAGACAGTCATTACCAAGGATGATGATATGCTCATAATCAGAGACAGTGAAGACATGATCGATAGCACTGCAGAGTCTCTGTCCAAATGTTGATCCCACTTGCTTACTCTCATCAATCATGTAATATGGTAGCTGGGATTGCTTGATCAATGAGAGAGATCTTCTGATCAGTGAACTTGCGATAGTTTGATTCTGCCATCTATTGAGACTGCTATCATATTGCTTAGACCTAGCCTCATGATTAGCTGTATTGGAGAAGAATAATATGCAAGTGTTAGGATTCACTAAACAAATGTAGTCAAATCTCTAGACTGTGAATTTTATTTATTCTAAATAATATCTGGCACTGTCAAATGATGACATCCTACTGATATTACAGTAGTGCCCATCCTCGCCAGACTGATGGGTATGCTAATCACAATACCCTCTATTCAATGCGATCAATAAATTTCCTCTTACCCAAGAAGATCGAGGAGTGAGAGTCAGCAGATTTTTTAATAAATTTACTAGATGAAGCAATCAATCGTCTTACTCATCAGCAGTCTGCTCTGCCTCATCAGTTGCAGTGATCCACAGATAAGCAATCCTCTTGATACTAAGCGTGCAATCCAGAGCAATGGGGACACGACTCATCACTCCACTCCACGGATCACTCTTGATCTCAAGGAGGCCAACAGACTCGCCTCACTCCCCCTTGGGTGTATCCAGACTCCATTTCCTTATAAGTCTGGCATCATACTCGCCACTGCAGAAGACAATGCCTTGCCACAAGAGCATCACCCTGCATTCTATGGTTGCTTTGATTGGCACTCAGCAGTGCATGGACATTGGTCACTCATCTACCTGCTGAAGCAATTTCCTGACTTAGAGTCAAAAAGTGAAATCCTCAAGCAACTCGGCGAAAACCTCACAAAGAAAAACATTGAAAAAGAAGTAGAATACTTCTCTATGAATAAAGGGAGTAAGTCATTTGAACGGACGTACGGTTGGGTCTGGCTACTCAAGCTCGTAGCAGAACTCCACACGTGGGACGATCCTATAGCGAGAGAATGGGAGTCCAATCTCCAACCACTCACAGACTACATCGTAGATGCCTATATCGAGTATCTCCCTAAACTCATCTACCCTATCAGAGTTGGCGAACATTCTAATACTGCTTTCGGATTAAGCTTCGCTTATGACTATGCTCAGACTGTTGGCAATCAGGAATTTTTGACTGCTATCAGTAATGCTGCAAAGCGGTTTTATAGTGATGACAAGGGTTGTCCGATTAGTTGGGAGCCGAGTGGTTATGACTTTCTTTCTCCTTGCCTCCAAGAGTTAGACATTATGCGTAAGGTATTGGCTGACTCAGAATTCGAAAATTGGTCCCGTAACTTTTTACCTCAGTTATTTGATGGAAGTTTAGCACTTGCTCCAGGCAAAGTCTCTGATCGATCAGATGGAAAACTTGTTCACCTTGATGGACTTAACTTCTCAAGAGCTTGGTGCCTCTACTCACTTGATGATTGTGAGGCTTGTCTGAGGTTAGCTGATGAGCATCTAGAGTACTCGCTTGATAAGATTAAAGATGGAGATTATGCAGGTCAGCACTGGTTGGCGTCGTTTGCTTTGTATGCGTTTAAATCCCAATGAATATTAAGTCTGAATCTAAGGCTAAGTTTAACCTCATTTGAAACTCAAAAAGAATATCCAATAATCACCTGACTTACAAAGTAATGGATTCGATCATGTCCATGAGAAAACCAACATTGTCTCTCAGGATTAGGCTGAAATTCTTTAAACATTGGGTTAAACCTAAAATTAATTCCAAGAGTAACCTTATTCCAGATTTCATAATCTAAAGAAGACCAAAAATTTAAACCCCATGGATTGATCTCTCTACATATCCAAAATTCACGTGGATTTGACTCCCAATCTGTATATGTCGAAATGACATCATCATTAAAAGTTACACCAGAACCAACTCTAAGTTTAAGCCTATTAATCTCTTTTTGATACCCTAACAAAAATGAATAGGTTTCTAATCTAATCGATGAATTCTAGCTGAGTAGGAATCAACTCCAAAATAAATCGATCGATAGCTCACGCCAACGCTTAAGTTAGGTAACCAGATATTATTGAAATATGAGTCATTAACTCCATACTCTATCTCATCTACACTTGTTACATTATGGGAAAGTATGGGTATCCCTACATTAAACTTGATGCCTTGACCTGAGAGTTGTAAAGGCAAGGCGAACAAGGATAAATTAGTGAACTTTAATAAATCTTGCATTTCCAACTAACTTAGTATTTTTTTCAATCCTGATAGAATAAACACCCTCAAAAAGGGAACTAGTTTCTATTCCATTTTCACCTATATGACCAGCTAAAATATTTTTACCCTCTAAACTATAAATAACGTATTTACACCCAATCTATATGAAATATGCTGAGAAAGGAAATAGAGAAAATTATTAATAACCGCATAAATTTGAATTTTTAAGACTAAAAGTTTGATAACCTACCTAAAAAAACTCACTATATTCTAAAGTTTTTTGGTGTTTATGATTAGCAAAACAATTATTATGCATAATTGAATGGCTTTTACAGTCTTACATTCTGCATAATATTTTAATATTCAAAATAGACTCATACCTCTTTACAGCATGCCCACAATAATCATCCAAGCAAGCTCAAGATCAGATGGAAATACTTCGAAATCGGTCAACTATCTCAAGGCTCTTCACAAGTGTGACTCAATAGACCTCCTCGATTATTCATTTAGTGGTTACGACTATCTCCACCGCAATCAAGATGATGACTTTCTTTCTCTCATGAAGCAACTTGCTGACAATTACGACACTTGGATCATGGCGACTCCTGTCTACTGGTACAGCATGAGTGGATTGCTGAAGAACTTTGTGGACAGACTTACTGACTGTGTGACGATAGCGAAGCCAATTGGTCGGTCACTCGCAGGTAAAAATCTAGGTCTATTGAGCTCCAGTAGCGAAGAAGAATTGTTGTCGAGTTTTGCTGATCCATTTAGGCTCACTGCCCAATATCTGGAGATGAATTACATCGGTCATGTCCACACTTGGAACCTTAACGAAGATTTAGCCCCTCAAGCCAAAGAAAACATCATATCTTTCGTTTCTATATTCAAACAATACACTTAATCTCTAACATTGATCTAAAGGACTATCAGAAACCCGATTCACATTCTTTCTTATTCCGTATTGGCTTGCATATGCATTTTGGCAGCGACCATAATAGTACCATCTAGCTGTGCCAAGTCTGCACTGCCGCTGGGTGGTGGTGACAAAGATTCGATACCACCTGGCATCTTACTAGATGAGTCTACTACCAATCTTATGACGAGATGGGACGGCACACCGATCACCATAGTATTTGACGAGTGGGTGACACTCAAGGACAAAAAACAGATTATCATCTCTCCACCACTCGAATACAAGCCAGATATAGAGCTCCGTGGCAAGACAGTCAAGGTGACACTCAACGAAGAAGAAGTACTCAGAGAAAACACTACTTATGTCTTCAACTTTGGTAAGGCCTTTGTGGATTTTACAGAAGGTAACCCGACTGACAACCTTGCATATATCATGTCTACAGGTGATCAGATCGATAGCCTCACTCTCCAAGGGACAGTGACTGATGCGTACACAGGCGAACCCCTAGAAGGAATCATCATCCAGGCTTATGATAATCTGACAGACTCTGTCTTGATGCTCGAACGACCGTACTATGCAACTCAGACGGATGAAGGAGGCAGATGGCAACTCACTAACCTGAAGTCAGATACATTTCAACTGTTTGCACTCGAAGATCAAAATCTCAACTACCTCTATGATGGACAACCTGAGAGAGTTGGATTCTTAGACACAATGGTGGTCGTGAAGGATGACTCACTGATCCGAAACTACACAATCCAACTCTTCGGTATGACGAGTGCTCAAGTAGTTGATGTGACTCACCGCAATAGTAAATACCTCAAAATCAAGCTCTCTAACTCCGACGAAAACCATTTGGTCGCAACCGATACAGATACGATCTCGCATTTTACGCAAGTAGCTGACTCCCTCTTCGTGTGGTTTGACAGTGAGTTGGATAGTAACTCTGT
>CALLAW010000094.1 GCA_938001865.1 uncultured Saprospiraceae bacterium | reverse complement strand
TAGGTCTGTTAAGCATTTGGCTGCGACCACAGTATGCTATATTGATCACGCTGATCGGTTATATATCTTTGAGTATAATTTATGGTATAATCTATCGGAAGAACTTTTAGTAAGTTAACTTTGTACTAGAGATGTGAGAGTGAATACCCTATTACGGATAATAAAGAATTAAATACAACTATGGCAATCTATATCACAGACGAATGTATCAATTGCGGAGCATGCGAACCAGAGTGTCCTAACAATGCGATCTATGAAGGAGGTTTTGAGTGGGCAATGGTAGATGGCACGTCACTTACAGGAAGTTACGAGACCGAGTCAGGTCCAGTAGATGTGAATGCAAAGCAAAAGCCAATAGATGACGATGTATATTATATCGTCCCAGATAAGTGTACTGAATGTGTGGGATTTCATGAAGAACCACAATGTGCTGCAGTCTGTCCAGTAGATTGTTGTCTACCTGATCCAGATAGAGAAGAAACAGAAGAACAACTCTTAGAGAGGAAAGCTAACCTTCACATCATCTAAGTCAATTCTCTGACTCTAGTCTAAATGTCTTGTGTCATACAACTCAGAGAGTAATCTCGATCTCATTGTACTACACGCCAAGCCATGCTTCGTAGTCCTCGACTACTCTACGGCTCTTCTTCACAGTGTCGACCTTCTTAGTCGAACGTGTAAAGAATGCTCTGATTTTATAAAAAATGTTCATAGGGCAAAAGTTATACGGGTTTCAAGTGTATACTATATTATACGTCTTACACTGCCAAAAGGGTTGGTCTACTCTCTAACTTTAACATTTCTATATGTTAAAAAGACTTCACCAAGGCAATATCTGTCGGATACACTACAAATATACTCTTGATTACTTACAAAAAGATATTTTACATTACATTTTTTATTAATATATAAAACGCTATTTTTGATCAAGGGTGTCAGTCTACATAATAATCTCCCACTAAGCAATCTAGTGAGTATCTGAGCAATCAACCTAGCGATACTCTTGGAAATCATTATAATCTGAGGGACTAAATATCCTTACCAATACGATTGATCATCTCAATTAATTGGATCGCGAATAAGTATCCAACATTTGTAAAATCTCTCTACATTTGCATAAAGATTAAACCCTTACTAAAATGAATCAATCGACGTCAAATTCGCTGAGACAATATTGGAATAACCAATATCGCTGAAAGACATCGAGCTATCTATACTAAGGATAATTATCAAAGGTCTTATCGCAGCGACGATAAGACCTTTTTTTATCGATTAGAATACACTCCCAAAAGATTCGAAGACTCTAATTATGAATAAGCTGATTAACTTCTATAAAAAATCGTTTTCTGGATTGTCGAGAGACGTCTGGGCGATAGCATTGATCTACTTAGTCAATCGTTGTGGAGAGATGGTAATCCCGTTTATGAGTGTCTATTTGACGAGCCAGTTGGGATTTAGTAAGTTTCAGACAGGTGTAGTACTCTTTTGTTTTGGTCTTGGAGCATTTGCTGGCTCCAATATCGGTGGAATGCTTACCGATCGCATAGGTAACTTTAAGGTCATGTTGATCAGTCTGATAGGAGCTGGTTGTGCATTTATGTTGATCTTAGAGTTTAAGAGTTTCATTGGATTGAGTCTATGGCTGATGGTTACAGGTATCTTCTCAAGTATGTTCAGTCCAGCAGCATTCAGTGCAGTAGGCCAATGGGGCAATCCAGCTAACGTGACTAGAGGATACTCACTCTTGCGGATGGCGATCAATCTTGGTATTGCAATCGGACCAGCGCTAGGAGGTCTAGTAGCCAAGTATCATGGATATTCATGGTTATTTATCTTAGATGGTCTTACCTGCTTGCTTGCCGCGGGGACTCTAACTCTTGTACTCCAACATCGCAATACACCTCCAGAAGTAATCCTAGA
Organism: uncultured Saprospiraceae bacterium; assembly: GCA_938001865.1. Taxonomy (GTDB): domain Bacteria; phylum Bacteroidota; class Bacteroidia; order Chitinophagales; family Saprospiraceae; genus JAHDHH01. The sequence goes on along the minus strand of CALLAW010000094.1, from coordinate 23,142 downwards.
GAGTGAAACTCCTTCACAGTCTCCGTATACCGATAAGTTGCTCATTGCCTTCTTGCTTCTCAATCTGGTCAACATGGTTGCTTTCTTTCAGATCCTATTTGCTGTACCAGTGTACTTCAAAGAGATCGTAGGCTTAGACGAAGACTTTATTGGATTATTCTTCACTGCTAATGGCATATTAGTCTTCTTGCTCGAGATGCCGATTGTCTATGTGATTGAACTACGCAACTCATATTTCAGACCACTAGCGATCGGAGCATTGCTTATTGGCATTGGTTATTTGGCTCTCAATCTCTTTTCTAATCCAATTACTGCAATCGTACTCTATAGTTTATTAGTAGCGATTGGTGAAGTATTTAACTTTCCACTGATCCCATCATTAGCGATGCGCAGAGCTGATAGCAGTAATCAAGGCAAATATATGGGTACGGTCTCTACGATGTTTGCATTAGCATTCTTACTTGCACCAATTGCTGGTCTTCCCGTAATCGAGTATACTGGATACTCTACATATTGGTTACTCGCTGCGAGCTGTAGTACTCTCTCGTGCATTGGTCTTTGGGTATTGAAAGGGAAGTTTGATAGTATGGGAAGGTAAGAGTTGTATACTCGCTGGTAAATGCAAAATAATTCATCAATCAACCTTGAATAATCAAACCTCATTATCTTCATCTTTGGATTGACAATACACCAAACATATGCCCAAATACAGAACTCTTACAACAGAGGAACTCCAAGGTCTAAAAAAGGAATTTATCAACTACCTCATCGTCAATGGTATAGATGCAGATGAATGGAAGAAAATTCAATCTACTGACCCAAGTAATGCCACTGAGATCACAGAGCTCTTCAGTGATGTAGTATTCGAAAAAGTGATGCGACAAACTCAATATCTTAGACATACAACAACCGATAGCATCACGTGCTTTCATTACCAAAAGGAGACAGCTGTCATGATTGGAATCAAAAGCTCTAGCGGCTCCATAGCACTTGATGAAAGCCTCAGTGATAACCTGTTGAATGGCGTCTATGAGCTTATCACTGGCAACAAGGCATACACATTACCAAGAGAAGTCGAGCTCTACGCTATGACTCTCAAAGGAGCAGCAATCAGCGATGGATCTCTGTATAAGGAATTGGCTAAGCTACTGTAGTGAGTCTACTGTGACTGATGTGTTTGATTTAGGGTGTTCCTTCCCAATAACCTACAAATATATCTCTCCAAATTACACCACAGATAAAACTCAACCCAGATTATCGAATTGTATGCACTATAGATTCATTGATGTATAAGTCTTTGGCTCGGAACAATAAAAAAAGGTAACTACCAGATGATAGTTACCTTTACAATCAATTTCTACAAGTGTTTATAAGTTGTAGATGTGAGGGTCATATTGGTATTACTCAATAACCACCACACGCTTAGTCTTTGTACTTCCATCAGTGTATCTTATGATCAAGGGATATACTCCACCACCTACATTGTTATCAAAGTAGTAAGTATAATCCTTCTGTCCCGTGTCCACAATCTGATCTAAGAGTGATCCTTGAGGACTATATATAAGTATCTCTGAGATCCCATTTCCTGATATCACGACATAGTCAGCAGTAGGATTGGGATAGATGCTTAGTGAGTTGTCATCAACCATAGCCTCTATATATATCATGCTACTTTCTGTAATCGCGTTGCTGTAATCAACACCAACTACCTGATAATATGCTGATTGATCAATATCCTTATCTCTGTAACTATAGTAAATATCTTGTGTATTCTCAATCGTTGTTAAGAGTTGAGGTGACCGACCTGGCAGTGTCCTATATATCTCATAATAGTCAAGCATCTCTACATTACTTACATTCCACTTCAATAGATTAGAGTCATCTTCTCTTATCCCATCTAGGGAGATGTCGGATAGTGCAAGGACGATATTACCTACACATAGAGTTGCGAAGTCCTCATCATCATCGATTGGATCTCCATCACCATCTTCATCATCATTGAATCCTAGATCGGGATCGCTATCACAATCTTCATAGTCATCGAAGTACCCAGTAATCGCCGCCTGATTAGTGATACAGCCTCCCTCGAAGTCTGGATCTATCGTAAGGATAATACTCACAGATACACCACTGCCTGTCATCACGGTAGGTAGAGTATTGATGGCATTGCCACCTCCTACGATTGTCCAATCATTGTTGTCATTAGTAGAGAGTGACATCCCTACGGGGATATAATCAGTAATCTCAGGATCCCATGAATCGATAGTCCCTTCATTAGTTACTGTGATGATATACTCGATATCCATCCCAGGAGCATAAGGACCTTGAGTAACGATAGACTTATTAATCGACAAGTCATATGTACCACTACCTGTACTTGCTCCACTCCCTGTAAATGCATAATATTGATGCATCTCAGTCGCAGCTACAGACTCGACATTGCTCTGTGCTGCCGATAGCGATACCACTGATAGCAACCACACCACGGTTACTTTAACTGTTAAACTCAACCACTGTTCCATAACTTGAATTAATAATGCCTCAAGGCAAAAATTTGATTTAAACTTTAATGATACTCTCTCTAAATGATTTCAATATTTCTTGTATTATCATTAATACTAATGTCAAAGAGAAAATATCGTGCCAATCATCATTTGAGAGTAATAATTAACATTTCAATAGTTGGTCGCTTAGAGACATCGTAAAATGATTGCGCAATAGATAAAGACACAATTATTTACACTAGTGTCCGTACTCACATTTGCATACTAGCAGGAAAGAAATATTACAATAAAGTCAAAAAGCCATTACTTCTTTGAGTTATGAAGTAATGGCTTTTCGATATATGATATCTACTCTAAGAGTTACTGAGTAGCGTTGAATTCTACCCTTCTATTAAGCTTACGTCCAGTCTCAGTAGAGTTATCAGCAATAGGTCTTGACTCACCATAGCCAACATAGCTCAGTCTCGAGGCACTGATTCCTTTCTGTACAAGATAATCTCTACAGGCTTTGGCTCTCTTTTCGCTGAGTGAGAGATTAAGGCTTGAAGAACCTGAGCTATCAGTATGACCTTCGATACTCAAGTTATAGCTAGGATATCTCTGCATAATATCTAAGATCTGGTTGAGTACTCTATAAGATTCTGACTTGAACGTCGCTTTGCCGCTATCAAACTGTACAGCCCTCATCGCAACTTCTAAGACTTGTCTATCAGCAGCTTGCATACCTGGACAACCACCGTTATCCACCGATCCAGCCTGATTAGGACATCTATCTCTACTGTCATCCAATCCATCTCCATCACTATCAGGGCAGCCATTGTATGTACGTAGACCTGGCAGACTAGGACACTTATCAGCTGAGTCAGCTACTCCGTCTCCGTCTCTGTCTGGGCATCCCTGAGCACTAGAGACTCCTGGAGTATTAGGACATCTATCATTGGCATCAGCAATCCCGTCGCCATCTGCATCCGCTGTGACTACTTTGACCTCAGGACAACCATTATTCAGTGGTGATCCTGCTCTATCTGGGCATCTATCATCTTTGTCAAGGACACCATCATTATCTCTATCATTTCCTGGGCATCCATTATTGGCAACTGTACCAGCCATGTTAGGACATTCATCATCGTTATCGCTGATCCCATCACCATCACTATCTGGACATCCGTCAAATGCCGCAAGACCGATATAGTTTGGACATTTATCTTTGTAATCCGCGACTCCATCTCCATCCTTATCAGGACAACCGTTGAGCTCCAGAGGCCCTGCCATATCTGGACAAAGGTCGATATCATCTTCTAGCCCATCGCCATCACGATCACCAATCACCTCTTCCTTAACTTTTGGCATCGCGTCAGACTTATTGAGACCGTAAATAAATCCGATACCGTGATGTAAGTTATTCCGGTTTTCTGCTAGACTGACCCTGTACTCAGATTGCCAGACTAATCGTGCATTGGGTGCAATTGTGTATTGCAGACCAACCCCAAACGGAAACTGAACATTAATGTCTTCTCCGTTTTCGTACACCCCTCCGATACCTCCTGCGATAAATGGAGAAAGTATTGCAGTCTTCTTCTGGAAGAGATACTGTAATTGAGCATCGAGCCCATATACTGTCTTATGCAGACAATTCACAGGTGTATCTAAGTGTGACTGTGACACAACTCCGACCTTAAATGGTACATACAGATTGAAGTTGTCATTGATCATCTGTTGATAACCAAGAGAAAACCCATGATGGTATGATTTGAATTCAGCAAGGTCTCCCCCATTCTGAGACTGATAATCCATAAATAAAGCTCTCACAGAGATTCCTTTATCAAGTGGATAGTTTTGAGCAATAGCAGTCTGCAGTGCTACAAAAAATACTAAACTAATAGTTAAAAATAAATGCTTCATAATAGATAAATGAAATGCAATTAGTGCATACATATTACAAATATATTTAATATGTGTAATATTAAGCTAACTTTGGAATGAAAAAATTGAACATTTGTCGGAATTGACTGATTAATTAACGTTTCAAACCAATTAATCGATGCTTCTTGGATAGATTATGACTAATCTTAATGCGTATAGTCCAAAATAAGTGATCAGTGAAAGGATCGATCCTGTATGCTGTTCTTCTATTGCATTATCATTATAAGGGACAAATAGCAAATTTGATCAAGGTCAAATAATCGCCATAAACAGCTCTACACTGTACTAAACAACTTTAAATCTTGAATTAAATTAGATTGCTGTACATTTGCAATATAATAAGTGCTTAAACAAAGGCGTTTAAGTTCTGTTAAGGATCGAAAGTAAACACTTATTAGAATTAATTATTATGAATAAATTGAAAAAAGGATTAGCAATTGTATTTGCATGTTTGATACTCACGACTGTAATGACTTCTTGTGGTAAGAGGAATGTAGGTTGTCCAAATGCTTTTAAAATCACTGCTACTAAATAATTGCGATTGAAACATTGGAATCCGATCGAGTCTACCAAACAAGTAGACGAAATCATAAATAAAAAATCATATAATTCTCCTTGTGTAATATTTAAGCACAGTACTACTTGCTCTATCTCATCTGTAGCGAAGTTAAGATTAGATAGCGGTTGGGAAGAACTTGGAGATAATATGCAGTGGTATTACTTAGATTTGCTCTCATATAGACCAGTATCTAAGTATATTGCTGATACATTAGATGTTCACCACGAATCTCCACAGATTATTATTGTCCGTAATGGAGAAGCTACTTATGATGTTTCACACTTAGACATCTCGATCGACGATCTCTCTACTGAGGTAGGTAATGAATCTTAGATCTTAAGATCTAAGTCCATTACTCACAACTCTCCAATCCGATACCCCTTGCTCTATGTCAATGAAAATCATCTATGAAGACAATCATCTGATTGCAGCTAGCAAGCCTGTAGGTTGGTTATCGCAAGGAGACGAGACTGGAGATTGGACTCTCATGGACGAGGTCAAGAGATATATCAAATGGAAACACAATAAGCCTGGAGATGTATTTCTCGGATCATTCCATAGGTTAGATCGACCAGCTAGTGGTGTGGTAATCTTTGCAAAGACGAGTAAAGCTCTTACGCGAATGAATGCTCTCATGCGAGATCGCAAGATCGATAAGACTTATCTCGTAGTCTCAGAACGAAGACCTGTGGAGACTAGTCAGAATCTAACTCACTATATGATCAAAGATTCGAAGAAAAACATCTCCAAAGCGTATGATATCCAAAAAAAGAATCGGAAGGAATCGCGACTGTCTTATAAAATGCTTGCGTACTTAGATCAAGTAAGTCTACTCAAGGTAAATCTCGAAACCGGAAGATCACATCAGATTAGAGTACAACTCTCTAAGATTGGCGTGCCCGTCGTAGGTGATATGAAGTATGGTGCTACTCGCAAGATGAATAATTATGGAATAGCGCTTCACTGTCATACGATGTCATTCGTACATCCAGTGAAGAAAGAACCAATCACGATCAAATCAGGGATGCCTTCATACTACCCTTTTGATGTATTCAGAGATTTCAGGAAAGAACTCGGCTAGATAACTTTTGCGATCCCTTGGACGAAGGAGTAACTAAAACTCGAATCTTCCTTGCCTACCAAATTAAGCAACTCATCTCTTACCTCTCTCCACAATTGCTCTGTAATGTAATCTGCTGCTATCATCGGTAAGGCTGCACTCTGAACCAAGTCTACGATATACGTAATCATCTCGTCTCTTTGAGAGGATTGACTCTGGTCAAATTGCATCAAGTATGGAGCAACTCTAATGTCTGTAAGCATCTCAGTACCCGCGAATATCTCTGGGAGTTTCTGTCCGATATTTGCATCTCCTCCGAGTTGGCCCTGATAATCTACAGAGGCATCCCATAGCTGATAAAACTTATCTGACGCATTGCCAATACGCATACTCTTATGATTAACTTCTGTTACAAACACATCAGCACCTGATCTCAAATGCCTTAGACTCTGCTCTAATAATTGGGAAGGATCGGCTACATGCTCCAGTACCCATACCATCAGTAGCGCATCATACGGTAGATCAGATTGGTAATTGGCGATTGATTGACACTCGAGAGTATATTTTGATTCATCCAGGTCGGCTAAGTTGACTTTGGCTTGCCTGATTTGTTCAGCTGAGATATCGATTCCTGTCAATTGTATCGGATGATAGTTATGGTATACGTAATCCATTTGAGCACCGACTCCACATCCCACCTCTAGGATTCGTTGATCCTCTCCAAATGGGCAGTTATCATAAATATACTTAGCAAGTATGGAGTTTTGTTTTTTGAGTCTTTTCTGTTCGACTTTATCGTATCCGTGGATGTATTGTTGTGACATAATGAGAAGATAACTATCCAATTGAATTGATAAATGTGCTTACTACCCTTACAGCTTCATTCATCTTAGATTTATTGTTAATGATGAGATCACAATCATCTCTATAAGGTGCTATATAATCTGTATAGCTGGGTACGACATGATGCTGATATCGATACAAGACGTCGTCGAGTGGATAGTTACGTTCGTCCTGATCACGCTTGATACGTCGTATAATCTTGAGGTCCGTAGGTGCATCTATGAATAATTTGAGATCACACAGCTTAGCTACTTCTACAAAGTGATAAATAAATAATCCTTCGACAATAATTACTGGAGACGGATTCAGTGTTTTGACAGTTGGAATCACCTTGTCATTGTTGAAGGTATACTCTTGCTTAGATACAGAATGACCTTGTCTGAGCTGTTGCAAATGTGTCAGTAATAGATCACTATCTATAGATGTCGGGAGATCAAAGTTCTTGATTCCATTCTCATCAGTAATTTGATGCTCTCTAGGATGGTAATAATCATCCTGCGTGACCATTGTGAAGCAATCCTCATCTAGATTTGCTTTGAGTTGCTTCAGGAATGTTGACTTTCCACTCCCACTTCCTCCAGCAATACCAATTACATATGCCATATCCTTAATAGATTGAAAAAATATCTCTATTTTCCGTTTTGAACTTGAATTTTATTGATTTAACTCTATCAAGACACTAAAGTATGGATTTTGGGATGAATATTTTGAGAGGAGCTATTGGATTAACAGCTTTGATTGGTATTTGCTGGATACTAAGCAGTGATCGCAAATCTATCAATTGGAGATTAGTGCTCACGGGTGTCGGTCTGCAGTTAGTCTTGGCAGTACTTTTGATTCAAGTACCGTTTGTGAGGACATTATTTAAGAGTGTCGTTGATTTCTTTGTAATCATGATTAGTAGTACTGAGAAGTCAGCACAGTTTCTATTTGGGGATTTAGCCATACCGGGTAGTCCATATGGATTTGCATTTTTTGTATTACCAACTATTGTATTCTTCTCTGCACTTTCGTCTCTACTCTATTACTTGGGTATTTTGCAGAAGGTTGTTTATGGATTTGCATGGATAATGAGCAAAACGATGAGGCTGAGTGGTGCAGAGAGTCTGGCCGCGGCAGCTAATGTATTTATCGGTCAGACCGAAGCACCGTTAGTAGTCAAGCCATATCTAGAGTCTATGTCCAAATCAGAGATCATGTGTCTGATGACAGGTGGGATGGCAACGATTGCTGGAGGTGTATTCGGTGCATATATCGCGATGCTGGGTGGAGAGAGTGTCGCAGAAAAGGCAGAGTTTGGGATGCATCTATTGACGGCTTCGATCATCTCTGCTCCTGCAGCAATCGTTGCAGCAAAAATACTCTACCCAGAACTCAAAAAAGACATCAAAACTACGCTAGAAATACCGAGAACATCAGCTGGTAGCAACTTCTTAGATTCCATCGCAAGAGGGACCACTGATGGCTTGAAGCTTGCGGTTAATGTGGGAGCTATGTTATTAGCGTTTATGGCATTCATCTACTTGACTAACGAACTCCTTGGAATACTCGGAAGCATTGGCAATATTAATGAGTTCGTTGCAAGTAATTCAGGAGGACTCTATCCACAACTCTCCTTACAGTACTTATTAGGTTTCTTGTTTGCTCCAATTGCATGGCTGATAGGTACTCCTGCTGGAGATCTAATGGCGATGGGACAACTCTTAGGTGAGAAGACGATACTCAATGAGTTCGTCGCTTACTCATCATTGGAGGGATTCAAGACAGGTGGACAAATGTCTCAGAAGTCTATCATCCTTGCGACTTATGCACTGTGTGGATTTGCTAATTTTGCTTCTATCGGGATACAGATTGGTGGCATAGGATCAATCGCTCCAGGACAGAGAAAAACGCTTACAGAACTTGGGTTCAAATCATTGATAGGAGGTACGATAGCATGTCTGCTCACTGCAACTATAGCAGGTATGATCCTATAATTGTATCATTTGCCTGATTTGTCAAAGTTATTAACACTAAATTTAGCGTACATACAGTTACATTTGCGTGAGATAAGACTCCTCTATTAGAGATGAGTCAAACAGTTGTATATTAAGTAGACACCCATCAACAATCCAAATGCAAGGTTCTAAAATATTTGCTTTTTTCTTTACTTTTTTGGTTGCATTCTCTGCGATTCACTTTGCAATATTAAAACCAGAAGGAATCAACATTTTCGATAGTGCAGTGTTTTCATCTATTTCTCTTCCGACATTTGGCAGCGACCTCAAAAATGAAAAGAAAGCTTCCGTCCCTTCCAAAAAATCAAAAGGGAAACGTACCTACAAAAAAAAATCATCAATTAATGGCTACGAGCCTTTTGTAGTTGATAATTATAATGGCGTAGATGTCTACAGCAATGGAAAAGAAACGAATGTATTTGGTAGAAACACTACCGCTGACGGCTATAATCTCGGACTGAGATACCAATGTGTAGAGTTTGTCAAAAGGTACTACTACGAACACTACAATCATAAGATGCCCAATAGCTATGGTCATGCCAAAGAGTTCTTTGATTACAATCTCTCAGATGGCAGCTACAATTCGGGAAGGGCACTCAGCCAATACCGCAATCCAAGCTACTCCAGACCACAAGAGGGAGATCTCATCATCTTCGGACCTACTCCGTCTAATGGATATGGACATGTCGCTATCATCTGTGAAGTTAGTAACGAACACATCCAATTTGTCCAACAAAATGGTGGTCCAAATAATCCTACTCGAATCAATGTGCCCCTTGATTATAACAATGGTAAATATGAAGTGCTAGGCAAGCATATTGTTGGTTGGCTAAGAAAGTAACTCTCAAACCCTATCCAGGAAGTTAAAGCTATGGAAATAATCAAGGTGAATCTCGCAGAAAAGCTCTCTACCTTTACTGATCATTGGAGCCCCAAAATCATCGGACAACTCAATAATCAACATGTCAAAATCGCTAAACTTAAAGGTGAGTTTGTACTTCATCAACATGCTAATGAAGATGAGCTATTCTATGTCATAGACGGTAAGCTCTATATCCAGCTAGAGCATGAGACGCTTAAACTCAACTCTGGGGAATTTGTCATCATACCTCGTGGAACACCGCATAAGCCATATGCACCTGAGGAGGTCAGTATACTCCTCTTCGAACCAATCTCTACTCGCAACACTGGAGACCTTGACTGCGAATTGACTGTTAAGAATCCTGATCAAATCTAGCAAAAACTACTCCTCGATTGAGATCACTACTTTGTTTTCCGTGTCGGAATCCTTACCTATATATAGCTCGATCGGACCATCCTCTACTGCTTTGACACCATCACTATCAGAGTATTCAAAATCTGAATAATGAAGCTCAAAGGTTACCTCTTTGGTCTCTCCAGCCGCAATTGACACCTTGTCAAATCTTATGAGTTCTCTGATAGGTCTAGTGACTCTACCAGTAATATCGTGGGCATAGCACTGTACGACTTCTGATGTTGGGTATGTGCTAGTATTAGTGACATTTACCTTGAGTACAATCGACTCATCTCTTGCTAGCTGGGATTGTGATGCTGAGATATCACTATACTCTACTGCTCCATATGTAAGTCCATATCCAAATGGAAATAGTGGTGCATATCCGACGTCTAGATAGTGTGATTCATTGCCTAGACTACTCTGCCAAGCCCCTATAGGGATGTCATCGATGCCTACGAAGGAGCTCGACTTAGCTGGTCTACCAGTATTCTTATGATTATAGAAGTATGGGAGCTGTCCTGCTGCCTTAGGCCAACTGACTGGGAGTCTTCCACTCGGTGTACTTACACCTGTGAGCATCTCATGGAGAGCCGGTCCGCCCATCGTACCTGGGTGCCACATCATCAACACTGCATCTACGTCATCGACAATGTCAGTAATATTAAGCGGTCGTCCAGCCATGATGACGAGTACGATCGGCTTGCCTACCTTAGCCAACTCCCTGATCATGGCCTCTTGTGCCCCTGGCAACTTGATAGAGGCTCTAGAGTGGGCTTCTCCTGAGAGTATTGCTTCCTCTCCAGCTACGATCACTACCACATCAGACTGTCTAGCTGCAGATACCACTTCACTCAACTGGCTCAGATCAGTATCTCTGCTATATGAGAGTCCAGCGATAAAATCAGCATCTGGCATAGCCTCATGAGGAGTGACTGTGGGATCGGATTCGCCATCGAATGTCCAAGTGCCGAGTTGTTCTCTACCTTGGTGAGCTAGAGGTCCAGTAAGTAAGAGATTTGACTGTGAGTCAAGTGGCAGCAATCCAGTATTCTTAAGGAGTACACTACTCTCGATAGCAGCTTGCTTAGCAGCCTCAAGATGATCATCTTGGTAAAATGTGCCAGGATGATCACGAGGAATATACGGCTCATCGAATAAGCCAAGTCTCATCTTAACCCTAAGAATATTCCTCACATAGAAGTCTATAAGATCAGTAGACACACTCTCATCATCGATCAACACAGACAAATAGTCGTCATAGGCTGTAGAGGTCATTTCCATATCCAATCCAGCTGATGCTGCCAATCTTGCCGCTTCCTTAGGATCAGATGCATATCCGTGATGAATCATCTCAGTCACAGAGTTCCAATCTGATACTACAAACCCATCAAACGCATACTGACCTCTCAGGATTTGCATCAGGATCTTGTGGTTTCCTGTTGCTGGTACACCATTGATTTCATTGAAAGATGACATCACAGTAGCTACGCCTTGCTCTACTGCGGATCTGAATGGTGGTAAGTAGAGATTCTGCATCAATTCATCACTAATGATGGCAGTATTATAGTCTCGACCACCAATAGCTGCACCATATGCGAGGAAGTGCTTAGCACAAGCTGCCATACGTGTCGGATCTGACAAGTCACCACCTTGGAATCCCTTGACATAAGCTAGAGCAAGTTGGCTTGCTAAGTATGGATCTTCCCCTGGAGACTCGGCTATCCTCCCCCATCTACTATCTTGGCAGATATCAAGCATCGGAGCAAATGTCCACCTGATCCCTACCGAACTTGCCTCCAGTGCAGCAATACGAGATCCGTCCTCTACAAGGGATGGATTCCAACTCGCAGCTTGACCTAGAGGAATCGGAAATATTGTCTTGAATCCGTGGATTACATCTCTTGCAAAAATTAAGGGAATGCCATGCTTACTTTCATTGATCGCTATCTCTTGAAGTATCCTGATATTGGTCGTATCCATGACATTGAGAAATGCCCCAACTTCTCCTCTGCGTACCTTATCTTTCAATGATGCTGGCAGACTTGACTCTCTACTACTTGTACCTCTGAGAGCTAATTGTCCTATCTTTTCTGCAAGGCTCATCTCATTGATAATGGCATCTATCCTTTGTTCGAGTGTGAGATCACTCGACCTAATACTTGACAGATTAAGATTATTATCGGTCTCTATTGGACTCTCGGGAGATCTGTGCTTGACAACTTGTTTAGGAGTATCACACTGTATGTAAATGCTAGTAATTGCGATGAAGCAAAATGCACAAATTAACTGGTGTATGATTGATTTCATTTTTCGATTCATATCTACTGAGTTATTAACTCCATAATGATACGAAAGACATTGCATTTACTAGAGTGGTAGACAGTCCAATTATTCTCATCAGATATGAAAGTCCATCCTCATTTGCATAAATGACAAGACTGCAATCAGAGTGATGCTATCAGGTCTTGATGTACTTGATCCACAGGATTATTCCCATTGATCTGAGTAATATTCGCATCGTCAAACTGCTCAAAAGCAAAGAGATAATTCTGTCTAATGGTGGTAAGTAAGCTTTCTTTTTCAAAGAGATCTCTCTGATCAGATCGTTGAGCGATGCGTCGAATAGCATCAGCAGGTAAGAGATCGATGAAGAATGTAATATCCGGCATCAACAAACTGAATATCTCTTGATGAATATCAATAACAAATTGAATATCCATATCCAATCCATGATAGGCAAATGATGACCAAAAGTAACGATCACAAATCACATCTATCCCTTTATCTAAGTAAGAGAGGATCCCATCTTGACCTAGGATATGATCATAGCGATCAGCAAGAAACATCCCAGCTAATGCTTGTGGAGGGATGACTTGTCTCTTCTCTAATACCTCCCTGATCGCCTTACCGACGAATCTGTCAGATGGTTGTCGTGTAAGATGTATCTCTCGACCCTGACTGATGAGGTAGTCTGCTAACAGCTGAGATTGAGTGGACTTGCCAGAGCCATCTATCCCTTCGAATACGATAAACTGCCCTCGTCCCTGAGGCACAGCACTAGGCATTGATATACATTACCTCTTTCACAGCTTTGATGATCTTAGCTGGACTAGGCAAGTACTCCTCTACGAGTGTCGGAGCATATCCGAGTGAGGTATCTGCAGCATTGACTCTGACTACAGGTGCATCAAGATGATCAAATGCATACTTCTGGATCTCATAAGCTATCTCAGCTGATACACCAGCGAATGGCCATGACTCATCTATGACTACCATCCTATTGGTCTTCTTGACTGACTCTACGAGAGTCTTATGATCTAAAGGTCTTATCGTACGTAGATCTATGACCTCAGCAGAGATACCTTCTTTGGCAAGCTCATCTGCGGCTAACTTAGTGACTTCCATCATCTTATTGAATGAGACAAGAGTCACGTCAGTACCTTCCCTCCTCACAGCTGCCTTGCCGATAGGTACGAGATAGTCACCCTCTGGCACTTCCCCTTTGAGTCCGTATAAACTCTCTGACTCCATAAAACAGACTGGATCTGGATCTCTAATTGCAGACTTGAGTAATCCTTTAGCATCAGCTGGATCTACGATTGATACTACCTTGAGACCTGGGCAGTTAGCCATCCAACTCTCAAATGTCTGACTATGCTGTTGTGCCAACTGACCAGCCGACCCTGAGGGCCCTCTGAATACAATTGGACAAGAAAATTGTCCAGCACTTTGCGAAAGGGTCTTAGCAGCATTATTGACAATCTGATCAAATGCTAATACAGCGAAGTTCCAAGTCATAAACTCTACGATGGGTTTGAGACCATTCATCGCAGCACCTACGCCTATCCCTGCAAATCCTAGCTCTGCAATAGGGGTATCTATGACTCTCTTCGGGCCAAACTCATCGAGCATGCCCTTACTTACCTTATAAGCACCATTGTACTCTGCAACTTCCTCTCCCATCAAGAAGACATCTGGATCTCTTCTCATCTCCTCAATCATTGCTTCTTTGAGGGCATCTCTTAGTGTAAGTATATTGGACATAATATTTTGTATTGTCTATTATCAAATAAGGATTGCAAATATAGGCATTGATAATTAAATACAGAGGACATAATCTGACCTAATTGGGTAATGTCAGAGCCGGTCTTGCCAAATATCAATTACAACTGCTCTCTTGCGATCTCCAATCTTGACTTTAATGCTGAGACAGCTGACTCCCACTGTGTCATAGATAGGGCTTCACTCCCATACTTATTACTTGCTTCGAGTGTTGCTTCTCTGATTTGGTCTGACCACATATCGATAAGTTGATCAGTATTCGATTGTGCAAATGGTCCTACTTTGAGGAGATTTTGCTGCATCTTATACTCATCGTCAAAGAGAGTCCAACCATAGGTCAGTCGATCACAAGCTGCAGATCTCTGCTCTAATCCAAAAAATCCTCCTGTAGAGAATGGCTCGCAATCGTTAGTGACTTGCCCCCATGCGTCGGGGATATTGATCACGCTGTTGGTATTGTCTATAATATTATCAAATGCATTATCAAGATCCCAAGGAATCAAGGAGACCAAGCCATCTACAGGCTGCTCGTACCAGTAGAAATTATGGGGATTGCAATCATTGCCATTTACGTACCAGTGAAATGGTCCATCATCTGCTCTGATGGCTCTATCTACAGCTGCTAGAGCAATGATCTCATCAATGTCCATCCACTCTTCAATGACTTGTTTGAGGTCTTGATCAGTCTCAGTATCTACGATCGCTTGTGCAAATGTCTGAGTGATTATAGCACTTGGGTTATCATTTTCATTTGTCTTCAATCCTGCAAGTAATTGGGATTGACTCCTCACCTTACCATCACATGTCAACGGCCATACCTCTTTGTAGAGGTTGCCATCACCATCAGCATAGTGATAATCTGTAAACCGGCCATCAATCTGCTCTATGAGGGCAAAAAGACCAACATAATCACCATTGATATACAGTCGTGCATGGGTAGATCGAGGAGCTGGCACTCCCATCTCCCGGAAGAGGTAGTAGCCAAGTCTATCATGCAGCTGAGTTGGATCATTATTCATCGAGTGGAGTTGAATCTTCTTCTGTCCATAGAATCGTTCGGTACGACCTTCCCAGTTAATC
The DNA here is from genome assembly GCA_938001865.1 of uncultured Saprospiraceae bacterium. Classification (GTDB taxonomy): domain Bacteria; phylum Bacteroidota; class Bacteroidia; order Chitinophagales; family Saprospiraceae; genus JAHDHH01. The sequence continues at coordinate 7,856 of CALLAW010000094.1, read as the reverse complement.
TTGATCTTCATCGAGAGCTTGGGGCATGTCTTTGCCCCAGATGGATCCCACCAGAACGGTCCCGCAACACAGCCAACATAAGCGCCTATTGAGCCCTTATACCGAAGACCCACAGGACTCAGAGTATCTCCTTCAAAAATCATCTTTGCCTCCACATACTGCTCGGCGGTAGGGTCATTATTGATAAATTCCAAATTCGCAGCACTGACAATAAGATCAATTCTATGCAATGCTTCTTGGTCAAAGAGATAATCAGAATCTCCTGTCAAGTAAGCTTCACCTCCCGATGGATTAATCTCCTCCAAGTCATCAATCTCATGACTAGAGCTCCCTCCCATACCATTCATTGATATTGGTTCCTTCTTGCAGCTTGACAAAGCGAGAACTCCAAGGAGCAATATACTTAAGAGACGATTTGACATCAATAGTATTTTAGTTTTGTAAAGGATTGCACTTTTAAAGATACTAGTTTATGACATATTAGTTTGAATTGGATTGGACTCAAGTTGCGATCTTCTAATCTTCTTACGTCCATATCTTAAGATCTGAATGATAATTGGTTGTATTTTATCGCTGCTTGATCACGATTGCTTTACTATAGCCTCTGACAGAGAGGAAGTAAGAGCCATTCGCCAACCCGGTAAGATCAATGACATTATCACCTTGTCTCGCCTCTATTGACTTTACGAGTCTTCCATCATTCAATTGATGTACATCTATCTTCTCTCCAAGACTTACATTTTCGAGAAATACGGTACATTTTTCTTGAGTCGGATTGGGATAGGTATATATTTCGATTGATGGTTGAGCATCATGCGTACTCGTAACTGATGAGTATAGCATACCAAACCACTCTAACCGATTAGGAATGTTAGCCTGTAGCCAATCTTCGACATTTTGTGAGAGTCGTCCAGGGTGAGTGATTAGAGTATAGGCAAAGAGAGCTGACTCAGCAATATCTTCAATTGCAGGATTTTGTTGAGCATAATCTGTGACAAACGTTGGATCTTGACTTTGTGCATCTAACCATGTTACATCATTTTGATACATAAACTGATATGAAGCATGTACAGATTCGTGGAAGACAGTTTCTTCTAAATCGTGGGTACTGATGCGCTTATCCATATTGTCTGAATAAAGGATAAAAAACTGCCCTTCTATCTCTGCAAAGGCACCATCATCACCATTATGAATCACCACATGGTCTAACAAGTTTCTCTGAAAACCAGGAAGCTTGCCCAATCTTGGACAAAGCTTATCTGCATATTCTCTCGCTGCGGCTTGTGACCCAAATGTACTATGACACCAAATCTCAACTGCACCACCATCGGTAAATCTTGACTCAAATACGAAGGTATTGGTATCAAAGAGACCACCACCACTCGGATCTCCCGGCATTTCTTTATTGTCGAGACCCACAAAAACTAAACTCTCAAATGCATCAGGATCATCATCAGTAATAAAGTCTATATCATTAGAGACTACTGAATTGGGAAAAAGAGGATCTTGAGCAATAGATTGACTACTCCAAGTAGTGAACAAAAGAGTCATTGCGATAATTACAAATACTTTGTGTGTCATATGATTATATCGTTATCCGAAATAAATAGGGTAAATTTCAATTATCAAAGATATGAAATGAAGACCTCCAACAGGCAGAATAACAAAGTGATTCTCTAAAGTGTCTTCTAGGATTCACTCTGGTGACAATCTTTGCATCATAAATGTAATCATTGTGAAGAGGGCATTATAACCCACATTACACTATAGATTCCTTGATCTCCTAGATCTCGCTAACAGAGGATAATTCAGTAAATATAGTACTGCTGCAGAGTGATCATCCCAATTAAAGAGCTGCACAAAGTGATTCCACACATCTCTGCACAAAACCACTAGAGTCTATAGCTGAGTGTAATGAAGAATGATCGACCATCCGACGGTATGATTCCTGGCCCAGGATAGCCAGTTGCTCTTTGAGTGAAGTAAGCCTTGTCCAAGAGATTATTGATACCGAGTGAGAGTTTAACTGCTCGATAGGTATAGCTCATATTGAGATCAACCACTTGATAGGCAGGGATCTCTCCGATGATGCCACTCCGAGAGTCGCCGATGGGGGCTGATTGTGAGTTCTGTACATCTGTGTACTGCTTGGAGAGAGTGGTATACTGCACACTCATCAGCAAGGACTTGTAGCCAGCAGAGAGTCCATACTTTAGATTGAGCAGTGGGACGAACTCCAGTTGCTTGCCTACGACATTTCTCTCTTCTGACTGGAGAAATCGAGAGTATGTCAGTGCAGTATTGAGATATGTCCTCAGATGATACTGAGTAGATTCAGGTTGAAGCCATTGAGCTAAGTTGGCAGAGATGAGTGACTCAGTACCTACGATGATAGCTCTTCCGATATTCTTCCTGACTCGATTAGCTCGATCATCTAGGATGATACCAATCCGATCATTGTATAAGATGCTATATGCTGTCACGTCATAGGAGAGTAGCTTCCCTACTCTCCCTCTGAGACCAACATCAGCTGTAGCACCACTCTCATCTCTAATCTCTGGATCGATAATAAATGTGGGGCTTACTACTCTGATATCACTAAAGGTTACTGATCGATAATTCTGAGAGAGATTGGCAATTAACTCTACCTCTGGAGTCCAATCATAACTCAGACCTACACCTCCCAACACAAACTTTCGGGAGAGAGACATTGACTCTGAAAATTGGGTATTCCCAATTGCATTACCAGCATTATCATAGATGACTTGATTATAAATCCCATCAGTCGCCGTGTCTATAAATTCAAATCTTAATCCTGGAGTAATAGATAGTCGATCGGTAAGGTAGATTACACTCTCGGCAAAGAGAGAAGCATTAAAGTTTGGAAAGAGAAACGATGATTGGTTAGCATAGTCGGGATACATCTCAGTGTAAAGATTAAAATCTGCATCCTCATCGTTTGATCCAGGTCCTTGGACGGACTTATTCTCTGACTTATACAGTTTACCTCCGACGAGTAGGGCTCCATTACTCTGCCATATGGAGTACTCTGTCAATGCTCTTAGCTCGGTACCCACATTGCGAAATTCTCCAACAATCAGATCACGAGGTGACACGTACCTCCCATCACTTGATTGCTCATCAAGGGTGGTGATCGGATTAGAATTTGGGTCTATTGGATCACCACGATACCCAACAGAACTCCTCACTGCGTCTAAGCCAAATACACTCCACGACAACTCTGTAGCATCAGATACTTGATAGGATGCAGAGATTTCAAAGAGATTCCAATTGACGTCAAACCAATTACGTGTCCGAGTACTTTGTCTTGAATCTAGAGCAAACTGTGCATCAGTCAATCCACCAGCCTGCTGAGCTAGATACTGATATCGAGTGTATTCGAGATTGAAGTTGAGCTTATCGCTTGCCGCAAAATTGAGATTCGCATGGAGAGTATTAGCCTTATAGTCTGAGTAATCTCTGTATCCATCCCCTTGCTTATAATTGTAGAAGAGGTTAGTAGACCATCGTCCCTTATTGACTCCAATCGAGTTAAATGTGCTGAATCCTCCGAATGATGAAAGCGTTTGATTGGAGACAATCTCTATCTTTTTATATTGAGGAATCCTCCGAAGTTGGAAGTCTATCAAACCACCAAACTGCGTACCATACTGCAGCGAACTAGCACCACGTAAGATACGTATCTCAGAGACGGCCTCAGTGGGTGGAGTATAGTAACTCTCAGGGTAGCCAAGGACATCGGCACTGATATCATATCCGTTTTGTCTAGTATTGAAGTTGGACGTCCGATTTGGATCGAGCCCTCTCCCACCAAGATTGAGCTGCAAGCCACCTGCATTACCCTCGTAGATATTCAATCCGGCGACTTGAGCATAGACTTGGCGACCATTATTAAGTGCTTGATTCCCTTGGACTAAATCTAGGATAACAACCTCAGACTTCTTCCCTGCGAAGATTGATGTCCCTACGACATCTGCTAATCGCTTGATTGCAAATAGCTCTTCTCTCTTGGCAATAATCTCTACATCCGTCAACGCAACAGTAAGAGGTTGGATAGCAAAATCGAGTATTTGGCTGCGACCAATATCTACCGTATCAGTCTGAGTGACATAGTCAAGTGCAAATACCGTAACCGTCTGTAATCCTGGCTGCACTTGGTCAAATCGATAATAGCCTTGACCATCTGTCTGAGTCAATACCTGCAATCCTTCGTGATAGACATCTACTCCAGACAGTGCAGTCTGATCCTTGGCAGAGATTACCCTCCCAGAGAGTGAGGTCTGTGCCTCGATTACTAATGTCATCACCAACAGTAGCCCCATTATGATCAACCTATGGATATAATTACTCATCAAATTGCAAGATATGACTCTCTACGAGTGATTTGTAATCTATCTGCATCAAATCGACTTGTGGATCGATATACTGCTGACTTGGACGTCCGTTAAGTGCAACATAGCTCTCGACAAAGACACCAACATGTTGGTGACCTTGACTCTCAAAGTGCCGACCTAAGTACTGACCATACTCTATGATGAAATCAGGCTGAGTCGCCATTTGCTTCTGTTGAAAGCCAGTAAGAAAGTCTCCATTATCAACATAAAAGCGCTTTCCAGTACGAGTGTTTTGAATTTTGAAATTAGCATAACCAGTCTTCTCCATGAGCATCACTCGCCAGGAGTAACGATACCCTCTCTCTGTCCAGTAGACATTATCTGTAAGGAAGTGACTCCTCAAGGGAAATACCACTTGCACTACTAGAAATGCTATTATCACAACTTGACTTACGCTTAAAAACAATGACTGACTTAAGATAGAATCCGTTTGCCATTTAGCCATAGCGAAACCCATCCTCTCTCCTAACCAATCTAAGATCTGACGATGAATACTCGGGGCAAAGAAGAGAAGAGAGCAAAAAATCATAATGAAAGGAAACATCCCTATCGGAAATAGAACCCGAGTCATCACATGGAAGATGACAACTAAGCTGAACGCAAAAACCCTTGTCCTCCTAACCAACAATAGAGGGATGATACAGAGATCATAGAGAGCACCACCCCAGCTAAATGCATAGTGAACCCAAGACTGATGCATCAGACCACCAATCAGCGGAAGGTCAGATTTACCCTGTAACCAAAGCGTCAATGGCATAGCACGTGTCAACCAATCAGAATTGAGCTTGGCAAGTCCAGCGGCAATATAGACAATCGCGATCATAACCTTCAGACTGTCTATCGTCCAACTTGGTATTCGACCAGATCTCAGTGACTTATCTTTCACTGCATCCACAGAATAGAGGCAATTCGCAGGTAACCAGATCAGCATAAAACTCAGCAGAGAGATCAAGTAGTAATGATTGAGATAAGTCGTCTTATCCATCAACTCAATGTATGTGAATGACAGAAAAAATAGGATGATCGCAATGCGATATCGGATACCAGCACTGACCATCAATGCAGCTATCCCACAGATTGCGAACAATCCATAGGTATATATTCCTGGCACGGTGACCCAATCCATCCCCCAATAGTGGAAGTGAAACTTGGGTGTCAAGTAGAGCTTATCTATCCATCCTAATGCCCAAAACCTTACGAGGCTTACGAACATCAACAGACCAAACCCTATCCTAAAAAAGGCGAGTGAGGCAGCATCTCTATCTGAGGTGAAATATCTTGATATTAGAGACTGTTTACTAGTCTCCATCGGCATCAACGTAGTCGACTTGTATATTTAGAGCTTGCATCATGTCTACCTTTAAGGCTATGACATTTTTCTGTAACTCATCATAGGCTGCTAACATCACAGAGTTATCTTCTTCGACTTGAGAGTAAAGGTCATCTTGGAGCAAGCTAATTGCAGTCTCTATTACATCCCATTGCGTATGAATGGAAGAAGAGACATTTGGCATAGCATTACTCTCAAAGATATAATCAAGATAGTGTGAAAGGCTAACTGCATCTGACTGACCATGAGATGCTGTACCGTTAAAGAAATCGCGACTTGCCTGGAAACCATGCATGAGTAACTCTTTAGAATAGATCCTAGAGTATGGAGCTTCTACTAATCTAGGCAATTCACTCCCAGTAAATACTCCCGCAGGAAGACCAATCTTGCTAGCTCTCAAAAACTTTTCGTAGTAGAACAAATAGTCATTGACCACCTTATCAACTGATGCTGTTGCCGATGATCCATCGTTATCAATGAAGGTCTCTCTGTATCCATCATTCCAATCACTTAAAACCACTTGGCTTAATGTATAGAGTCGATCGACTAATACAGTTAAGTAGGCGCCTGCCTCTCCATCCAACTGAGTCATCAAGTCTACATCATCACTTGACAACCCAAAGAGTAAGTAGTCAATCGCAGGAAATCCTTGAGTATCATAGTTAGAAGGTAACTCTAAGTTGACTTCCTCAGAAGAGATATTCTCAAGAATAGCATCTACATCTGTCGGGTATATATTGGTGAAGTTTCGAATCTGGACCTCCTCTGCCTTGCCGATCTCAAACATCGAAACAACCTGCCATGCCTTGTATGCATTGAGGTAGTACTCTCTAAGCGTAGAGAGTGTACTACTGTTCTTAGTCGTTGAGAAGATTGTATTAGCCTCTACAAGCAACTCAAGCGATTGGACATAATCTGTATAACTTGGAATGATAATTTTGTCTGCCCAATCAGTAAGCATTTCCGACCGATCAAATTGATCATCTATTTGGTCGGTTTGCATTGGGTCTTTACAACCTTGACTCAAGATAAGGATTGCCCCCAAGAGGGTAACAACACTGAGTATTTTTGTAAAGATTTTCATATCCCGTTTTTAGTATTTTAGTAATGGATTAGAGGGCTTCTGCAACTGTGAAATCAAAATGGCTCGCGATCTCTTCTGAGATTGCATCGAGAGTGTCTCCGGATACATCCCAAAATCCATTACCCTCCATCAGTTGACCAATGAACCCATCAACTTCTAATCCTGTATACAGAGCAGCATTACTTCCTGGGTGCTTAACAAACTTCAAGCTATATATAAACCCAAATCCTTCAGAAAGATCGTGGAATGCACCTCCCATATCACCGTTAGCTAAGGCTATCTTAGCGGTCTGTAAGTAATAGATGGCTCTGACTGCGATTACCTGAGACAATCTATCATTAATAATCCTTGCTTGCTTATCACGGAGGCTATAGTCATCTGCAACGATTGCTGCCCTACCAAGTTTGAATGCATCAAAAATTTCTTGAGCAATACCAGCAAAGTCAGCATCACTCTCCACTCTAAGTAGATACTTATTGAGGAAGCTATCATCTCCCAGTGTCAAGAGGGGTTGCATAGGATCAGCTGACACACCGAATAGGTATCCATAAGCCTCATCCCATTTGTGCTCCATATTAGTATATAGCTTCCCTTCTACTACTTCCTTGGAATTGTTGTCTTCAATATTAGTACCCGCATCCAATACAGCTTGACTGAGGTAATTATTTGAGATTTGATCAACCATCAATGCACCGATCAGCGACTTATTGACAGCTTGGTCGTATTCTAATCCTTTAGCATTGACATATCGTACAGAAGATCCATCTGCGATCTGACCAGCGACACCTATTGATGCGAGTTGTTCGTATTGTGGGAAGACTTCGGAGACTTGACTCGTAATCCATGCTTCAATCTCTGTTTTGATAGCACTTGACTCTACAGTATTACTTGCAAACAAGTCTTCAGACGCAGCGACTTTTGATTTGACACTCTTAGTAGAATTATTCAAGTCTACACTTTCATATGGATTTGCCACTTGACCTGAGGCAGTTTGGTTAGTATACATCTCTACTAACTTCTCCGCAGA
>CALLAW010000093.1 GCA_938001865.1 uncultured Saprospiraceae bacterium | reverse complement strand
CACTCTGATGCTGAACTCAATTGTCCCTCTAAAGCTGCATACTTTGTCTTCCAATCTGCACCTGACTTATCTGCCTCTGACTTCAGTGTAGCATACTTCGCTTCCCACTCTGATGCTGAACTCAATTGACCCTCTAAAGCTACATACTTTGTCTTCCAATCTGCACTTGACTTATCTGCCTCAGTCTTCAGTGTAGCATACTTACTCTCCCACTCTGATGCTGACTTCAACTTCCCTTCTAAGGCAGCATACTTTGCCTTCCAGTCTGCACTTGACTTATCGCCTGCTGACTTAAGTGTGGCATACTTACTCTCCCACTCTGATGCTGACTTCAACTGACCCTCTAAGGCTGCATACTTTGTCTTCCAGTCTGCACTTGACTTATCGCCTGCTGACTTAAGTGTAGCATACTTACTCTCCCACTCTGACACAACTTTATCTTGATTATTCTGCAGATTGGAGTAACGCAAATTCCAATCATTTTGAGAGTCTTGATACTCTGTATCTAGTAGATTGTATTTAGACTCGTAAGTAGTGTACTCTGATTGTAGGTTGTTGTATTTACCTTGAGTAGTATTCAAATCTGTCTCTAGACCTAGCATACGTTTTTTAAACCAAGACATTCCAAGGTTCCAACCAATCCATGCTGCTCCAAGGATAAACAAAAATGGAAGTAAGATACAATGTGGACACCCAAAGATCCATCCAAGGATGAAAAGTACAAGAATGATTATGAGAATTATGATGATAAGTGATCTGTTCATTTTATTTAGATATTAATCTTATGTTTTACAATAAATAATTAGGAAAATAACTGAAGACTGAGGTTACTTCAGTGTGACCTCTACTCTTCTATTGAGCTTTCTACCTTCAGGTGTCTTGTTGGACTGTACGGGTTTAGTTGGTCCGTAACCATTTACATCCAATTTGCCTGTTGGCACACCTCCGTTAGTCACAAGATAGTTCTTAACAAAAGCTGCTCTCTCCTTAGATAATGCGATATTTGATTTCAAATTACCCACATTATCAGTATGTCCACCTACATCAAGCTTAGCTCCTTTGACTCTTTCTAGATAATAAAATAGGTCAGCAAAATCGGTACGCTGCTGTTGATTAAGGTTGAGTGATTCTGCATTGGTATCAAAGTAGACTGTTACTGGCTTACCAAATAATCTCTGTTTGATAGCAGCAATCTTATCTCCACCCTGGCTTGCCTTACCAATTGCCATAGAGACTCCATGACGCAGCGTATCTCTATTACCAGTCCAGCACTCTGTCTGATTACTGGCATTTGTCTCTATCTGAGTGGCTGGTACTCCCAACCTACTCAACCAAGATTTGACATTATTAGCTCTAGCAAGACCGAGATTGGGTAATACACTTCCATTTCGTTCATCAGAATCATAATATCCAGTGACAGTCACAGCTCTTCCTTGATTGGACTTCAGGTAGTTAGCAACTTTCTCCATATGACTCGTCAATTCTGTAGTTGGATTCAACCTTTGATAGTTTGACTTTTTAAAACCTATGTACTGAGATGTAGATGATTTGAATTTATTACCATCATTTACACTCCATTCTATATCACACTTATCTTTAACAGGTGCAGGAACAGCTGCAATTGCTCCTCCACAGAGACAATTCCATATAAACCATAGACCCAAGATGATCCAGATAATCAAAATTACAATCCAACCAATTCTACTCATTTGCTTTTTATATTAAATTTTAACGTAATGTTTTTTGTAATATTAAGACTGTAAGATGGAGAATAAGTAACATGGAATCTCTAAGATTACAAGAGAAAATTTAGTGTATATCCATATCTACTAAATTTAGAGTAGACAATACGGAGTTATTCAATTCATTTATAACAAATTAGCAATACAAACTATTCGAGTTAATTGGTTGAGGTGCTTTACTCTAAGCATGGATATCAATCCCTAAATGAAAAGAATCTTTGGTGTCAAACCTCATCAGAATTGCCAACCATCCAAGGTGAACATGATTAAAGTCGTTGGATTATAATCGGCTGTATAGAAAGAAGAAAAAATAAGCATGCTACTTTACAATAGCTCATCGGAAGTAAGATACTGAATCAAGACGATGGCGACAAGTGGAGTACATAAATTTACATCTCGTTTAATTCAAACTAGGCCGCATAGACAATTCATGAATTTTCACGCTAGAAGAATAGCAGTCTAATCTCATGATTATCAATTACTTGGATACACCTAGCCTTTTGCCTCTCGCCTTATCTTTAGTGAATCTCTGCTAATTCAAATTCAAGCGACAGTGTAAAGAGGTACTCTACAGTGTATTACTTCGCTACTATTAGCTCTTCAAGTTGGACAGAATATCCACCCCAGATGCCAAATCCACCATCAACATTGCCCGCTATCCGTGTATATGAAGTAAATGGACTGCCTTGACCGTTAAGACTATACTCGAATGTATTCCAAAAGTCATAGTGTTCTTTATCTATTGTACACCATTTTAGCGTGACTGTATCACCTACATTAAAAAAGCCATAATCTTCAAAGCTGACATCATCATTGTCTGCTTGAGCAATAGGAAACCTGAAGTCTTGCCCATTGAATTGGACATCATCGGTAATCGACGAGAATGCGGTATTGAGATTACCTGCATCATCATCTGTGAAATAACGGTAGTAATTTGCGTCTGACGGATCTGCTATCCTGCAGAAGAGCTGAGCTAAACTATCGACAGGGACGCCTGGAATCTCCTCAAACATAAAGCTGTCTAACGCTACTAACTTTGGAATAGTTGTAGTTGCAGTAAGCAGATCGTCCTCTATTCTTATCGTAAGGTCATAAGATCTGCCCTCCTCTTGGATTATCTGATTATTAAAGTCCACATACACACAGATATCAACATCATCAGATACGGTGGTAAGGTCAAGCCCAAACTGCTCAGCTAACTCATCTTTGATCGGGCCATCAGGGATATCTCCCAGACAAAACTTACTCAATTGAACTACCTTGTCGCCATCGTCTACTGCAACGTCAGCATTATTTACAAAAAGACTTGCAAACTCATCTGCATTGAGCTCATCAAAGAATGGTACTGACCGAGTGATCAGGACATACGTAGGATTAGCACCCTCTCCTGCCTCTACATAGCCCTCTACTACATATTGCTCAGCTGATGCTGTAATTGGTGGATTGAACTCTTCCTCACAACCAATGATCATCAAGATCAGGAGAGCACATATAGGATACATTATTGTCGATAACTGAGTATTCATAACTTCTGCTTTTGAGGATTTTAGGCTTTAGGTTTTTGATTCCACTTAAAGTTCCACGTAATCGATGGGATGATAGGGAATATTGTCACTTGATAAGCTTGCAGGCTACTCGTACCTTCATCAATAGTCGGATCGTAATAAATAAAGAATGGATTCTTACGATTGTACACATTGTAGATTGAGAGATTCCAAGTGGAAACAAATTTTTTCCCTTCTTTCTTCTGTTTTGGTTTGTAAGTAAGAGAGAGATCTAGCCTATGATAATCGGGCAACTTACTGGTATTCCGTCCAGCGTAAAGGATATTTAGTTTGTTCTCGATAAATACAAATGACTCCGCTGGAGTAAAGAATCTACCACTTCCGTAAATAAAGGCCCCTCCAATCTCTAACCGTGGAGATATTTCATAATTTCCCACAACTGAGAGATCATTACGTCTATCATACACTGCAGGGTACCACCTACCATCTTCGATCTCGGTGAATGATCTTTCGGTTTTAGATAAGGTATAACCTATCCATCCTGTCAAATCTCCCTTATTTTTTCTTAGAAAAAATTCAGCTCCATATGCTCTACCAATCCCAAAGACAAACTGATCCTCGTCCTCTTCTGAGAGTGTAGGGACTTGATCATCAGCATAATCTATCTGATTGCGTAGGTCCTTATAGTAGACTTCAATACTAGACTCATAGACATTATTATTAAAATTGCGAAAGTAACCTAGTGCATATTGCACTGCTCTCTGTGGTGCTACGATCTCAGTACTTGGCACCCACAAGTCAGTAGGCAATGTACTTGATGAGTTGGACGCAAGATGGATGTATTGATTAGTCAACGTCACTGCACCTTTAAGAGATGACTCTGGACTGACGGTATACTTCATACTTAGTCTAGGCTCAAGACCATCATATGTCACCACTGGATCAAAACTCTCATACACCGTCCCGTCGAGCTTTGATGTGTATGGTCCTAATTGGGTAAAGAATGAGTACCTCAATCCAGCATTGATCCTTAGCGACTTGCCGATGGCGAAATCATCTTGGATATAAAATGCGACCTCTTGCCCATACTTAGGCAGAAAGTCAGAAGAAAATTCAGTCTCGCCATTAGTGGCAGATGTGGTATTTGGCGTAAGCTTGTGATAGGTATAGTTAGCTCCATACTTGATCGTATGGTTAGGACTGGGGAAGTAATCAAAATCCATCTTAAGGTTATAATCCCTTACACCACTTAAGAGACCAAACTTGAAGTCGGCTTGACCACCATTGAACTGAAGTTCATAATCATTGTAAATTGCTGAGAGATTCATAAACAACTTATCGTTAAAGAGATGATTCCAACGTAAGGTCGCTGTCCTATTGCCATAGGGAAGCTCAAATTCAAAGTCACGATTTGGTTGAGAAAACACTAAAACATCTCTCCCAAAATACCCACTCAAAAATATTCTATCCTTATCACTTACAGTGTAATTTACCTTAGCATTGAGATCATAGAAATAGTAGTTAGTCCCTTCAAAGTTTCCACCTTTGAGTGCTGGCTGAGCTAAGTCTAAGGCATAAGTTCTTCTCCCTGACACGATAAAACTTGCTTTGTCCTTAATCAGTGGGCCTTCAAATGTCAGTCTTGATGAGATCAGACCAATACCGCCTTCGGCTTCGTAGTGTTTGTTATTCCCTTCCTTCATTTGTACATCTACTACGGAGCTCAGTCTACCACCGTAATTTGCTGGCATACCACCTTTGATCAGTGTTGTATTCTTGATGACATCAGCGTTGAATACGGAGAAGAATCCAAGTAGGTGACCAGTATTATAGACTATTGCCTCATCGAGCAATACTAAGTTTTGGTCAGGTCCTCCTCCTCTTACGTAGAATCCTGAATTGCCTTCACCTGATGACAACACACCAGGCAATAATTGCATCGTCTTGAGGATATCAACTTCGCCTAGTAATGCGGGTAATTTTTTGATGTTCGCCACTTGGAGTTCCACTACACCCATCTGCGTACTTTCGACATTACTATCCTTTTCTTGCTCTTCTGCTGAGATTGTTACTTCGGTCATCAGTACTCCTTGAGACAGTGAGATTGGTAGCTTGGTGTCCTCAGTAAGATTCAGGTCTAATAACTGATCTGTATATCCAAGATATGTCGCTGATAGTTGATATTGTCCCTCAGGCAAGGTCAACGAGTAGAAGCCATAGACATTAGTTGTTGCCCCTTGAGACTGGTCTTCGGTATTGTATACATTAGCCCCGATAAGAGTCTCACCTGTCGCAGCATCAGAGATATAGCCACTGATGGTAAATGTATTCTGCGCTGAAAGAAGATTAACAAGGAGAAAAAAATGAGTGGATAAAAGAAAAACAAATTGATATTTCAACATATAACGCTTAGCAAGTTCAGATATGAATAAAAGTTCATCTATGTAAGACAAGAGAACAGTGAATTAGTTGAGTGGATTGTGTTAACTTGTCAATAATTCACTGTGTAGTCTCTACATACAGTTGTTTAGCCTTGATAGTGAGTCCACCTCTCTTGAGCAATGCTAACACACCGTGATTGCCAGCTAAGTGTGCTGCTCCGAATGTGTAGACACTTGGTCTAGTACTATTATTGAGGATTACTTCAGCCATTCGATGATTTCGATCTTTGAGCATTAATCGCCTTAGACCGCCGAGACTCTGACTGGTGATTTTATGCAATTGATAGACATCTTGGTCCATGTAGGCGACGGCCAACACTTCCAATTGTTTTTTGTATTTATTTGGATTTGACAGGAAGTCTTTGAGCATTTTGAGCTGTGTACTCATAGAGATCTGCTTCATTACATTGGCCTGAAACTCAACAGACTCTATCCCACCGAGTATTCTCTCCTCGTCACGGGCATACTCCCAGAGGTAATTATCGAGAGAGAGCATATGATCTGCTGACAAGTAGTGTGACTGTAAGTACTGAGTAGTAATGAATGGCAGAAAACGATCAAAATTTTCAAGGTCTATACCAAAGTGCTTCTTTACCGTCAATATCCACTTACGGTATCTATTCTGAGTGATGAGGTTAGAGAGTGTCTTACCATGAGGTATCGAAAAGATGGATTGATCTTGTCCCTTCTCAGCGAGATCATCAAGATTAGTTTCAGAGTAAAAGTAGGGCTTACTTTTGATGACTGGCTTGAGTTGTTCTGCATATTTGTAGGCTATACTGCTCTGCACATGCATAGTCCCATAGAGATATGAAAGAGTATTGGACTGCACATCTAACATAGTCCAAAGCAGACTCTTCTCTTTTAGCATCTAGTTTTTATATATAAATGGTAGCACTTTAGTCTTTTTGATTCTAGACAGACTCATTAATGTTTTGAGTCTTTCGACCTCATCGATAACAGATAATTTTTTGAACAAGAATGTCTCGTACGCAGCTAAGTCTTCACAGATTATTTTCAATAAGAAGTCAGCATCTCCTGTGATAATATAACATTCCGTAATCTCTTGGATACTTTGGATCTTATTGACAAAATTATCGAATGCATTCTCCTTATTCCACGCAAGCGAAACCAAAACAAACGATCTAACATTTAGACCTAAAGCATTGGCATTGACCTTAGCATGATAACTCTGTATGATATTACTATTTTCCAACTTTCGGACTCTTTCTAGCGTCGGAGCTGGCGAGAGGTTGATCCTCTTAGAAAGTTCAAGGTTGGTAATCTTACTATTATCTTGGAGTAACTCTAATATTTTAAGATCGGTTTTGTCTAATTTATCTACCATAATTGTGGTTTATTGTTATCTATATTCTGTCTGAATCTTAACTAACAGTACATCAAGGACTACGGGAAGATTCCCATAGTCAGATAGTCACTTGCCACTTTATCTAATGCGGTGATAAATGCAGCAGTTCTGTAATCTGTAACATTCTTCTTTCTAGTGTAATTTGCTCTGATTTGATGGAATGAATTAATCATCGTCTCTTCCAATCCAGATCTTACGAGATCTACTTCGTCTGCACCCTTAGTCAAGAGGGTTCTTTCTTTCACTCCTATTGTTTTACCAGTGAGTCTAGTGACCATGTCTACGAGATTGGAGTAAGCATTCTGATCAAATCTCTTTTCCATTCTACCAAATCTGATATGACTCAAGTTTTTCAACCATTCAAAGTAAGATACGGTGACCCCACCTGCATTGAGATACATATCTGGCAGGATTACAACACCTTTTTTGAGTAATATTGCTTCTGCATCTGCAGTTACAGGACCATTAGCTGCTTCACAGATAATTTTTGCTTTAATTTTTGCTGCATTATCTTTGTGTATTTGACTTTCTAGAGCTGCAGGCACGAGGATGTCACACTTGATCGATACCCAATCTTCTCTTTTTTTGAGAGTCTTAGTCCCTGGGAAACCAAGAATTGATCCCTTCTTTGCTCTAAATTTAATAAGCTTGGCAATATCTATTCCATTTGGATCTACGATTGTTCCTTCTATTTCAGAGACTCCTATTACTTTGATGTCACCTTCTTCAATAGAGATAAGACCTGTGTATTGGCCTACATTCCCTAATCCTTGAATCACCATAGTCTTACCGCCTGTACCAGTTTGGAGACCTAAGGCTTTGACTTCATCTTCTAGTGTCAAATACTCTCTTAGGCCATAGAATACTCCTCTACCAGTTGCTTCGGTTCGACCTTTGATTCCATTTGTTTTCTCTGGCTTACCAGTAACACAAGCTGCAGAATCGATCTCACCGTTTTTCAATTGTTGGTAAGTATCCAATATCCAAGCCATCTCTCTTGGCCCTGTTCCATAGTCTGGGGCTGGCACATCTATCCCTGGTCCGATGAAGTTTTTTCGTACGAGCTCTACAGTGTATCTTCTTGTAATTTTTTCGAGCTGTTCTACAGTATATTTACGTGTACTGATCTTGACTCCACCTTTGGCTCCACCGAATGGCACATCTACGAGAGCACACTTATATGTCATCAGTGCTGCTAACGCCTCCACCTCATGTTGGTCTACATAATGGCTGTACCTGATTCCTCCTTTAGTCGGTAATCTATGGTGACTATGCTGCACCCTGAATGCTTCAATTACCTCAAACTTTCCTCCGATTTTTACGGGAAAATTCATCTTGTATATCGCATTGGAGGTTTTTATTTGCTCCAATAGACCCTTAGGGTATTTTGTATTGGCTGCTGCTTTATCAAAATTTCTTGATACGCTTTCAAAAAATGATGCTTGCTTATTCATCGTTTAAGTTTTGGTTTTCTAATCTCGTGATCTTTCTATCAAGATAAATTAAGTATCCAATGAGGGCTAAGAATAATATGACTATTACTCCTATCACAGAATAGATCTTACCGATACTCCGCAAAAAATCGACACTTGCTGCCAACATCAGCTGGGGTACCAAACAGATTAGAATGATTAAAAGGTTTGATAATAAAGAATTATAAGAATTGATTAAGTTACTCAAAGTGAAATCGCTTTTATTTCGAATAAATGACTGTTTGTCATACTTTTATTAAATACTATAATCACAACTCAAAACATAGTATTGAAAATCTCTACTTTGACAATCACACAAATGTACTGTTACCTTTAATATTGATTGTAAAAATTAGAGTTATTTTTTTCAAAATATTATTGGCTTAAAATGACAAATTTAGCAAAATTAGACGCTACATATTGGAATTCAACAGGTTACAAGCCACTAGACAAAATATAATTCTGAATTAACACCAATACAACTGAAACTACTTGTGATTTAGTATCCAACGATCTTTCAAAATTGAAAGTCTGTAACTGAGTGATGACAACCATACTCCAAGCAAGGTAAGCCCTATGATGGAAGGATAGAAAACCAATCGAAGCGTATTATCCAAATCCTCACCACCAAGTGCTGGATTACCACCATTACCTGGATGAAGGCTATCGGTCATCCTTGGAATGATGAAAATCAATGGAATCAAAATCAAAAAAGAAAACACATTGTAGGCTGCTGATAATCTAGCCTTGCTATCTATATCATGGATTGATCTTCTGAGGATGAGGTATGCAAGATAGATTAAGATTGCAATTGCCGACATATTCAACTTGATATCGTCGGTCCACCATGCTCCCCAAGTGAACTTAGCCCACATAGAGCCTGTAGCTAACCCTACCATACCATAGACAATCCCTACTTCCGTAAATGCAGAGGCAATTTTATCATAGACTAGATTCCTCCTCACCAAGTACAATATACTATTGACCAATCCAGTAATAAAGAGGATAAACATCGCAAACCAGATTGCTACATGAAAGAAGGTATTACGTATAGTCTCATGCAAAATATTCCGATATGGAAATCGATACCCCTCAGATCTGTGAAGCTCATTTACCATGAGTGGCTCCCATCTAGCAGTCGATGATTGATTACTAGGGCTACCCTCCTTCAATAAGAGTGCCGAAGGTAGGATTATACTTCCATCCTTCTCGTTATTTACAATCAGTGTAAGAGACTCCCTAGAGGCAAGGTCTCCTGTTGGCAAATTAAAGGTAAATGCGGCATCTTGTTCACTTTTGACCTCGATTAGCGAAGCACTTACAACCCTTTGCTCCGAATTCTTAAGATATGCTGATTGACTTGTAGCAGTTGCAAAGTGAGTATTATACCCTCTAACATCTAAGGTTACTGTCTCTCCAACAGCAGCGGATAATGGGAAAGACTCTAGGATGCCTGACTTGAGAGGGGTCCCTAATCCTATGATCAATACAATTACTAAGATTCCAGCTCCAAGTAACTTCCACCATAATTGTCTAAGCATATTAAGAATAGATTATTTTGAACAAAAAATTGCCTTACCACACGGCATCCAGCCAATCAATAACATTGCATGTTAAGAGTGTGATCTATGATTTCCAAAGTGTAGGTAACAAAAGTAAACCTAATCCAGCTGCAAACAAAGTCAAAGACGCCAAATAGGTGATATCAGACCAGATACTTGTATCAGCAATTAGACCTGAAGAAACTATTGTAATCTTAATACAAAGTAATACATATGGGAGCGATAATGGCAAACTCAGAATAGATGTCAATAAATGAGCCTGTGGAACCAAAGATGTAATCAATGCCACTACTGTAAATAGTGTACAAAGTCCTATCGAACCAAGCAAAAGACTGATACCAAAAAGTGAAAAATCTTGAATTGGCGAACCAAAAAAAACAGACATTAATAAGAATAACAACAACCCACTAAATAAAATGTAGAAAAGATGATAGCACCACTTACCAACTACGATTGATAGAGCAGAGCAATAGACATATTGGGCTATTCGACTCGACGACCTACTTGCCTTGAAAGACTGCATCACCAAATTGAGCATACTGAAGAGAAGAAGGATCCAATATAAGGCAACCCACCCTACGCCATGGAGTGTGATGAATGACTTCAATGATATAAATGTAGCTCCTACCATGAACAGTAGTACACTTCCAATAGAGGTAATATCTCTGAAATCCAACTTCAGCTCTTGGCAAAATACACTATAAATCTGTCTTAGCATCTAGGCAAAATTACTGAATATCTCATAATTATATATTAAATTATAATAAAATACGTACTTAGTTATAAATCAATACAATATCATATAACATATTAAGAAATATTATAATATATTAGTGCTCTTAATAAGAAAACCATGAAATCATTGATTACTACAATGCTCCTAGCATTGATCACACTGACTTGTCTCGGCGCAGACCCATACTACCTCTCAGTAGATGCTAAGAAGGGAGATGGAGTCTATTCCTTACTGAGGCATTACAACCTAGATCTACAACCATGCAATTTTCAGAAATTCTATGAGCTCAATGAGCTCAACAAAAATTCAGGGCTCAAAGTAGATAAAAGCTATCTCTTACCAATTACAATAATGACCTATGATGGCAAAAGTATCAGATCTACTGTCGGAATCAATGATTGGGACATCGCTATCGACATCAAAGCTTACAATGAAAATATCAAAGATCTCGGTCTACGCAAAACTCACTATGTAGATAGCAAAATCCTTTGGGTACCACACCACCTCGTTGGCTGTAGTGATATAAAAGCCAATTCAAATATGGCAGTAACTAAAACAAAACCTACACCCAAAGAAACACAGACAAATAATACTCATAAGAACAATACTCCAACTGTCAAATCAAAGCCAAAAACTGAAACAGCTGGAGTGAAAACCATCACAGAACCACTATTCGGAGAAAAGTACAAAACTGTAAACGTCAGAAATCAAGATCTCAAAGGAAAGGTCTATTATATAGTAGCAGGTCATGGAGGAGTAGATCCAGGAGCGATGTGTACAGATTGCACGCATACACTCTGTGAAGATGAGTATGCCTATGATGTCTCACTAAGACTCTCTAAGACATTGATGGAGCAAGGAGCCACTGTGCATATCATCATCCAAGATACAGATGGCATAAGAGACGGCAAATACCTTGCATGCGACACTGACGAAACTTGTCTTGGTGGAGCTAAAGTGGCAAGATCACAAAAAGAAAAACTTCATCAAAGAACTCACAAAGTAAATAGCCTGTATGCCAAGCATAAAGCAGAAGGTGTGAAAGAACAGTATGCTATGTTTATCCATGTTGACTCCAATCATGAAAACAAAAGAATGGATGTATACTTCTTCCACCATGAAAAAAGTAAAAAAGGTAAAAAACTAGCAGAAAACCTTCAAGATACTTTCAGAGATAAGTATGCACAACATCAAGCAAATCGGGGGTATCACGGTGATATTAGATGCCGTAATCTGTATGTTGTAAATAATACCCATCCACCTGCAATACTTGTGGAATTGGGCAATATTAAGAATACAAATGATCAAAAAAGGATAATGTTAGCTGGTAATCGTCAAGCTCTCGCAGATTGGCTAGCAGAAGGATTGTCAACCTTTAAGCTCTAGCATTTAGAGTAATCACAGATCTATCTATCAGTTAGAGTTAAGAAATCTAACAACCATACCACAGCTCGGTGAATTACAATGAGATGTACAATACAACAGTATTTGCAATCTTTTAACCATCGAATCACATATCGGCATTAGACAATCTCTTAGAAAAAGCCGACATTTGTATTCATGAAGTATTTAGAAAATTTTGATCTCAGGCAGTTCAATAATTTTGAGTTGTTGGCTAAGCAAGTAGTAGAAGGATTTATCATAGGTCTTCACAAGTCTCCATTTCACGGTTTTAGTGTCGAGTTTGCCGAGCATCGTGTCTACAATCCCGGAGACGCTATCAAAAACATAGATTGGAAAGTCTATGCAAGGACAGACAGGCTTTACACTAAGAAGTTTGAAGAGGAAACCAACCTTCGATGCCAAGTAGTCATCGACACCTCATCTTCTATGTACTTTCCAAAAAATATTGACGGCAAATCAATTAACAAACTCCAATTTGCAAGTCTCGCGGGAGCATCGATCATGAATCTTTTGATGAAGCAAAGAGATGCATTTGGGTTATCTCTATTTGATAATGCATTGCTACAGCATACTAAGTGCAAGTCAAGTCAGACACACTACAGACTCCTACTTACATACTTAGAGAATATGCTCCAAGATGACACCATGAACAAATCTACCTCAACAGCTCAATGCCTGCACGAAGTCGCTGAACGAGTACATAGAAGGTCATTGATCATTATCTTTAGCGATATGCTCAATCACGAATCGAGTGAAGAGATATTCTCAGCTCTTCAACATCTCAAATACAACAAACATGAAGTCGTCCTCTTCCATGTACAAGATAAGGAACTAGAGATGGACTTCAACTTTGACAACAGACCTTACGAGTTTGTAGATATGGAAACTGGAGAACGAGTCAAACTCCAATCAAATGAAATCAAAGAACATTATATCCCTCAAGCAAAAAAAGTCGAAAAAGAACTGATACAAAAATGTTTGCAGTACAAAATTGACTTCGTACCAGCTGACATCAATGCTGGATTCCATCCAATATTAGAAAAATATCTAGTGAAAAGAAAAAAAATGATGACATAGACTATGAGCAAAATCAACCTAAACTCTATAAGTACAAACCCGAGCAAAGAAATAAATAAAGCAAAAACTAAAAAAGAAACAGAATTACTTAAGGAGAAAATTGCCGACCTTGCCCATACCTTGATGGCAGAAAAGCAACAAGCTATACTCCTCGTTCTGCAAGGTATGGATAGTAGCGGCAAGGATGGTGCTACCAAGAAAGTATTCAGCAAGTGTAGTCCTCATGTCGTGAAGGCCTTTCCATTCAAAAAACCGACTGACGAAGAGTTTGCTCACGACTTTCTGTGGAGAGCCCACAAAAGAGCTCCAGCCAAAGGAGAAATAGTCATATGGACTCGATCTCACTATGAAGACATCCTTATACAGCGAGTACATAACTGGATAGACCAAGACACAGTAGAAGCCAGAATGGATGCAATCAATGACTTTGAAGATCTCTTGCTCAAGCACAACAACACCCAAATTATCAAATGTTATCTACATCTCTCACCAGAAAGACAGTTAGAAAAACTCCAAGAAAGAATAGATATCCCAGAGAAAAACTGGAAGCATAATGATGGTGATTGGGAAGAAAGAAAACACTGGAAATCTTATAGATCTGCCTATGAATATGCGATAAACAAATCCAAAATTCCTTGGCATATCGTACCTGTAGATCGGAGATGGTACCGAGACTATTGTGTCGCTACAATCGTATATGATACACTCAAATCTATGAACCCTCAATACCCAATACTGGATAAGTAAAATGGACAGTAATCGTGTAGATAAATGGTTGTGGACAGTAAGGATCTGTAAGAGTCGTACATTAGCCACTAAGTATTGTAAAGAAAGCAAAGTCAAGGTAAATGACAAAAATGCCAAACCATCTACTCAGGTTGAAGTGGGTGATATAGTCGAAGTACGTCGAGATGGATTTAATTTCAGATTTGAAGTACTCGGTCTACTTAAGAGCAGAGTATCTGCGACATTAGCACAACCCTGCTATAATAATGTCACTACTCAAGAAGAACTCAATAAATACAAATCATGGTTCATCGGCAAAGCTGGTAATGAAAAACGGGATAAGGGTGATGGTAGACCCACGAAAAGAGACCGTAGAGAGTTAGAAGATCACAAATGGACTGAACTCTACCTCGAAGAACTCGAAGACGAATCAGAAATCCAATAGATAGTCCAACACACGAATGAAGATATTCAACGACATAGAAAATCTACCCAAATTCAAAAATGGTGTAGCAACGATCGGATCTTTTGATGGCGTCCATCTAGGACACCGTAAACTGATCAGACGTATCGTGCAGATGGCCAAAGAGCTAGATGGAGAGAGTATCTTGATTACCTTCCATCCACATCCTCGAAGTATCATTGATCCCGAAAATGTTGAAATATTAACAACACTTGATGAGAAATATACAATCCTAGAAAATCTAAAAATAGATAACTTGATCGTTGTCCCTTTTGACTTAAACTTTAGTCAACAGACACCGCAAGACTATATCGAGAACTTCCTCATAAAAAAAATCAATCCAAGTAGTCTTGTAATAGGATATGATCATCGGTTTGGACGGAATAGACAAGGTGATATTTCACTTTTACGTAAGTATGAGGCCTCATTCCCTAATGGGATCCACAAGATCTCAAAAAAGGAGATTCAAAACATCACGATTAGCTCAAGCAAAGTCAGAAAATATCTCAAAAACGGTGATCTAGAAGAAGCAAATGGATTGCTTGACTACAACTATATGCTCTCAGGGATCGTAGTCAAAGGTGACAAAATAGGAAGAGAAATAGGCTATCCCACGGCCAATATATCCATCAGTCTTCAACAAAAATTGATCCCAGCAGATGGAGTATATGCAGCAAGAGCCTTAGTCGATGGAACTGTATATGATGGCATGTTATACATCGGGAATAGACCTTCCATTAATAATAATCAAGAAACCAAAATAGAAATAAATCTCTTTGACTTTGATCAAGACATCTATCACCACGAAATCAGAGTCAGTATCTATAACTTCATCAGAGAAGAAACTAAGCTTGATAACCTTGATGCTCTCCAACAACAACTTGCAAAGGATAAACAAGCAGCAATTGAATATTTCGAAAAACTCAGTCAATACTCAAGAGTAGAACAGAGCTTGGTATCTATTGCAATATTGACCTATAATGGACGAGACAGATTGGAGTCCTTTTTGCCTTCTGTAAGTGACTCCTACAGTGGAATATTTCAAACATTTCTGATCGACAATAATAGTGACGATGCCAGTATTAGTTTTGTCAATGATTGGTTTCCTGAAGTGCAGACAATCCAATTTGGCACCAATCATGGTTATGCCGCAGGATACAATAAGGCAATCGATCAGATCGAGAGTAAGTATGTTGTCTTGCTCAATGATGATGTACTAGTGACACCTGACTGGCTGACACCTATAATCAAACTGATGGAATCAGACTCAACTATCGGAGCTTGCATGCCAGCCATACTCGACTATAACGATAGAGACAAGTACGAGTATGCGGGGGCCGCGGGAGGACTCTTGGATAAGTCTGGCATTCCTTTCTGCAAAGGACGAATCTTCGACTCCATCGAAAACGAAAATCCCGAATACAATCAAACAGATGAAATATTCTGGGCATCAGGAGCTGCAATGGTAGTAAGGAAGGATGTATTTATCAATTTTGAAGGATTTGATGAATCATACTTTGCTCATCAAGAAGAAATAGATTTCTGTTGGAAAATAAAAAATGGAGGTTACAAAGTCATGTCAGTACCATCATCTCAAGTGTATCATGTAGGCGGGAGCACACTGGGATATCAAGATCCAAAAAAAACATATCTTAATGTAAGGAATAATCACTGGACAATTATTAAAAATAGTAAGCGATCTGGACTGATGCGACTCCTTCTCCTCAGAATAGTTCAAGACAAAATCGGAGCTCTTCACCTAGTCACTCAAGGCAAAATGAGTCAAGCATTCGCTGTACTCAAAGGTCTCTTACATGCTTATCTAAAACTCCCCACTCTCCTCCGAAAAAGAAAATATATCAGCGAAGTCATCTCTAAGTATAGAATACAAGACCCTAACCTCACAGGTATGACGGACTACTCGATAGTAACCCAGTATTACCTCAAGGGTAAAAGGAAATACTTCAAAATCAAAGAATGAAAAACATCCAAATTCTCTTCGAAGATGACCACTTTGTCATTGCCAATAAACCTGCCAACCTACTCTCTACACCAGATAGATATCGGTCAGATCTACCCTCTCTCAAGTCAATATTCCGAAAAAAATATGGCGAAATCTTCGTATTACATAGGCTTGATCTTGAGACATCTGGTGTAATCGCATTTGGAAAGCATGCGGATGTACAGAGGACATTTACAGAGATGCAGATCAACAATGAAGTGACCAAAGAGTATCTCGCTATCGTAGACGGACTGATCAATCAACAATCTGGAACTATCGATCTCCCACTTATCTATGATGGCGGAAAAACTTACGTCAATCACAAAGACAAGAAAGCAAAACAGTCTCTCACTGACTACGAAGTAATAGAAACTTATGATCACTACTCTATCGTAAGTTGTAAGATTAAATCAGGACGTACACATCAGATCAGAGTCCACTTAGCTCACATAGGTCTACCTCTCGCCGTAGACAGATTCTATGGGCATACGGAGGCAATCTACCTCTCTCAGTTCAAGAAAAAAAAATATAACAAAAAAGAGGCCGAAGAGAGACCACTTATCTCTAGACTTACACTCCACGCGGATACGCTTCAATTCATCCATCCGTTCACAAAAAAGAATACAGTAATCAGAGCCGAACTCCACAAAGATATGCGGGCACTCATTAATCAATTAAAGAAGAATCTTAGCTAAATATTGGGGTAAAAAAAAACCCCGCCGAGCGGCAGGGCCAATCATTATAGAACAACTTCCAATGCAAATGTAATATTCATTCTTCAATTGAAACAATATAATGTTGACATTATTGACTCTATTTCCAAATAACAAATTATCATAATGTATAAAATACTTACTTTCAGAATATAATTACGACTCCAATATGTGTTAAAAAAATTAAACTTTAGATTACAATGCTAAATATTGGACTAACAGGTGGTATTGGAAGTGGAAAAACCCTTATTGCTAAGCTATTTAGCACTTTAGGAGTACCTATTTATTATTCAGATAGAGAAGCCAAACTCCTCTATTACAATCCTGAAATAAAATCTCAAGTAATCGCTTTACTTGGAAGTCAGGCTTATCACAATCAAAAGATCAACAAGAAGTATATCAGCGAGAAGATATTCAATGATAAGCAACTCTTACAAGAGATCAATGCCATCTTCCATCCACAAGTCAGATCACATTATAAGCATTGGGTCAATCAACAAGATAGTCCGATCGTAATCCAAGAGTCTGCTATTCTCTTTGAGACACAACAGCATGACAATTTTGATCTTACCATCTTAGTTACAGCCCCTCAAGATATCCGTATCCAAAGAGTTCAACTCAGAGATAACACTACAAAAGAAAAGATCCTGGATAGAATGTCAAATCAACTCTCTGATGAACAAAAAAGTAAACTCTCAGATTATATCATTGTCAATGATGGAAAATCACAAGTCATCCCTCAAGTAATTAATATCTATCACAAGCTTCAAAGTCTACATTCATCAAAAGAATAATTGTAAATTTGGACTCATAACAACTTATATCACAGGACACCTCACTTTATGGATAATCAAAATACGATACATAGCTCTCAATCCTTAATGGAAATGGAAGATAAATATGGAGCTCATAATTATCATCCACTCCCTGTAGTACTTAGCAAAGGAGAAGGCGTCTATGTCTGGGACGTTGAAGGCAAAAAGTACTTTGACTTCCTCAGTGCCTACTCCGCAGTCAATCAAGGTCACTGTCACCCAGCTATCTTGGAGGCGATGCAGTCACAAGCTCAGACTCTCACCCTTACCTCTAGAGCATTCTACAATGATATGCTTGGCAAGTATGAGAAGTACATCACAGATATGATGGCATACGACAAGGTCCTCCCCATCAATACAGGAGTAGAAGCTGTAGAAACAGCACTAAAACTCGCAAGAAAGTGGGCTTATACTGTGAAAGGAGTAGAGGAAAATAAAGCAAAAATTATCTTCGCTAGCCAAAACTTCCACGGAAGAACACTAGCTGTGATCTCCGGATCTACCGATCCAGATAGTAGAGGTGGATTTGGTCCTTACATGCCTGGATACGAAGTGATTCCATATAATGATCTCAATGCGTTAGAGGCAGCTCTGCAGCAGAGTAATGTAGCAGGATTCATCGTCGAGCCTATCCAAGGAGAAGCAGGTGTAGTCGTACCTGATGCAGAATACCTCCCGTCAGCAAAAGCTCTCTGCGAGAAGTACAATGCACTCTTTATTGCAGATGAAGTACAGACAGGCATTGCTCGGACTGGTAAGCTCTTAGCTACTTGTGGCAATTGTGATTGTACAGGTCTCTGCGAACGTAAGCCAGAAGTCAGACCAGATATATTGATCCTTGGTAAAGCATTGAGTGGAGGCGTATTCCCTGTTTCAGCAGTACTCGCTGACGATGACATCATGCTTTGTATCAAGCCAGGAGAGCACGGATCTACATTTGGTGGCAACCCTATCGCTTGTGCAGTCGCTATCGCAGCACTCCAGGTGGTTAGAGATGAGAAACTAGCCCTTAATGCAGACAAACTTGGAATCATCTTCAGACAACGGATGCAAGCTCTCGTTGACTCTAGTGACCTAGTAACCCTTGTCAGAGGCAAAGGACTGCTCAATGCCATTGTGATTAATGACTCGCCTGAGAGTAAGACTGCATGGAATATCTGTATGAAACTCCGAGATAATGGACTCCTAGCCAAGCCTACACATGGCAATATCATCAGATTTGCACCACCATTAGTGATGACAGAAGAACAGCTCCATGCTTGTTGTGATATCATCGAGAAGACAATCAAAGAATTTGCCTAAAACACATCCCTTGATATCCATTGTTAGATGCATGACTTAGAACCATATTACAAGTGGCGACGCTATTATATCGCCTCAGAAGATAAGTTGTCGCCGTACTATAATAAGGTTTACGATGAGTTCAAATTTACCAATAAAGTCTATAACTATTATGTCCATCCACAGTGGGACTCATTCGGATCTCAGACACTGTACGCCAAAGTACTGATTGCTGATTACTCGAGTGGAATCGCATTTATAGAGCTTATCGGAGAGTGGAATGATATCTTATATAATGATATCATGCTCTTGAAGACAAACTTGATCAATCCATTAATCGATAACTCAATTACAAAATATATCATCCTTTGTGACAATGTATTGAACTATCATGGGGACGACAATAGTTACTATGAAGAGTGGTGGGATGACATCAAAGAAGACAATGGCATGATCTGCTTTGTCAATACTTTGCTGCATGTCACACAAGAGATGGAAAGAGCACAACTCCAATATTATGTCAACTTCGGTGGAGAACTAGATGATATAGATTGGCAACGCTACTTGCCTCCTCAGGTCGTGGCCAAAGTCATGGAAATACTAAACAACACTGTCAAGCAACTTGACTATTAAACCGATCAATACTTAATCAATCTCAATGGAAGACAATATCAGTGAAAATCACAAGTCAGGTTTCGTCAACATCATAGGTCTTCCCAATGTGGGTAAGTCTAGTCTGCTCAATGCCTTACTCGGCGACAAGATGGTAATCGTAAGTCATAAGCCTCAGACCACAAGACATCGAATATTTGGCATTATGAATACCGATGATTATCAAGTCGTATTCTCTGATACTCCCGGGATCATCAGAGAAGAGAGTTACAAGATGCAGAAAGCCATGAATGATGCAGCATTCTCTGTGTTTGAAGACTCTGATATCCTATTAGTGGTAGTTGACTTGTCCAATCCAGAATTTCCCCAAGAGGTAATTGACAACAAACTGCAAAATATCCAAATACCAGTTATCCTCGTACTCAACAAGGTAGACTTAGTCAGTGAAGATGTCTATCAAGAGCAAATAGTTGAATACAAAAAACTCCACGATTGGACACAGATTGTTGGCACATCAGCATTGAACCAATCAGGCATAGATACACTCAAAGAACTCATCGTTAACAATCTTGAGTTAGGTCCAGCATACTATCCCAAGGATCAACTCAGCAACAGACCCGAAAGATTCTTCATCAGTGAATTGATCAGGGAGAATATCTTTACACTCTATCATCAAGAGATCCCATACTCCACAGAAGTAGCCGTCACTGACTTCAAAGAAAGTGAAAAACATGGCAAACCATTTGTCCATATCTATGCGACAATATTCTGCATGAGACGAAGTCAGAAAGGTATCTTACTTGGCAAGAATGGAAGTGCAATCAAACAACTCGGCATAGACTCAAGACAAGCCATAGAAGATTATCTCGGCAATAAAATCTACCTAGAACTACACGTCAAAATCAAAGAAAAGTGGAGAGATAACGACTCACTGCTTAAATCTTTTGGATATTTGCAGTAAATCTCCATAAATCAAGTCAATAATTAAACCAAAAGAATGGGACAAGTAGTAGCAATAGTGGGTAGGCCGAATGTGGGAAAATCTACTCTATTCAACAGGCTCATTGGTGAGCGGAAGGCCATCATAGAAGATGTCAGTGGAGTGACTCGGGATCGGATCTATGACTTCTCTCATTGGAATGGCAAACACTTCACAGTAATAGACACCGGTGGTTATGTCAAGAACTCTGATGATGTATTTGAATCCGCAATCAGAGAGCAAGCTGTACTCGCAATGGAAGAGGCCGATATTATCCTCTTCATGGTTGACGTCATGACGGGGATTACTGACCTTGATGAGGAGATCGCTAACATCCTCCGTAAATCAAAAAAACATATCTTCTTAATCGTAAATAAAGTGGATAGCTCGACTAGACAGTTGATGGCTAATGAATTTTGGAGCCTAGGATTTGAAAATACTTTTTTCCTCTCATCAATGACAGGGACAGGGACAGGTGAGATCTTAGATGCAGCTGCAGAACTCATGCCAGATGATGACGATGGTGAAAAAGAAGAAATCCCCAAAATCGCAATTATCGGTCAGCCAAATGTAGGTAAGTCCTCTCTGACTAATGCTCTACTCGGTGAGGAGAGAAATATCGTTACCGACATTGCAGGGACAACTAGAGATTCTATTCATACCAAGTATGATAAATTTGGCAAAAAATTTCTCTTAATAGATACTGCTGGGATCAGGAGAAAGGCAAGAGTCCATGAAAATATCGAATTTTACTCTGTAATGAGAGCCATCAGAGCTCTAGAGGAAGCCGATATCTGTCTACTCATGATCGATGCGACTACAGGTATCGAAGCACAAGATTTGAACATTTTTAGCTTAGCGCAAAAAAGAAAAAAAGGTCTCATAATCTTAGTCAATAAGTGGGATGCTATCGAAGACAAAGAGACCAATACTGCAAAAGAATATACAGCAAAAATACATCGAAGGATTGCTCCATTTGTAGACTTACCAATCATCTATGTAAGTGCTTTGGAAAAAACCAGAATATTCAAGGCAATCGATGTCGCTATGGATGTCCACAAAAATCGATCAAGACGAATCAGCACATCTAAGCTCAATGAACTCTTGCAAGAGGCAATGATCAAGAATCCACCTCCAGCTTATAGAGGCAAATATATCAAGATCAAGTATGTCACACAGTTAGACTTGGCATACCCCTGCTTCGTGTTCTTCTGCAATCATCCCCAATTTATCAAAGAGTCATATCGAAACTATCTAGAGAATCAACTTAGAGAGCAGTATGACTTCCATGGCGTACCACTTACACTCTACTTTAGAAACAAATAAGATAGCATCTCACTCGATCTGAATCAAACCCTAATACACCTAACATCACACCCGTACAAACATGCAAGTCGAAACGACAAAATTTAAAGACGTAGCGATTATCACTCCCGATGTCTATGGAGACGAAAGAGGCTACTTCCTAGAAACATTCAATAGTGAATCATGGAAAGGCATCGTACCTGATAGACCATTCGTCCAAGATAATGAATCTAAGTCCTCAAGAGGGGTACTCAGAGGATTACACTTCCAACGACCACCATACACCCAGGCCAAACTAGTAAGAG
Organism: uncultured Saprospiraceae bacterium; assembly: GCA_938001865.1. Taxonomy (GTDB): domain Bacteria; phylum Bacteroidota; class Bacteroidia; order Chitinophagales; family Saprospiraceae; genus JAHDHH01. The sequence goes on along the minus strand of CALLAW010000093.1, from coordinate 9,698 downwards.
TAGTCCAAGGAACCGTACTAGATATCATCGTAGATCTACGCCAATCAGAACCCACCTATGGTCAATCAATAGGCGTAGAACTCTCTGCCGAAAACAAAAAACTCTTCTACGTACCAAGAGGGTTTGCACATGGATTTATTGTACTCAGTGACACAGCAATATTCTCTTATAAGTGTGACAACTATTACTCTAAGGAGCATGATGGTGGCATCCATGCACTTGATAAGACTTTGGCCTTAGACTGGGGGATTAAATCAAGTGATCTCTTGCTCTCTGACAAAGACAAGAACCAGCCAATATGGGGCGAACATTTTATCTTTGAATAACCTCACATTTACCTCTGAGTGGCAGATCACTAAATATACAGTGATTACCTCACTCTTCATTGGTATAATTACTGAGTGTTAAAAGGTTGGAATAGTTACATTGAATCATGAAGTCTAGATACTTTTAAGGGCATCAATACTTATCAATAGAGGAGCTCAAACAGATAAAAAAATACTCTACACATGGTCAAAATACTCTACAATGGTACTACTGGTCAAGTAGGCAGAGCCATCTCTAACTCTTCGACTCAATCAAGTCAAGAGTGGATAGGAATCTCGTCAAGCGAGTGCAATCTACTAGATCTAGACTCTATCACTCAACTCTTTGAGCAACATCAACCTGATTACTTCATCCAAGTAGCAGCGTATACAGCAGTGGACAAGGCCGAAGAGGATAAGGATAATGCCTACGCAGTCAACACACTGTCTACGAGTCATATTGCCGCCTTGTGTCAGAAGCATCACACTACTCTACTCTATGTCTCTAGCGACTATGTGTACCACTGTAACACTCAGCAGCCGATCAAAGAGACTACTGTCTGTACTCCGCAAGGCATTTACGCTAAGTCAAAGCATGATGGAGAGAAAGCAATCATCAGTCAGTTACCTCAACATATCATACTCAGGACCTCGTGGGTATATGATCAAGAAGGGCACAACTTCGTCAATACTATGCTCCGTCTTGGTACTGCCAGAGAGTCTCTGACTATCGTCGGTGATCAGTATGGAGCACCGACATATGCTCCAGATATCGCCAATGCACTTATCACAATCATAGATACACTAGAGACATCAAAGAATAGGGATGATCTCTATGGGATATACAACTTTGCCAATCTTGGGGTTACCACTTGGTCACAATTTGCCAAAGAGATCTTTGCAATCGCTAACATTGATTGCATCGTGACAGATATCACTACAGAGCAGTTTGGAGCCCCAGCACCCAGACCTCAGTGGAGTGTCCTTTCTACTGAGAAATATCGTACCACTTTCGATCAATCAATAAGAACATGGCAAGAGTGTCTCAGAGATTGCTTAAGTGGTAAAAAAATGGCGTAGTGTTATTAGAGATTGTTGTAACTTTAAGTTTTTAATAAAGTACTCAATCTACACAGCAATATGCGTCTCTTGTCTACTTGCATCTTCATGTCACTGCTGACAATCTTGTCTACTGACTTAGGTGCAACACATAATAGAGCTGGTGAGATTATCTATACGCAGACTGGCCCACTCACGATCACAGCTACCATCAAGACCTACACCAAAGACTCCAGCAGTGGTGCAGATAGAGATAGTCTAGAGTTATTCTGGGGAGACGGCACGAGTACAGTCGTAGCAAGGTCCAATGGGAATGGCAATGGGGAGATCATCCCAGGAGATGTCAAGATCAATTGCTATACAGGTGAGCATACCTATGCTGCAAGAGCCACTTATACTCTCTCATTTATGGATCCCAATAGAGTGACTGGAATCCTCAATGTCAATTATCCCAATAGTGTAGACATCCCCTTCTACCTAGAGACGACGTTCACTTTGCTCAATGTACAGTTTCAAGGTCTCAATAATTCTGTGGTACTCCTCGATCCACCCTTGGATTTTGCATGTCTAGATAAGAGATTTGTTCACAATCCCAATGCCTTTGACATTGATGGAGATAGTATAGGTTATGAGTTGATTGTGCCCCTTTCGGAAAAGGATTTTCCTGTGCCTAACTATGTGTACCCGGACGGCATTTTACCTGGTCTAGATAATCAGATATCTCTTGACCCACTGACTGGAGACTTTGTATGGGATAGTCCCAAAGCCATCGGTGAGTACAATATCGCTATCAAGATCAATGAGTTCCGTAATGGACAGCTCATCAGCTCGACGATCAGAGACATGCAGATCTTTGTTGACGACTGTGATGACAATCCACCTACAGTAGAGAGTGATCAAGAGATCTGCGTCATCGCGGGTGACCAGATAGATATCCCATTGCGTATAGATGATATAGACGAAGGTGATCGAGTCAAACTATCAGGAAGCGGCGGTCCATTCATTATTGGAACTTCGCAAGCAGTGGTAGAGAGTACAGAGGACTTCATGGATGTCCCCTTCGATGCTCGACTGATCTGGCAGACGACATGCGATCATGCGAGAGAACAATACTACCAAGTCGTCATCCGTGCCGAAGACCTAAGTGGACTCGTCGACATCCATACCATCAGGATTAAAGTCATCGCTCCACCACCATTGGACCTTTTATTAGTCAATATTGAGGAAGGTAACGAACTGACATGGGAGGCACCATATATCTGTAACGAAGCTTCGAGTGACAACTTTCTAGGATTTTCTGTCTGGCGCAAAAATGGAAGTAATCCATTCGAAGATGAAGAATGTTCACATGGTATGGAAGGCAGAGGGTACACACGTATAGAGTTCACATCTAATACTCAAGTCGACAATCGCTATCAATATATAGACTCTGATATCGAAGAGACACAAGTCTATTGCTATAGAGTGACCGCAGTATTTGCTAGGCTCAATGTGAGTCTCAATCCCATCAATGTAGTAGAGAGCAAGCCAAGTGATGAAGCATGTATCCTTGCAAAGCGAGATATCCCATACCTCACTCAAGTATCTGTCGAGTCTACAAGTACCAATCAAGGTCAAGTAGACGTCGAATGGCTGATCCCAGATCCAATCATCTACGATACGATCATCCACCCAGGTCCATATACTCTTACTCTCACCGAGACGAGATTACCACTTGGCAGTGTATGGTCTGAGACATACAGCAACTACAGCGATATCCCTATGATCGGGAGTGTTGCAGTGAACAATCTCAACACCCTAGACAATCAACATCAATTCATCATCACACTCTCAGACAGTAATGCAGATGAGAGCCCTTCGCAGTCAGCCACGAGTGTATTCCTCACCGTACAAGCCACTGACATGCAAGCTAATCTTTCATGGATCGCGACAGTACCTTGGGAAAACATCACCTACGCTATCTACAGAAGCAGAGACGGAGGAGCATTCCAACAGATCGGATCAACGAATCAGACCAGTACGACAGATCCGATGCTTGACAATGGTGTAGAATATTGCTATTACATCCAATCAATGGGCACCTACGGCATAGATGTACTACCGGACCCGATACTCAATGATTCACAGATAGCCTGTGTCATTCCGATAGATAATCTCCCTCCTTGTCCTCCTGATGTAGAAGTCTTAGGCATCTGCCAACAACTCGAAGAAGGAATCCTCTCAGACGACATCTTCAATGAGCTCACGTGGAGTCCCGGTCTCATCGACTGTCCAGACAATACAGATATTGCAGCATACACCATCTACACAGGTGCTAGCCCCGACGATGAGTTCACTCTATTGACGACCGTCGACTCTCATATCAACAACTATACAGATGACACAGAAGGAAGAGTTGGCGGATGTTATTACCTCGTAGCCATCGACAGCGTTGGCAATCAGAGTACTCCCTCCGATACTCTCTGCTTAGAGAAGTGTAGCATCTTTGAGCTTCCCAATACATTTACTCCCAATGCTGATGGATCTAACGACCTGTTCGTACCTCGCAAAAATCTATTTGTAGAATCAGTCGACTTTAGAGTGTTTAACAAGTGGGGAGATTTGTTGTATCAGACGATTGATCCTCAACTCAATTGGGATGGAACAAACCTGAGTGGCAAAGAGGTAGATGATGGTACTTACTACTACACTTGCGAATTATTCCAATCAAATGAACTTGGAGTCGGAATTGCCGTTGATATACTGAGTGGATACATCGAAGTACTCAGATAGACACACTCTAGGTAAATGTGATCAAATCAATCAAAAACAAAACAATGTTTTCAGGAATAGTAGAAAGTACGGGTAAGGTATTACAGATAATCGATGAAGGAAGCAATCGGACATGGTGGGTACAGTGCAACTTTGCAGACGAACTCTATATCGATCAGTCAATAGCACATAATGGAGTCTGTCTCACAGTAACAGCAATCAAAGACGACACCTACAGTGTAGTCATGATCGACGAGACTCTCAAGGTATCAAGCATAGGAGAGATCAAAGAAGGAGCCATTGTCAATCTCGAACGATGTATGAAGATGGATGATCGTCTAGATGGCCACATCGTACAGGGACACGTAGATGGCAAAGCCAAGTGTACTGATATCAAAGAAAGTGATGGCAGCTGGTATTTTACATTCAACTATCAAGGAGATGCACATGAGGGATTAGTCGTGAGCAAAGGCTCTATCTGTGTCAATGGGACAAGTCTCACCGTAGTCGAACCAACCCATGAATCTTTCAAAGTTGCCATCATTCCATACACTTATGAGCATACACAATTCAAAGAACTCAAAGTAGGCGACATGGTCAATCTCGAGTATGACATCATCGGTAAGTATGTCCAGCGTAATCTCCAATATCTCAAAGCTTGACAGTGACTGCAACTCACGTATATAGCGATGCTACGGCCACATATGACACCCTCATTGTCCTAGGCAATCCAGCCAAAGATGATGGCACACCCAATCGTATACTCAAAGCAAGACTTAACAAAGCCCTAGATCTATACAATGCCGGTGTATCCAAAACGATCATAGTCACTGGAGGAGCTGCACACAACTTTTACCTAGAGTCGGAGGTAATGGCCAATTACCTCGTAGAGCACGGCGTCGACGACAGACATATCATTCAAGATCAGATCTCACTCAACACCATAGACAATGCAGCAAACTGTGCCAAAATCATGAAGGCAAAAAATCTAGAAACTGCACTCATTGTCACCTCTGCCTTTCATATGAAGCGAGCAAAACTTCTCTTCGAAAAACAAAACCTCAATGTTGAAATTGTAAGTGGGAAGGAATCGATGTTCTTTAGGTTAGTAACGTTACCTTTGTACCCGTTTGAGTGGATACTCAGACAAATCATAGACAAACGTAACCCATGGCTATAATCAAAGAATCTCACCTCGTACCCAAATTGAAAAGTCCACAACGACTCTCGGACTATGTAGTGGGCATCTTCCAATCAATCACCTCTAAGAAGGGAATGCGAAAGGCGATCGACAAGAGACTGGTCAATATCAATGATAAGACTGGATATACAAGTAATTATATCAATGGTGGAGAGACAATCACGCTATTAGAAGAAGAGATTAGCGACAACGCTAGACCAAGACCTGTAAAACTTGACATCGAGGTACTCTATGAAGATGCACACTTTGCAGTCGTCAATAAGCCTGCAGGTCTCCTCGTACATGGTAATCAGAAAGTCACATTGACCAATGCTCTTCCTCTTACTCTACAGAGAAGTTACGAGGTAGACTACGTGACTCATCCTGATCCGATACACAGACTGGACTATCCCACTAGTGGTGTACTACTCGTAGGTAAAACTCGAACAACAATCACTGCCCTCAACAAACTCTTCGAAGAACGAAAAGTAGATAAGGTCTACTATGCCATCACCATTGGGAAGATGAAAAAGAAAAGTGACAAAATCGAAAATACCATCAAAGGCAAAAAGGCGATCACACACTATGAAGTAGAGAAGACCATAGAATCAGATAAGTACGGAGCTCTCAATCTTGTCAAACTCATGCCAGTCACAGGTCGTAGACACCAACTCCGCATCCATATGTCAGAGCTAGGCAATCCTATCCTTGGTGATAAGAGTTATGGCACTGACGGCAAGATCTCAAGAGGCAAAGGACTCTATCTGCATGCCTACTCTATCTCATTTGTACATCCCAAGAGTGGCAATAGAATCCTGATCACCAAACCAAGACCCAAGAAGTTTCATATCATCCCTATGAAGGAAGATGAGCAAGAGTAGATGCATCACTTCCCCACCCGAGTCCTATGCCAAAGTCGGCTGATTACAATTGCGGTACTTAGAAAATCCAACTGCTAATTAAACTTCAATACTTTGACGGGCTTGATCTTACTTGCCACCAATGTTGGTAGCCACATACAGAGTAAGACGACTATGATTGACATGAGATTGATGCCAAGTACATGCACCCATTTGACAGCGATCGGAGCGACATCCACATAATAATTCTCTTCGTCTAGATGGATGAATGGATAATTCTTCTGCAACCAACAGAAGAATAGACCTACACCATTACCAATCACTAATCCAGCCACAAGTATCCAGAATGCATATCTCAGGAAGATTGCCCTAATCTGCTTATTCTTAGCTCCTAATGACTTGAGTAGACCGATCATTTGTGATCTCTCTAGAATTACAATAAGTATAATCGTTGCCATATTGATTATACAGACTAAGAGCATCAGCGCTATGATGATTTGCTCATTGATTCGTTGGAGATCTAGCCAATCAAATATCGAGGGAAACTTCTCTCTAATTGTCTCAGCATAGAGGTCATTAGGGATCACCGACTCGTAGAGGTAGTCGGCTATCTGTGAGAGCTCTTCGGGATGCGAAGTAAATATCTCGTAACCTGCGATCTGATCCGATGACCAACCAAGTAAGTTCTGAATATTACGGATATCTATCAAGGCGAACTTTATATCGTACTCTTCTAATCCGGTCTTGTAGAGTCCGCAGATTTTAAATCTCCGCTTTGTTTCTGCATTGCCATTGACAAAGATCATGATGACATTGTCACCGACGTTAGCTTGGATTCGATTAGCTGTTTGTACAGACAGTAAGATTTCTCTCTGTGGTTCTTCAGCGTTGATGTTAGGGATCCTGCCTTCCTCGATATACTGGTCTATCAATGTCTCATCAAAGTCGTCACCTATCCCCTTGAGTACCAAGCCTTCAATCTCCTGCTTTGACTTGATGATTGTTGGAAGGAAGGCAAAGGTTTGGATCTGTCTAATACTCTTGGTCTCTTCGATTGACTCTGGATTCCAGTCAGAGGACTTCAAGGCTTTGACCTCATTTACAAGAGTAGGATTACGCATGATCGGGACAGGCTCATAAGACCTGCTGACTTGTAGGTCAGTGATGTGGATATGTCCCCAAAATCCAAAAATCTTATTGGTAATAGATGCATTGAACCCCGTAATCACCGCCATACTCACAATCATTACGGCCATGCTAAGTGCTACTGATGCTACAGCAATACCTACAAGCACTTTGGTAAATGCTCGCTGGGAGCTAAATACGATCCGTTCTGATATATACTTTGAGAGTTGCATAGTTGTCACAAATGTATTGCGAAATATTGAGCCATTGATAATAAGACTCCAAGAGTCGAAGATAATATGGTCAACATTTACATATGACTTCAGAAATGCTGTACTTTTACCGCCTAATCCAAGATATACAACACTTATGAATTTTGTTGAAGAACTGAAATGGAGGGGCATGTTATTTGACATGACACCTGGAGCAGAAGAGGCATTAGCGAATGGAAGCTGTAAAGGCTACATTGGATTTGACCCGACAGCACCGTCATTGACGATAGGTAACTATGTACAGATGATGCTACTCACTCTCTGGCAAAGATCTGGCAATGATCCAGTAGTGTTGATGGGTGGCGCTACTGGTCGTATCGGTGACCCTTCCGGAAAAGATAAGGAAAGACAGTTGAAGTCATTTGACGAACTCGATAACAACTTAGCACATCAAGTAGCTCAGATGAAAAATCTACTTGATTTTGAAGGCAAACATGCCTTTACACTAGTCAACAATTACGACTTTTACAAAGACATGAATGTGCTAGACTTCCTGAGAGATGTAGGTAAGACCTTGACAGTGAGCTATATGACATCAAAAGACTCAGTCAAAAACAGACTCGAATCAGGACTCTCATTTACAGAGTTTAGTTATCAACTCTTGCAAGCATACGACTTCCAATGCCTCTATCAAGATGAAGGTTGCACCTTCCAGATGGGTGGATCTGACCAATGGGGTAATATCACTTCTGGTACAGAATTTATCAGACGTAATATCCAAGGGAAGGCATATGCCATCACTACTCCACTCTTGACCAAGGCAGATGGTAAGAAGTTTGGCAAGTCAGAGAAGGGCAACATTTGGCTAGACCCATCACTCACATCACCGTATGAATTCTACCAGTTTTGGCTCAATGCTGATGATGCCGATGTAGAGAAGTTCATCAAGTACTTCTCTCTCAAGTCTAGAGCAGAGATGGAAGCAATGATCGCTGAGATTGACACCAATCCTAATGCAGCTAAGAGAGCTATCGCTGAGGAACTGACAGTAAGGATTCATGGAGAGCAAGCATACCAAGGAGCTAAGGCAGTCTCAGAGTTACTCTTCAACCCTAAGGCATCTGCCGAGCAACTTGCAAGTCTGAGTGCTGATGATTTTGACATCATCAGTAAGGAACTCAAGCACTATCCGATCTCAGCAGTTGGCACTTCGCTTGTTGACTTGATGACAGAGTCTACTGACATCTCTAGCTCTAAGAGTGAGGCGAGACGAGCAATCAAGGCTAACTCTATTAGTATCAACAAGGTAAAGGTCACAGATGAAGGAATGGTAATTGCAGCAGATCAGTTACTCCATGGGAAGTATCTACTCCTTGGAAGTGGTAAAAAGAAGAAGTTTCTCATCAGTCATGTGTAAGCAAAAGCAATCTTGATAAGCATTTAAGAGTTACTTAATAGATTTTAATCTTGCGTTAACTGGAGTTTTGATCAATCTCTAGTAAGTTTAAGAGATCAGAATAATAATAGTATGAAAGAAATCGTCACTCAAATAGAACGGGAAGGAAACAAGAAGGCTAAGAAGTTTTCTATAGGGTTTCATGTTGTGATATTGCTCTTAGCATTCTTCTACGGATGTCCTTATGAGCCTGAGAAAGCACAAGCAAGACAGTACGCTGTAGCTGTCAATTTCGAAAAGAAAATTGAATTCAAACCAGCACCGAGCTCTAACTCTAATAAGGCAAAAGCAAAGGAAGGCGCAATGAAAAAGAAGGCTGATCCTGTAGCTAAGATAGATAAGAAGACAGAACGGATCGAGGTAAAAACACCGACTCCTAAGCCACCAACTCCAAAACCACCAGTCCCTACTCCGCCAGTCGTAGCTCCGCCTATCGTTACTGAGACTACTTCATTTGAAGAGGAAGAGGTCGTCGTAGCACAAGAAGAGGTGGTCGTAGAAGAGGTAGAAGTCGATGATGTCCCATCTCCAGAGGTAATGGATGTACCAGAGCCAGTAAAGATCATCAAGAAGCCAAGGACTAAGGTCAATGCAGGTACTAAAAATACATCTCAAAGCCAAACTCAAAATGGCTCACCTAACAGTGCAGGCGATGGTGACGGCAGTGGTAAGGGTGACTCTGGTGATGGCAAGGGTGCAGATGCATCAGGTAATGATGGAGACAGTGGCAAGGGTACTGGAGGAACAGGA
>CALLAW010000092.1 GCA_938001865.1 uncultured Saprospiraceae bacterium | reverse complement strand
GCTGAGGTAATCATCACTAATAAGTGTCAGATTACAGCTGATGTCATCAGCCAATTGCCAAAGCTCAAGTATATCCAAGTAGCTGCGACAGGGTACAATAATATCGACCTCGCTGCGGCGAATGATCGGGATATCCATGTGTCTAATGTCAGCGGATATAGCACGACATCTGTGGCTCAGCACACCTTTGCGATGTTGCTTGGTTACCTCAATCGACCAGAACTCTACTTCCAAGAGTCAAGGCAAGGGATGTGGTCAGGCCAAACACAATTCAGTTATTGGCATAAACCAATCGAAGAGATAGCTGGTAAGACACTCGGTATCATAGGTCTAGGGACGATAGGAAGACAAGTAGCGATGATTGGTAGAGCATTTGGGATGAGGATAGTCAGTCTGAGTAGAGGGATAGATAAAGATACACTACCAGATGTCACATATCTGCAACCTCGTAACTTCTATAGTCAGAGTGACATCATCACTCTCCACTGTCCACTGACACCAGAGACTGCCTCTATGATCAATGCTGAGACACTCGGTATGATGAGCTCTGATACTCTCTTGATCAATACGAGCAGGGGAGGTACAGTCGATGAGTCAGCTCTCAGGGATGCTCTCGAGTCTAACCAGATCAGAGTTGCACTGCTAGATGTACTCTCAAGCGAGCCACCACCATCAGATCACATCCTCATCGGCCTGGATAACTGTCATATCACTCCACATCAAGCGTGGGGAAGCTTACAATCTCGCCAAAGATTGCTCTCCGGCATAGTCCAAAATATCAAGGCGTATCAACAAGGGAGTGAGTTGCTCAATCTAGTAAGTTGAGAATCTTGTACCTTTGCGGGCCAGAGATAATTATGAGTAATAAAGAGGAAATACAAAAGCGAAGAACATTTGGAATCATCAGTCACCCAGATGCGGGTAAGACCACATTGACTGAGAAATTACTCCTGTTTGGTGGTGCAATCCAATCAGCTGGTGCCGTCAAATCCAATAAAATCAAGAAGCATGCGACGTCCGATTTTATGGATATCGAACGACAGAGAGGGATCTCAGTGGCTACTTCAGTGATGGCATTCTACTATAAGGGGAAGAAAATTAATATCCTAGATACTCCAGGTCACAAAGACTTTGCAGAAGATACTTACCGGACATTGACAGCAGTAGATAGTGCTATCGTAGTCATCGATGTAGCTAAGGGTGTGGAGGATCAGACAGAAAATCTAGTAAGAGTCTGTAAGACTCGTGCCACTCCGATGATTGTATTTGTCAATAAGATGGATAGAGAGGGGAAGGATGGATTTGACCTATTGGATGAGATCGAGGGCAAGTTGAAGATGAAGGCCTGCCCACTGAGCTGGCCGATAGGGATGGGGCAGCGGTTCAAGGGTGTCTATAATATCTATGAGAAGTCACTCGTCCTCTTCAACTCTCATGGTACGCAGTCTGATGAAGAGACAGTCACAATCGACTCCCTAGATGATCCCATCTTAGATGAGAAAGTAGGTGACCAACTCGCCAAGGAGCTCCGCGAAGAAGTAGAGATGATCAAAGAGGTCTACCCACCATTTGATCAAGAAGCATATGCTCGAGGTGAGCTCAATCCAGTGTTCTTTGGGAGTGCTATCAATAACTTTGGAGTCAAAGAGATGCTCGATTGCTTCGTGGAGATAGCACCTATGCCTTTACCTAGAGTGACAGAAGAGAGGATGATTGACCCATTAGAGGACAAGTTTACTGGCTTTATCTTTAAGATTCATGCTAATATGGACCCTAAGCATAGAGACAGGATAGCTTTCTTGAGGATCTGCAGTGGGACATTCGCAAGGAATACTAACTATCTCCATGTCCGTCAAGCCAAAAAAATGAAATTCTCTAATCCTACGGCATTTATGGCTGAGAAGAAGTCGATTATCGATGAGGCTTTTCCTGGTGATATTGTCGGTCTGTATGATAGTGGTAACTTCAAGATCGGTGACGCTATCACTGATGGTGAAAAACTGACATTCAAGGGGATACCATCATTCTCTCCTGAGCAATTTAGATATATCAATAATGCAGACCCACTCAAATCTAAGCAACTCAATAAAGGTATCCTACAATTAATGGACGAAGGTGTGGCCCAACTCTTCATCATGGAACTAAGCAATCGTAAGATTATAGGTACAGTCGGGGCATTGCAGTTTGATGTGATCCAGTATCGTCTCGAACACGAGTATGGTGCCAAGTGTACATATGAGCCGATCAATATGCATAAGGCATGCTGGATAGAGTACAGCGATGAGGCAAAGTTCAAAGAGTTCCACTCAAGAAGAAGGGCTAATATAGCAAAGGATAAAGATGGCAACTATGTCTACCTCGCAGAATCATCTTGGTCACTCAATACGGTCAAAGAAGCTCACCCTGAGATTGCATTCCATGAGACGAGTGAGTATCACTAGGGGAGTGGTATATCGACTTGTGGTATTGAGATTATCGGATAGGTTGTGTGGAGAGTGATGATGAGGGGTTGATTTTCTGATGACAGTTATGCACTGGGCTTCACCCGTTCTTTAGCTTGAGAAACTTTAAGGTATTCTATAATCTCTTTTGGAAAGAGTTGATGTAACTCTTTTGATTGCCTATCACGTTCATTCCTCATCAATTGGACTGCATCAAATTCTATATTTATTTTTCACTTGGCTACCCTTCAGTGTTATAGAAGTTCTCTTGGTGATCTGATATTTATCTGTTTATAAGACTCCGTTATGTTGACGGAGTTAATAACCGAGTGAGTTTAAGATTTTGGAGTACTTAGTCGATAATGACAGGCATTGTGCAGAAGAAAAGCACAAACATATTAGTTAAAATATTGATATGAAGTGTCAAATTGTTGCATCTTCCATTAAGAAGTCTTATATTTGACGTTATAATACCGTTAATATTTAAGGATAAGCGGTTTGGTGATATTAAATGCACCATATTTGATCTAACGACACAAGTCACACTCACTCATAAAAATAGAGAAGCCTATAGCACTACATCTACACTAACTAAGAATTACAAGACCGTTTTTATTTTATATCATTAAAGAAGTTAGTTATGAATGTATTGAAGCTTTCAGATAGGGAGTTAATATCTAATTACTTAGAAGGGAATGACAGAGCCTTCGAAGTACTTCTCAACAGACACAAGGACAAAATATACACATCGATATACTTATTCGTCAAGGATAGGGATCTTGCAGAAGATATTTTCCAAGACGTATTTATTAAGATTATCAAGACTCTCCGTAATGGAAAGTATAACCACGAGGGTAAGTTCCTCCAGTGGGCGATGCGTATCTCATACAATATGTGTGTAGATCACTTCCGTAAAAATAAAAAGAAAACAAAGGTATCTGCGACTGAGACTTTTGACATCTTTGATGTACTGGAGTCACCAGAAGATAACAAAGAAACATCTATCATCAAGAGTCAACTCCATAGACGAGTAAGAGAACTCGTAGATCAGTTGCCTGAAGAGCAAAGAGAAGTAGTCATCCTCAGACACTACGCAGATATGAGTTTCAAAGAGATCTCTCAGCTGACTAGAGTGAGTATCAATACAGCTCTAGGTCGGATGAGATATGCTCTCATCAACATGCGTAAGATGGTTGACGAGAAAGAACTGCAATTAATGTAAGGATTAATCTCCAACACGAAATAAAATAAAGATACGGTTGTTCAATTGAGGTTGAGCAGCCGTTTTTTTTACCTCAGGTTAATTTTAAGTGAGTACTTGCCTCGCCTTGATCTCGGTTCCTTTACTATTTTTTCACTGTTGTAAAAGAATTCCAGATTTCATCTGTGCCAGTCAGTCATCTTGGTCAATGGAAGGACAAAAATAGTACCCAATCTTTTTCTGTGAAAAAGTAAGTGAGAACTTTTGCATTAAACATCAGGTCTATTGCCGCAGGCGATAGACAATTAACCAATAGCTTACTGTTCCTTCTGTAGAGCCTTCATCACTTCCGCTTTTTTACGGACTGAAACTGGCACACGAGAATCGTCCTTCATCAGGATGTAACCACCTTCTGTCTTGATGTATGCTTGTACTTTAGAGAGATTGATTTGGTGAGATTGATGGACTCTATAGAATCCAGCCTCGTTTAAAAATGAATATTCCTTTAGTGTCTTACTGACTAAGATTTTGCTGCCGTCTTCTAGGTAGAATGTCGTATAGTTGTTAGATGATTCAAGTCTGATGATTTCTTTGATTTCGACGATACGGATTTCTTCCGATGTGCTGAGTACAATCTTCTCAGGAGTATCTATTTCTTTGAGCATTGTAATCTGCTGACTATCTAATGCTGGCTTATCTGACTTGACTTTTGATACTGCTTCTATAAGTCTTTGAGGTTCTATAGGTTTAAGTAAGTAATCTACCGCTGCATACTGGAATGCCTTGATGGCAAAGTCAGGACTTGCCGTAGTAAAGATGACTTGATACTTTGTAGTATCTAAGATATCTAAAAGGTCAAAGCCTGTTCCATTATTCATATGGATATCAAGGAATAAGATATCAGCCTCCAACTCTCTGAGCAGCTTGGCTGCCTCGATCACTCCCTCGGATTGGCCAACAATCTCTACATTGGGGCAGTGGTCTTCGACATCTGCCTTGAGTGATGCGATTGCTAATTTATTGTCATCTATGATTACTGCTTTTTTCATCTTGGATTTGTTGCATATTTATCTCAAAGAAAGTGGGTTTACTCTTAGTCTCTCTTGTTTTGGTGATCTCAATCTTCGTATGCCATTTTCTCTGTCATGAAGCCTTTGATAATCATCCCTATCCCAATGATAGGAAGGAAGTAGAAGATTCTTCCTGTACCGAGGATGAGTAGACCAGTCAGGGCAATCAGCCCGACACCACCTCCTATATTGAGCATTCTTCCACTGCTGCTATTTTGCTTATTCACTTGGCTTACTCCATTGATTTGTTCAATTGCTTGATCAGTGGGAAGGAATCTTGTGTCGACTTGATCTAAGACTTCTTGTTCGGATTGGCCTTCTTTGATAAGTTGAGTAATTTTTTTTCTTTCTGCTATTGCTATCTTATTTGTTTCAGTAGAGATGATCCTGTCCAGCATTTCACTATCTAAGTGGCTTAACTCCTCAGACTCATGGATGGCTTTGTCTTCTATGAGATAAGTATTGATTTTGGTGCTATACTCATCTCCAATAATGTTCTGGGCACTCAGAAAAACAGCAGCAATATCGCTTTCGAATAATCCCTCTGCTTTGAGCATGGACTTGAGTTCTTCGGATGATTTCTGATTTTGTAATTCTTTGGCTACTCGTTCAGCGTATTCGACTTTCTTTTTGTAATCCATATCAATAATATCTGCATTGTAATCATTAAAATCTCTGCGTCGTCGATAATCAACCAACTCTATTGCCGATAGGTACATCAGTAGAGTGACTCTAATGTAATAAAATTAAATGGAGGGATGGAAAAAGTGCATTGCGAAATCTCTTGATCTATCTCTAGAGTAGTACGCATGCCGATCGGATTGCTCTTGAGTATTCCGAGGTTGAGATCCTCTCTATAGAGTGAGATGTCTTATAATAGAGGTAAGATTACCTCGACGGTAGTCCCCGTAGCCTCGTTGTTAATGTCTACCGTATCATGGTATGTGATCGTCTTAAGATTGGGCTTGAAGCGAAAGTATTTTTTCAGTCTATTATTAACAATGTCTAGACCTACAGATTTATGTTTTTCTTCTTTTTTGCTCTCTGCGACTTTTCTCCCTACTCCATTGTCTTTGACTGTGCAGAGGATGCCATTGGTATGCGGCTCGAGTATGACTTCGATGAGTCCTTTGTCTTCCTTCCATCTCATCCCATGGAGGATGGCATTCTCTACGAATGGTTGGATGATCATGCTTGGTATCTTAGAGTCTTGATCGATCTCGTCAGATACCGTTATCAAGTATTCAAATTTGTCAGGTCTGCAGAGTTGTTCAAGCTTGATGTATTGGTCTATGATTTTGATTTCTGACTGGAGTGTGACATGATCTTCTGTCGACTGATAGAGAGTACCTCTCATGAGTTGAGCAAACCTATTGAGATTTTGTCTTGCCAGTTTGTGTTCGCCGAGGGCAATCAATCCTTGGATAGAGTTGAGTACATTGAAGAGGAAGTGAGGATTCATCTGGAGTTGGAGAGACTTGAGTTGTTCCTCGGCATATTGCTTTTGCAAGGTGATCCGACTGAGTCTTTCTTCGTGTTGTTTCTTTAGATTTTTGAGTCGAGAGTTAGCGATCAGGCTACCGATGACTAGGAGTATCAGGCTGCCAAGTAAGATATACCATGGTGAGTCATTTTGTTTTTCGATTGTTCTGATTGGGAATGGTCCCTCCATGAGTCTAGTAGTCTTACCATCGTCTTCGGACTTGAGTTCGAGTTGCTTAGTGTCTTCATCAAGAGTGAGGATGAGAGGAGTAGTAATGTTCCACTCTTGCCAATTATTGATTTTTGGAGGGAGCTTGTAATAGTAAAGTGCTTGATTCTTATCAGACCAGTTAATGGACTCTGCTTCGATCTTGAGTTGAGCAGTGGGTTGTGTGAGTTCATAGCTAGATTGTCCGATGACAGAGACTCCATCTATCTCCATAGCGATCAGGTCAAATGTAGTAGAGGCACTATAAGGAACTGTGGTGATAAACCCTATCCCTATATCGTCATATCCAAAGATCCGACCCTTGCGATCTACAAATTGGGGATAGAATGTCTGATTGAGTGCTAGCGTATTCACCTCTGGGGTGGCTGTAGAGTATCGCTTGACATCAAATGGAGTGAACCCCAAGTAGTAGTCTTTGTAGCTCTGGCCATACAGAGTATTGGGGTAGAGATAATTACTGGGTCTACTCTGCGGGATAGCTAAGTTATCTGATATGATATAAGGTCCGTCATTCTCTGTGACTAAGATGACTTGATCCTCTTGGACGAAGAGATCTACCACATACTTCTGTGTGATGATTGTCCTAGGAGTACCACAGATCTGCCTGACTTTGCCCTTGTCTAGCATATACCAAGAGTCTTGTGCATAGACAGCTTTGACAGTCTTATCAGCAGTGATGATATTGAGATTACGTGAGTCACTACAGAGATCAGTCAGACCAGACTCATCGATCAGGTAGTAGCTGTTCTTAGTGACTGCGAGGAATGGTGATTGGGGTCCACCAGTGAAGAGTGCCAAGATCGGATCCTTGTCCCACTGTACAAAGATCGACCACTGATCATTGTGAAATTTCCAGATTGCTGATTTAGCAACAGCGTAGATATCACCATCTAAGATCTCTAATTGTGTAATAGGTGGTAAGTCGGGAATGATTGACTCTAACTTACTATTGTGCCTATAGAGTGTCCCATCCGCAGTGAGATAGTAGAGTACACCGATGTCATCTTGTACGATATCGATTACTGATTGCTTAGGGATGAGCAATCTATACTCTTGAGACTGAAGACTCAAGTAGCTATAGATGACAATTAGCAAGCAGATGCTTATACGGGGACATTTCATAATCAGATCAAAATTACTCTAAAAATAGAAAGAACCCCGAGATACTAATGTCCAAAAATCTTATGCTGACATTCTCGGCAACTTCCTCCCAATATCGTGTCAATTGCCCATAAGTAAGCGAGCTAACAGTAAGAGGCTGATGATCGCAATGATCAAGTGAATACCCTTACTCACCTGAGGAGTAGGAGCTCCGACTAATGACAACAATCTCATCAGTGTGATCAATCCAATGACGATGATGAGTTGACCGACTTCGACGCCGAGATTAAACCCTACCAAACTTGTCACAAACTCTGTACCTTTCTCTGGATGTAACTGAGCAAAGAAACTCCCAAATCCAAGCCCATGGATACAACCTACACCTATAGTCACTAGGTAGTGAGGCAGGGAGACATTTGCCCTCGAGGTAAATGCAATGCCGTGTATCGCGGTGAGAAGGATGGAGAGGAGTATCCCAATCTCTACCCAAGTCTTGATCATCGGTAAGGATGTGGACGCAGCGATGACCAATGCTAAGGTATGCCCTAGTGTAAATGCTGTAACTTGTAGAGTAAGGATCCGGTATCTGCCTAGACTAAATGGTAGACTAAGTGCTATGATATAGAGAAGGTGATCATATGCGTCAAGGTCAATGATATGACGTATCCCTTGTCCAATCCAGAGCTGAAGTACCTCCCACATCTGATGAGAATGTTACGAATCAGCCCGACTCAGCTTACTATTATAGATGAGCTTATATGCATGGGCCGCTGCCCAGCTCACTCCACCTATTGCAAACAAAATATGACTGACACTCTGCTGGAAGAAGAAAGAGATGACGAAGAAAAAGATGCCAAGACTGAGAGCTGTGATCAAAAAGACATTCTTAGTTGCCTTAATCGTGGGTAAGAGTGATGTCACGATCAAGTAGATACCGATGCAGACCATCAATAGGTCAAAAACCAAATGGTGAGTATGATTGCCTTCTACACCTACATATAACATCAACGCAGGTACAGCTACACAGTGTACAGCACATGTCAATGATGCGATGACACCCCACAAATCAGTATTATTCTTGCTAATATCCATATCGTTTATCATGATTGCTGAACACTCACTAATGTAACAATGTTGCAAAAGTAACGTAAAAAGCTCAAATTGACAAATTGCAAGGATTGACTGGCTGAATAGGAGTAAAAAAGCCATTTTGAAGTCCAAATGTTAAGAGACTAAAAGTGAGTAAACGATAGAATTTAGATTTTTTTTGAATATGCTTTCAAAATCAGGAAATAAGTCTATATTTGCGACCGATTTGGGTGATTAGCTCAGTTGGTTCAGAGCACCTGGTTTACACCCAGGGGGTCGGGAGTTCGAGTCTCTCATCGCCCACCAAATCAACTTTACTACCTTTCTTCATTAATTTGGAGAAAGGTTTTTTAATTTTTATTGGTCAGCGTCAAGCAAAAAGAAACGGAAGACGACTGGTAGCTTGGATAATCAACTGGTTTCAC
>CALLAW010000091.1 GCA_938001865.1 uncultured Saprospiraceae bacterium | reverse complement strand
TGTCGAGATTCTTATTACCTCTATATGAGAGACTCTATGACAGAGCATTGAGTACTCTTTACCTCCTACTTGATATGATCTATTGACCACGTTTTTTCAACCCTGCTTTTACATAGACTTCATCAATGATCTCCATATTTTTTATGGCATCGTCTAGTCCTGTGATGCTATTGAGATCATTGTTGAGGATGGCATCAGCAAAGTCTCGGAGCTGATAATAGTAAGTAGATTGGATCTGTTCGCCGTCTAACTGTTCTGACCAACTCTCTTCATTAGTCTTCACGGTGATGTGATGATCGAGATGTGGAAGGAATGGATTATCCACCTCCATCTCACCTAAGTGTCCGACTATCTTCAAGTAGATTCTCTGATCAATAGCTCCTCTCATTGCACATCGGACAGTACCTGTAGCACCTGAAGAAAAATTGAAATCTACGATCATTGATTGATCGATTTGTGGATTACCCTTCAATAATATTGCCTCGGCATGATGTACTGTAGGTTCTTGATCGCTAAGCCTCCTGAGGATATTGATGGGGTAGCACCCCAAGTCCATGATGGCACCTCCACCTAAGGCATAATCGAAGCGGATATCATTATCCTTGATATGTGGATGGCTGAACTCAGACTCATAATGAGAGATCTTACCTAGGACACCTGATTGTAGTATTGCTTGTATCCGCTGCATCAGTGGATGATAGACGTAGTGAAATGCCTCTACACAGAGCATACCCGTCTTCTGTGAGACATCTCGTATCGTAAGTGCTTCTTCTTTATTATTGGCAATCGGTTTTTCGCAGAGGACATGTTTGCCAGCTTGCATTGCTTTTATAGACCACTCGGCATGCAGACTATTAGGCAGAGGGATGTAGACAGCATCGATCATAGGGTCAGAGATCACCTCGTCATAGTTATTCATCACGACTGGGATACTCTGCTCTTCGGCAAAATTTAGGGCTTTGGAGTAGTCTCGTGCTGCGATGGATTGGACTCTGACATTATCTAGTAGCGCTGCAGGTGTGGTAAGTGCTTTGGGTACAATACGAGCTGCGCCGAGTATTCCGATATTCAATATTGTCTTTGACATAATTTATTAGTATTGAGGATGATTAAGTGTGCATGCATGAGAGATTCTTGGTCTCATGTGCAGCATCGGATAAGCCATAGGACTCCACCAGCAGTAAAATTAGCGAATCTAGCTCGAAGTAATGCCTACCACCGATGATGGACTGATTGTCGGATAAGTCGATCATAGATATCCTTCACTGATGCTAATTCCTCATTGGAGAGATTCCGGGTATTCAATGTATCTAGGTTAGAGTACAATTGATCTATCTTGGATACACCAGGGATGACGCAACTCACCTCATCAAACATCAATACCCATCTCATGGCGATATTGACCAATTCGATTTCATTAGGAAAGAGAGCTCTTACCTGGTCCACGGCTTGGAGGCCAAGCTCGAAGTCTATCCCAGAAAAAGTCTCCCCCTGATCAAAGGCTTCTCCGTTACGATTAAAATTACGGTGATCAGTCTCTGAAAATTTTGAATCTAAATTGAATTTTCCTGTTAACAGACCACTCGCTAGAGGTACTCTTGCGATGATTCCAACATTTCTTTTTTTGGCCTCTTGGAAGAAGAGTTCAGAGGGACGATGTCTGAACATGTTGAAGATGATTTGGATCGACGCTACGTTAGGATATTCGATGGCCTTCAGTGCTTCTTCAACCTTTTCGACACTTACTCCGAGGTTGAGGATTTTTCCTTCGTCCTTGAGCTTGTCAAACTCCTCAAATATTTCTTGCCGGTAGAGAGATTCTGTGGGTGGACAGTGGAGTTGAATCAAATCTAGACATTCTAAGCCAGTATTTTTTAGACTTTGCTCGACATACTCTCGGAGTATCTTGGGTTGATAGTTGGCATCGATATGTGGGTTGATTTGTCTTCCACATTTGGTGGCGATATAGATTTTTTCTTTTCTCGATCTGATGAGTTTGCCTACGGCTCGTTCGCTTAGTCCATGCTCATAGACATCAGCCGTATCTATGAAGTTGATACCGCGATCTACCGCTTCATTTAGAATATACTCAGCATTTTTTTCGTCAAATCCGCTTCCCCATTTACCGCCTACTTGCCAAGTACCTAGGCTAATCTCTGAAATTTTCAATCCGGTTTTTCCAAGTTCTCTATATTGCATTTAGTGATATTTATACTTATTTGTCTTCTCTAGTATGGAGTGATAAGGATTCAAAGATACAGATGGATTGGATTTATTTTTGTCTAGCTATTCTGGTTTTAATCTGAGAGTACATCTCCTGCTGTATAAAGGTGCAAATAAAGAGCTCAAAAGACAGTTTTTTGGTGGTCAATGGCATTAAAAAAAGAGCCCCAGATTACTCTGAGGCTTTTTTGTTGTGGTCCGCTTCACATTTACACGCAAGTGTCATGAGAGACTCGTCTATAATCCTAATCGCGAGTACTTCCCTACTTCCCTTCTAAGAATCCGAGACTCTTGCTGATGAAGTCACTCATCTCTTCGCCAGTGAGCATCTTCTGATTGAGCTTGGCTAGCATATAGAGATATTGAGTAAATTCTGATTTCTTCTCAGCACTCTTCATCTTGAGGAGCTTGGTAGCGATGAGTGGATGATTCGTATTGACGATCACATTGTGACTATCAGGCAGCATACTCATATCCATGCCTTGCATCATCTGCATCTCCTTCATCCTTCTCATGAACTCTGGTTTGGTAATTACGACAGGATGATCAGTAGGGGAGAGAGGTCTGAGTTCGACGACTTGTTTTTCGCCAAGCGTCTCTGTGAAGAGTGTCTTGACCTTCTCTTGTTCTTTGTCAGAGAGTACCGACTCTTTCTCTTCATCAGTCTGCACGAGTTTGTCGACAGTATCAGAGTCTACTCTGACGAATGTCAAGTCACCTGCCTTATGCTCGAGGTGCTGCATGAAGTGATTGTCGATCACATGGTCGAGCAGGAGGACTTGGTAGCCATAGTCAGTAGCTGACTTGATATAGGCATGAGACTCATCCTTATTATTAGCATAGATGCAGATGATCTTATCGTGTTTGTCAGTTTGGTTAGCCTTGACTGCTTCTTTCCACTCTTCGATCGTATAGAATTTTCCTTCAGTGTTCTTCAAGAGGGCAGACTTCATGACTCTCTCATTGAACTTCTCTTCTGAGAGCATCCCGTACTTGACGAAGACTCCGATATCATCCCACTTGTCGGTAAATTCTTCTCTATCCTTCTTGAAGAGATCGTTGAGCTTGTCACCTACTTTCTTCGTGATATAGTTAGTAATCTTCTTCACATTGGTATC
Organism: uncultured Saprospiraceae bacterium; assembly: GCA_938001865.1. Lineage (GTDB taxonomy): Bacteria > Bacteroidota > Bacteroidia > Chitinophagales > Saprospiraceae > JAHDHH01. The sequence goes on along the minus strand of CALLAW010000091.1, from coordinate 5,623 downwards.
TGCTTGGAGGTAACTCCTAGAGACATTGAGAGGGATATCTGGTGAGTCTATCACCCCATGTAGGAGCATCAAGAACTCTGGTACGATCTCCTTGACATCATCAGTGACGTAGACTTGATTAGAGTAGAGTTGGATCTTATTTTTCTGTACTTCCATGCTATTATTGAGCTTAGGGAAGTAGAGGACACCTGTCAGGTTAAATGGATAGTCAATATTGAGGTGAATCCAGAACAATGGATCAGGTGCATATGGATAGAGTTCCTTGTAGAATGCTCTATAGTCATCATCAGAGAGCTCATTAGGCTTCTTCTTCCAGAGTGGATTAGGGTTGTTGATGATGTTGTCGACCTCAGTTTCTTTAGTCTCTGCATCATCACCTTCGCCGACAGATTCGTACTCTGTCTTGGTACCGAATTGGATTTCGATCGGTAGGAACTTACAGTACTTATCGAGGAGAGTCTGTATCCGAGCTTCTTCGAGATACTCAGCACCATCTTCTGAGATATGGAGGATGATATCTGTCCCTCTCTCTGACTTATCGATGGTATCGAGCTCATACTCGGGACTACCATCACATGACCACTGGACAGCAGGATCATCCTTGCGATATGACTTAGTCTGTACTACGACTCTGTCCGCCACCATAAATGCCGAGTAGAATCCAAGCCCGAAGTGTCCGATCACACTTGCGTCATCCTTATACTTATCGAGGAACTCTTGAGCAGAAGAGAAGGCTACTTGGTTGAGATACTTCATTACTTCGTCCTCATTCATCCCGATCCCTCTATCTCTGATCGTCAGTGTCTTGGCCTCTTTATCGAGGAGGATTTCTATTTTGGTCTCACCGAGTGATCCCTTTGCCTCCCCTTTGGAGTGGAGAGTCTTAAGCTTCTGTGTCGCATCTGTTGCATTGGAGACAAGTTCTCTCAGGAAGATCTCTTGGTCAGAATAGAGAAACTGTTTGATAATCGGAAAGATATTTTCCGTCTGTACGGAGATAGTACCCTTAGCCATAGCGTTCGTATTTTTTTTATTGTTAGAGTATTGGTAGTTGATATAGTGTATTCACTCTAGGTAAATGTCACACAGATACTCTAAGGTCAAAGTCTATACCAGAGCAGGATTACTGACAAAATGTCTAGATCTAGTACTGAGAATCTATCGCCTACTGCAATTCTGACAAAGGAAGTAACCAGACATGAGAGTAGATGAGTTATCTGACTTCAAAAATTCCAAAGAGTTCGGAGTCTGCTCTTGAAGGTACTGAGTTATAACACTTTTCGAATGTAAGAGTCTTGAAGTACGGAGAGAGGTAAGTTAGATATTCTGCTTTACTGCCGCCAAAGGGACGCTTTACCATGTCTCCTGTGAGTGGAAAATCAAACCAGAGTCCAACAAGCTTTCCACTAGGTTTTAATAATTCTGACATCTTTTTGGCGTAGTGAAGTCTTTTTGATTGCTCAGGAGGGAAGGAACAGAAGAATGTTTGTTCTATTATGAGATCGTATTGGCCTTCATAGTCAAAGAAGTTTTCTTCAATTAATTGATCAGAGGGAAAGCTGGGATTTCTTACTGCAAAGGTAGTGAGTGGTGACTCAGAGATATCTAATACATCTACATTGAGGAAGCCATTGTTATAAAGATATTCAGCTTCATACGAGTTGCCTGCTCCTGGTATGAGGATATTGATTTCTTTGTTATGCAGTTGATCGAAGTAAGTTTTGAGAGGAGTTGATGGCTTGCCAAGGTCCCAACCAGTTTTCTTATCTCTGTAACGATTGGACCAATATTTTTTCTCATTTATCATCTGTCTACTGCTTTATTTGAGTCAAGCTAAAAAAATCTCTCTATTCTCCATTCAATTGATACTCGATATACTTGATGCTACAGTTGTCAGCTAAGTGCTTCTGTTCATAGTAGGTCTTAATCTGCAGTGCCTCAGGGATGTATGGCATCTCGTAGATATTATGATGATGGAAGACGACTCTACCTCCACTGTCTTCAGTGAATGATTGGAGAGAGTAATGGTAGAGTTTAGGGTTGTCAGTCTTGAGTCTGATGATGCCATTTGGCTTGACCAATTGCTTGTAGATCTCTAGGAAGTGAGGAGAGGTCAACCGTCTATTGACCTTCCGGTCTTTGAGGAAGGGATCTGGAAATGTGATCCAGATCTCATCGATTTCGTGCTGCCCAAAGAACTGAGCTAGCAGCTCTATCCGAGTCCTGAAGAAAGCTACATGGTCATACCCTTGCTCCTTAGCTGTCGTAGCTCCTTGCCAGATACGAGCACCTTTGACGTCGATACCGAGATAGTTTTTGGTCTGATCTTGGTGTGCAAGGCCAAGCGTATACTCACCTCTACCACAAGCTAGCTCTACGACGAGGGGATGCGTATTCTGATAGACTTTTTCTTTCCATTTGCCCTTGAGGTCGACTGCTGTATTATCGACGTGTTTGATTTCGGGATTGAGGTAATCAAAGTTTTGGTAGACATTGTCTAGGATCGAGAGGTCGGCAAACTTTTTGAGCTTATTCTTTCCAGCCATGGTGTGAGAGTCGGTCTTAGAGTTCGATGTTTTTGATCATATAGTCGAGCTGTTGGACGAGATCTCGCTTGTCAGTACCTGGAGCATAGACATAGCTGAGAGCTAGGATGACTTCTTTACCATCCTTACTCGTAATCAGATTGACGGTAAATGGTCCACCGACGAATGATTGTGTCATCTCCCAGAGGCCACGGAGTTCGACGCTATATTGTCCATCGACTTGGGCAGCATACTCGTAGATAGGCAGGTCTTCTTCGTTGATCACCATTTTGTCATTTGGCTTTTCGCCATCTACGTATGTTTCGCCATAGAGATTGATAGCAGAGATGATTTCTTTCTTAGTGAATTGACTCTTATCCTTATACGGCATTTTCATAAATACGAGATTCATGATAGCGTCCTTAGTATCCTTTCGCAACCAGAGGAGTGGATCTTCTTCGACGAGTAATACCTGCTTGAAGTCAGCGGGGATCTCAAGGTCTACATTGAAGTAATCTTGGATCTTAGCCTGATATCCTAGGTTGAGTTCTCTAGCATATGTCATCTGCTTGAGCATCTTAGAGTCATGCTCGTGGACTCGCTTAGTTGCTGCAGAGAAGTTTTCTGTGATAGACTTAGCGACACTCTCCGGAGTATTGCCAAACAGGTAGATGAGTACTTGACCGTTAGCCCATTTGTTTTTGCCTACGGTAGAGTTGACTTCAGGATTTTTCATTGCTTCGCCAGCTTGATTATCACCGAGATCTTTGGTCACCATACGTGTAGTAGGGGAGTCGAAGTCAGAGAGATCTGCAAGGATCACGTAGGTTCTGAGTTCTTTACGGAGAGGCTCAGCGTAGAGCTCTTCAGTAGTGAAGTGCCTCAGGTCAAAGATCGGCTCAGGTGACGGCATGATCGGGTAAGCAGAAGCAAAGTAATACTTGAAGGTATCTCCAACCATCCCATCCCAGAGGGCATCATCAGCGATGACTACGATCTCATTGTACTTACCAAATGCCTTGGGCTTAGCCTCTATCGACTTAGTGACCTCTCCATTACATGCCAAGAGGATCACGCAGAGGATGAGTACTGACTTACTGAGAGATAAGAGCGGTTTCACGATATCAAATGTACGGTTCTTCTCTTTCATACAGCTTTCTTTTTACTATAAGATGCTAGACAGAGAGAAGTTGGTGTATCTAATTTTTAGAGTAGGTTAGCGATTACTTTTTCTTCTGTGACGCCTTCTGCCTCTGCCTTATAGTTACGGACGATCCTGTGTCTGAGGACATAGTTGGCGATGGCTTGGACGTCTTCTTTGTCTGGACTATACTTCCCATTGACAGCAGCATGAGTCTTAGCTCCCAGTACGAGGTACTGCGATGCCCGAGGTCCTGCTCCCCATGAGATATAATTGTTGACCTCGTCTGTGGCCATACTTGACCCTGGACGAGTACGGGCAGCGATACTGACCGCATACTCGAGGACATTGTCAGCGATTGGGATTTTTCTGATTAGCTGTTGGAAGTCTAAGATCTCTTGACCAGTCAAGATAGTATTGACAGACACCTTCTGAGCAGCTGTAGTGGCCTTGACGACTTCTATCTCTTCTTGGTAACTTGGGTAATCTAGAGGGATATTAAACATGAATCTGTCCAACTGAGCCTCGGGCAGCGGATATGTCCCCTCTTGCTCGATGGGATTCTGAGTCGCTAGCACGAAGAATGGAGCAGGGAGTAAGTGTCTCTCTCCAGCTACAGTGACTGACCTCTCTTGCATGGCTTCGAGGAGTGCTGCTTGCGTCTTGGGTGGTGTCCTATTGATCTCATCTGCCAGTACGATATTAGCGAAGAGTGGTCCTTTGTTGAATTTGAATTGTCTATTATCGTCCATCACTTCTGATCCAGTAATATCCGTCGGCATCAGATCTGGAGTAAATTGGATACGCTTGAAGTCTAAGTCTAAGACCTCTGAGATCGTACTCACAAGTAAGGTCTTCGCTAGACCCGGCACCCCGACTAAGAGGCTGTGTCCATTACTGAAGAGTGAGAGGATTACTGTATTGACCACTTCTTCTTGGCCGATGATGACTTTTCCTATTTCTGCTCTGAGTGCATTGAACTTAGTAGCTAAGTTATCTATCGCTTGTACGTCTGAATTGTTACTCATAATGTCTTAACTCTGCTCAAGAGAGATCTGTTGTTTTGAATAAATGGATATAATTAAGGTGACTCTTATCAATAAGTCGTACTCATAGGAGCAATACGAGCTCAAAGATAGCTAAAAAATGCCCTATCAAAACGTCGGGTGACTCTTATTGTTATCTCCAAGCTGAGTAAAGTCCACTAATCAATTGGGAGCAGATCTCTACACGGCACTACTAAGAGTGTGTCAGTGATGAGGTATTGATACCATAAATTACCACTCTCTTCTCTCTCTCGACTACACATATAGACCCATCACTCGCGTAAATGCGAAGCACACTCAACGATACAACTCCAAATTATAAGCAAACAAGTCACTACAGCTACCCCTAAGTTATTCACTTCGATTGGACAGACATCTGTGACGGATGATGACCTCAATGACCCTCATTAGAGTGAACAAGAACGGATGGTAGACCCACAAGGGCTATATTAATCTGACTGTAGATGTGTAGCCGAATGCAGATAACAGAATATCAGTAACACTAATGATATGGAAAAAATTTTCAACATAATTTTAAAAATACGATTTTTCTACCCAACCCTTTCATTCGATTAAAATCGAAATTCATTCCCTTCCCTAAATTTAGGGAAGGGCTAGGGATGGGTAAAACACTAATGATGACTCACCACAACTCTTTCGACCCACCTACGACCATCATCACTATACACCTCCAGCAAATACATCCCATTATCCAATCCAGAGAGATCAACCTGCATCTCATCACCATACTCCCAGTCCAGAGTTAACACAACCTGACTAGCCAAATCTTTCACCGACAGTATTCCTGATAGAGTCTCAGGCAGCTCCACAGTCACCTCCCCACTCGTAGGATTGGGAAATACCTCCATCCCATTCACCGTCTCTATCGGCACACCAAAGACACTTGTAAT
>CALLAW010000090.1 GCA_938001865.1 uncultured Saprospiraceae bacterium | reverse complement strand
TTCAGTGATCTCCAAGCATTCGGAGCAGTCACAGTTACAGACGAGTGTCTTGATTGTACAGATTTGAGCTGTGTCACTGCAGAGAGAGGTGAATCAGTCTTTGAGTGTAATACAGAAGTCTATACGATGACTTATACACTGACAAGACCTAATCTTGACCCTATCGTACTGTCGCATACAGTGACATGCTTAGGTGAAGCTTATGACTTTGATGATCTTATATGGCCAGTTGCTACTCTAGAATTACATGAAAATACTCTAGCTGGTTGCAACGGCGATATTTCTCCAGCATCTCTTGACTCTGAACCGATACTCAATAGTGGACCACTGGATCAATTGGGTGTCAATTATTCTGATGTTTATTTTGATCCTGTACCAGAAGCTGGAGATGATTTTTATAAGAAAATATTGAGAACATGGATAGTGCTTGACTGGTGTGAAAGTGGCGGAGCCTTGACTGTAGCTGACACCTTCAAACAAACGATTAAATTGATCAACTCTCCATTAGATCTTTGTATTGGCGATGGGTTGAGTCTTGATCTGAATGAGAACTGTCAAGTTGCTGTAACTGCTCCATATACGGAGTATCCAGGTTGCGTATCCTACACTGTCGACGGAGTGTCTAATATGTTGGTTTCAGGTAATGAAGTGTTGATTAGCTTAGAGGAAGGACCTCAAACGATTATTTGGGAAGCAACAGATATATCTGGCGAAATTGCAACTTGCGAAACCTCGATCATGGTCAATGACGTAAATAATATGTGTCCACTGACCAATACAGGATTACGCATACAAGGTGACATCTATACAGAAGCATTTGAAGAAATGTCAGATGTGGAGGTTACACTATCTCAAGATAACGACTTGATATATACTGAGGAGAATGGACATTATGACTTTGGATTCATGCCTCAAGGAGGTTCTTATATCGTGAAACCAAGATATGATATTGATCACAGAAATGGGGTGTCTACATTGGATATCCTAATTATCCAGAGGCATTTATTGAATCTTCAGTCACTAAATTCTCCGTATCAGCATATAGCTGCTGATGTAGATAACAATAATGTTATTTCAGCGTCGGATCTAGTTGATCTACGAAAACTCATCCTAGAGGTAGTCGATGTGTTCCCGAAAAATACAAGTTGGAAATTTGTTGATTCTGAATATACATTTGTAGATCCGAATAATCCATTGACTCTTGATATAGATACAATGTACAAGATACCAAGTCTCAATGATCATATGCAGATCGATTTTGTCGGTGTCAAGATCGGTGATGTTAATAATTCAGTTCAGGGTAATGATGTCAATGGGATTACTGTAGAGCCTAGACAGAACCAATCGCTTCTTACCTATACTGATACTCAAATAGATCAAGGTGTAAACCATGAGGTCAGACTAATCTTAGAGTCAGAAGAGTCTTACTTTGGATTCCAGACGAGATTGGATATAGATCATAGTCTTGTAGACTTAGTCTCTGTAAGTAGTGATCTGCCTGGGTTTAGTAAGGATAATTACTCTTATCGTGATGGTTTACTTGCATTGAGTTACACTACTCCAGATGCTACTGAGATAGAGTTTGGTGATTTGATTTTAACCTTTGAATCTAATCAGTCGGGAATTGAGATTTCTGATATCTTAGAGTTAGATGACACTTTTGTAAATGAGATGTATACTACAGAAGGAATCAATGATGTCATTCTCTCAAGTATCGATACAGATGGTATTGATTTCACAGTACACCAGAATAGTCCAAATCCATTTAGTGATTACACTACGATTAGTTACAGTCTAGCTAAGTCTAATCAGGTTAAGTTGAAGATTTATGATGTTAATGGTCATATCATCTATCAAGAACACTATACTGGCACCAAAGGACTTAATTCTATTATGATTGGTAAAGACCTCTTCGACTCGAGTGGAATGTACTACTACGAATTAAGTGACGAGATTCAGAGTGTCACTCAAAAAATGTTATTCATAGACTAGATCAAATGGATTGATATTGCATTAATGGTCAAATAATTGACCCGAATAGGGGTTGTCATCAATTGATGGTAACCCCTATTTTTTATATAAAAATGAACTTTTATTAAACTTAACTTTAGAAATTATAGGTAGTAATTCTAGATTTATGCTTTAAAATATTACAATTATTTATCATATGTAATAATATTTTGTATATTTGTCGAGGAATGTATCAATTAAGATTGATTAATCACTCCATCCCAATAACTTAGCAACCTTCCCTTGGTTGCTATTTACAGCCGATTTAGACCTAGCCATGCCTATGAATTGATAGTGGTTCTTAACTAATATAGTTATCAACAAATCTATTCAATTATGGACAATCTTGTCTTTACAACTCTTTCTACTAGTAGGTCTTACTTCTGGTCGAACAAATCATTATTTTCTTTTATCATCGGTTTTATTGCTTTAGCAGCGACTACACTGTCAGCGCAATGTCCCACTCTACAGTTTGTAGACTTGAGGGGTACACCTGGATTCCCACAAACAGACGATTTGAATGTCTGTGGAGAGCCAGATACTCTATCTATACTCATGTTTACTGATGCTCCAGGCCAAATCAAAGGGTATGAGTTCACAGTCAACATGATATCGGGGATGCGATATGCAGGATTTGAAGAAGCCCACTATGGTGGCTGTACAGATCTTAGCAATATAGATCCAGATATTAACAGTCCAACGTTTATTGGAGGTGGTATTACATGTGGAGATATATTTGTCGCCAATATTGGGGTGACAGCAGATTGCTCTGTAGATCTAGAAAGCAACGATTATCTGATCGAGATAGAGTATAGCTTTACCTACTTCCCACCAACTGGTGGATCGGTAAAATGTAAAGGAGTAGCGGCACTTGAAAACGACTTTAATGGAGCCATTAAAGAATCCGTACTTAATATGTTTAACCCGAGTCCAATTGATGTTACAGTGACTTCTTTGGGTACTCCTGCATGTCAGACGATGACTATTTCTCAGGATGGATTACAAGCTTACTTAAATGAATTTGAATTTGCAGTCTGTGGTCTAGATACAGGTGGAAGTAGCCCTGTAAGTATCAGCTCCATGACAGCTAATGGAATAGATATCTTAGCAGATGCTACATATAGTGCTGCTGATACATCTTGGACAACCACAATAAATGAGACTCACTTTCCATCTAATGGATCTTCTAACCCACTTGGTACTCCTGACCAATTTGATACGGCAGAGAGAGTAACGATCCAAGTGTGTTATGAAGTAGCTAATTGTCCTTCTGGTGCAGATATTCCTTTTACATATAAGGCTTGGTATGGTTGCTTTGAAGAGCAATGTCAAATTACTGGTCAATCAACTTTCATGAAGGTAAGACCCACTGGTTCATTACGTCCAGAAATCTCAGCTACATTAGAAAATGGGATAGAGATATGTGGCGCTGATGCTAAAGTGTCTGCAACAGTGAATAACCCTAACTCTGATACTGATCAGAATGTGTATACTGACTTAAGCATAGGTTTCCAAGCATGCGGTATGGAGGCATTCAATATTACAGATGTGATGATTAATGGAGAGTCAGTTCCTCCACTCTTTATGATAGTTGGTGATGACATAGACATCGATTTGAGTATGAATACTAATCCAAACATTGGATTGGTGGATTATGATGGAGATGGCTTTATGGACGATTTACCAGGAGGAGCAGCACCATTAGAGATTATGGTTTCTTTCTCTCTAGCATGTGGAGTAGGATCTGACGGTGGCTGTCCTGAGATCAATTGTGAAAATGTACAGTTCTATCTCAAAGGAAAAACGAATTGTGGCAATAACTTCCAAGGATTTCCACAAACGGGAGGATTTAATTTGCAGTATGGGCAGCAAGATGTAAGTTTCACTGGAGAAGTACCATTTAATACTAATGGGACAGTTGTTGGTTATGATTTTGGAAAATATAGTAATGCTGGAGCTCCAGTAGCATCTGATCCTTCACAAATAGAAGTAGAGTTCTGTTACGAATTTGCCCAAGAAAATATCGAAGATTGCCCAAGTGGCGGAGATACCAAGATGCTTGCCCACTTCGCTGGTCCTCAGTTAATTATAGAAGATATCGCATTTATTCCGGGATCTGCTATGATGGATGATGGATCGGGTTATGTTGCAGTAGCGGATGGAGATGTATCATTGACATTGACGTCTGAAGCGACAGCTATTTTGGAGATTAATAGAGGAGAGAATACACCTACACTTTGTTACAAATATATGCTTGAATTAGACGAGTGTAACTGTGGTCCAGTTCAGTTTGTGGCAGTCGATCAGCAAATTGTTTCTGTCTGTTCTGATTGCACACCGGATTGCGAAATTGTAAAGGGATGTGGTTCTACATTATTCAGAGCAGACCCGGAATGTACACCTTGTCCTTGTGTAGCTCAGTATACCTCTGTCAAGACAGAAAGAAAAAACTTGGGCTATGTCGATAAGGAAATGACAAGAAAAATAACAAGAGATGAGTTATTAGATGCTAATGCTGTTGACCTTAATCGATTTATGCCTGGAGATACGTTGTGGCACCAAGGGTACTGGGAAATATTAGATGAAGATCAGTTACTTTCAGATCCGATAAGATGGAACTTTTTCTGGTATGCGAGTACAGTAGCTGGATCTGTTATCAGTGGCGAGGTACAGGCTGCCTTACCTTTGGTTTGGGAAGGTGGATCTATGGATCTTAATGAATTGAAAATCGAAAACCCTGATGGTTCAATGCACATTGCGGATCTTTCAATGTTGGCAGGTTGTCAGCAATCACCGACGGAGGTTGCAGCAACTGTAAATTCATTTCAAACCTATTTTAATACACCATGGCCTGAAGACCCTAATGATCCATACCCTTGTGCTTATGAAGCATGGGAAGGTTATGATAACGAATATACAAATTTTGAGCTGTGGAATTTCCAGAGGATAAGAGACATCAATGAGGCTGACCCAACTAAAGGGGTATTGCAGAACTATGGAAATGGAGATTGTCTTAAAGAGTTTATAGAGGCATATGATATTGTGGTCGGGACTAAGCTTCACTATGATTGGTGTGTACCTCTCATCAAGAATCCTCTCAGAGAAGCAGCTCTCATACTTGGTGTAGCACCACCAGAGCAGAATATTGCTAGAATAGTTCCTGGATTACAAACCTATAAAGCTGATCCGATTGCTGGAAATAGAAATTATGCGTACGGACCTAACATTTCTGGTTGTGGAGTTCAGTCTACTTATGCAGTTTCTTGTCCTGGTGGAATAACATCTGAGACGAATATTGTTTTAGATAATTGCGGAGGTACGATAGAGCATGAATTTGTCGTAGAAAAATTTGCAGGACCTCCAGGTGATGAGTGGTTTACCGAAGAATACAGACCACTCATAGAATTACATGATCTTGAACTACCTATATATTCGCCATTAGCATATTGTGCTGGTGCAGAAGTATCGCAAAATGGATTAGTTACGCCAGTTGTTGTAGATTCTACCATTAATATGAGTTGTAGTCCAGTAGGTGGATATTCAGATGACTTATGTGCAGTTGATTCAGGCAGTGAAGGAGCAATAGTTATAGATCTTTTTGATCAAGGGTTTAAAGGTTTGGGTATTGGACTAGGCAATTGTGATACTCTAAGACTCAGCTATGACTACTGCATGATCTGTCCAGAACCACTACAGGGCTTATTAGACTATCAAGTGAAAGCAGATTGGTGTTATACTGGAGGTCTCCCTAGTGAATGTCATCAGTTAAGTAGTACATTTTATAATCCAAGAAATGATGGTGGGTCTTCAACTTTAGGAGATGAGGCTAGTGCCCAAGGATTTGTAGGAGATACTTGGCACAATGTGAATTACTATAATTTATTCAACCTAGATACCCTTTATTGCAAACAAGATGATACACAAGGAATAGTCTTCATAGATGACTCAGCGGTAACGCCTATGATGTCCGTGGCTACTACTAATGAAGGCAATAACCTTATAGCTTCTGGTTCTACAGGGATAAGTGTTGAATCTCAAGAAGTCATGTTCTGTAATAATGACCCGATGGATGCAACAGGATTTAGTGGTTACGTGACAGTACCAAATCCAGTAGAATTTAAGGGTGTATGCTTAGTAGAAGATGATCCAAGTTCAGAATTAGTGACAACACTTGTCTCTGATGATGGACAACTAAAGAAATATAAAATAGATATGCCAGTAACTACATTAACCTCAGGTGAATGTGTAACTGCATTTGTAAAAACAACATTACTCTTCTGTCCTAGTCCAGGATCATTGCCACCAGAGATTTGTGTAGGTGCTTCTTCAGGTTGTTCGCCTGATGATGTCCGAGCTGCCATAGGCGGAGGTGGAGCATGTTCTGCATCAGAGATATGCTATGCATACATCTTTGGAGAAGCTGGTATCCAGACAGAGTGGTTCTCTATGCCAGAGAATCCAAAGCTCTGTGAACCAATGACCTTACATGTAAGGACTAAAAATGTAAAAAACCTTCTCCTATTGGGAGTTGATCCTAATTTCACATTACCGTTTGGTATGTCAATCGTCCCTGGTTCATGGGAAGTTGCATACCCAGGTGGTACAGTAGATATGACTGGTAACTTTGGACCATGGACATCAGTGCCAGATCCAGATGATGTCAGTGGATTTAATTATGGTTGGACAGATGAAGCAGATTGGTCAAGCTATATAGATATGAATGGACTCAAAGGTGTCTCTTCATCACTTGATAGTAATAATGTGGCATTCAGATTTGTAGTTACGACTAATTGTGATGAATTTTTGTCAGGTTCCAAACCAAGAACAGAAACTCTCACGGCAGATCCATGTAGCCCAGGTATGTTAAGTTCTGGAGATGTAGAGTCACCAGCCATCATCATAGATGGTGCAGATCCAGCGGATTTTGCACAGATACTCGCTGTTGCTAATCCAGCTGAATTGTTCTGTGGAGGATTGGATTCTCAATTTGGGCTAACTGCTCTCAATGTGTCTGATAAGCCTACGACAGATAGCGTGGTGACATGTATCACTGTACCCGGTGATGTATTGACTTATACACCTGGTTCTATTATGTTTACTAATGGCTTTGCGCCAGACTGGATTACCGAGACACCTATTGGCAATGATATGCAAGTCTGTCTTCATTCACCAGTGCTTCCTCCAGGACAGTCTTGGTCATTGATATTTACTGCAGTGATGAAGGAAGATGCTCCTTGTGGACCGATAGAAATAGGGGCTGACATTAAGAGTGTGGTAGAAGCTGTCTCATGTATACCAGGACCACCAGATGAGTGTGATGTCTTCGTACAGAACAGTTTGAACCCAATAATATTAGTTGATCTCAAACCACCATTGGAGACTACAGCAGTCAGAGCATCGATGGATTGTACCAATGGTGACGATCCTGTACAAGTCTGCTATGAAATAGATCTCTCTAATCCAGGCCCTGCTTTCAACGGTAATATGAGGGTAGGAATTCATGATGATGTCACAGCCAATAGTGTGTTAGAATCATTTGATACAGAATTGAATGGCATGGATCATGCTATCTCTTTAGCTCCAGGGGAGATGACAACAGTCACTATGTGTCTGGATATTGCAGCGATACAATCTTGCCCAATTATAATAAAACAAACTTATGAGACTGATTGTGCTTGTGATTCGGAGGAGACTCCTATTATGGACTTGTCGCCATCATTCATCGCTGATCTCCAGGAGTGTGTGGTACTCTGTCCTACACAACCTCTAGAGCTAGAGACTTGTGGTGGTTATGATATCACTCTCGAGCCTGCAGCTGGTGGAGTGATCACAGACGATGGTACAGGCAACTTAAGCATTGTACTTAATGATGGCTTTGGTATTCCAGGTACTGATCCCGTCAAGCTCGTAGTCAGTGGTGGCACTGGTGAATGCGAAATAATGGATATGGTAGAACTCAAATCTATTGGAGATTGGGTGCCAACTGATAAAGCAGCAGATATCTGTGAGGAAGATTGTGTAGATCTAGACCTAGAGATACCTGCAGAACTAGAAGACGGAGCTACCATCACATGGACTCCCGCAATTGGTCTTGATGACCCTACGAGTCCAACACCTGAGGTATGTGACCTTACAGAAGATCAAGTCTATAATGTAGAAATCGCATTTGGAGAATCTTGTGTGTTCAACATAGAGTACGTAGTGACTTACAATCCGAATAGTCTCACTACTATTACTGCAGAAGAATTCTGCCTTTGCCAAGAGGCAGGTACATTAACTGGTGCTGCTGGATTTGCATCATATGAATGGTACTCAATACAAAGTGGTGCAGAAATATTAGAAGCAGTCACAACAACTCTGACATGGACGGGACCTACAGAGCCTGGTGATTACTTCCTCAAGGCATACCTTGGTGGTGCTATCTGTCCTCATGTGTCTAATGTGGTTACACTTGAAGGTAAAGAATGTGTTGATTTAGAATTAACTAAAGAAATCATCAATATTCCTTCTCCAGTAGTGCTTGGAAGTCAGATCACTTACCAAATCGAAGTATGCAATATTGCAGATGAAGATCTTGGTCTTAAGTTTGATGCAACAAATGTGGAGATCTCAGATGAGCTCCCAGGTGCTGTGACTTACGTACAACACACTCAGACTTCAGGTAATTATAGCCCCACTACTAATCAGTGGGATATCTCTACTCTTGCCTCTGGTACGTGTGAAACTCTCTTAATTGATGTCACAATCGATGAAGTGGGTATCATTGAGAATACAGCTCAGATCAGTGGCTCAGATCAAGAAGATATTGACTCTGAAGAGAACAATGATGATGGAGATCAATCAGAAGACGACGAAGATGCAGCAGAGATAGAAGTAGTCTGTGAGTCTATAGCTGGTGAGATATTCTATGATAATGATGATAATGGCTGCCAAGATGAAGGAGAAAGTCTCGTAATGGAAGCTATCAATGTAAGCCTTTACGAATGTGGAGATGTACCAGGTACAGATCCGCCAGCAGCTTCTACTCAAGTTACGGATGGTTCATATGAATTTGGCGTAGAGAGTGATGACCCAGGTGCTGATATTTGTCTTCAACCTGGAACGTCATATTTTGTCGCATTTGATCTTCCTAACGGAACAAACGAAGTACTCGAGGATTACGAATTCTCAAGTATGGAAGCAACTGGTGATTGTGCTACAGATGGTAATGGAGATGACGTAGATCCTACTACGGGTACTACTGATTGCGTAGATCCAGCTGATACAGATGGTACGGATGGCGATGATGATAATAGCTTAGATGCTGGTATCACACCACCGTGTTATGAGATGGCTGGAGAGATATTCTACGATGAAGATAATAATGGTTGTCAAGATCCAGATGAAGGTCTGGTGATGGAAGATATCGAGGTAAGTATTTACGAATGTGGAGACGTACCAGGTGTAGATCAGCCATTGGCATCGACGACAGTAAGTGATGGTGAGTACGAGTTCGGACCAGAGAGTGACGACCCAGGTGCTGATATCTGTCTTGAAAATAATACAGAGTATTTCGTAGTATTCGATATCCCGAATGCTGTGGGTGAGGCATTAGAAGACTTTGAGTTTTCTTCTAACGATGCTTCTGGTGCTTGTGCAGTGTCTGGCGAATCAGATAACGTCGATCCAGCTACTGGAGCATCAGGATGTTTTGATCCTGATAATGATGACGGGAGTGATGGTGATGATGATCAGAACGTGGATGCTGGTATCACACCACCTTGCGAAAACTTATCTGGTGAGATATTCTATGATACGAATGGCAACGGATGTGAAGATGGTAGTGAATCGCTAGTCATGGAAGCAATCAATGTCATGCTCTATGAGTGTGGTGATGTACCTGGTACTAACCCACCATTAGCATCGACAACTGTCACAGATGGTGAGTATGAGTTTGGACCAGACAGTGATGATCCAGGTGCAGACATTTGTCTCATGCCTGGTACAGAATACTTTGTAGTATTTGATATCCCTATGGGAGCTGGCGAGGTCCTTGACGGATATGAATTTACTGAAGGTACTGCGAGTGCTACTTGTGAAGCTACTGGAGAAGCGGATGACGTAGATCCAGCTACTGGTATGTCAGGATGCTATGATCCTAATGATGATGATGGTACAGACGGTACAGATGATAATAATATAGATGCTGGTATTACTCCTCCTTGTGAGAGTATCAGTGGAGAGATATTCTATGACTATGATGATGATGGATGCGAAGATGCAGATGAGATGCTAGTCATGATGGATGTCAATGTAAGTCTTTACGAATGTGGAGATAATCCAGCAATTGACCCTCCAGTCGCTGCAACTACTGTAAGCGATGGTGAGTATATGTTCGGAGAGGGTACTGATGATCCAGGTGCTGAAATTTGCCTTGAGGCAGGTACAGAATATTTCGTTGTATTTGACATTCCTAATGCACCGGGAGAAGCTCTTGAAGGATACGAATTCTCAGCTGGTACTGCTGATCCAGCATGTGCTCTAAGTGGAGAGTCCGATGACATAGATCCAGCTACTGGTATGTCAGGCTGCTACGATCCAGATAACGATAATGCCGATGGCGATGAGGATGTAGATGCAGGTATTACGCCTCCATGCGAGAGTTTAGGTGGAGAGATATTTTATGATAATGACATGGATGGTTGCCAAGATAGCAACGAAGAGCTAGTAACTGAGGTAATCGGTGTCATGCTCTATGAGTGTGGTGCTACACCAGGGACAGATGCACCAGTAGCTTCTACATTTACCAATGATGGGATGTATGAGTTTGGAGAGGAAAGCGACGATCCAGGTGCTGACGTTTGCTTGATGCCGGGAACACAATATTTCGTTGTATTTGATATTCCAAATGCTTCTGGAGATGTGTTAGAAGACTATGAGATAACGATGGGTATGGCTGATGCTGGTTGTGAAGCCCTAGGCGGATCAAGTGATGTCGATCCAGCGACAGGCGAGTCAGGATGCTATGACCCTAACGATAATGACAGTGGAGACGGCAGCGGAGACGAAAATATAGATCTAGGAATAGTGCCACCATGTGAGAGCATCTCAGGAGAGATATTCTACGATACGAATATGGATGGATGTGAAGATGACGATGAAGGACTCGTGATGGAAGAGATCGGCGTATCACTCTACGAGTGTGGAGATGTACCAGGAGTTGATCAACCATTC
>CALLAW010000089.1 GCA_938001865.1 uncultured Saprospiraceae bacterium | reverse complement strand
ACAGGCATTGACAACAGCGAATGCCTTTGCATTCAATGAAGTGATAGACATCTTAGCGCTGAGTGCTAATATGGATTCAGAGGACTTCATCGCAAGTAAGATAGGAGATGTGAACAACAGTGTAGTCTTAAGTGCTACAGGCAATGACACAGAGGTAAGAAGCGGTAACCTCAACATAAACTTCACAGGTGTATCAACAGCAGACGGAGTAAGTGTAGAAGTAACAAGTGCTAACTTCAGGGCAATTGCTGGATACCAGTTCACATTGAATACGAATGGTATGGAGCTAGTAAGTGTTGATGCTGGAGCGATCAATGTGACAGATGATAATGTAGCAGTACTTGACGGCAATACAGTAACGATGAGTTGGAACACGACTACACCAGTGACAGTAACGGACGAAGTACTCTTCACATTGAACTTTGTAGGAGGTGATGCGACTGTAGTAGCAGAGATGGAGATCACATCAGAAGCGACAGCAGCAGAAGCATATGATGCAGATCTATCAGTACTCAATGTAGTACTAGGAGAGAATGCAGAAGCAGCATTTAGCCTCGAGCAAAATGAGCCGAATCCATTCAGTACACAGACGACAATAGAGTTCAGTTTACCGACAGCTGGCACAGCAACACTTACAGTGATGGATGTGACAGGAAAGATGGTCAAGCAGATTACAGGTAACTATGCTAAGGGTGTCAATAGTATCATCCTGGCTAAGTCAGAGCTAGCAACAAGCGGAGTACTCTACTACCAATTAGAGAGTGGTGAGTATACTGCAACTAAGAAAATGATTGCAGTAGAGTAGGAGACTACTCCATCTAATCTTCTGAAATATAAAGTGGAGTTTCATCTGTTGGTGAAGCTCCACTTATGTATTTGTATAATTTGGTTTGCTTTTACAGTCAGTCATAGATATTACAATAGGTAAAGCGTCCAACAGAGATGCTATCATCAATTACAGAAACTCTCACGGATTAATAATAAACTCTGGAATGTAATAATATATCACTCTTTCTGATTGGAACTAAGATGCCGTATTGTTATTTAATATCCGATTGTTACAAGATAACTTAGAGATATAAAATGTCAATTTGGTCAAAACCAATGAATGAGCAGAGAAAAAGTTATTACCTTGAAGTAGGTGTTTCCGAAGAGGAAATTGAAGTATTTGATTCTTGGCATCATGCGGGTCGTCAATATCTAAGTTGACTATTAGAACTATCTCACCACAGTAATATCACCAGTCATTATTCTAATTTCATTGGTTAAAGTTTCAATTTCTAATACGTAGATATAGACTCCTTGCTCAACTAAGCTTCCATTAGAAGTGCCATCCCATCCTGCTTGAGGGTCATTAAGAGCTTGCATCGTAGAGTTGAAGATTAGAGTTCCCCATCTATCATAGATTGAGAGTTGATTTATAGTCCCAAGATTTTCTCCAGACTGTGGATAAAATATTGAGTTATTATCACCTTTACCTGGAGTGAATATGTTGGGAACGAATATTTCCTGCTCTTGATAGACGAGTACTCTATCGTCGGTGACTAGACACCCTTCTTCTGTAGTGATAGTCAATGAGACTGTTTCATCTTGATTGATAACTATAGTCGGTGTTGAGCAAGTATTACATGAGAGTTCCTGACTTGATTCCCATAATTGATTATCAATAGCAGTTGATGTAATATCCATAACGTAACTCAGGCTATAGCTGTTAATGCCAATTTGCTCAATCTCGATATCAAGCTGATAATCTAGCTCACTAATCATATCTTGACTCGATACTATCAATGAGCAACCAAGAGCATTAGAGAGTGAAAATGTCACAGGTGTATTGATAGGATATGGGAAGCTGAGGGGCAAGTCATCTAGTGTGGTATTATAGTCGATACCATTCGCAGTGATGATATAATCATTGCTAGTTTCATCAAGTTCTTCTATTGTAATCTGACCAAAGAGATCACCTATGCATGCTGGTATGATTGTGTAGTCAACGTAGACCTCTGTAACACTGATTAATAGTTGTAGCAGATCACTCTCGCAATCACCGACTGTCTGAGATATGTAATAGATTAACTGATTTGCTTCAGTGGTATTGACTTGTGGAGTATCATTGAGTAAGTTGAGAGAATTATCATACCAATTATATCCAGGCCCTAAGATAGAATCTAGATCAACATTATCTCCCGTACAGAATTCTATGACCGAATCAACTGATGGTTGATCAGGATTCAGTTCAATTATCACTAGCTCACTAGTAACTAACTCTTCGCAAGGACCTTCGTCATCTGGATCATTAGTAACAAATTCAAAAAGTACCATGCCAGTTGCTATGTCATTTACTCCAGGCGTATAGATTGTATTCAAGTCAATACTATTAGCAAAGGTGCCGTCTCCATCGGTTTGCCATGTAGATTCTACGAACCCAGTGCCAGTTGCTTCTAGTACTATTACATCATTTTCACAGATGCTCTCTGGCACTGTAAGTTGGACTATTGGTGTATCAGTACAATCACAATTAGGAGCGGGTATGACTACACTGTCTTGACAGTCAGTAGGTGTGTGAGTGAGATCAATGATTAAGTCCACGTCAATAGGAATATTGATAACTCTCACAAATGTTCCATCTGCAGTGATTGGTGACCCTGCAGACACTAAAGCAATGTTCTCTGAACTCTGAAAAAACTCTACAATATAAAAACTAGGATCATTTTCATCGCAGAATACTTCAAAAGAGGTGAGTTGGGGCAACAGGTTTTCAGTCAGAGTTACTGCAGTTGCCATACTCTGGCAGTCTATAGACGTATCATCTGCAACAACGTAATAAGTGCCTTGAAGTATGGGAGTATATTGATTGCCAGTAAAGAGCAATTCAGTCAATTGCATATCAGCATACCACAAGATATCTAACCCATCATCTGCTACTGCAGTCAAGGGAGGTATTGGCTCGCTGATGCAATAATCAACAGTTTGCTGACTGACAGGTGGATCTATTGGGGGGCATCCGCATTGAGGGGCAGTAATGTTAGTTTCGTTATCACAATCATTTACCAAAGTAGAAGAAAGGACTATCCCTAGATTTACCCCTGCTGGAATATTGGATATTTGATATGTTGCATTTGGGAGTTCTGTCAGTATACCTCCATTTGCACTTAGCACGACGTTTTGATTATTTTCATACTCTATAGTCACCGTATAAGTAGCAAGGTCATCACTACAGTCTATCGCAAATGATAAAGGAATCGGCAGCTCTACTATGGTCAACACAAGAGGTGTAATCAATGTACTTTGACATCCTGTAGAGATCTCTTCTGCAATCACATAGTAAGTGCCAGCCTCACTTGGGAGATACGAAGTACCTGTACTGACTAAGTTGGTGAGTAATTCATCACTATACCATAGCGCTGAGTGACCAGCATCTACTGTGACTTCTAACCGAGGTATGTCTTCTCCGCTACAGATCGTAGCATCACCTAGAGAGTTAGGTGGGTTGATCTCATTGCAATTACATTGTGGGGGTGAGATTACAAGTATATCACCACAGTCAATTCCAATTAATGAGTAGGCGATATTGAGGTTAGCGTTGATGTCTATATCTTCGACAAGATATTGATCATTGCCTAAGTCAGTTGATGACCCAGTACTAGTCGTAAATTGTGCAGGAGTGGTACTTGTTATGGTAAATTCGACTTGGTAACTCAGTCCATCCATGCTACAAGATACAATGGACTCTATAGTTGGTGGTGCTAATATGGTAAGAGTGACTGCAGTCAGATTGGTACTTGTACACCCAGTAGCATTATCCACTGATTGTGCATAGTATGTGCCAGCCATCTGTGGTGTATAGGTCACACCTGTCTCCAAAAAGTCAGTGCCCAATACATCACTGTACCAATTCACCGAAGTGCCAATGCTCTCAGATACCTCTAAAGCAGGAATCTGGTCTCCTTCACAGATTTGTGGATTGCCTAGAGATATTGGTGAACTGATGTCAGGGCAATCACAATTTGGATTAGGGAGAGTGATGATCTGTGTACATTGTCCAGCATTACTATAGTTCAGAGTGAGAGGTGTGTCATTAGGGATGCTTTCTATGATATTGCCATTCAGTATGCCGGCACTATAACTGTCTAGATTGCCTACAATGTTAAATTCAACTGAATAGTCCTGATTGGTACCACATTCGATATTTATGATTTCTATTTCGGGGAGTGTTAAGAAAGTAAGATCAACTGTGACTTGATAGCCGCAGCCATTTACATCTGTAAGTTGCTCCATGCCTGAGGCAAAGTCGACGTTATAGATTTCTCCACTTGGTGACACGTAGGTATATCCAGAATCGATACAATGCGTCTCATTGATAATAATATCATCAGTCATGTCAAAGAAGGTTAGCAACAGCACTTCTGAGACTGCATTGCACTCTGGATTGCTCGGGTTGTCACTCGTAAGAGTCAACATGACACTCCCTGCATCTATATCCGCTTGGCTGATTGTATACTGAGTTGCTTGCGAAAATATTGTAGAATCAAATGATCCACTCCCACCAGACCATGTGCCATCAGTGACAGATCCACTTATCGAGGCATCTACTGAGGTCAGGTCTACTCCATTTCCTGCCAAAGGACAAAGGACAAGATCATCTCCAATCGTGACTATTACTGGATCAGGGCATACACAGTTACCACAAGCCAAGCTACCAGAGAGATTGTCATAGGTACAATCAACATTTTGGAGAAATCCTAATGATTGGCCAAAATCATAATCTAGGGTAGTGGAGTTGTCCTGACAACTCAGTAACTCAGTATCACAAACGGTACCATCAAGAGCAAGAAGATCAGCAGTTAATTCAGTGCAATTACCATCACCAGTAGTATTAATTGTAAACCCTGAAGGAAGTACTTCGATACTTTCGGAATCTATGATATTTACATAAGTATTGCAATCATTATTTGTAACACCCATGATATCTCTCACTTCTGTAAAAGGGATACTTATAGTCAATATCTGCAGATCTAATGAGCATGATAAATTGTCTTCTGCATCAAGTTCCAAAATAGTGGAGCATTGGACACCGTCCGCTGTAGCTAAATAGTAGTTGACTACACTTAGTGCTCCACTGCATACTGGGTCTGCAATACTGTTAATCACCAACATTGGTTGATTGGGATTAACAATAACACTTATGCTGCCTGATGGTACATAAGAGTCAACAGTGCCTCCAATCTCACAGGGTAACCAAGCGAATAATTCAAGAGTTATTGGACTGCAGGTTTCGTTCAACTCTGGTGTAGGAGTATAAAGGATACCACCATTATCCGGATCAATATTATTCGTAGTCCAGACTAGATTGCCAGCAAAACCATTGGGATCATTGTCGATACTGAATCCAGTTGCTATATCGCTGAGATCAGGTAATTCGCCATAACATACTATCTGACTTCCACTCGCTAGAGTAACAGTCGGACAATCGCAGATCGGTGGGTTTATAGTTTCTATATTACTGGTGCAAAACGGCGACGTAGGAAGCAAGACTTGCAAAGTAGCGTTAGTTGTAGTATTGGGCAATACAAAAGTTGCACTTCCAAATCCACTCCCGTTAGTGGTGACAGTATTGGTGTTAGGAGGGGTTACTGATGATCCAGTCAGCTCATAAGTTGTATTAGGGCTTCCCTCTACTTCTACTTCAAAAGTATACTCACTACCGTCACACTGATAGTCAAAGAGTGTTAAGAGTGGTTCAGTAACCACGGTTACGATCAAATCTATTGGTTGGCTACATTGTCCAGGATCTGGTGTAAATGTGTGGGTAGTCACACCAGCTAGATCAGTATCGATCATTGTTGGATTCCAATTGCCGTTGATTGCGTTGTCAGAAGTACTGACTAGAAGATCTTCAAGATCGTTTTGACAATAGACATTGTTAATAGAGAATGTCGGTAAGATAAGAGTTGCGCCTGGAGTAATGGTTATGGTACTCTCACTGGTACATCCATTGTCATCGGTGACAGTTACGGTATAGTTACCGTCAGGTATATCAGTAAGGATATCTAACCCATCATAGATGTCATTATCCCAATCATAGCTATATGGCGCCAACCCATCAGATGGAATTATGGTGATCATCCCATCATCATCCCCATCACAAGTCTCATCATCTGTAATTTCTTGAATTTGGATTGCATTTAGCTCGTTGATTGTGATCATTTCGGTGGCACTACATCCTAGATCATCTGTGACTGTTACCGCATAAGTTCCAGCACCGAGATCTACCTGATCTTCTATGCTGGGAAGTCCATTGTCCCAAGTATAGTTATAAGCTGGATTGCCATTGCTGATCTCCAAGTCTATCATGCCAGTAGTCTCCCCGAAGCACGTATCATCTACTTGATTGACATCGATATCCGGATCTGAGTGAAACTCGATACTTTGGATACAATTCGATCCTACAGTTCCAGGGCAGCCAGTATTCGCATCTACCACAGAGATTAGCTCGAGGGAAATAATATCACCCTCTTCTAAGCATAATAGGATTGGTATTGGACATGTAGGAAGAGTAATGCCTCCACTTGGGAATTGGGGCAATATTATATCTGGATCCAAGCACAAGGTAAAGCCAGTGGTATTGCTGACGGCAGGTAGGGTGAATGGACCAAATGAAAATCCTAGGAATGTGAATATCACTTCTGCATTGTAAGTCCCACTTCCACCTGTAAAAGAGAATGTAAATTCTTCACATCCTGATTCACAGATATCTAACGAGCCACTGAGGCACCCTTCTGGTATATCATCGGCGCTGATATTGACTTCTTGCACTGTCGTACATCCGTTAGCATCCTCTACTTGAGCCCAGATAGAACCTCCATTATAAGGGTTGAGGTCTACGGCATCAGTTGGAGGACCGATTTGGTTAGCTCCGCCTCCCGATGGATCAGTTTCGTACCATGTAATAGACTCTGTACTGTTAATGTTAGGATTGGCTTCTGTATCGAGATTGTACGGCATCAGTGCAGTACAACCTGTGATATTGAATGGGTTTGCAGATGGTGAAGAGAGTTGATTAAGTAGGACCTCCTCAGCAAGACTCATACACCCACCAGACGAGACTACTGCCCAGACCGATGTATTGCTCGTCTGATGTCCAGTTGGGGTGCTTATTACGGTTGAAGTGATAGCATCAGAGTACCAAGTGACACTCCCAGAACCTCCGCTGAGGGTAGCATCTAAGAGTGTAAGATCATATGTGTAGGTGCCGTTCTCTTCGCATACACTCAATGGCCCTGCAGGATTAGCATTAGGGCATACAAACGTTAGGGAGATCTCTTCACTTGAAATTTCGTCGCAACAATCACCTGTTTCATTTTCATCTACAATTGCTTTGAAGTATATCGTAGAACCACACCAAGTATCAGGTACAGTAAATGACACATCATCATATGTTGTCGGGATGTCATAGTTCGTTACAAGTCCAGGTGATGCTGTGCCATTACACGATACATTGCCTACATTCTCATTGCCTTCAACATAGTATCCTTCCGCATTAATATCGGCCCTATCATACGTAATTGTCTGGGATGTACTCCCAAAATCAAAAACAGTAGTCCTAACACCTATTCCTCCATCAGTAAAAGCTCCAAAGCCTACGCGATTACAAGTACTACGTACAACATAAATACAATCATCAATACCACAAAGGGGTGAAGCATCTATCTGATATGAATAGTCAGAACTCGTCTGTACGATGAGGATACTATTAGCTGGGACATAGTCGCCAGGTCCAACACCAACGACTGACGAACATCCACTTATGAATGAAGTATAACCACTCGTCCAAGGACAACCAGAAGAGCCAGGAGAAGCGAGATTGCCTGCTCCAGCATTATTAGAATCTAAGGTTATCTCAAAATCATCGATGTACATACCGCCACCACTCTCGATGATAACATATTCTGACATTGTCTCTCCATTTGAACCAGTACCACATCCATCTACCATGATTGATCCTACGTTTGGATCTTCTTCAGTATGATCATAGATGCCTTCATCGTCACCAATGTATATGCCATCGTCTGCATAGGGGTCAAATCCACTCGTTAGAGACCAATACCATTCGACTTCAGTACCATTTTTAAGATTGAAACCATCTATGGATAGTAACATTTGCTCTCCAGCACAATAGGTTTGTTGATCAGTAGAAGGGTTGTCCAGTGTCCCACATTGACCATTGAGCATTGTCAAATGCCCAACAACCAAACCCCATGTGACAAGCTGAGTACAGAAGCAGTGTTGAAGCCTAGAGTTCATGTACTTTATGAGTTAGATTTACAAGTCAAGTAATGTACAGAAGGGGCAGTCTGTAATTTGAAATTTAAATTTATCGAAATAATTTGAATTTGACTCTAAGTAAATGTCTCTTAAATGATTAAATATTTATTTTTTGAGTTTTGTAGTGTTTGTTCCATCTGTAAGTTATACGTATTATAGACTTACAGATTGAGTAATTTGCCTTCTTGCAAAGTTCGTTGGATTACTAGTTAATTTGTCTCATTTTCATTACATTTGCATACCTAGTACAATAGATTTTTTAACTAATATTCAGCTGATTGCTATTCAATTATAAATACAAAATATTTATACTTTTTAATTTCACATTTTGGTCAGTAATGTTCTCATCATCATTATTGAGTCAAGACGTAACTGTTGGATTAATTCAACGATCAGATTTTTCGTCGGAGGTCTATACTGTAATAGCTCCCACAGCAAGTAATTTGGTTTATTTGATCAATAACTGTGGGCAACTTGTCCATCAATGGGACTTACCAAGAACTGGAGCCTTTGGGACTTATCTGAGAGATGATGGAATGTTGGTCAGAGTAGAGTCACAAGGGACGACATTTATTGCTGGAGGTTCTGCTGGTCGACTCTCTATCTATGATTGGGACTCTAATACTGTATGGTCTAAGTCATTTTCTGAACAAGGCAATTTTTCTATCCATCATGATATCGCTTTACTCCCTAATGGTAATATATTGGCTATGCTGTGGGATCAGATAGAGTATGATGAAGCAGTAGCAGCAGGTCGTGACTCGCTAGGTGTGTCACCACAAGGAGTATGGTCCGAGATGATCTATGAAATCAAGCCAATAGGTACCGAGGAGGCTGAGATAGTATGGCAGTGGCATGCAATGGACCACATCGTCCAAGATATCAATCCACTTGCCCACAACTTTGGTGCTATCCATGAACATCCAGAACGATTAGATTTCAATTTTGATGTCAACAATGATCAGAATCCAGATTACTACCATTTCAATGGGATAGACTATCATCCTGACTTAGACTTGATTATTGTAAGTTGCCGCAACTTTTCTGAGGTATTCATTTTAGACCATTCCACCACAACTGCTGAGGCTTCTGGTGGTACAGGCGGTACTCTAGGTAAAGGTGGCGATCTATTGTATCGAGCTGGCAACCCGTATGCCTACCAACACGGACTACAAGAAGAGAAATATTTCTATGGGCAGCATGATCCAAGATGGCTGATGAATGATGGAGATCAGATCGCCGCATTTTCTCTTTATAATAACGGAATCGGTCGCAGTGATGGATTCTACAGCACAATTGACGAGATAAATCCCAATTTTGATATCCTCAACGCTACCTTTGATTACGACTCAGATTTGGGTTATACTAATGCGAGACAAGAAGTCGTAATTGATGGAAGCCAATTCGTTCATTTTTTCTCAGCACGAATGTCTGGTGCATATAAGTTAGAGAATGGCAATTATATGGTATGTCATGCCAATAGTGGTAAGATAGTCGAAGTAGACCTCGGATTCAATACTCTTTGGCATTATATCAATCCTGTAAGTGCTGCTGGAATTGCTACTCAAGGGAATAGTATTGGAGGCAATTCTGTATTTAAGATAGAGTCCTTTGACTCCAGTTACAAAGGATTTGCAGGAAGAGACCTTACAGGGGGTGATCCCATAGAGTTAGAGCCAATCCCCAATGACTGTATCGCATCTTCGATTCATGACCAACCAGCGGAGACATTGACGTATAATTCCCTTTGGTCGGATGATCTCTACTTGACGAGTACAGAACAGATCAATACACTTTCGATCTACTCCATCACAGGCCAGCAGATAGAAACTCGTAATCTCAGGGCAGCAGTAAATGAGCTCCAAATTTCAGTGGCACATTTACCGAAAGGAATGTATATCGTAAAAGTCAATAACAATCAAACACTCAAATGCATCAAGCACTAATGTGCAAATGCAAAGTCGAATAAAATTATATCACTTAATAAAGATGAATGTCAGATAAGATAGTACCTATTAATATTGAAGATGAGATGAAGTCAGCTTACATCGATTATTCGATGTCAGTGATCGTGTCTAGGGCACTGCCTGATGTGAGAGATGGCCTCAAACCCGTACATCGAAGAGTCCTGTATGGGATGAATGAGCTCGGACTTACAGCCTCAAAAGCTCACAAGAAGTCAGCGAGAATAGTAGGAGAGGTGCTTGGTAAGTATCACCCACATGGAGATACATCAGTCTATGATAGTATGGTAAGGATGGCTCAGGATTGGTCGCTTAGATATCCACTCGTAGATGGCCAAGGTAACTATGGTTCAATGGATGGAGATAGTCCGGCGGCAATGAGATATACCGAAGCAAGACTACAGAGAATATCTGATGAAATACTCAGTGATATCAATAAAGACACTGTAGACTTTACACTCAACTTTGATGATACACTAGAAGAGCCTTCAGTATTACCCACTAAAGTGCCTAATCTCCTCATCAATGGAGCATCAGGTATCGCAGTAGGTATGGCTACCAATATGCTTCCACATAATCTTAGCGAAGTAGTAGATGGTACGATAGCAACAATAGACGACCCAGAGATTAGTATTGATGGGCTTATGGAGCATATCAAGGCTCCAGATTTCCCGACAGGTGGTACTATCTATGGTACAGGCGGTGTGAAGGAAGCATTTGAGACGGGTCGAGGAAGAGTAGTAGTGAGAGGGAAAGCTAATATTGAAACCTCAGGCAATAAGGAGACGATAATCATTACTGAAATTCCTTATCAAGTAAATAAGGCAAATCTTGTAATGAAGATAGCCGACCTTGTCAACGAAGAGAAGATAACAGGGATCAGTGATGTCAGAGATGAATCAGATCGGAATGGACTCAGAGTCGTCGTAGAAGTGAAGAGAGATGCGATGGCTAATGTTATCTTGAGCAAACTCTATAAGTATACTCCGCTCCAAAGCTCTTATGGTGTCAATAATGTCTGCCTCGTTAATGGTAGACCAATGCTCCTCAATCTCAAACAGATAATCGAAGAGTTCATCAAATTCAGATTAGAAGTAGTAGTCAGAAGGACTCAGTACGATCTGAAAAAAGCTGAAGAGAGAGCTCATATCTTAGAAGGGTTGATCATAGCGATCGATAACCTAGATGAAGTCATCAAAATAATAAGAGGCTCGGCGACTGTAGAGGAGGCTAAAAACTCTCTCATGTCGACATTTGATCTCTCCGAGATCCAAGCTAAAGCGATACTGGAGATGAGACTCCAAAAGTTAGTCAGTCTCGAGATGGAAAAACTCCGTAATGAGTACGATGAGTTAATGATCAAAATCGCAGATTACAAAGATATCCTTGCTAACGAAGGAAGGCAAAGAGAAATCATCAAAGACGAACTTAGAGAAATCAAAGAGAAGTATGGTGACGAACGAAGAACTGATATCACATTTGCAGATGGAGAGATCAGTATCGAAGATATGATTCCTAATGATGAGGTGGTTATCTCGATCTCCAATCTAGGATATGTCAAGAGAACCAAGTCATCAGAGTTCAAAGCACAAGGAAGAGGTGGTACAGGGTCAAGAGGAAGCAAAACAAAGAATGAAGACTTCGTCGAACACCTCTTTGTAGGGAATAATCACAATTATCTCTTACTCTTCACAGAACAAGGGAGATGCTTCTGGATCAGAGTATATGAAATACCAGAAGGAAGTAAGACTGGTACAGGGAGAGTAATCCAAAACTTCGCTACAATACCTAAGGATGATAGAGTCAAGGCGTATATCTTGATCAAAGATCTAGAAGATGAAGACTTCCTAGATAGCCACAATATCATCTTTGCTACCAAAAAAGGACAAATAAAGAAAACAAGCGTCAGAGCTTACTCAAGACCTCGTACTAATGGTATCAATGCAATAACCATTAAAGAAGATGATCAGTTATTAGAAGTGAAACTTACAGATGGAAATCAAGAGATATTCCTGGCAAATAGATCAGGTAAGGCAATTCGATTCAATGAAAAAGACGTCAGAGAAATGGGAAGAACTGCATCTGGTGTCAGAGGGATGAATATCGCTGATACTGACGAAATAATCGGTATGGTAACCTACGAAGAAGGTGTAGATGCCGATACAACATTGCTTACACTCTCAGAGAACGGTCTAGGAAAAAGAAGTAAATTCAGCGAATATCGATCCATTAAGAGAGGTGGTAAAGGTGTCACTAACTTGAAAATAACAGAAAAAACTGGTAACGTTGCAGCAATTAAAAAAGTGAGCCAGGAAGATGATGTAATGATATCATCCAAAGAAGGAATCATGATCAGAGTACAGACAGATGCAATCAGCCTTCTCGGTAGGTCTACACAAGGTGTCAAAGTGATCAACCTCAAAAATGGAGATCAATTGAGTGATATAACAGTCATAGCTAGGAGTGAAGACAATGACAACGACGAATATGAGGGTAATGAAGAAGGCCAAGATCAAGACGCTTCAAGCCCAGAAAGTCCTCAAGTCAACTCTGAAGATAACACAACCAATGAATCACTAAGTGAAGATGATACTGCTGATGAATAACTGATGAACAATGGAATGCTAAAGCATTTAACAACCTCGTAAAACATTTTAACATAATAGAATGATACTTTAGTCATCTCATTCTGTTATAATATTATCGAAGTCATTGATAAAAAACAGAAATGACTTCATCATAAAAACTTTTTAATATAATCTAATATGAGACTTATCAACTTAATACTTATCAGTGTGCTCGCAAGTACAATGGTATTTGGTCAGGCTGAAGCAGCACTAAAAACAGCTGACAAAAATCTAAAAAAATATTACTTAGACAATAGTAATAAGGATGCCTTAATGACTGCAAAAGATGCTATTGTAGAGGCATTTGGAGCTGGAGACTTAGAGAGTAACGGAACTGCTCAACTCCTCAAAGGAAAAATCTTCAATGAAATTGCAAATAGTGACATCACAGCAAAGACATTAGCAGATGCAACCAATGGAAATACTGAGCACAGACTATCTAACCCTACAGCAGGTGTAGATGCTGCCTCAGCGTTTGCAGCAGCATATAACCTTGCAGAAAAGAAAGGATTGAAAAGAGAAGCTCTCTCTGGACTTACAGAAAACGAAGGAATCCTTAATAATATGGCAATCTATGCATACCAAGCAGAAGATTACAACTCAGCATATGCTAATTTCAAATCAAGTCTAGACATATCAGATCTCCTCAAATCAGCAGGAAGTGATACAAGATTGAATGACGACGCATTGATTAAAGAACAAAAATTCTTCGCTGCTGTCTGCGCTAACTCTGCAGGGATGAAAGAAGAGGCTAAACCACTCCTAATGGACCTATACAACAATGGATCCACAGAAGTCTATGTCTATAACTCTCTCTTCGAGATGGCTAACGAAGCTGGAGATGCTGATGCACTCTCATATATCGAAAAAGGAATGGAAGTAGCACCTGACGATACAAGTCTACTCTTCTCTAAGATTAACTACTATCTTGGTAAGGGGCAGTTAGATCAACTCGTCGGTAGTCTCAAAGATGCAATAAAAGCAGAACCGGATAATATCACAGTATATACGACTACAGGAAGTGTATATGATCAGCTCGCTGCTAAAGCAAGAGAAGAAGGTAACCAGGCAAAAGTAACTGAATACTTCAATGAAGCACTGAACTATTATAATCAAGCTCTCGCTAAGGATCCCAACAACTTTGATGTAAACTACTCAATCGGACAACTGTATTATAATAAGGCTGCAGCTATGGTGGGTACGATCAATGATCTTAGTGGAGATATCTCACCTGCAGGTATGAAAGCTTATGATGCAAAAAAGGCAGAAATGGATGGACTATTCAAGCAAGCACTACCATTCTTCCAAAAAGCAGAATCAAGCGACGATAATGATATCAATACAGTAATTGCATTGAAAGAAATCTACGCTAGGCTTAACGACCTCCAGATGTCTAATAAGTACAAAGCGAAGTACGATGCTATGAATACTGGCAACTAAATGATGAGATGCTCTCATAGCTATAATAAATTGACACAGGTATGGCATTTTTTTTGCCATACCTGTTTTAGTTATAACTCTTAAAACCCAATCAGAATGGCACACAACTTCCTCAGATTCTTCGTATTTGCCTCTCTTTTCTTCCTCAACACTCAGTTGACTGCTCAGAATCATTTCTTAGTAGAGCTGCCCGATAGATCACCCGACATCGCTACGATGGTGAGATCATATGAAGGCACTCCAGTGATACCGATTATGGCAAATGACATTAAAGGAAATGAACAGTTTATAGGCAATTATAAAGGTTCTAATCTGATCATTTATTTTTGGAAGATTGGTAATCCGCGAAGTGTACAACTCCTCAATAACCTCAATATCCTCCAAGATAAATATGAAAACTTAGAGGTGTTATCGTTTGCAATTGATGCCAAAGAAGATCTTATTGCGTTTACACAAAGCTTTGAAGTCAAGTTTCCTATAGTGCCCAATTCTCAGATTCTTTCTGATGGCCCTTATGGAGGAGAACTCGGAATGCCAAAACTCTTCTTTGTAGACAAGCATGGAATAACTAAGTGGGTGTTCCCAGCACAAGAGCTCAATACCGATATGGATGTTTCTAATATCCTCTCTATCTTGCACGAGCAGAAAGTAGACTAATACTTACAATGCTCTTAGATAAGCTCACAAGAAAACAAGAAATACACCAGACAGCCGCTAAGCTGTTTAATGAAATGGGATTCAATGCCATTTCGATGCGTGATTTAGCCGCAGAGCTTGATATCAAAGCATCTAGTCTCTATAATCATATCTCTAGTAAAGATGAAATTCTCTCTGATATCATCCTCAATATAGGAAGCCAATTCACAGAAGGAATGTTGGCAATTGTCAATCAAGAGGAAGACGTCATCACTCAACTTGAGCAACTCATCAGTCTCCATGTTGGTATCGTTGTAGACAATCCTGATGCGATTGGTTGTCTCAATAATGATTGGAAGCATCTCAATCCAGAATCAAAGAGTAGGTTGGTAAAAATGAGGAATGACTATGAAGAGCAATTTAGAAGGATAATCAAAAGGGGAATCGTTGAATCTAAAATAGTAAATCTCAATCCAGAAGTCATTCTGTTTTCACTGCTCTCTACACTAAGATCTATGAATATCTGGTACTCGAAAAAAGGAAGCGACGACGTCAATGAGCTGACTCGACAAGTCAAAAGTATCTTACTCGAAGGAGTTAAAGTAAAATAGTGCTCTAAATACTTGACAAACTAACTAACATTTGTTAGTTTTATGTTATGAGTAGCTTTCATCACATAAAAATAGCCGGGATAGAGCAGACAACCAATGATTGTGTGCTGATAACCCTTGATGTGCCAACACACCTCAAAGACACATTTGCGTACCAGCATGGTCAATATCTTACCTTTAAAGCAGTGATAAATGATGAAGAAGTTAGACGATCTTACTCGCTATGTTCTTCGCCGCTAGATGAGACTTGGCAAGTAGGAATTAAGCGAATACCTGGAGGTAAGTTTAGCACATATGCTAATACTCAACTCCATGTCGGTGATACTTTAGAAGTCATGCCACCTCAAGGGCACTTTACCAAGGCAATTGATCCAAGTCACCCATCTCAATATTTGATGATTGCAGCTGGAAGTGGAATTACACCAATTCATTCAATTATAAAGACTCAACTTGGAAGCGAGCCATTGTCAACAGTGACATTGTTCTATATCAATCAATCATCGAGTACGATCATTCTCAAAGAGTCACTAGAAGCTTTGAAAAATCAATACCTAGGACGATTGAGGATATTCCACTTTCTTACTCGTGAAAATCAAGCCGCAGAACTGTTTAATGGTCGGATAGACTCAGAGAAACTTTCGATATTGTTTGACTCAGTCTGCGATGTCAACCACATAGATGACTACTTTCTTTGTGGTCCTGAGAGTATGATCCATCTGGTCAAAGACTTTCTGAATGATCAGAATGTTGCTGACAGTAAGATTCATTTTGAGCTGTTTGGGACATCAGCAGATTCAGCCCAAGAAAAGAAAGAAGAAATCAAACAACAATTTTCTGGTAAGACTTGCGATCTGACCATCCAAGAGGGAGGACGATCTCTTGATATCACGGTTCCACAGGGAGAGGGTAATGTGTTAGATGCTGCACTAGATAATAATGCCGACTTACCATTTGCATGTAAAGGTGGGGTATGTGCTACATGCAAAGCAAAGTTAGTAGAAGGGAATGTAGAGATGCTCCTGACCTATGGCCTTGAACAAGATGAAATAGATAATGGTTATATCCTTACCTGTCAAGCTGTACCTACTTCAGAGAGGTGTGTAGTAGACTTTGATATCTAAATTGACTCAGATTTATTAAATATTCATACTATGGGAGATAAAATAATATTAGAAGACAAATTCCAAAAGCGAATAGACGCTGGAGAAAAGATCGAACCAAAAGATTGGATGCCTGAGAAGTATCGGAAGACGCATATCCGACAGATCTCACAACATGCCCATAGTGAGATAGTAGGGATGCTACCAGAAGGTAATTGGATTACAAGAGCACCATCATTGAGAAGAAAAGTAGGCTTATTAGCCAAGGTTCAGGACGAAGCAGGTCATGGGTTATACCTCTATTCTGCGGCGGAGACTCTTGGTATCAGTAGAGATCAACTCTTTGATCAATTGCATACTGGCAAGGCAAAGTATTCTTCTATCTTCAACTATCCTACACTCTCATGGGCAGATATCGGGGCCATCGGTTGGTTAGTAGATGGTGCTGCGATCATCAATCAGGTGATGCTGACTCGGACATCGTTTGGTCCATATGCTCGAGCAATGGTTAGAATCTGCAAAGAAGAAAGTTTCCACCAGCGACAAGGATATGAGATCATGCTCGGACTCGCAAATGGTACTCCAGAGCAGAAAGAAATGGCACAAGATGCATTGAATAGATTTTGGTGGCCATCCCTGATGATGTTTGGTCCTAGAGATGAAGACTCACCCAATACAGAGCAATCTGTAAAGTGGAAGATCAAGAGAAAAACAAATGATGAACTGAGACAGCAGTTCATTGATATCACTGTACCTCAAGCTGAGTATATTGGATTGACCATCCCAGACCCTGATTTGAAATGGAATGAAGAGAGAGGGCACTACGACTTTGGAGAGATAGATTGGGATGAATTTTGGACTGTAGTCAAAGGGAATGGTCCATGTAATAAGGAAAGATTACAAGCGAGAATCGATGCTTGGGATGAAGGAAGTTGGGTAAGAGATGCAGCAATGAGCTATGCTGAGAAGCAAGCAAACCAAATTGGAAAAGAAAAATTAGCCTCATAATAAAGTACGATGGGAAAGTCAGAAATATCTAAAAACGAATGGCCACTCTACGAAATCTTCATTAGGTCAAAGAATGGACTAGAGCATCGACATGCAGGGAGTCTTCATGCCGC
The DNA here is from genome assembly GCA_938001865.1 of uncultured Saprospiraceae bacterium. Classification (GTDB taxonomy): domain Bacteria; phylum Bacteroidota; class Bacteroidia; order Chitinophagales; family Saprospiraceae; genus JAHDHH01. The sequence continues at coordinate 12,810 of CALLAW010000089.1, read as the reverse complement.
TGATGCTGAAATGGCAATAGAGAATGCAAGAGATGTGTATACACGTCGACAAGAGGGAGTCTCCATCTGGGTAGTACCTTCTGCAGAGATTACAGCTACCCAATCTGATGAGGCTGGTGAGTTGTTTGAGCCTGCGGCGGATAAGGTCTATCGACATCCAACATTCTATGATCTTCCTATCGAACTCAAACATATCTAACCATGTCAGTAGATCGCTACATCCTCTCACTTTCTGATAATTCTATGATTCTCGGTCATCGACTTTCCGAGCTGTGTGGTCATGGCCCGACGTTAGAGACTGATATCGCATTGACTAATATTTCATTGGACTTATTTGGTCAAGTACGTGGATTCCTCTCAGTGTTAGCTGCTCGTCAAGGGAGCGATGTTACAGAGGATAGCTTGGCATTTCTCAGAAGAGAAAGAGAACACTTCAATTGTATCTTGACAGAATTGCCCAATACAGATTTTGCACATATCATCGTGAGGCAATACTTCTTTGACGTGTTCCATAAGATGCAACTCGAGGTATTGCAACAATCAACAGATCAGGATATTGCAGCGATAGCAGTGAAGAGTTTGAAAGAAGCAAAGTATCACGAACGGTTCTCTCAGTCATGGATGCTGAGATTAGGTGATGGCACAGAAGTCAGTCATGCTAAAATGCAAGTTGCCGTCAACACTCTCTATCCTTATGTCCATGAGCTCTTTGATCTCACTGAGTGGGAAAAGGAACTCATCGAGTCAGGAGTAGCTGCCGATACAGAGACAATAAAAGAAGAGTATTATCGCTTGATCCATCAAACTTTAGCACAGGCAAACTTGTCAACTGATGGATTGTCAAATCGCTATGCCAAAGGTAAACATGGGATGCATACAGAGAATCTCGGATTCATCTTAGCTGAGTTTCAATATATGCAACGTGCCTATCCACAAATGGAATGGTAGAAGGTCAGATACATATCGAAGATTCTGTCATCAAGGCAGCATTAGAATCTGTACCTGATCCAGAGGTCCCAGTACTTACTGTGCTAGATCTTGGAGTTGTCAGATCAGTCAAGCTCAAAGGCAACACTGTCTATGTAGACTTAACACCAACTTACTCAGGATGTCCCGCAATGGATACAATGGCAGTGGATATCTCTCAGGCACTTGAGGCCAAAGGTTATCAAGCAATCATCAATCTCGTCTTATCACCAGCATGGACTACTGATTGGATTTCAGAAAATGGAAGAAAAAAATTAGAAGAGTATGGGATAGCTGCTCCACTGGATGAATTAAGCGATAAGCGAGCATTGATTGATGGAGATAGAGTAGTGAAGTGTACCAATTGCCAATCTACAAATACCAAGCTGATTAGCCAATTTGGATCTACTGCATGTAAGGCACTCTTTCAATGTGAAGATTGCCTTGAGCCCTTTGATTATTTTAAATGTCTGAAATAGAAGTATGAGCAGTATTACAAAAGAAAGAATAAATAATGTGGGTGTCATCACTCTCAATAGACCAGATGCCTATAATAGTTTTGACCGAGAGATGGCCCTCAGTCTTCAATCTGCGTTAGATGATTTTGAGCAGTCTAGTGATGTCAAGGCAATCTATCTGACAGGTAATGGTAAAGCATTCAGTGCAGGTCAAGATATCAAATACTTGTTAGATCCTGACTCAGTAGCATTAGAACGTATCGTATCAGAACATTATAATCCAATCGTTCAGAAGATCTATGATATGTCTACCATAGTTGTCTGTGGGGTCAATGGTGTCGCTGCTGGTGCAGGAGCTAACATTGCATTGGTCTGTGATGTGACAGTCGCTGCAGCATCAGCATCGTTTATCCAAGCATTCAGTAAGATTGGATTGATTCCAGACTCTGGAGGTACTTACACGATGCCAAGGCTTGTCGGTTTTCAGAAAGCACTAGCACTTGCCTTGCTTGGCGATAAAGTATCGGCAACAGAAGCTGAGAGAATGGGAATGCTCTACAAGGTGTTTCCTGATGAAGAATGTTATGAGTCAGGATTGGCAATTGCAACAAAGCTCTCACAAATGCCAACAATAGCGTTGTCAGAAACAAAAAGATTGTTCAATGCCTCACTGAGCAATACATTTTCTGAGCAATTAGCACTCGAAGGTGAATCACAAACTCTCTGCGGAGCAACTGCAGATTATGCCGAGGGCATTAGTGCATTCGTAGAAAAACGTAAACCTCAATACCAAGGGAAATAAATGAAGAAAACAGTCAGTGTAATTGGATCAGGTACCATGGGTAGTGGAATAGCTCAGATCGCTGCTTCGCATGGATGCAACACCAGAGTGTACGATATTAATGAAGACTCACTTGCTAAGAGTAAGTCTAATCTTGAGAAGATCCTCAATAGACTTATTGAGAAAGGACGAATAGATGTCAAGATCAAAGAATTGATCCAAACCCATATTACTTATACAACTGATCTGAATTCAATCAAGGACTCTGACCTTGTAATTGAGGCGATAGTCGAAAATTTTGATATCAAAAAATCATTATTTACAAAAGTAGAGGCATTAGTTTCTGATGATTGTGTCATTGCGTCTAATACTTCCTCTCTGTCGATTACTTCCCTGGCTGCTACGTTAAAGAATGCGAGTCGATTTATTGGAATCCACTTCTTTAATCCAGCACCAATAATGAAGCTTGTCGAAGTGATCCCTGCGTTGCAAACTGAGCAAGCAATTGTTCGAAATGTCAAATCCCTTGTTGATTCATGGGGGAAAATAGTTGTTACTGCAAAAGATACTCCTGGCTTTATCGTCAATAAGGTTGCTCGACCATTCTACAGTGAGTCATTCAAGATCTATGAAGAAGGAATGGCAACACCACTAGAGATCGATACAGCAATGAAGCAAGTTGGCGGATTTAGAATGGGTCCTTTTGAACTCACAGATTTTATTGGTCACGATGTCAACTACAAAGTAACTGAGACAGTCTGGAAGTCATTTTATTATGACAACAGATACCAACCTGCTTTTTGCCAAAAAAACTTGGTAGAAGCTGGTTACTTAGGAAGGAAATCTGGAAGAGGATTTTACTCCTACCCAAGGACCGAAGCAGATCAAGAATCAAAGATCTCAGAAGACCGAATGAACGCAATTACGAATAGAGTGAGCATCATGCTGATCAATGAAGCAGCTGATACACTTCATCGTAATATCGCCAGCCGTGACGATATCGATACTGCGATGACGAAGGGGGTGAATTATCCTAAAGGACTCCTCAAGTGGGCAGACGAATTAGGAATAGAAGAATGTGTACGAAGAATGGATATCCTCTTTGATGAGTATCATGAAGAGAGATATCGATGTAGTCCATTGTTGAGAAAGATGGCAAGAAAGGAAGAGACGTTTTACTAGACTCAAACAAATCGAAAAAAATGAAAGAAGCATATATTGTTGATGGAATTAGAACTCCAATTGGTAAATTTACTGGTACACTTTCCACAATCAGAACTGATGATCTAGGTGCTCATGTCATCAAAGCACTCGTAGAGAGAAACCAATCTATCCCTCTTGATGCTTATGATGATGTGATCATGGGATGTGCAAACCAAGCTGGAGAAGACAATAGAAATGTTGCAAGAATGTCTCTACTTTTAGCTGGACTGCCAGTAACAGTCCCAGGAGAAACTGTAAATAGACTTTGCTCTTCAGGGCTCTCAGCAATTATCCATGCAAATCGGGCAATCAAGTCCGGTGATGGAGACCTCTTCATTGCAGGGGGAATAGAACATATGACGAGAGGACCTTGGGTGATTTCTAAGGTGTCAAAGCCATTTGGGAGAGATGCACAGATGCATGATAGTAGTTTTGGTTGGAGATTTGTCAATCCAAAGATGGTAGAGCTCTATGGTACAGAAGGAATGGGTCGAACAGCAGAAAACCTTCAAGAAGATCATAATATTTCAAGAGAAGACCAAGATCAGTTTGCAGCTTGGTCACAACAGAAAGCAGGTAGAGCTCAAGAGAGTGGAAGACTCGCAAAAGAGATCATCCCTGTTTCTATCCCTCAGAGGAAAAAGGATCCAATTGTATTTGACAAGGATGAATTTATCAGGGCTTCAACAACAGCTGAAGTATTAAGTAAGCTCAGGCCAGCATTCAAGAAAGAAGGAACAGTGACTGCTGGGAATGCCAGTGGTCTTAACGATGGAGCTGTAGCGACACTCATTGCATCAGAAGAAGCAGTCAAGAAATATAACCTCAAACCATTAGCACAAATTATTAGTTCAGCAGTCGTTGGTGTAGAACCAAGAGTAATGGGAATAGGTCCTGTCACAGCGTCAAACAAAGCACTAGAAAAGGCAGGTCTTACCCTTGATCAAATGGATGTCATAGAGCTGAATGAAGCATTTGCGGTCCAAGCACTCTCTTGTACGAGAGCATGGGGTCTAGCTGATGATGATCCTCGGATCAATCCAAATGGTGGAGCTATCGCTATCGGTCATCCACTTGGCGCAACAGGTGCTAGGCTCACACTCTCAGCAGCAATCGAACTTCAAGAAACTGGTAAAGACTATGCCTTAGTAACAATGTGTGTAGGTGTTGGTCAAGGTTATGCTGCAGTAATCAAACGAGTATAATAATAGGAATTGAACAGACTCATAAATAAAGACTCATGAAGCTAGGGAATTATATTACAGGACATTGGAGAGAAGGAAATGGAGATGGAAGTCCATTGTACAACGCAGTAACAGGAGATGTCGTAGCGAAAGTGGCTACCGAAGGAATAGACTTTGGCGAAGTACTCGAATATGGAAGAAGAGTAGGGAGTCCAGCATTGCGAAAGATGACATTCCAAGAGAGAGGAAATATGATCAAGTCATTAGCTCTCTATCTCACTAAGCGTAAAAAACAGTTCTATGAGGTCAGTTATAAGACTGGAGCAACTAAGGCAGATAGTTGGATCGATATCGAAGGTGGCTTTGGTAACCTTTTTGCCAATGCTTCATTAAGAAAAAACTTTGCTAACCAAACCTATCATGTAGATGGTGAAGCTATAGACCTCTCAAGAGGTGGTAAGTTTATGGGACACCATATCATGGTGCCAAAGAAGGGAGTTGCAATCCACATCAATGCCTATAACTTCCCAGTCTGGGGAATGTTTGAGAAGTGTGCTGTCAATTGGATGGCTGGAGTGCCAGCTGTAGTGAAGCCAGCAAGTTCAACTTCATTCCTAACAGAGGCGGTTGTAAGAGAAGTGATTGCGTCAGGTATCTTGCCTGAGGGAGCATTGCAACTCATCTGTGGATCAGCACGTACGATACTTGATACAGTTGAGTCACAGGATGTTGTCACATTTACTGGAAGTGCAACTACAGGTCGCATGCTCAAAGCCCACCCAAGAATCATTAACGAGGCAGTTCCTTTCAATATGGAAGCTGATAGCCTCAACGCTTCTATTCTTGGTCCAGATGCAGTGCCAGGTACTCCAGAGTTTGACCTCTTCATCAAGGAAGTGAGAAAAGAAATGACGACCAAGTGTGGTCAAAAATGTACTGCAATAAGGAGAGTCATAGTTCCAGAAAATCTCATTGAAGATGTGCAGATTCAATTGGGTAAGCAACTCGCTAGAGTAGGCATAGGTAATCCCACAGCAGAAGGTGTCAGGATGGGATCATTAGCATCTCTAGATCAAGTCAAAGAAGTGAGGGAGAGAGTTGAAATGTTAGCAGAGACTGCCGAGATCGTCTATGGAGACTTACAAAATGTAGAAGTGATAGACGCTGATGCAAAGAAAGGAGCCTTCTTGAGTCCAATCCTACTCCTTGAGAATGATCCATTCAAGAATACTCAGGTCCATGAGATAGAGGCATTCGGTCCAGTGAGTACGATGATGCCGTATAAGACACTCGACGAAGCAGCAGAACTCGCTAATATGGGCAAGGGTTCACTTGTCTGTTCTATAGCGACGAATGATAATGATGCAGCCAAGGAATTTACCTTAGAGGCAGCAAGTCATCACGGTCGGATCTTAGTGATTAATAGAGAAATGGCAAAAGACAGTACTGGTCACGGTTCACCACTTCCATACCTAGTGCATGGAGGTCCAGGAAGAGCAGGAGGCGGAGAAGAGATGGGAGGCATGCGTGGAATCAAGCACTACCTCCAACGCTGCGCCATCCAAGGAAGCCCGACAACCTTGTCAGCCGTCACAGGGATATACCAGCCAGGTGGAGCATATATTGATACTGATCAACATCCATTCAGATATCACTTTGAGGAGATACAACCTGGGATGTCTTTGCTCACTCACAAGAGGACTATTACTGATAGTGACATTCAGAACTTTGCTAATCTCAGCTGGGATGTCTTCTATGCACATACCGATATTACCTCTCTTGAAGGTTCTATCTTTGAGAAGAGAGCAGCTCATGGGTATTTTATTTTAGCTGCAGCTGCAGGACTATTTGTTTCTCCAGCGAAGGGGCCAGTAGCAGCTAATTATGGGCTAGATGAGTGTCGATTTGTCAAGCCGATTTACCATGGAGATACCATTCAAGTAAGATTGACATGTAAGGAGAAGAGAGAAAGGGATAGTAAGGGCAAAGAACACCCTGCGGGAGTCGTTACTTGGTATGTTGAAGTCTTTGATCAAAATGATGAACTCTCTGCAATTGCAACCATATTGACATTGGTGGAGAAGAAGAGCCCATTTGTAGAGATGGATGTTGACACTCTAGGTAAAATGCTAAACGGTCTCACTGAATCAACAAAACCAAAATGGGGATTATTAACGCCTCAACACTTAGTAGAGCATTTTGACTTTTTCAACCTGTTAGCACTTGGTGAGTTAGATTGTCCAATCATAACCCCAGAAGATAAGATAGAAAAGTATCAAGAGTCATTATGGAATTATAAACCGATGCCTAAGGATTACCAACATCCGATATTCAAAAAAGGGGAACTAGAAGCATTGAGGTACGCATCACTAGATGAAGCCAAAACAGCATTCTGGAAAAGTAAAACAGCCCTAGACACATACTACAAAGAAAACCCAGAAGCAGTATTACCCAATCCAGTATTTGGGCACTTAGGTAAATACGAAATGCAGTTATTGCAACGGAAGCACTTTAATCACCATTTCACTCAGTTTGGGTTAATCTCATAATTATTACAAGCAAAAAAATCACATGGCTAAGCCCAAGACAACTCAATTAAGTAAGAGTACAATCAAGTCAGCATTTGAGTTGATGTGTACTGCTAAGACAATGACAGAAGTCTATGAGGCAAATTTCAAAGAGGTCAGTAAGTATGTCCATGCAACATCCAGAGGTCATGAAGCTATTCAGATTGCAACTGGAATGCAACTACTCCCACAGGACTATGTCTTTCCTTACTATCGAGATGATGCAATGTTGCTCAGCATAGGGATGAGACCTTATGATTTGATGCTACAGTTATTAGCTAAGGCGTCTGACCCATTCTCAGGTGGACGGAGTTACTATTCACATCCAAGTCTGAGAGATGCTGATAAGCCACAGATTCCGCATAATTCATCTGCTACAGGTATGCAAGCAATTCCAGCTACTGGTGCAGCTTTAGGTCTTCAGTACAAAGAGCAAGTAGGTATTCAAGATGACTTCGATGAGATGCCACTAGTAGTATGTTCACTTGGTGATGCCTCTGTTACAGAGGGAGAAGTAGCTGAGGCTTTCCAGATGGCAGCTTTGAGACAATTGCCGATTCTCTACTTAGTCCAAGATAACGAATGGGATATCTCAGCATCAGCAGATGAGATAAGAGCTCAAGATGCATATGCGTATGCCAAGGGATTCAATGGCTTAGAAGCAATTTCAATTGATGGTACAGATTTCACTACTTGCTATCAAACTGTACAGGATGCCATCAAAGTAATTAGAAAAGAAAGAAGACCAATACTTATCCATGCTAAAGTGCCACTACTCAATCATCATACCTCAGGAGTAAGGATGGAATGGTATCGAGATGACTTAGAAGATGATCGCAAGCAAGATCCTTATCCCAAGCTCAGAACAGTTTTTAGAGATCAAGTCAAAACAGACAAGGCTGTGCAGAAAGTAGAACAGCAAGTATACGAGACTGTGATTTCGGACTTAGATTTAGCCAGAAAGCAAGAAGATCCAGATCCAAGTTCATTATTTGATCACATCTATGCTCCTACAGACATACTGAGTGAAGTAGGAGAGAGGTCACCTGTGGATAGTGAAGAAGTGGTCATGGTTGATTCAGCACTCCATGCCATCGAGGAGCTGATGCATGTTGATAAGCGTTGTTTGCTCTATGGTCAAGATGTAGGGATTAGACTTGGTGGCGTATTCAGAGAAGCCGCTACGTTAGCTCAGAAGTTTGGAGTAGAGAGAGTGTTCAATACTCCAATCCAGGAGGCATTTATAGTAGGGAGTACTGTCGGGATGTCAGCAGTTGGTTTGAAGCCAATTGTAGAGGTCCAGTTTGCTGATTACATCTGGCCAGGACTGAATCAGCTTTTTACGGAAGTGAGTAGATCTTGTTATCTCTCCAATGGTAAGTGGCCAGTCTCAATGATCCTTAGAGTACCGATAGGCGCTTATGGCAGTGGTGGTCCTTATCACTCAGGCAGTGTAGAGTCGGTAGTAAGCAATATTAGAGGAGTTAAGATTGCATATCCATCCAATGGGGCAGATCTCAAAGGACTAATGAAGTCTGCTTATGATGATCCTAATCCTGTAGTCATATTTGAGCATAAAGGACTCTATTGGTCAAAGGTCAAAGGTACAGAAGCTGCTAGATCGATTGAGCCGTCCTCAGATTATCGAGTTCCTTTCGGTCTAGCCAAAGTCGTAACGCCAGTCGATTCACTCAGCGATAGTACAACACTGACGATTATCACTTATGGAATGGGAGTGCATTGGGCATTACGAGCAGCGAGAGAATTCAAAGATAGGGTAGAGATACTTGACTTAAGGACTCTTTCTCCAGTAGATTATAAGAGTGTCTACCAGTCTGTAAGAAAACATCACCGCTGTATAGTACTTACCGAAGAACCAAAGAGTAATTCATTTGCGCAAGCTCTTGCTGGCAATATCTCAGAGTATTGCTTTGAATATCTAGATGCACCAGTTCGTGTTATTGGTTCAGAAGAGACACCTGCCATCCCACTTAACTCGGCTTTGGAGGATTCCTACCTCCCGAGTATTAATGACATTACAGATCAAATAACGAACATTTTGTCATATTAATATTAACATATCTGTATTTATATTATGTGTAATGGCTTCTATACAGATGCCATTTTTTCTTTTCTTGTGTTTGTATTCTATTTTATGTTGTTGTGTCTTTATTAGATGTGTAAATTTTTGAATATGATGGTTAGTAATCTATTACGTATTTATTATTTTTATATATAAATATGTAGTGTATTTGGGTTTTGTACTACTTTTTAACCATTTGAAGTGAATTAGGAGTGGTGATTTAAAAGAGATTTTTGTATGTTTGTGTAATAATGTTAAAATTATTATTGATTTTTATTAAATACTTGAGTTTTGAAACCTGCTTAAGTTATGTAATGATCAATTAGAATCTTTTATTTAATCAACCTGAACCATGAAGTATCTAATAGTATTCACTATCGTTCTATTTAGTTTCCCGTCTTTCTCACAAGATGTATCTCTTTCTGAGGTCAAAGGAAATTTCCAAAGTTATTCTTCTTTAATTGTAGACTCTTATTCTACTGATAATGTAGAAGTTAATAGTAAACATGCACTAGTTATAGATCTCTCTATTTTTAGTGTCAACCCTTACGTTAACGCATTTGATTTATTCAATTCTTTGGTTACTTCTATGGATGGAATATCATCTGTGGAGTTATTAGATGAGAATAGATATATACTACTTGTCAATCCTAAAACTGTAAATAAGGAGGATTTCATCCTTGACTTTGTGAGTATTACTGGTCTAAGAATATAAGTCTCAAAAACAGTAAAATCGATTTTAAGAACCCAACTCTTTTTAATTAACCTAATTATGAAAAAATTAATAATTATTTGCTTTGCATTATTTGCATTAGCTGAGATTAGTTTTGCCCAATGTCCAGCCGGCCCTGTCCAAAATACAGGTATTGGACTTATCTGTGATGGTAATCCAATTACCTTAAATTTTAATGCAGGTCAGCAGAATTGTTTTGTTACAACTGTAGGTGTAGCTTATACCTTCTCTACATGTAACACCACTACAAATGATACGCAGATATCTGTGTACGAGCCAGCTGGTACTGGTGTAGCATTTAATGATGACAGTTGTGGACTCCAAAGTGAGATTACCTACATTGCAACTTCAACAGAGATCTGTGTACAGATAGAGTCATGGAATTGTGATGGTGAGATGAGTGACTCTCCTACTTATGGAGTAGAAGTGTCATGTGCTCCGCCACCACCACCTCCGGCTAATGACTTATGTGCATCTGCCACTGCTCTCAGTTGCGGAAGTGTGCTGGTTGGAGAAGATTCAACAAATTCGACTGATCAAAGTGCTGATACAGGATGTGGAATGGGTACAGGTATATGGTATACAATACAAGGTACAGGGAATGATATCACAATTAGTATTACGAATGACGCTTTTGATGTAGAGGTAGCGGTTATGACAGGTAGCTGTGATGCACTGACTAATGTTTCTTGTACTGATGGTGGAGTTACTTCAGAAACTGTTACAATTGCAGGATCCATTCTAGGAGATGATTATTTTATATATGTTGGAGATTGGTTAACTGGTGGTGGCGATACAGGCACTTTTGATATAGCAGTAGATGGCGATGCAGTTGTACTTGCTAACACTCCAGATTTTACAATATGCTCTGATGAGACAGCTGCCATTGGTACCACTGGTGGATTTGCTTCTTATCTTTGGTCTACTGGAGATACCACTCCTGGTATTGGAGGAATAGGACCAGGAACTTATACTGTTACTGCAACTGATAGTAATGGATGTACTGGATCTAGTTCGACTATTATCTCATCTATGGACTGTGCAACAACTTGTTCATTAGCATCTGGTGTATGTCCTGCATGTACAGGTACTGAGACTGCAATAGACCTTTCTACGGGTGATGGACCATTTGCATTTGCATTTGGTGATGGCCCAGGGATACCAAATCCAACTGCTGATTTTGCTGCGGGTACTGCATCGTTTACGATACCTGCCGGGTCTGCAAATTTTGCTGCAGGAGTAGGGACTGGATTTATTAATTTTGGGGTTGACCCTATAAGTGAGGTCTGCTTGACAGCTGATATTAATGTTATTTCAGGTGAGACTCCTTTTGTAATAGAATTTAGATTAGAAAATGGTACTGGGTTTGATGGAGAGACTATTAATTGGAATGCAACAGTTGATGGAAGTGGAATGTGTAGTATTGGAGGAAGCACTGCTGATGCAAATTTCGTGAATGGTTTTGTCTTTGATCCAGCGGATAGTTATCAAGTAGTTATCGCTATTCCAAATTTTGGAAATCCTGCTACTGCGGAAGATATCGTTGTGGAGTTTTCAGGGATATCCCTTTCTGTCTGTTCTGAAGAGCCTGTTGTAGGAGACGGATGTACACTTATGTCAGGAAATTGTCCTGCATGTACAGGTACTGAGACTATTGTTGACTTGACAACGGGTGGACCATTTTCTGATTCGGGATCATTTGGCACTGACTTCTCTAATCCTCAATTTGGACAGTTCAATCCTGTTTACGATGTTAACACTAATATGGGTACGATTACTGTACCAATGGGTGAGGTTAACGTGTTCTCAGTTGCTGGAGTTGGTGGATTAAATTTCCCTGCGATAGTAGATGAGATCTGTATGACAGCAGATATAGAAGTGATCTCTGGCCAGACGCCTTTCAATTTAGAGTTTAGAATAGAGAATGGTACAGGAGCTCCAGGGAATGGAGGTCAAGCTTATGTTTGGGATGTTCAAGTAGATGGAAGTGGAGCTTGTTCAATTGGTGGAAGCTCCGCCGATGGAATGGCTGTAAATGGTTTTGTATTTACTCCAGGTACGCTTTATTCATTCGTAATAGGTGTAGCTGACTTTAGCAATCAACCTGTTCCTGAAGATATCGAAGTAAATTTCAGCAACGTTGTAATAGCAATTTGTACTGATGATATGCCAGATATGTGTTCTCTTCAATCTGGTGAATGTGCAACTTGTACAGGTGATGCAGTAGATATAGACTTTACTACAATGGGTGGTCCATTTGGTGCATCTGGATATTTTGGTATTGACTTTAATGGACCTCAAGGATTCGATGAATTCAATCCTACTTTTGATGTCAATACTAATATGGGTAACATCTTTGTTCCTGCTGGTGTAGCGAATGTGTTCGCTGTTGCTGGTATAGGAGGGTTATCTTTCCCTGATATGATTGATGACGCCTGTTTAACAGCTGATATAGATGTCATCTCAGGAGATACACCATTTGTTCTAGAATTTAGAATAGAGAATGGAACTGGTTCACCTGGTGAAGGTGGACAAGCTTATGTTTGGGATGTTGCAGTTGATGCTTTAGGTACTTGTTCTATTGGAGGAAGTCTAGCAGATGGAATGCCTGTGAATGGTTTCCAATTTACTCCAGGCACAACGTATACAGTAGCATTTGCAGTCACTGATTTCTCAAATCAAGAAGTGTCATCTGATATCAGTGTTGATATCTCCAATGTGGCGCTTACTTTCTGTACTCCACCAGTCTGCGATGACCTGGCGGGTGAGTGTATGAATTGTGACGTAGGAACTAATGTTGATATTGCATGGCAATTTACATTTGGATACGGCTCT
>CALLAW010000088.1 GCA_938001865.1 uncultured Saprospiraceae bacterium | reverse complement strand
ATAGGCATGTCATATGTAGTCCCAGTGACAGGTCCTTTCCCATCAATCGGAATCCCTAGACCATCTACTACTCTACCCACGATACCTTCTCCTACTTTGATAGATGCGATCTTACCAGTCCTCTTCACAGTTGCCCCTTCTTTGATCCCATCAGATGGACCCATCAGTACGACACCGACATTGTCCGCCTCTAGGTTGAGTACGATTGCTTTGACACCACTCTCAAACTCTACAAGCTCACCAGCCTTTGCCTTGGACAGACCGTATACTCTGGCGATTCCATCACCTACCTCGAGTACAGTACCTACTTCTTCTAGCTCAGACTCTGTCTTGAATCCAGAGAGTTGTTGTTTGATTATTGCTGATATTTCTTCAGGATTTACACCTACCATTTTCTTTGATTTTTAAAAACTATAATTGCTATTCAAAAAATGTCTATCTATTGGTAACTCGCCGAGTATATTGATCTTACTGGGCAAATTCTTTTCTTAATCGTTCTAACTTATGTGCTACTGATGCATCGTAGAGCTTATCGCCAATCATCAGTTTGAATCCTCCGATCAGTGAGGGATCTACTACAGTCTCTACATTGATCTCAGAGAGAGTCTCACTACTCTCAGCGAGGCCTTTTTTGATCTGCTCTAGTACGTCTGCTCCGATTGGAGTTGCAGATGTCAGTGTCACACTACTAATCCCTCTGTGAGCATTGACTTGAGACTTGAACTCTTCGATGATAACAGGGAGGTGAGCTTCTCTTCCTTTCTTGAAGATCAACTCAAAGAAAGCGTTAGACAACTTACCCATCTTGCTTGAGAATGCCTCTTGATAGATCTGTAGTTTCTTATCAGTCTTCACTATCGGACTCTTGATGAGATACATGAGATCTTTGCTTTGTAGTGCAGTCTCCATCACCTCTAGATCAGCTAGAGTAGTATCTAGGTTACCTTGCTCTAGGCAAAGTTCGAGGAGTGATTTAGCGTATCGTGATGCAACAGCTTGAAGTGCCATACCTAGTTAAGTTTGAGATTAGAGACTAGGTTATTGACGAGATCTACTTGTGACGAATCATTTTTGAGATCTTTTCTGATTACTTGCTCTGCGATATCCAGTGCCATAGTACCTACTTCTGCCTTTAGAGATTGCTTCGCAGCTAGCTTTTGAGATTCGATCTCTGCCTGAGCAGTTTGCATAATCTTAGTTGCCTCTGCTTTGGCTTGCTCTTTTGCTTCAGCGATCATTTTATTCTTTTGTTCTTTAGCTTCGTTGAGCATGAGAGTTCTTTCTTCTCTCGCTTCCGCTAAAAGTTTGTCATTTTCAGCTTTCATGTTAGACATTTCCTGTCTTGCCTTCTTTGCCTCATCTATAGAGCCTTGGATATCGTGCTCACGTTTCTGTAGAGCATCTGCTATAGGACCGAAAGCAAACTTTGCCATCAGTGCCCAGAAAAGCAAAAAGATTACCAATGACCAGAACGCCAAACCGAATGTCGGTTGAAATGGTGTAAAGCTTATTAGAAAAATCATCTGTAGTTCTTTTGTGAATTATTACGAATGTTCAGTCAATAACTGTGAGAGCTAAAAGGAGGAAGGTACGACCAACCGTAATACCTTCCTGTCTTAGTTTCTGAGTTATCTCAAAGATCTCTTATCCTGCGATAAAGATGGAAAGAAGTATAGCGATAAGTGCTGCACCCTCTACGAATGCTGCCATTAGAATCATTGCTGATCTGATATCACCTGATGCTTCTGGTTGTCTTGCAATGGCATCCATTGCTCTTCCTCCGATCATTCCGATACCAACACCTGCACCTACTACTGCGATGCCTGCTCCGATTGCTGCTAAAGTTCCTGTTATTGCTAAAAACATGTTTAAATAATTATATTGAATAAATTAATGATGTTCGTGTTCTTCTGTGGCAGCACCGATATAAGATGCTGTCAAGATCGTAAATACAAAGGCTTGGACAAATGCTACGATGATCTCTAGTGCCATCATAAACATCGTCAGTGGTATAGACATAAATGTACCTGCAACATTACCACCTATCCCTCCGAAGATATCTCCAAAGATGAAGATCAATCCGATAAAACTCAAGATCGCAATGTGACCTGCTGAGATATTACCTGCTAATCTCAGCATCAATGTCAATGGCTTGATAAACAATCCAAGTCCCTCCACTGCTGCCAATACTGGCTTGACGAATACTGGTACTCCTGGCATCCAGAAGATATGCTTCCAGTAATCTTTATTCCCATTAATATTCACAACGATGAAGACGATAATCGCCAAGACCATTGTAAATGTTAAGTTTCCAGTCACGTTAGTACTTCCTAAGAATGGCACTTGACCCCAGAGATTCAATCCTAGGATGAAGAAGAAGATACTCATCAGGAATGGTAAGAACTTCATATATTTCTTCTCTCCGATGAATGGGATAGCCACCTCATCTCTGATAAACATGAAGACTGTCTCTAAGACATTCTGCAATCCTGAAGGTGCTGAATTGGGATTACGAGTATATGCCTTTGCTGCTTTTCTGAATAAGAAGAATAACAATAATGCCACTAAGATCATCGAAAGGACATTCTTAGAGATAGAGTAATCATAGAATGATGTGATCCCGCCACCGAGTAGTCCTGCGTCAAATGTAGATCTTGCGTCTAACTTATATTCTTTGCCATTGTACATGACATAGTTAATGTCTTTATCTTTTCCTTTGGCATCTTTTACTGTCTTCTTAGTGAAGCAGTCATGAGCTACACTGCCTTCCATCGGAAAACCAGCATCTACCACTCTGTATGCACTCCCGTGGTGCATCACGTATCCATTGTATGACATGTGACCATCCTCATGGTGACCTATATGGAACTTACTACTCATGAAGAAATCCCAACCTTTGTCTGGAGCATAGAGGAAAGTAGGAAGCGGTATCCTGATTGCATCTAAGATACTGTAGACATTGCCATCACTAATATGGTGGATAGCAGTACCTGTGGGATCATATGGGCCATCATGATGTCCGCAAGGACCACTTGAGTGTGAGTCATGTCCATGTCCCGCATGACTTCCGTGATCATGTCCACTGTGATCGTGTCCTGAGTGATCATGTCCACCGTGATCATGTCCGCTGTGATCGTGACCTGAGTGATCATGTCCACTATGATCGTGTCCACTATGATCATGACCTGAGTGATCGTGATTCAATTGGTGCTGTGTAGCTGACTTAAGATCTTGGGTATTGGATTGCTGCGCCTGTACCATTTGCATAAAGCAAACAGTGAGAATAATCAATAGGAAAGAATGTAAATATCTCACGTAAGTTATTATCCAGTTAAAATTCGCCACAAAGGTAAGTGCTTAGGTGTACTATAGGTAACTATCTATGGCTTTTTTTTAGAGAGTCTTTGTGTCTTTGATTGCTCAAGAGAATACTGGAGCCGACTTAACTCCAAGGATCTAATCGGAGCTCATCTCTACCCAGCTATCTCGTACTCCAACTATCGCCTAATTGGAGTCCTATTGAACACTCCATCATGATGCCTATTGAACACTTCAACATATAATAGAGTTAGTCAGGTGGATGTGCTCTTCGCATCCCCGATAGGGACAATGAAACAATCGATCAATATCGTCTGGCTAAAGCGTGATCTCAGATTGCAAGATCATCTGCCTTTTGCATCAGCAGAGGAGGACCCTACCTGTGACTACCTTGCTATCTATCTCTTCGAGCCCTCTCTGCTCAGTGCTCCTGACAACTCAGTGAGACATCAAAGATTTGTCTATCAATCACTGATGGAGATCAATCGCAAACTGAGCAGATACCAGAGATCAGTCCAGATCTATCATGGCGAAGCTCTCCAAGTATTCAATCATCTCTCTCATACTTATGCGATTAATGCTGTGTACTCATATCAAGAGAGTGGTACTCAGCTCACATGGGATAGAGATATGGCTGTCGCCAAATCCTTCAATACTCAGCAGATCAAATGGATAGAATATCAACGCGACGGTGTCATCAGAGGAATCAAGAATAGAAGTCAATGGGATGCTCAATGGCAACAAGCCATGACCTCACCTCAGATAACTCCATCGTATACTCAATCCAAGATAGCGATCTCTGATACTAATAACCCATTTGCCCTCGAGGCAGAGTATCTCCAACTCTTAAGTACCACTGACGATAACAAACAATACGGAGGCACTGATTACGGATGGAAATACCTCAGATCATTCATGGAAGAGAGAGGTAAGTCCTATGCTAGATCTCTCTCCAAGCCACTCCAAAGCCGGACATCTTGTAGCAGGATATCTCCATATCTTGCATGGGGCAATCTCTCACTGAGGCAGGTATATCAGTATGTGGCTGCTCACGATAATCGGAAGGCATATGGCAGAAATGCGACTGGACTCCTCACAAGACTCCACTGGCACTGTCACTTCATCCAGAAGTTTGAAGTAGAATGTGCCTACGAGACACACTGTATCAATCGTGGATATGAGTCTCTCTCATATGCGAATGATCCGACTCTTATCACAGCCTGGGAAAATGGAATGACTGGGCTCCCGCTCGTAGATGCATGCATGAGATGTCTTCATCAGACTGGATGGGTCAACTTCAGGATGAGGGCGATGCTCGTCTCAGTATTCTGCCATCACTTAGATTGTGATTGGCGACACGGTGTCTACCATTTAGCTAGACTGTTCCTAGATTACGAACCAGGGATCCACTATCCTCAATGGCAGATGCAAGCAGGGACCACTGGCGTAAATACCATACGGATGTACAACCCGATCAAGCAATCATACGACCATGATCCAGAGGGATTTTTCATCAAGGAATGGGTACCAGAGCTCCGAGATGTGCCTACACAATTTGTCCACGAACCATGGAAGATGACTGCACTTGATCGACAGTTCGCAGGAGTGACGATAGACTATCCCGATCCGATCGTAGATGTCACTCAAGCGGCACGCTACGCAAGAGAAAAACTCTGGGGACACAGAGAAAACACAGCAGTCATCAGCGAAAACCGACGTATACTCAAGACGCATGTCAGGCCCAACAGCAGAAAGAGGCGCAATCTCAAATCAACATCCTAATCAACCAACATCCTAATCAATAATGAAAACACATAAAAAGCAGCATCTCCCAGTCAAGATCTGCATCGTCTGCCAACGACCATTCACTTGGCGCAAAAAGTGGGAAGCGAACTGGGAACAAGTAAAGTATTGCAGTCAACGCTGCAGGAGTAATCCACCAAAGCTCAACTAAAATATAATCATGCAAGGCATCAATCTAGTGTTTCCACATCAACTCTTCAAGGATTGCACCATCCTCGATAAGAGTTGCACTTATTATCTGATAGAAGAGTACTTATACTTCAATCAATACAAGTTCCATCAGCAGAAGATTGCATTTCATCGGGCAACGATGAGATACTATATGGAGTATCTACAATCACAAGGCTGTACAGTAGAGTACGTCTCTGCCCAACAAGAGGAGTCAGAGATCAAAGCTCTGATCTCTACATTAATCACAAATGGCATCACTGACATCCACTACATCGACCCAGTTGATGATTGGCTCTCTCGTAGAATTATTAGCTCAGGTTCTGAGATCAATTTGCATCAGTATGAGAGTCCACAGTTTCTCAATACCGAAGACGAGCTAAGTAAGTTCTTCCGTGCAGATAAGAAGTCGTACTTCCAGACGACATGGTACAAGCAACAGCGGAAGCGACTCAATATCCTACTCGACGATGATGACAAACCACTCGGGGGTAAATGGACCTACGATACAGACAACAGAAAGAAATACCCAAAGAAAAAACTTCCTCCCGCAATCCACTGGCCAGCGAGTACGCAGCACTGGGAAGAGGCAATTCACTATACCAAGACCCACTATGCAGATAATCCAGGCACACTAAGCAAATCTCCTCTCTACCCCACTACTCATCCGGCGGCTGCAGATTGGTATAGACAGTTCTTAGAATATCGATTCTATGACTTTGGGGCTTATGAAGATGCGATCGTAGACAACCAACCCTACCTGCACCATAGTCTCTTGTCGCCATTGATCAATGTCGGCTTATTGCTTCCAGGTGATGTCGTAAGTAAGAGTCTGACCTTTGCAGAAAGTGAGCAGATTCCAATCAACTCGACTGAAGGCTTCATCAGACAGATCATCGGGTGGAGAGAATTTATCAGAGGGATGTATGTGTGTAAGGGTAGCCACTCCCGAACGCAGAATTTTTGGAAGTTTGATAGGAAGATACCTCCATCATTCTACGATGGCACCACAGGCATCTTACCGGTAGATAACACGATAAAGCAAGTCATAGCGACAGGCTACTGTCATCATATCGAGAGGCTCATGATACTCGGTAACTTCATGCTACTCTGTGAGTTTGACCCTGATGAGGTCTATCGATGGTTTATGGAGTTATTCATCGATGCCTATGATTGGGTGATGGTACCCAATGTCTATGGCATGAGCCAATTTGCAGATGGTGGGACATTCGCTACTAAGCCATACCTGAGTGGCTCCAACTATATCCGCAAGATGAGCAACTATGGCAAGGGTGACTGGCAAGGTGTGTGGGATGGATTGTTCTGGAGGTTTATCGATAAGCACCAGACATTCTTCAAGTCTAATCATCGGATGAGCATGCTCTACTACTCATATCAGAAGATGTCTGAGGAAAAGAAGGAAGGACACTTGACTGCTGCTGAGAAGTTTTTGAATTCGATTGATGAACAACTCTGAATAGAACCAATCAGTCATCCTTACCGCTATCTCACGATGAGATGGGTAGTAATATCAATGCTCTGTTTGATTGGGGTTTTTTTGACTGTCTGATGGATCGGTGGTATCGGGAGTCTCTGTGAGGTACGAAGAGATATGTGGTCATATCTATTGTTAGGTGCTTTGCTTTACAACTTCGATATCTAATAGGATACCGATATTCTTTATAACCTGATCTTGAAGATTTCTAGGTAACGAACCAGTCTTTTTTACAAATCGTCTATTATCAATTGCTCTTATTTGATCTATCATAATTGAGCTTGCTTTCTTCATACCTCCTTCGCCTTTCTTCAAATTAACTCTTAAAATACTTACATCCTTTTTAATATTTGGAGTGATTGGACATACAATTGTTGATGGATGAATTTTATTCAACAAGTTAGTTTGAACTATCAAGACAGGCCTTGTTTTTCCAGATTCAGTCCCAAATTTTGGGCTAAGGTCAGCAAGACAAATTTCGAATTGATTAAATTTCATCTTCAAGATTTTCAAACTCACTTAAAGTGTTCATTGAATCTTCACTTACCAATAAAGACTCTTTTACGATTTGTTCTTCTAATAACTTTCGTTTGTGATAATCGTTATAGTACTCAACTGCCTCATTTATGTACTTATTTCTACTTGTTTTAAGGTGTTTAAGTAATGATTCCGTTTCATGAAGTATCTGATCTTGCAATTTTAATGATATACTTTTCATTTAGAGTTTTTACAAATGTATATCATTTTATGATATCATATAAGTATGTTTAAATAGTAATGCAAAATTTATCTGTAGGCAATATTTATTTTTTGAGCTGGGTGCTATTTTGAGACCTTCTGAGCTTAGTTTGCGTAAGTCTCTCGATGCTATAAAGAGAGAGGGATTCTCTCTGGATATACAAATAGACAATGCTGTGTCTGATTGAGTTTTTTTATAGTCTTACGGATGATTGTATGCAGCGTCTCCGACGAAGGAGGATATACTGTCATCACATATTGCTAGAGATCGTGCTTTCTCACACTTTTCAGCTGGCTTTCTTTAGCTCATAGGGTTTCAAGAAAACGTAAAAGTTTAATTTGAATTCTTCTCCTAATTTCAAGGCAATTTGCTTAGTGATTTCTCTTCTATACTTAGTTATATCGTTTACCAACTGTGGAGATATACCTATGCGTATGGCCAATTCCTTTTGGCTAATGTTGTTTTCGCTTAATATATCAATTAGTAATTCGACGGGATTTAAATTAATGAGATATTTCTCTGTTTGTTCTTCATTATACTTTTGGATAAGAAATGATAACAATTCAATTTCATCTTCATTTTGCGATGAATATTCTTCTGTAAGATTCTCAAGTTGGTTACAATAATCATTGTACTGTTCTTTATTCTTGATTATCGTATGGCTTATTTTTCTCATTTTTTGAACATATTTATTTTGCAAGCATCAACTTTATCATACTCTTTATGAGTGCCAACAAATTTGATGTACAAGTTGATCAGTTTCTTTCCAAAGTAATACCCTGTGATTAGTCTGTATTTGTTTCCTCCTACATTAAATATTATTCTGTTAGAATTTTTACAATTTATTATATCTGCAGAATTGAAGGTATTTGTTACATCATTTGGTTTATTCCAAGTAACTTCTCTTAGCTTTTCATAAAATTTGACAAACGCATTAAGCATTTCTTTATCACTTTCTACAGTATCAAGAACATTCACCCATTTCACCAGATTAACTTTCATTTTCAAATATACGAAACATAATTAAAATACGCAATATGCATATTTTTAATGCATGATCTCTAACGGATCGGCGATAAGCGGAGGTCAGGCTCTGCCTGACTTCCGTCTTGATCGCTTGTTATCATCAGTTCTCCACTTTCAAATGGAAAGGACTACTTTTCCTTCCTTGAGCTTCTCTTTCAGACCAATACTGATCTAAATTATTTCTAAGGTTTGCATTTAGTATGTCTTCATTAATATCATGATCATAAATAAATTCGCCTGATATGCCTCCAGTTGCAAATCCACACCCATTACACTTATTGGGAAAGCAAATATCATCTTCATTTCTATCAATTTCTGATATACCATATAAAGTATAAGTTCCAACCTCTTTCAAGACAATATTATATTCTAACATACTGACCGTGTCAGAAGTGTCAATTTCTGTAAAAAAAAGACCACGTGATAAAGTATTAGCAAAAATATATTCTGTTTCATAACCCATTTTAACGATTACTTCATGTTCAGTAAATCCATCTCCAACGGGGAAAGAGTCTATTTTTGGAAGTAAAAACCAAGCATTTGGGTCAAAATTGGGGAAATCCACATTTCTGTCATCATTACTATCATATAAAGCAGTGTTGTCCGTGACCATTGAGATTGTTAAGGTATCACCCACTTTATATTTACTCTGATATGGGATTACAGAGATAGGTATCTGGAACGTATAGTTTTTTATACATTCTGTCTTATTACTAAGAAAGCAGCCTTGAAGCGATAAAGAGATCAGTGTTAAAAGTTTTATTGATTTCATGTTCTTCTAAATTTAGGTCAGCCACAACTGTGGCTGACCAGTTAAGAATTTATGGTGTATAAGCTGTAAATAAATCATTATAATCAATTAGCGTATTTCCTGCAGGTAATTCACCTTGAAGGTCTTGCTGATATTCATTAAGTGTTGTCACATTCACGTTTAAAGAATTAAACATTTCTTCTCTTGTGTAACCAGTTATCCTATCACGAATACCAAGACGAATTATATCTTGCATATTGTCTTCCAAATCTTCATATAATCCCATAGGAATATAACCATTAACAAAAACATCTCCCTCTTGGGCAATACCCATAATGTCCGTCATTACATTATCAGCCCAAGATTCAGCAAGTGCAACATGTCCAGCATTGGGTTCATTTCCTTGACCCCATGGATCGCCATTAAAGGTGAATGTAATACCATCAGGACCATTTCCAAATTCAATACTATTGGCTACTTCTTGATCAATTAGATCGCTCCACCAATCAAAACCTACTTGACTGAAATGACCAGTATGAGCAAGTTCATGATAACTTAATTCATCTTGATCATCTCTATTGCCAAAGTTGATACCAATCGCCACATCAGGTATAAGTGCTTGAGATACTGCATTTGGCCACATGCCCATCATTGCAGCACCTCTCCTTTCATTTGGTGTTAAGTAAATATCTAATCGAGGTGGTTGAGCTAGGTCACCTGTTTGACCAAGATAGATTTGTACTTCATTATTAACCGTAGCTGCTCCCTAATACCTTTGAGCTTGTGTTTCTGTTTGAGTTCCCCAATGCCAATAAATTACCTCAATGTCATTGTAATTTGGACCCCATATTTCGCCAACATAGTCTTTGACAGGTAATAGCAACTGCCAAATTGATACATCGTTTCTGTAACATCTTTCATAACTATCACCATTAGTAAACTCTACCCACATCCATATTCGACCTTTGAAGCTTTCATTTATTCTCCAGCACCCTCGTTCAGTAGTCCATGTAATACGGTCATTGCCGAAGCTATAGTCCCTCACTATAACTTTAACAGTGTTCACCCCATCAAGATTATTTGTTGAATTATTCTCCACATTTATACAGCCACCTGGTTTTCTTTGATCACTATAAACAGGACATCCGCAATCGTTTAATAATACAGGACCTGATGGTGCCGGTTCAAAAGGGCAATAGCAATCCCAGACTTCTACAGGTGGATAAACATCATAATTAGTACCTTCAAATACCAAGTAGCACGGATCAACACAGTTAGGGATTGCGGGATCATCACAAGGGCATTTCCAATCATAAACAATACCTGACTCAGAGATGATTTTTGGGTATAATATTGGATTGCAAGAGCATTCGTCTGATGTTGGAGGGAATACATTTACACAGATAGGTATATTTGACATTGACTCTTCAGAAAATTCTACGTATTCATTTATCAAGTGAGTATGACCTGTCAACCTAAAAGACTCGGCAAGCACAACTGGATTATCAATATTGAAGGCATAGTCTTCTAGGTATTCAAAATTTAGATCACTAGAGATTTGTTGATCTATTTCTACCATACTATAAAATGAGGGTATTCCATCAGCTTCTTGTGGGTCTATAAAAAAGTCACCCATTTCTATGACTTGATAGTCATAAGGAAAGTCATAAAGAGAAAATGTAGAATCAGAAACTAGTAATTTCAGTTCTTCGTATGAGTTTGGGGAAAACTTAACAGACTTGTGAGAAGTTGCAATATTTGCTCTGACTGAATCTTGATGACCACACAAGGAATCTAAGGCAATTAGAAGATTCTTGATACTGTAAGGATTTTCGATTTTATCACCGAGAACTGTTTGTGATAGATCACCTTCATGATTATCAAAAAGATGAGAGTCTTGCCTGTCAGATCTTAAGCCAACATTGTTTTCTAATTGCTCAGTTGATTCAAGTATTGACTCTTTTTGACAGCCAATCAGCAATATGCTTGTCATTAGAGCAAATAGAAGTGTTTTTAATAAATTTCGATACATAATATACCTTTTTAAAATTAAAGAATAAAAATTAGAAATATCAAAACCAAGTCCTCATTTTTGCAGCCTCTTTGAACAGAGATGAGGGTCTGCATACCATTTCGATGGTTGATCGTGGACCTTCTTTTTGATTTTATTTTTGGAGAATCAAAACGTTTTTTGATCTTTTTTGGCTCTGAATTGATGATAACATTACAATACTGTGCAATACAAAAAGGTAGGTGGCAGGATAGACAGGATAAATATAAATACTAATGCTCCATCATTCATCGTAATGAGATTTGATTTTCTGGGGAGTCTACTCTACCCAGCTTTGTACTTAGTGATATTTGATGCTCTCACCATTACAATAATTAATTCCAACTCAACCTCTGAGAGGTTAAGTCTCCCCCATACTAGGGTTACACAACACAGTCAATCTTGCACGTAGTAACTCAAGTTTGTTTTCCCAGATTATAAAGCGCTTAGACCTTGTGGCAAATTTAGTTAATACTGTCAATATGTCACTTTATATCAAACATTAGTGTCATTATGTCAGCATTAAGACGGAGAAACTGACACTTT
>CALLAW010000087.1 GCA_938001865.1 uncultured Saprospiraceae bacterium | reverse complement strand
ATGGAGAATGTTACCAGACCTGTTGTGTAGAGATATGTACAAATGGGGAAGGAGCCTTTTGTGATTTATTGCAAATTTCTCCAGAGCAATCTGGGCTTGACTGGATATTTACACTTGAAGAAAACGGAATGGAACGACTTTCTTGCGAAGTCGTACTTCCAGATGGGACTAGTCAAGAGTTGGGATCAGATGTAACATTTACTTCAGCGCTTGAAGGGAATTATACATTTACGTGTGAGTATGTAGATGGGTGCGGAGGTATATTGACATGTAGCCAAGATTTATGTGTGACTACACCTCTTGATTGTAAGCCGTTTACCTTTATGACAGATCCTTCGACGAATACCGTAACATTCATGCACAATATCATGAATGGTGTGATGTATACTTGGAATTTTGGAGATGGGGCAGATCCGTTGATAGACGATAGTCCAATGGTCACACATCAATTTCCTTCTGGCGAAGGGCAGTACGCAGTGACTCTAACAGTTGAAGATTTCTGTGGAAACACCTGTGTTCACTTAGTATTCATTGATCCTTCTGGGTTAAATGTTACTGAGGCTTCAATAGTGAATCCTACATGTATGAATACGGGCGATGGTACCATAGGCATCTCTATTGAAGGGGGAGAGCAGCCATATACTATTACATGGTCTACTGGCATTCTGGACGAAGAAGAGATTGATGGCTTGATGGTAGGTAATTATAGTGTTATCGTAAGTGATTCTGCTGGCGATATTGATACCCTTGAATTTGAATTGACAGCGCCAGAATTGGTAGCTTTCGAATCATCTATTGTGAATACTCTTTGTGGAGAAGATAATGGCTCCATAGAGATACTATTGTTGAATGATGTTGCTGTTGATAATATAACTATTGAAGGTGGACTAGTCGATGGAACGTTGATGGACGACCTACCAGCTGGTTCATATACTGTGGTAGTGACAGATATTAACGGTTGTGAAATGTCAGAAGTAGTTGAGATTAATGTGTCCGATGTATTGGAAATTGACTTGGGAGATGCACAAGAGATATGTCATGGAGTCACGGTAGAACTTGCAGAACAATCTGGCCAACAATTCATGAGTTACAGCTGGACGTTTGACGGAAGTGAGATAAGTACTGACCCTACAGTAGTTGTGTCCATGCAAGGTGTCTATACCCTAGAAGTAATATCTGATGAAGGGTGTCAAGCACTTGCTGAAGTGGAAGTGATAGACTTCGACAGTCCTGATGTTCAAGTTAGCACCCTTGATACAACTTGTGATGAGGACAACGGAGAGTTAGTCTTGTCAAGTTCTAATGGTGTAAGTATCATAAGTTTTGAGATTGAATCACTAGGTTTAGCATCTGTAGATGATCTAATAGTGGGTATCCCTAGTGGAGATTTTGAAGTAGTATATACAGATAGTAATGGATGTACTGATTCCATTCCTGTTTCAGTTGCTCCATCAATTGAATTAGAAATTGACCTAGGTCCAGATATTGAACTGTGTGAAGGAACATCCACTGAAGTGTCCAACTTTACTGATGATGAGATTCTAAATTATGAGTGGATAGTTGACGGAGTCACAGTATCTACTGATCCTACAGTAATAATTGAGGAGCCATCTGAAGTGATTTTGATTGCATCAAATGGATCTTGTACAACGTCAGATACACTTCAAGTCATAAACCCTACTGCATTTAATAGTCTAGAGCTTGGCAACAGTGCTACGTCATGTGGACTTGACAATGGATCTATCTCTATCAATTTCGGTACCCAGGTACAATCTTTCGAGTGGATAGAATTGGATACAACCACCATGATTGGTGAGCTAGATTCACTACCAGCTGGAAATTATACAGTAGTAGTTACAGATCTACTGGGATGTACGATTGAGATAAATATAGATGTGGGAGATTCGACCTCAGAATCTATCGACTTGGATAGTGACGTTTCTTTGTGTCCTGGTGAAGCATATTCACTTGCAGATTCGTTGCCGTCTGGCTTAACTGAAGTGTTATGGACACTTGATGGTGAGCCTATTGATAGTAATGATATGTTAGAAATTTCACAAGCGGGGACTTATCAAGTTTCTGCAATTTCTGAAGACGGCTGCTTAGTGGTTGACTCTATAGAAGTTGATGTGCTAGAAGCATTAATTCTGCAAGATTTGGCTACGTTATCTCTTATTGATGGGCAATTTTACTCAATTGGAATTGAGGGAGCTACAATTGCATTGTGGTCTTCAGACGACTTTAATCTTTCATGTACAGATTGTATTGAAACTTCGTTTTTTGCTTCTGGTTCAGGTATGTTTTCTGTAGAAGCTGTTGATGTTAACGGATGCACATATTTCTTTGAGTATTCTGTAGATGTTGATGAAGATTCAAGTTCGTCGAATGGACCTTTAGTTGGTCCAAATATGTTTACACCTAATGGCGACGGATTTAATGATGTGCTAGAATTCGAAGGTCTGCAGAATTATCCATTTAATTCAATAATAATATTTAATAAATGGGGCCAAATTATGTATGAGCAAGATGGATACTCTAATAATTGGAATGGCACAATTGACGGAGATCAGCTACCAGATGCTGTTTATTACTACTTTTTGAGATATGGAGAAAATTCTGATTTAGAGTTTACTTTGAAAAGAGATCTGCTATTAGTAAGGGAAAGATAACATTAAATTATTTGGACTTAGGGCAATAGCAACCCTAAGTCCATAAAAAAAATTTTTATTATGAAACTAAAAAATCAAATTTTCGCTATACTTGTTTTAATCTGCTCGAATTTATTTTCTCAACAAAACGATGATTATAAATTCAATTATGAAAATCAATTTATTAATAACCCTGCTGCTCTATCAAGTTTTAATGAGCTAAGAATTAGTACATATTATCTAAAGCAATTCACGGCTATAGAGAATGCTCCTACTGATATGTTTCTTTCTTTTCAGACTCCTATCCCATATCAAAAGGCTTCTGTGGGTATAGCTATAATAAGGGAGACTGCTGGATTGTTAGATAATATTCGTATCAACCTTTCAGGAGCATATAAGTTGTCTGCTTTATTCAGTTCGAATGATTATTTATCGTTTGGGTTAGGTGTTAACTATACAAATTTTGGCATTAGTGGGAGTCAGATAGATCTTACGCAAAATGGTGACCCTTTTCAAAATATAGGAAATGAGAGGGCATCAAGTGTTAACTTAGGTGTAGGGACTTTCTATTCCTCAACATCTTTCCTCGACTATCGTGGAAAGTCATTAGAGTATCAAATTGGTTTATCAGGTGCCAAAACAGTCCCTCAATCTATTAACTTTAAAAATTTTACCTATCAAGAAAGTATGTTGTTTAGTGGATTTAGTGCATTTTTCATTCCATTGACAGAAGGTACTTATCTTAACCCGTATTTTGACATTCAAGTTGAAGTCGCGAACAGACTAAACCAGGTTTCTTCTGGTGCAATACTTTCAAATGTTAATCTAGGACTTCGTTCTGTTTATAATAACAGCTTGATACTTGGAGTAACTATTGATAATGGATTAGCGCTTGGGTTTCAAGCTGGGTATAAATCGCCAAGCATAATTAATAGTGGAGTTTTGCAGATTATTGCTCAAACACTATTTCCTCTTGGCCAAATAGATAACAATATTAATTCAGGATTTGGTATTAGCATTCAATACATTTTCAATATGACCAATTATTTGTAGCTGTTGGTCTAATAGATAAACAATAGATTTTGATTGTATAGGTGTTAAATAATACATTTTCATTAGTAAATGAGAACACAATTATTATTGAAACTATCTATCCTTCTTTTGAGTTGGAAAGTTTGGTTCTATGCTAAATATAATTTGAAATTGAACATAATTTTTTGATTAAAGAACCCAAACGATCATAAATTAACATGAGGATTGTGCAGCGTAAGGAGTAGAGTGATTATTTCATTTGGCTTTCGATTTCTTTGTACAAGATGAGATCTAAGGCGTTCATACTTCTAAGTGTATCTCTGATGTGTTCCTCATTAGGTATGAGTTGTTTTTCTTTGCGTCTATTTATGATATTCTTTGAGAGGTCATTGTGAAATGGTAGACCGATATGATTGAAGTAATTGCTGCAAAATGATTCGTAGTGTTCTTGGAGGCCTATTGTTTGGAATGTGTTCAGGTTGAGTAATGCTTGCTCCAAATGATCCTCATTGACTTTGTGCAAGGGATGTACATTATCTGTACAGAGGTATCTGACCATCGAATTTTCTACTTGATAGGGGGCAAATTTGATAATTTCATCTAATTGCATCTTTCTACATCTTTTGTTATATGTTTTGAGGTGGATTAGATTAGAGAGAGAACGTTCTATTGGGGCTCTAAGGACTGTGCTGTAACGTAAGTCAAGATGAGAGAGATCGGAGTAACAAGAATAAGGATAGTGACCAAAAATCAGAGATAGAGAGCCAGTGTGGGTGGATGCTAACGATTCAACAATTGTTGAAAAGTTAGGATAGTTTCCGTTATTCTTATTGAGTTGTTTTATTGTTGGCAGCATGTTGGTTTTCTCATTCACCAACATTTGCCTGAGAGCGGTACCTGCTGTCTTGGGAATATGGATAAATACCTGATACTTTACGTTATTAGTTGAGCTTTTCAACCTATTGTGATACACAATTGACTCTTTGTTTAACTGAGATTCCAGAGATTTGACTTGTTTGGGTTTCATCGTGTTGAGTGTGATATACTATAAATGATTTGGATTATCAGAGAGGCTGAAATTTTCGTTTGTAAGAGTAAGATTCCTATTATAGAATCGATCGTAGGGAAGATCCTTGAAAGTTGACTTCATGTATTGGACTTCCGAATTAAACCTGAGACGAGTATCTATTGTATCATCGTATCCTCTACTTTTAGATTCGTAATGTATGAGTATAGATTTGGCAGAGTAGATGATGTCATACCCCAATTGTAATAGTCGGAGACATAGATCGACATCATTAAATGCAACCTTTAATTCGTTCTCATTCATTCCATTGATTTGTTTGTACAAATGTGTCTTGATGAGGATACAAGCTCCTGTACAAGCTGAGAGGTTCTGATCTAGATGTGGTCTAAGAAAATATCCATTATCATCATACAACATATACTTGTGAGAGTGTCCTGCTACACCGCCTATCCCAGTTATGACTCCTGCATGTTGTATGGTTAAGTCAGGATAAAGTAATTTTGCTCCAACAGCTGCTACGTTTTTCTGTTCTAATATGCCTACCATTTGCGAAAGCCATCTAGATGAGATCACTTCTATATCATTGTTAAGTAAGAGTACATGATCTGATGATAGTAACGATATAGCGTGGTTCATCAAAGCACTAAAGTTGAAGTCAATATTATGTTCGATGTAATCTATGAATTCGTAATGATCTGTTAGGTAGTGTAAGTAGTCAAAGAGCTCTTGAGATGTACTGTTATTACTTACAAGCAGAATGCGATAATTTTTATATGTTGTTTTGTCAAGGATGCTAGAGACGCAGTTTTGAAGTAAGTCTTTTTTATCACGAAATGGAATAACGATTGTAACAGAAGGTAGCGACTTGGTGAAGTAATAGATGTCGTATGCCCCAAACCACTTTCCCTCTTTGACTATTGCGTTAAGAGAGTTCCGGTTGAGATGATCTCTTACTGCTTTTTCGCCTGATGAAGTAACTGATGTCTTTGCATTGATATTGAGACTTGTACTCGTAGGTAAAGTCCTCCAGTGGTAAAGTACTCTGTCTATATGATGAAAGTCATGTGTAATGTCTGATATCCTTAAGAATAGATCGTGATCTTGAGCTCCGTCATATCCCTCTCGAAACCAACCAACTTGATCACCTATTGACTTTTTGATAACTGAGAAGTGGCAAATGTAGTTTTGGCATCTCAGCAAAAACAAATTAAAGTCAGATTTAAAATGAGGGGATGAACGATTACTATTTTCATCGATTTTGTCTTCGTCAGTATAGATGAAATCTGCCTCGTGATCATTTAGACATTTTACTATCTCGTATAATGCAATTGGTGGCAACATGTCGTCATGGTCCAACAATGCGATGTAGTCTCCTGATGCCATGTCTATCGCTTGATTGCTTGCTAGAGCAATACCTCTATTGTTTGCACCCAATGTAATTTTGATTTTCGGATCGGATGTATTGAGTAATTGATCTAAGTATTCCAATGTCGACATCTTGGATGAACCATCATCGTAGATGCAGATTTCCCAATTAGTGTAGAGTTGATTGTGTACACTGTTGAGAGTCTCTTGGAGCCATTTAGCATCAACGTTATAGGTAGGTATGATGAGAGAGATAAGTGGCTTATATTGGAATGATTGGATATTGAGATTCTCTTCGACAAGGTTGATGTACTCTTTCTCTTTTTGTAGATAACAATCGTAGTTTGTTTCAAAGTCGAAGTCTTCGTAATCTATGTCACCACTCTTAGTTGTGAACTCATGGATATTGAGTTGGACATCAATACTAAAATTTAAATGATCAATAAATCTGGCTACTATATTTGCAGAATTGAGATCTCTGTCTTCTTGCAGATAATTATAGTAAAGTACAAATCCAGTATTCTTATTATATTTTTCATCAGGGAATGCTAATGTGACATCAGGACGTTTATCTTTAATGAGTTGTGATTGTACAAGGATGCCGTCGATGTGGAGTTCGATGCGGTCTATATTGTACTGAGAGATAGACCAACCCCTAATTTTTAGTTGTTCAGAGTTTAGGACTTTCTCATCGATGATGTAAATGAAGTGTTGGTCAAGGATGCGTTCTGTTCGCATTACTTGAAGACGCTTTTGGAGTATTTTAGAGTTTTTGATCAGAGAGTCAATGGGCTCATATCTGACAGCATCACTGAAAATAGAGAATTTTTCTTGGTCACTCAAGATTTCAAGACATCGCTTGGGATTCTGACAAAAACTTTGAAAAAGATGGAAATTGAATTTCAAAAGAAATGCCAAGCCTCTTGAAAAGAGTAATTTTTCAATTGAGAGTAGTCTTCTTATTTGGTAAGTGGGTACCATATGGGTTGGCTCTATTCTTAATGTTTCTGATATTGTATTTTCTAGATTGTATTGTAGAATTGTGAACGAGTAGTCTTCCACTCATTTGGATAGAATTGGAGTTAGAATAGAGTCTTACTTTTCTTTGGCCTCCAGAATTGACGTCAAAAAATTTCGGTCATTTCTTAGTGAGAATTCAGTCAATAATGTTAGCCCAGAATTATTCCTCTGGCTTAGATACCGTATGAATGATCGCAAAATCCAATATGATGCAAACAGAATAAGTAGTTTCTGATTTAGTGGGAATGGATGTTGTAATTGAATCATTTCTTTTCTGTGTACTGAGTCTGATAATGCCTTTTCTGTTGGACTCTGTAGCAGTTCGATAATGATAATATTTTCATTCACCGCACCAACTGTATTCCTTGCAGTGATATAATTAGACCAAAGGATACAACCAATTAGGAGGATTGATAATAGCGAAGTAGATTGAATCATATTGCTTTGATTTATTTTTTGTAGCACAATCAGGTTATGATTAATTCCCAAGGTTTTTCTCTAATTTCTGATTGAGATATTGGAGCATTATAGCTTACTGTAATACATGCAAGAGTGTTGAATTAAGAGTAGCTCAACCACAAAAGTGCCTGCCAATTGTCATGATTGAGTAGCCGGTGATTGTGATCCAAAGTATGAATGAGAGAGTGACTAAAATGATCAAGGATTTGTGGTACTTTGATTTCATGATTGGATTTTAAGAAAAAGATTTACACACTCTCTTTCAACTAAAACCTCAATACGATAATTGTCAGTATCAAATATCTCAGATCCTATCTTTTTTAAAGTGTCTTTAGATCTATGGTTTAAATGCCAACCAAAAAAATCCATATAATTTTTACTACTATTATTTGTGTCGAAATTGCCAATTAGAATTACTCCATTTGGTTTCATCCATGTCTTTATCTTTGCTAATGTTCTTTTGAAAGTTTTTTCGTCAAAGTAGTCAAATAGGCCAGCAGACCATATCAAGTTATATTTTTTAGTTGCTTGAAATCTGAAAATATTTTGGCAAATAAAGTTTACCTTATCTCGATGATATTTTAGTTTTTGTTTGGCGTATGCTATTGCATTTGGATCCATGTCTAGACAATCAAATTGTATCAAGTTGTCATCATTTTCATCAAAGAATTCTTTTAATTCAGTACATGGTCCGCTCGCTATATTCAATATGCTTCCTTCTAGTGAAGGGAAAATGTTTTCGATTTGATTTTTGAAAAATTGCTTCCGATTTCTAACTGCTCTAGCTGCTTTATGATTTTGCCAATAGTAGTCCCAATTTGACATTTTTGACTCTTGACATATGTAGTAGTTGTAAATTCTCTCTATTATTTCGAAATCACCACTATAGCCATGTGGTTTGTGATATGCAAATCCTTGCATAGTGTTAGTTGAAAAAGACTCTCCTAATTGAGATATAATTTTTGCAATCTCAATATTTGAAACCATTCCTGTTCTTTTACATTCAGTCAGTTCATCAAATATGTAGTCTAGTTCTTGATATTCCGTTGGGTTTGGACCCCCTTTTGAATTTATTTGTAATATCTTCTTCGTAATTTCCTTTTTCCTTTCAATAGATGGGATTAACGTTAAATCATTCATATTGTGTCATATTATTTTGATTCTATAAAGCTAGTGAGGGAGCTGCTAGATCGATCTATAACTTTTGTTAGGGGGTATTAAAAAAGTGCCATCTCTCTTGCGAGAAATGGCACTATGGAAATGTGATTGTAGAGTAGATTTTCTGTTTAATACTTGCGATACAAGTTGATTGCCTCTGTCTTATTATTGACTTCTAGTTTGTCATAGATCTTATGGATATGTTGCTTGACTGTCCCGATAGTGATGCTTAGCTTACTCGCGATTTCTTTGTAGAGGAGACCTTCTGATAGGAGGCCGAGTATCTGAGTCTCTCGAGGAGTCAGTGGGAGATCAGTATTAATCTTTGCGGTTGGAGTTTCTTTGACTTTGGTAAATGCATCTATGACTTTGCGTGCAATGATTGGATTCATTGGAGAACCTCCTCTGCCGAGATCACGTAAAGCACCAAGGATGAGATCTGGATCGTCATTCTTCAGTACATACCCTTTGGCACCAGCCTTGAGACTGTTGAAGATTTTTTCATCATCTTCGAAGACTGTAAACATGCAAAACTCTGTAGACGGCATGAGTTTTTTGAGATGGACGATGGCTTCTATCCCGCTCATGCCAGGGAGACCAATATCGATGAGGACGATGTCTACTGGGTTGTGCTGGAGAAATGTGACAGCCTCCTCTGCATTGAAGTAGACTTGATTACATTGCATATCATCTTCTTCATTGACAATATGCGAGAGCTCTATTGCTATCTCTTTGAGATCTTCGACAATGGCGATTGTGATTATATTAGTCTTGTGTAGTGTCATACTAGATATTGAGGAACTAAAATACCGAATTGGGTACAATACTCTTGTCATGTGTTGTTTATTATTTCTGACATAAAGTTGAGTATCATTCAAGTAGTAGTTTGTATAACTTTAGTTAGGTAGATCCATTATCTGTGAGTGGGATCTTACAGTTAATCATCAATCCAGGTGCTGCATCTAGGAATGAAACAGTGCCTCCGAGTTGTTTGATTCTGTCTTGGATGTTTTCTATCCCGTTGCCGATTGTGTTATGATTGGTCAGGCCTTTTCCATTGTCGATGATGATCAGAGAGAGATGGTTATCATCATGGGTGATACGGATGCTTACTGCTTGGGCATCTGCATGCTTGACGATATTGTTGAGTGCTTCTTTGACGATCAGAAGGATATTTCTCCGAGCTGTGCTGGTTAGAGAGAGATGATCTCCATGGTCATGATGGTCAAAGTCAAGCGTGATATCGAAGTCATCCAAGTACTCCTTACTATAGCGTCTGAGATAGGCTACTGTACTGAGTAGGTTGTCAAACTTAGAATTCATCGCCCAGATGATTTCACTCATATTAGTGACAAGGGTGTTGCTTTGATTGATGATTTTGTCGAGTAGGGCTTGGTCTCTCGGATGCTCCATCTTACGTCTAGCACGCTGACTGACGAACTTGATGGTCGTCAACCCACCACCTAGGTCGTCATGCATCTCTGCGGCGATTCTATTCCGTTCGTCTTCTAGTGCTTGTTGTTTTTGGAGGAGGAGATGTTGTTCGCGGAGTTGAGCTTCTTGTCGTCTGTTCCGAGAGTAGAGATAGAATCCGATGAAGGATAACAGTAATAGAGACCCGAGTGTAGTCGCTATCCACATCCTTCTTGTACTGATCAGATCCTCTTGGATGAGTTGATTTTTGTAACGTTGACTTTCGTATTTTTCGGCAGCGTCTAATTCTATCTTTTCGGATTTTATATGATAGTTAGCATCTAGACTATCATTCATCTCAAAGGCGAGTTCATATTGTTGATTAGCTCTATATAGATCAGAGTATGATTTGAAGAGATATCCACGATAATTGAGATCGTATTGGAATATTGAATCAGACTTTATTTCATCTAAGACGAATTGTGCTTGGGGATAGTTGTTCTGACTGAGGTAGACATCTGCTAATCCGAGTGCAGAGGATGCAGCATACTCATAGAGTTGATGTTGTTCAAAGTAGTGTCTTGATTCCTCAAATAGCACTTTGGCTTCTTGATAGATTTCTTCATTGATGTAAGCATTCGCTAAGTTGTGCTTGATGACATGAGATAAGTACGGATCATCATGAGTGAGGTGATCTATAGCGAGTTGGTAATAATATGCTGATGAGTCAATGTTGATATCACGTGTCGTGTAGACATTGCCTAGATAGAGATAGGTCAGACCAAGACCTTCGTTGTCAGACAGTTTCTTTCTCATCGCAACACTTCTCTGATGATGAGGAATGATCTTATCAGCGCTATGCTGTGAAGCACGTTGGATGACCCCATATTCGTCAAGTGCATCAGCATGCTTGATAGAGATATCGTCTACATCAAAGTACCCAAGGGCAAGATTGATGTCTTGCACTGCAGTGACGAGATCTCCTTCTTTTCTATTGAGTTTAGCACGGTAATAAGAGTACTCAAAGGTGTTAGGTTTGAGATTGTTTTTGAGTATTTCAAAGTCATAATTACTCCAAAGCACCTGACACGAATCATAAGAGATCTGAGAGTCTAGAGTCGTAGATAGGGTCAGCAGTAGGCTGAGAAGTAAGGTTTTGTGACGATGAGAAGTCAAGCTAAATCTTGTGTGGGTCTATGACATCGTGACGTGGATTGTGAGAAGCTACTAAATAGCTGGACTCATGACCATCTATTCTTTTGGCAATCGTACTTTTTTTAACTCTTGATTTTTCATCATAATCATTTACGTAATATTCCGCAATCTTTCTTGTGGATCCTTCCTTAAACCACACATCACCCATGCAGTTTGGAACCTTATCTTTAAAAATCGGATGCTCTTGTGTTGATTTGAAGCAGTGAAATCCTTCTATACCATACTCAGATGTATATGGTAGCAATATTTTCACGAGATGTTTTTGTTTGTTTTTTTTATCACTTTGGACTTTAGTTACATAAATTTCAACTTCTAGTGAGGGATGATCATTGTGCATATCATTATTGGTTTTGACTATAAGATATCCTAAGATAGCAAATACATCCCAAATGTTAAAATTCCAAAGAGAGTAACTCGGTGTCACTCCTTAATTTCAACAATTAGAATTTTTTTCTTTTGCTCTATAGGGCAAATCTAACTTAAGAAATGAGATAGCGAAGTATAACCTTAGTTAGGGTAAGTAATCAGACTTACTTCTCTTCTAGATCAAACTTAGGCACAGTGCCTATGATGTCAGCAGGTCGAGTCGGACGAGTCGGTCTATTGGGAAATGCAATGGTATCCATCACTTCGTGACCGACCCAACTTGCAATAAGTGAGTCGACATAATACTCTGCTTCTTCTGTTGCTTCCTCTTTGCATTGTTTGATCCTCTTATTCCGATAGTCTGTTGTCTTTTTATTGATCCTATCTGTCTGTATTGTGATCTCATCTAATGGCTCTACACAGCCTGTAGAGAGAGTGATGGTGATGATGATAAGGAAGAGTGACAGATTGAGATTCATGAGAGTATTAGTTGTCGATCAGATCTTTGATTTCTTTGATTTGCTTCGCTTTGATAGAGTCAAGTGCATCGTTGTAGTAGACATCGTGGTTGAGGTGACAGTGATTATCATAGACCTTACGCAGACTATCACGCTTGGTCGCGAAGAGACTATCAGCTTGGATGATGAGTTGTTTTTTTCGTTCGAGTTGTTCGTACTCACCACAACTACTTGCACCTATCCCTATTGCTAACAGGATCGCAACTCTCATACCATTAATCTTCATTGATGACGATGTTTTTTCTCTTGAGTTCAAAGTTCTGCCCAAGGTAGACCTTCTTGACCATTTCGTCAGCGGCAAGCTCCTCTGCGGTACCCGACTTGAGTATCTTCCCTTCAAACATGAGGTAGGCCCTATCAGTAATCGACAGCGTCTCTTGGACATTGTGATCAGTGATGAGGATACCGATATTTTTGTGTTTGAGCTTAGCTACGATGTATTGGATATCTTCGACTGCGATCGGATCGATACCGGCGAAGGGTTCGTCGAGTAGGATAAATTTTGGGTCAGATGCCAAGGCCCTAGCGATCTCTGTCCGTCTCCGTTCTCCACCACTCAGACTATCACCATTGTTCTTCCTCACTTTATGGAGTCCAAATTCATCGATCAGAGATTCCAGCTTTTCTTTTTGTTGAGCCTTGGTGAGCTTCATCATTTCTAGTATTGCAGAGATGTTATCTTCTACCGATAGCTTACGGAATACTGATGGTTCTTGTGGGAGATAGCCTATGCCCTTCTGTGCTCTCTTATACATGGGGAGTGCTGTGATATCCTCGTCTTCGAGATAGACTCTTCCCTGAGTCGGTTGGACGAATCCCACAGTCATGTAGAATGTCGTCGTCTTCCCGGCACCATTAGGTCCGAGCAGCCCGACTATCTCTCCTTGGTTGACGCTGAGACTGACTGATCTTACGACCTCTCTTTGTCCATAGACTTTTACCAGATTTTCTGACTTGAGTTGTATCATAGTATTGCAGTCATTTAGAGTTTATCCCAGTTGATTTCTAATTCAATATCCCAATTTTCTCTCAGCTTTTCAAGCAGAACGGATTTAATTTCTTCGGCTTGTTTTCTTTCTATCAGATTACCCGTGTTCCATTTACCGTCAAGGTTGTCATCCTTAATGATCTTGGCTGTATAGTCACCTGG
>CALLAW010000086.1 GCA_938001865.1 uncultured Saprospiraceae bacterium | reverse complement strand
GAGGACGAGGTCTGTGATCCTACGATTACAAGCGTATTTGGGATACCCGTGACTGTCAAGCAAGATGCCATAAAGATTGCTCCCAATCCAGCCTCCGATCAGACTCTTATCACTTTTACCCAGAGGAGTACTGGTCACTATGCTCTCTATGATCACCTTGGTTATGAGATGCTGAGTGGTGACTATCGCGAAGTAGAGTCTCTGTCTCTGGACCTTACACCTTATCAGAGTGGTCTCTACTACTTGCAGGTTTGCATTACCGACAGTGATTGTGTGACTAAGAAGTTAGTTGTGGTGGAGTAGCAACTTAAAAAGTTAAAACTTACTCTGATGAAGAATTTATACAAACGACAAAAGATCGCCATAATATTAAATGTTCTAACAAGATGGATAGCATCGAAATTCAAGCAATTTACTATACTATAGATACAACTGAAATACCAAATGAACCAATTATAACACAAGAAAGAAAAGAGAGACTTTTAGTTGATGGTTATTTGACGGACTGTGGTTACGTGTTATAAAACTCAACAAAATGATCAGAAGAAATTAATTAGGTCAATATCAATAAAAGATACACTTGTAATAATAGGACTAACCTTTTAATATGGAATCAAAATGCACACCCGACCGCTTAGTATATCTTATTTCATTGATACTATTGAGTACTATATCATGTAGGTCAAGTACTCATGCTCAACTTGACAAAGCTCTCTCTGATTATCTTGCAACTAGAAAATATGTAAACGAAAATTATGATTCCTACAAGCACATAAGGGAAATGATGAGAGATTCCTTCATGATCAATACAAACAGAAAGCAAAAGTATAGCATACATCCAATGGATAGCTTTACAATTGATAGCTTGCTACTTTTCAATAAAAATGGAGATAGATTTGTTACTACCATAAACCTAAAAAAGCTATCACTTAAAACCTCATTTATCGACGTACTCATAGAGGCTCATGGTGTTAGAATTGGCGAAGAGTGGTACTTTGATAGAAGTTTTGATGTCCCTGTAACAAGAGAACATTTTAGTCAATACAAGTATAAGCCCCTTTCATATGATTTGCTTTCGTTCTTGAACAGAACAACCAATATGAATAGATATTACAATGTAAATCAAGATCAAAATTTGATAATCGACTACATGATACTTGATAAAAGACTCTCAGGGAGAACTTTATATGGAGTTAAAGATTACTCTGATGAAGAATTTATACAAAAGACAAAAGATCGCTATAATATTAAATGTTCTAACAAGATGGATAGCATCGAAATACAAGCAATCTACTCTACTATAGATACAACTGAAATACCAAATGAACCAATTATAACACAAGAAAGAAAAGAGAGAATTGATAATTATTCAAGAACTTTGAATACAATTGGAATCAATGTGAACTAAATCATGTCACGTATTACAAAAAAGACAGCTTCTTGCCACCACTTTTTTGCAATCAACACTTATTGGACTCAGCATGCTTGTGGTAATTTATGGTACTTTTAGTTGATGGGTATTTGACGGCCTGTAGGTGCTTTTTCTACCTTCTACAATCCGTTCCCGACTACCACCAAATATTTTCATATCTTGAAAATTAAGTAGTCTCAAATTATTTTATTCATTATAAATTATTTAGATTTACGTTAGAAATATAAAACATGTTAAGCAATAAATTATATCATCATCATCATCTGATCTGCCTTCAGGCTAGGATGCGATAGTATATACGTTAAAAATATATTGTAAACCCTGTCTGAGTAATTTAGACAGGGTTTTCTTTTTGACCTTTAATAGTTTACTCAGACCATCTAAAGAATTATGAGTAAACTTAAACTTGCAATACAGAAAAGCGGACGGCTCAATGAGGGCTCACTAACATTATTAAAAAAGTCTGGGATAGACATAAACAACAGAAGAGACCAACTAAAAGTCACTGCTCCCAATTTTCCATTGGAAATATTATATCTGAGAAATTCGGATATCCCTCAATATCTTCAAGATGGCGTCGTAGACATAGGAATCATTGGTGAAAACTTACTTATAGAGAAAAACAAGAACCTCGAAGTAGTTGAAAAACTGGGTTTTTCGAAGTGCAGATTAAGCTTAGCCATACCCAAAGAAATAGAGGCCAAATCTGCATCCTATTTCAAAGGAAAAAAAATTGCGACCTCTTACCCAAATACGCTTAGAGCCTTCCTCAATAAGCAAAATATCAATTGTGACATCCATATTATTTCTGGATCTGTTGAGATAGCTCCTAATATTGGTCTAGCTGATGGAATTTGTGATGTTGTAAGTTCTGGAAGTACCTTGTTTAAAAATGGATTGAAAGAAATCCAAGTCATCTTGAAGTCTGAAGCTGTTCTAGCTAAGTCACCGATTATCAGTAAACAGAAAGGTGAGATTCTCGACAATTTGCTTTTTAGAATCCGTGCAGTCTTACGATCTAAAAATTCAAAGTACATTCTAATGAATATCCCCAATGACAAAATAAAAGCAGTCACCAAAATATTGCCTGTACTCAAAAGCCCAACCATCCTACCATTAGCTCAGAAAGGCTGGAGCTCTTTACACTCGGTGATCAATGAAAGTCAATTTTGGAAAGTTATAGACGAGCTAAAAGCTAGCGGTGCTGAAGACATACTAATTATCCCAATAGACAAAATGGTATTATGATACAACTTACAAATCCAGAAAAATCACAATGGGCTAAGCTTACAAAAAGGCCATCGTTGCCAAGTGATGATCTACAAAGTAAGGTGGGCTACATATTGGATAACGTTAAGACACGGGGAGATGAAGCATTGACTGAGTATGCTCAATTATTCGATAATGTAAATCTTGAGAGACTTCAAGTAACAAGCGCAGAGATCCAAACGGCTATAAATAGTATCGACGATGATTTAAAGTCCGCCATACAATTAGCTAAGCAAAACATTTATAGTTTTCACGCTTCGCAAAAAGAAGATGCACAAATTATAGAAACGAGACCAGGTGTCAAATGCTGGAGAAAATCTGTCGCCATCGAAAAAGTTGGTATCTACATTCCAGGCGGTACAGCACCGCTATTTTCTACCGTATTAATGTTAGGAATCCCTGCCGCTATTGCTGGTTGTAGAGAAGTGGTGCTTTGCTCACCACCAAACAATGAGGGCAATATACATCCTGCAATCTTGTACACAGCAAATCTTGTAGGCATAGAAAAAATGTATAAAGTTGGTGGTGCTCAAGCTATCGCAGCGATGAGTTTTGGTACTGAGACCATTCCTGCTGTCCATAAACTTTTTGGACCTGGCAATCAATACGTGACCAAGGCAAAAGAGATGGCTTTGCTGCATGGATTAGCAATTGATATGCCAGCTGGTCCAAGTGAAGTGTTGGTTATTGCCGACAGCACAAGTAACCCAGATTATATCGCAGCTGATCTCCTTTCACAAGCTGAGCACGGTACAGATAGTCAAGTTGTATTGCTGAGCACAGATGCTGATATTACACAGAGAACACTCTTGGCTCTCAACTCACAATTAGATACGTTGCCACGAAAGTTGATTGCAGAAAAAGCACTTGAGCATAGTTACGCTATTACATTTGAAGAAATGGATTGTTGTATAGAATTCAGTAATTTTTATGCTCCTGAACATCTGATTATTGCCTCAGAAAATGCACATCAATATATAGATCGCATTATCAATGCTGGCTCTGTTTTCTTGGGTAATTTCAGTTGCGAATCTGCAGGAGATTATGCCAGTGGTACAAATCACACATTGCCTACAAGTGGATTTGCAAAACAATACAGCGGGACATCGCTCGATAGTTTTGTCAAAAAAATAACTTTCCAAATGATTAGTAAATCAGGTTTAAGACGCATAGGCCCGGCAATAGAAATCATGGCAGAAGCAGAAGGATTAATGGCTCATAAAAATGCAGTTTCCATAAGGCTCAAATCCCAATAGCATGTTTGATTTAGAAAATATAATACGACCTAACATAAAATTGCTTAATCCTTATAGCTCAGCTAGAGAAGAATACCAAGGCAATGCAGAAATCCTTTTGGATGCCAACGAAAGCCCATACCCAACTGGACTCAACAGGTACCCTGACCCCTACCAATCTCAGCTAAAGCAAAAGATAAGCCAACTCAAAGGAGTAGCTGTCTCAAATATTTTTGTTGGAAATGGTAGCGACGAAGTAATCGATCTATTGTTCAGAGCTTTTTGCAAACCTGAAGTGGACAAAGCATACCTTTTTACACCGACCTATGGTATGTACGAAGTGTCCGCTCAGATTAATAATATTAAAATTGTAACTATTCCACTGACCAGTGAGTTTGAGCTGCCGTCAATAGATGTGATCAGAAACAGTATCAAGTCAAAAGGATTATTGTTTATTTGTTCTCCTAATAATCCTACTGGTAATACTTATTCATTATCGTCTGTGTCCAAGATAGCACAGTCATTCGACGGATTAGTAGTATTAGATGAAGCGTATATCGATTTTTCAAATGCTACAAGTGGTATAAGTTTATTAGCAAAGATCCCTAATCTTGTTGTGATACAGACAATGAGTAAAGCCTATGGTCTTGCAGGCTTGCGCTTGGGTCTAGGCTATGCACATGATAACATCATCAATGTACTTAATAAGATCAAACCACCTTATAATATCAATACGCTTAGCCAAGCCAAAGGATTGGAGGCATTAGACAAAGTCGAGTTGCAGAAAAAAAAGGTTTCGGAAATAATCAGCCAACGAGAAAGATTATTTAATAGCTTGAATGAATTATCATGTACAATAAAAGTCTATCCATCTCATGGAAACTTTCTATTAGCAACATTCCGAGAGCCACAGATAATTATAGATAAATTAAGAAGCCTCGGTATCATCATCAGAGACCGTCGAAGTCAGATTACTAATGGGCTTCGCATCAGTATAGGAAGCCCTAAGGAAAACACAAAGTTGATCAACATCTTAAAAGAATTATGCCCATGAAAAAAGTTTTATTCATAGATAGAGATGGTACACTCGTAATAGAACCACCTCTCGATTATCAACTTGACAGTTTAGAAAAACTAGAATTTTATCCAGGTGTATTTCAATATTTAACCAAAATTGTAAGAGAACTAGATTATGAATTGGTCATGGTGACTAATCAAGATGGCTTGGGTACAGATTCATTTCCGGAAGACACTTTTTGGCCAGCACATCATAAGATGATTAAGGCCTTTTCAAACGAAGGAATAGAGTTCCAAGAAATTTTAATTGATAGAAGTTTTCCAGAAGAAAATGCACCTACCCGTAAACCTCGTATAGGACTTTTGCACAAATATATTCATGGTAATTATGATTTAGAGAATTCCTATGTCATAGGTGACAGAGCCACAGACATCGAGCTTGCTACGAACCTGAATGCTAAAGGAATTTATATAGGAGAAAACAATGAAGAAGCTGTTCTCTGTAGCCAAAGCTGGAAAGAAATCTATGAGTACCTCAAAGCTGAACCGCGAGAAGCAACTTGTGTACGCAAGACTAAAGAAACAAACATTTCGGTATACATCAATCTAGATAACAATACAATTAGTGACATTGATACGGGTATTGGTTTTTTTGATCACATGCTCGAACAGATAGCAAGGCATGGAGGTATTGGTCTCAATATAAAAGTCGAAGGAGACTTACAGATTGACGAACACCACACAATAGAAGATACGGCTTTGACATTAGGAGAAGCATTCAGAACAGCATTGGGGAGCAAAAAAGGTATTCAGCGGTATGGGTTCATGCTACCAATGGATGATTGCTTAGCTCAAGTAGCGATTGACTTAGGAGGACGACCATGGTTAGTATGGGACGCAGAGTTCTCTAGAGAGTTGATTGGAGAAATGCCGACAGAAATGTTTTTTCATTTTTTCAAATCTTTTAGTGATACTGCTTTATGCAATCTCAATATCAAAGTGGAAGGCCAAAATGAACACCACAAAATAGAGTCTATATTCAAGGCTTTTGCCAAAGCACTAAAAATGGCGAGCATGAAGACAGACAGTTTTGACATACCGAGTACTAAAGGTAGCCTATGATCGCAATTATAAAATATAATGCTGGTAATATCCGATCTGTACAAAATGCTCTAAATAGAATCGGAAAAAAAAGTATCATCTCTGATGACTTATCACTTTTGTCAGATGCTTCAAAGATTATTTTTCCAGGTGTTGGAGAAGCAAGTACTGCCATGTGCTACTTAAAAGAAAAAAAATTGGATCGCTT
The DNA here is from genome assembly GCA_938001865.1 of uncultured Saprospiraceae bacterium. Classification (GTDB taxonomy): domain Bacteria; phylum Bacteroidota; class Bacteroidia; order Chitinophagales; family Saprospiraceae; genus JAHDHH01. The sequence goes on along the minus strand of CALLAW010000086.1, from coordinate 11,572 downwards.
CATTTTAGATACTAAAAAACCCTTCCTTGGTATTTGCCTTGGATTGCAATTGATGTGTCAGCATAGCGAAGAAGGCGATACCACTTGTCTTGGTATTTTTGATACAGTTGTAAAAAAGTTTCAAGCCAAAGACAAGGTACCACATATGGGTTGGAATAATTTCGAAAAAACTGATGGTCAGCTATTTAGCAAGATCCAAAATATGGATGATGTTTACTATGTACATTCTTATTACGCTGAGATTTGCAGTGCAACCATAGCGACTTGTGATTATATCAATCCATTCAGCGCCGCTTTACAAAAGGATAATTACTATGCGACTCAGTTTCATCCAGAAAAATCAGCTGATGTGGGAGAATCAATTTTAAAGAACTTTATGAAAATATGAGAATAATACCTACAATAGACATTATAGAAGGCAAATGTGTAAGACTTTCAAAAGGAGATTATGACACAAAAAAAGTCTATGGACATAATCCTTTAGAAATGGCCAAGAGATTCGAAGATTCAGGGATAGAATATCTGCATATAGTTGATCTTGATGGAGCAAAATCTAAGCATGTCGTTAATCACAAAATCCTAGAATCGATTTGTATAAATACAAATTTGAAAATCGATTTTGGTGGTGGGCTTAAATCTGAAAATGATGTGAATATCGCATTTGAATCAGGTGCTAGGCAAGTGACGATAGGTAGTTTGGCTGTCTCTGATCCGATCTTAGTAAAGCAATGGATAGAAGACTATGGCTCCGATAAAATCATCTTAGGCGCCGATTGCTCTAATAGAATAATCGCCACAACAGGATGGACTGAATCTTCAGAACTGGACATCTTGCCCTTTGTACTAGATTATGAAACTCATGGTATCAAACATGTGATTTGTACAGATATTAATAAAGATGGCATGTTATCAGGACCTGCTTTTGATCTCTATAAAGAAATCATATCAGAGACTTCTGTTAACTTGATTGCTAGTGGGGGAATAACTGAAATCGAAGATTTAGTAAAACTCAAAACCATCGGATGTGAAGGTGCCATCATAGGCAAAGCTATCTACGAAGGCAGAATTACATTAAAACAATTGCAAGATTTATGCTAAAAAAAAGAATAATTCCCTGTCTCGATATCAAAGATGGTAGAACTGTCAAAGGCGTAAACTTTGTAAACATTAGAGACGTTGGAGATCCTGTAGAATTAGCTAAGCAGTATAGTCGGGACGGAGCAGATGAGTTAGTGTTTTTAGATATATCAGCTACTGTAGAAAAGCGAAAAGCGATGGTGCCTCTTGTGGAAAAGGTCGCCTTACACATTGACATACCATTTACCGTTGGAGGAGGCATTAGTTCACTCAAAAATGTAAGTGCCCTAATCAAAGCCGGTGCTGATAAGGTAAGCATTAACTCTGCAGCCATAACATCTCCTAAACTTATATCAGAAATAGCCAATGAGTTTGGTAGTCAATGTCTGATTGTTGCTATAGACACTAAACTAATTAATGATACATGGAAAGTATTTATAAGAGGTGGGAGGACAGAAACCGAACATAAGACATTAAGCTGGGCCAAACATGTAGAAGAGCTCGGTGCAGGTGAAATATTACTGACCTCTATGAACAATGACGGCACAGAGAATGGGTTCGCCCTTGACTTAACAAATCAGGTAGCTCAAAAGCTGAGCATTCCTGTAATTGCTTCGGGTGGTGCAGGAACGAAGGAGGATTTTAAAAATTTATTTACAAAAACCCAAGCAACAGGAGGATTAGCTGCAAGCATATTTCACTACAATAAAATTCCAATACCTCAATTGAAAACTTATCTCAAAAACCAACAAATACCAATAAGATGAATGTAGATTATGATAAGGGTAACGGACTGGTACCAGTCGTAATTCAAGATAGTGATACCCTGCAAGTATTAATGCTTGGTTATATGAATGAACAGGCATTCACAAAAACTAAAGAAGAGGGCATTGTGACATTCTATAGTAGATCAAAGAATCGACTTTGGACAAAGGGAGAATCATCTGGAAACTTACTTCTCGTCAAAGAGATATTCGTAGACTGCGACAATGATACCCTTCTCATCAAAGCCAAACCCAATGGCCCAATTTGCCATACAGGTAGCACCACTTGCTTCAAAGAAAATACAAGCAAAGGTTTTCTGTATAAATTAGAGTCCATCATCAATCAAAAAATAGATGACGACGAAAAAACATCCTATACAAATGAACTCTACAAAAGAGGTGTCAACAAAGTCGCTCAGAAAGTTGGCGAAGAAGCTGTGGAACTTATCATAGAAGCCAAAGATGACAATAGATTGCTTTTTGAAAATGAAGCAGCTGACTTGCTATATCATTTGCTAATTTTATTCAAGAGCAAAAAAATCACATTAGAGGAAGTGGAACATGTTTTAATGAATAGACAAAAGAAAAATGTTCATTAAAACCAAATGTCAGATTTTATAAAGCAATTTTACTTAGATTGCATTTCATCTGTAGTACCCTGCCATCCTCGTTCCTGTGGGCGACATAACCATTTGCAATTCTCAATAGTAGAGTAATATCACCGCTATCATTAAACGTTAGTCACACTCCAAATACGAGGATCGGAAAATGATACCCTGCGTATCCGAAGAAGGAGGATATGCATTAGTATCTATTATTGTCGATAGTTATTCTTTCAGCCTAGGGTCAAATTTAAATTCTTCGACTCTCTTAATCCTCACTTTTTGAAATTGTGTATGATTTGGATTAATCAAATAATTATATTCCATTTTAACAATTGCAGAAGGCACTTTTAATACAGGGTATTTTGATTCTTCTACCCATTTATCACCTAATTTCTGACACTCGCTATAGTTTTCATAATCGAACCAATTTTTAGAAAGTTGACTTAGTTTGATTTCCTGAACTTTCAAATTATTCGGAATTTCAACTTCCATAGTCCCAAATTCTTTGTTCAACCCTTCGCCACTTCTGTGTACCAAATTTTCCAAACTTGCTAATGCTCTTGAACTAGATGTGTAAATAACAAACACTCCTTTAGAATTCCATCTTCCTGGAAAGCCAGATGCTTTTAAAGTGTTAGACCATTTTTTTAGAGTAATTCGATATACTTCCATTCTAAGCTAGTGCTCCAAATTCAATCCTAATCAACTCTTGTTCAATTAGGTCGATACCTGTATTTGTGTTCATAAGCCTTAATGGAATTTGTTTTCCTAATCCAAAAGCAGGTTTGTTGAGCCAAGAAATGAATGATTCCATCGAGCCAAATATTTCCATTCCCTTATTTAGTAGATTTAATAGTTTTAAAGCTATTTCACTGTTTCGTGGGTTAAGCTTTTTCTTTTCTTTTTGATACCTAAGCATTGTTTTCAATGACACATCAAATACTTCTTCAGCTAAAAAATTTCTATTAATACCAGAAATTTCAACTAACTCATTGAATATTATTGAATTTACTCCCTGATTTGCACTTCTTACAATTGATAAATCACTATTAATTGATGATTTATACTTCGACAAAACTTTAGCTGCAGTCATAATCCATAATTTGTATTAAATATACGGATATTTGTCCAATTGTGCAAGACATATTTCTTTTGCTTCAATTGCGACAACTCTAAAATTACCACCACATTCTGATCGGAATCAGCTCTTTTTCACTTCATTAGACTCGATGGTCGAGAAGGATAGCATGGTATGCTATCTATTCATTCCTATTGACACTTGACTAGTAGACGACTATTTTTTGGCTACGCGTAACACCTTTAGGAGACACTGTCTCTAAGAGATACATACCCTTCTGATCTATAGTGATCGTCGTGTTGTGATCGCTGATAGAGTTATAGTCTACCAGTTTTCCTTGAGGGCTATAGAGTGACCAAGTGCCACCAGTATACCCGGATTCTGTGACTAGGGTTATTGTACCATTTGATGGATTTGGGAATACCGAGATATTGCCCTCGTCAGTGAGATCTTGGGTACTTACTATGCCGTCATAAGTAGCTCCAAGTAGATTGTCACCAGGGTTTTCATCATTCACTTCTACCACTTCAGCGATTATATAACTCTCGAGCAAATTGTCTAGGTCTGCATCAAACGACACTACTGTACTCGATCCTGAGAGGATCCCTGCACTTATTGCTTGAGTTTCTACTAATTGGCCATCCACATAGAGTCTTACTTCATAATTATTCAGATCTACGGTGCCATCATTTTCTATATCGACACGGACTTCATCACTAGATGTAAATGCGACTCTTGTTACAGCTAAGTTACTATAGCTGTCATATGCCGTACTACTGTTCTCTATAAAGAAACTATGGATTCTATAATGTGGTTCTGTATGATTGCTCCCATTGTAACCTGTATTGAGTAGGTTGGTATAGTTCTCTAACTGATAGTCAAATGTGAAATTTTCTCCTGGTGATACCTCTTGTGTAGTATTAAATATTGCAGGAATCACCTCTTGACCAGGACACCATCCTGCTCTTGCAAACAACCATGTCCCAAACTGGTTAGCACATGAGTTAGTAGCACAATCTGCCTTCCAAAGGTCATGGGTAGCGATCGGTGAGTTATTGATTCTGACTTGGTGCATACGACGAGAAAATTCTGCTGCATTATCTGTATTTCCTTGACCATGACCAGATACTTGCATCCGGACATGAGAGGTCTCAGTATTATCAGCTACACTGAGATCGACATCAGCAAGATCATGGCTCACATTAGGGTCGCCATAGACCTGATAATCTGTGGAGTGGATAGATGATAGCTTGGTATAAACTTTTTCGTCATCGTTTATATCAAACTCCAAATCCAAATCCAAGTTCCAGCCTGAAGGACCCCAGACTTGTATATAAGATTCAAATGTGACTTCTCCTGTAAGTACTGACTTGAAGTCAGTGACATCAAGATACCAAGGACCACAACCTATCCCAAATGGTGTGACATACCTACCCAGCTCAAATATCCCCTCTGAGGTATTGATCTTGATATTGGCTGGTTGATCCCATGGATCACATCCTGAAGATGGACAATTAATATCTATACGGAGTCGTATCTCATCGTAGAGTGAGAGATCACTTGGCAATGTGAGAGTATTGAGTTGGCGCTGCCCTGCACTTGCGAAGTTGTGTTGTTCGCTTTCAAAGATATTCACCACAAGTCCATCTCGACTATTGATACTCTTGGCAGTAACATTATTGAATAGGTTATCATCCTCTGGATGCATAATCGTAACTGAGAGTTGAGGATCTTGTACACTCGTCAAGTCTATTGGAGTCATAAAAGTGTAGGTATTACTGACTCCTGATTCCAAGGAGAAATCTACTGCCTCTGTTGCGAGCACAGTACCATCAAGCTCTAGACTGACATCCATATTGTCAAGCAGTTGAGCCCCTACATTCTGGATATCAACACTCACTTTGATTGGTCTAGATTTCATAGCCAACCGATCTATATTGCTGATATTACTTACTGCTACATCAAAGTCTACAATCTGATATCCCTCTACCCAATTGGATTGATCCATATTGACTGTCATTCCTGAGACGTCAGTATTTGATAGATTATTGACACTTGTGCCAGTGCCTTCATTCATGGGTAGGTATGCAGCCAGTCCAGGCTCATCTCCATTGTACATCGTGCTTACATTGGCAGCGATCTCACTTGCACTCCTTGCGACATTCCATATCCTTACCTCATCTATGATGCCATCAAAGAATCTTCCAGGAAAGCCCGTTGATTCGCCTATCGTGAAAGTTTCATTATTGGCAGCTGGTGCCCCTTGAAAACTCGCCGTAGCAACAGACACACCATCTACATACAGGGTGATTGCACCTTGGTCGATCACTGCAGCTACGTGATGCCACTTATTACTCTGCATTACTGGACCAGAGAGTGCCTCGTTCCAAGCACCATTAGCAGCTACCGCTATGGATAATCTTCCATCATTGCCACATCTGAATGCAAACCCACCATTAGCTCCGCCTGAGTCCGCCGTGATGATACTCCCCTGCCAACTCTGTGCTTTCCACTCTTGTGCCATAATCCAAGCTTCGAGAGTGTAACTATTTGATAATGTCGCCTCGGGAGTATTCTCAAGAGTCAATGCCTCGTCCACCCCATTGAATTGGAGGGCAAAGTTCTGACCAAACGAACAAATAGATAAGATGATGAAACTGAAAAATAATGTAAATGTCTTTGTCATTTTATTAGAGGTATAAGGTGATCTGAATAAAAACTCGTCTTAACTGTTTCCAATACTCGCAAGATCGAGTAATTGCAAGATATCTAAATTCACTAAAATCATTTAAAGTTTATCTCAAAATAAAATCAAATTGTCTGCCATCGATAAACAGCGATATAACACATAAAGTAGCTATGCAATACCAAAAATATTTTGTAAATTTTATCTCACTTTCGTGAAAAGGGGCGGGATTGAACAGCGAATACTTCTTCTGTTCAATTGAGCAGTTGGTTGTGATTGACTAATACATCCAAAGTTGAATCCTACTCCGTAAATTGAGCATCGACCAACACCTCTAATGGATTGTCAAAATTGGGATTACTAAATGTAAGGTTACACTGTAAGTACCAAGATCCATCATCTTGACGTTCGCCTTGTAAGCATCCAGATACAGCTGGCCTAAATTCTACAGCTGGACAGAAGCAGACATATTTGTGATAGACGTTCAACGCATCGAGCTCTTCATCAACCACTGAGAAACTGTCTTGACCTGAATCTAACTCAAAGATCAGAATAACAGTAAACTCATCATCAGCTATAGCGATATCTCCTTCTGTAGAAGATTGCATTCTGAATACTGTGTTGTCACCTTCTTGCACTCCAGTTACCAAGTCGGTTCCAATCGTTGAGTTTCTTAATACTTCAAAAGTACAACTCCAATTATTTTTGCAGTCATTTACCCAAACATCGAGAGTATTATCTTCATCGATGCATGTAAACTCACAATCATCACATCTTGGAATTACAGGATCATCACCTTTAGTACACCCTTGAAGTATAATCAAAGCAGCAAAAAGTAAGGGTATTGATTGTTTCATGAGAACTCTATTAACAGTTGAAAAAAATAGCACATAACACTCATAAAGACGAATAGTCTCTCACAATGGTTGGGTGAAAGGACTCCAATCTATTAGATACATTCTCAATGAATCTCTGCATTCTGTGTTGACCTCTCTAAGACAAGTCATTCTGTCAGCAAAATTACTGATATATAGCCTTATTGTCAGAGAAATCACGTTATCCCTTCGATGGAATAAAAGTTGACTACACTACAATACACAATAGAGAGATAACAAGATGTTTAAAGAGAGCACAATGAATTTTAGCGGAAGCGACCAAGAAGAGTTTATCCCAATCTTCAACCTAGGAGACGAAGACAATAGCAAGACATCGGAGATACCGACTAGCCTGCCAGTCATCGCATTGAAAAATACTGTCCTCTTTCCAGGTAATATCCTACCGATTACGATCGGGAGGTCTAAGTCTATCAAGGCAGTCAAGCAAGCATTCAAAGGAGATAAATACCTTGCAGTATTCACTCAAAAGCAAATGGACAATGAGGATCCATCAGCAGAAGATCTCTATCAAATAGGGACAGTAGCTACAGTGGTCAAACTCATCAAAATGCCAGATGGGAACACAACTGCTATCTTACAAGGACGGACCAAGTGCCAGCTAGAAGGACTGGAATCAGAAGAACCCTATCTCAAAGGACAAATCTCACTGATCGAAGAAAGAGTACCAGCAGACAAGAAGGAATTCAATGCGACTATCTCATCTATAAAGGATCTCTCAAGGCGGATCATCAAGATGTCTCCCCACATCCCTGAGGAGGCTAAGATGATGCTTGACAATCTCAAGACTCCAAACTTCTTACTCAACTTCATCGCATCGAACTTAGATGGTGATGTGGCCATGAAGCAATCGATCATGGAGATCAACAGTCAAGCTGAAAAGGCAAAGAAGATCCTCAGTCTCATCGACAAACAACTCCAACTCGTCGAACTCAAAAATAAAATTGAATCAAAGGTCAGAGGAGACATCGAAAAGCAACAAAGAGACTACTTCCTCAACCAACAACTCAAGACTATCCAAGAAGAGCTCGGACAAAATCCTAACAGAGAGGAACTCTTAGCTCTAGAGGCAAAGGCAAAAGATATCAAGTGGCCAGAAGCTGTAGCGAAGCAATTCAATAAGGAATTGACTAAGGCGAAGCGAATCAATCCACAGATCGCTGAGTATAGTGTCACTCTCAATTATCTTGAAACATTAGTAGATCTCCCTTGGGGAAAATATACTGATGATAACTTCGACCTCAAAAATGTAAAGGCTACCCTTGACAAAGATCATTACGGGCTCAAAGATGTCAAAGAACGTATCCTCGAACACCTCGCAGTACTCAAACTGAAAGGTGATATGAAGGCACCAATCATCTGCTTAGTCGGACCTCCAGGTGTGGGTAAGACGAGTCTAGGGAAGTCTATTGCCAAAGCACTCAATAGAGAATTTATCAGAATGTCACTCGGAGGATTACATGATGAGTCAGAGGTCAGAGGCCATCGTAAGACATACATCGGTGCCATGCCAGGTCGGATCATCAAGTCGATCAGGAAGGCAGGATCATCCAATCCAGTATTCATCTTAGATGAGATAGATAAGATCGGAAAAGACTTCAGAGGTGATCCATCTTCTGCTCTCTTAGAAGTCCTAGATCCAGAGCAAAACACAACATTCCAAGATAACTATATCGATGTCGATTACGACCTCTCCAAGGTCCTCTTCATCGCCACTGCTAACTCACTCTCGACGATCCAGCCTGCACTTAGAGACAGGATGGAAATCATCCAACTCAGCGGATACTCAGTAGAAGAGAAAATAGAAATCGCTAAGAAACACCTCGTTCCTAAGCAAAGACTCGAACATGGACTCAAGGCCAATCAAGTCAAGCTAAATAAGTCAATCCTCGAAATGTTAGTCCAAGGATATACTAAAGAATCAGGAGTCAGAAGCCTAGAAAGAAAGATCGCTGGCGTCATGAGAAGTATTGCCAAACGAGTAGCAATGGAAGAATCTTATAATGTCACTGTTACTGATCAAGATGTCATTACATATCTCAGTCATCCAATCTTTGACAATGACAAGTATGCCAAGACAGATACTCCGGGAGTGGCAGTAGGTCTTGCATGGACAAGAGTCGGTGGAGACATCCTCTTCATCGAGACGAGCCTCTCTAAGGGTAAGGGCAAACTCATACTGACTGGTAACCTTGGTGATGTCATGAAAGAGTCAGCGACTACTGCATTGAGTTATATCAAGTCTAATCATGAATCACTCAATATAGATACCACAGAGTTTGACGAGAAAGATATCCACATCCATATCCCCGAAGGTGCTATCCCTAAGGATGGACCAAGTGCAGGGATTACAATGTTCTCAGCAATCGTCTCAGCATTTAAGCAGGAAGTCGTACAGCCCTACCTCGCTATGTCTGGAGAGATTACCCTCAGGGGAAAAGTCTTGCCAGTTGGCGGGATCAAAGAGAAGGTACTTGCGGCTAAGAGATCTGGAATGAAAAAGGTGATGCTCTGCGAGAAAAACAGAAAAGACATCGAAAAGATCGATCCAGACTTCATCAAAGGACTAGAGGTAATCTACGTCAATACAATGGATGATGTGATTAAGGAAGCTGTAGGAGGATAATAAGTCTAAGGTTAATGGTTGATGGATAGCGATAGATGATCTTGAGTAATGTTCTCTAGCGTTTACTTTTTTTGCAGTTCATATTCTTGAATTAGGACCTTGGCAGCAATCTTCAATTTAGAAGACAAGTTTCGGGTCATTACCGAATCATACTATACCCCAAACGGACTATTAGAATTTAAAATCAAAAAAGCCAATTCAATTGTCTTCGATCACATCATGTATCAATATGATTTTGATAAATAAGAAAGTACTCTGTACCTCATCTAGAACCTTAAATAGAGATTACGCTACTGTGTATCTTTAGTAGTTGTTGTATGTTTCCACTTTAGAGTTAGGTTGAATAATCCTCCAATAAACAAATCATGTTAATCACGGTTTGCCTCTTATCTTTACACTGTGAATCGCGAAATCCTACGTCTTGCCATCCCCAATATCCTGAGTAACATTAGTGTGCCTTTGCTCTCTACTGTTGATACAGTCTTGATGGGGCAAGTCTCGGCTTCTCATCTTGGAGCCATCGGACTTGGTGGGATGATCTTCAATTTTTTGTATTGGAATTTTGGCTTCCTGCGTATGGGGACAACTGGGATGACTGCCCAAGCCTTCGGAGCTGATGACCAAAGCGAAATGTCCAGTCTGCTCTATCGTGTCTGCCTCGTGGCAACAGGATTAAGTCTGATGATTATACTGTTCTCAGGACCACTAGGTGCAGTACTCTTAGATGCTCTCCAAGTACAACCCTCACAGCGAGGACTCGTCATGGAGTACTATCTCATAAGGATCTATGATGCTCCTGCGACTCTCCTACTCTATGGCCTTCTAGGATGGTTCTTCGGGATGCAAGATGCAGTCAGCCCACTGATCATCACTGTCATAGTCAATCTCACCAATATCCTCCTGAGTATCTACTTGGTACAGAGTTTGGAGATGGGAATCACTGGTGCAGCTCTTGGTACTGTGGTAGCACAGTACTTTGGTGTTGGATTGGCACTTGCCCTCATTCTATGGAGATATCGGCACCAATTAACCTTTATCAAAGACAGGGTATTTGCTGCAGATAAATTGATCAACTTCTTCAAAATCAATTTTGATATCTTTCTACGGACACTCTGTCTATCCACTGCATTTTTCTTTTTCTACAGTCAATCTTCGGTCAATGGTGAGACTGTACTTGCAGTCAATGTCATCATCCAACAATTCCTCAATTGGATGTCCTATGGGATAGATGGTGTCGCATACGCTGCTGAGAGCCTTGTCGGCAAATCTATTGGAGCCAAGAATCTCACTAAGACCCACTCGATGATCAAACGAGTGCTACTGTGGGGGTTAATCCTAGCAACAATGTATAGTGGTGTCTATGCCATCTGGTATGAACAACTTGTAACTCTATTTAACTCCAGTCAAGATCTCTTGATACTTGCGAAAGACTATTATTGGTGGGCAATTGCCTTTCCCATACTTGGATTTGCATGTTACATCTGGGATGGAATCTTTGTAGGTCTTACCGCTAGTAAGTCTATGCGAAATACAATGTTCGTATCACTTCTTCTCTACCTTGCTACCTATTATATCAGCCGAAGTATCATCGGACCACATGCGATCTGGTTTGCTCTTGCGGTTTTCCTAGGCAGTAGAGGAGCTCTGATGACCGTGCTTTATTCTTCTAGAGGATTAAAAGTAGAATAATAGGAAGTATATTGTAATTAGGATTTAACTTTTAGAAATTGATGGTGAAACCAGTTGATTATCCAAGCTACCAGTCGTCTTCCGTTTCTTTTTGCTTGACGCTGACCAATAAAAATTAAAAAACCTTTCTCCAAATTAATGAAGAAAGGTAGTA
>CALLAW010000085.1 GCA_938001865.1 uncultured Saprospiraceae bacterium | reverse complement strand
TAAAAAACTAATTCATAGTTTATTTCTTTGCCGTCTTTTGATGCCATCCAAGGAATGTCTTTATGTGAGTAGTCACTTATTGCTTTAGCACTCCAATCAGAAAACTGATCAATAACTTTATCAATGACATCTTTTTCAGATGCTTTTAATTCTGTTAAGTCTGCTTTCCTAAGAGGTAAGTACCTAGTTTGAGGATAATTGTGATATTGAGTTTTAATTCGTTTAAGATCGCCTTCATCAATCATGATTTTAATTATTGTATCCAAATTTTTTGGAACTGGGCCAAAAGGCAATTTTCGATAGGTTGCTCCAGACAGATGCTCTTCATGTAGTTCATAATAATTGAAATCTGAAAAGTATAAAAGCTTGTAGAGTAAGGTTTCACCTACATTTGGTTTGCCTGCACAATTTTCTAAAATGTATAAGAGAACATTTTTGAACTTATTGACTTTTAATTCTGTAATGGAGATCCTTGTATTTTGATTTTCATTCTTTTGATTTTCTGATTGAATAATTGGGTTTAGGAGAAACTCTTGACTCATGAAATCATCTATTGAAAATCCTAATTGGATTGAGAAATTATGCATCTCAATTGCAGAAAGGCTTCTGTTACCTAGTTCAACTTGGGTAAGAGCTGGTCTAGAAATTCCTACTCTTGTTGCTAGGTCTTCTTGTGAGAGACCCTTTTTTTTTCGCAGAGAAGCTACTCTTTTACCTATTTCCTGTTTTGTGATTTTAGTTTTCATGACTTATTTCTTTGATGTGAACGTTACGAAGATACGAATAGTTTGATAATCAAACATGAAGTAGTTTAATTATCAAACATTAATAAGCTTGCAGCAAATGGCTAGAGCTCGATGATCACTTTTGTTAGTTACTTGATAATCAACGATGAGATTGTGTTTGTCGTCTACTACGGATTGGAGGTTGAACCCGACTTGTACGATTCTCATGTGGAGTAGGAGAGCACTAGCATCTGGATCTGTTGTTGAGATTTGTGTTTGATCGGTGTTCTGTAGTTGCTCTTTGAGTTGTGTGTATTTTGCCTTACGTTAGTTGAGCTTATTGAGTTTTTCTTCGTCAGCGTCATTGTTATCTAATGACTGGAGATATTCTTTGTGTTGAATTTCGGTATGCAGGAGATGCTTATCTACTTTTCTCAAAATTTGCGATAGTTTTTATAGCAAAGAGATCATATTACAAGTTTGTCAAATATGAAAGAATTTGGCATCTTTACCGTTCATAAAGCTAAGCATGCAGAAGATTAGAGTTGGTATTTTTTTTGGTGGGAGTTCGCGAGAGAGAGAGATCTCTTTTGCAGGAGGCAGGACAGTCTATGACAACCTTGACAAGTCCCTCTTCGATCCCGTACTCATATTTGTAGATAGTAACAATACACTCATTCAGCTTGACTGGAAGTACATCTACAAGGGGACGATTAGAGATTTCTTCCCGCCGATAAGTATGTTCCCAGAGACCGATGTTGACTATCAGCTCTATATCGAATCACTTGATTTGACAGAGCAGCAATATGCCGATGCGATCAAGACGATAGGTGTACGATTAGAGATTTCTGATCTTAAGACACGGATTGATCTTGCATTCTTAGCACTCCATGGTAAATGTGGGGAGGATGGGATCATTCAAGGAGTACTGGATTTTGTCAATATTCCATATACGGGAAGTGATGTCTCTGGAAGTGGGATCGGGATGAATAAGGCACTACAGAAGTATTGGATGAGTCAGAGTGATTTCAGCTCGACTGATTCAGTAGAGATCTCTAGAGCAGATTGGTTGTCTGGTAAGGTGGATTATGATCAGATCGTGGCTCGGTTGGGTCACCCTATAGTCGTCAGACCAGCACATCAGGGCTCATCCATCGGAGTGTCGATTCTTGATCACAATACTGTAGAGGCATTTACACACAGTGTGGACGCGGCATTCTTTAGAGTCCAGATAGACTCAGATACGTGGAGGCGATATTCCAGTGGAGAGAAGGTCAGTTATCTCAGGTCATTGACTGATATTAAGTCTGGATTGGGGCTTCCCATTTACGTAAGTGGACAGCTGGCAAGATTGCCATCAGAGGTACACATGATCCTCGATAAGATAGAGGGTATAGCTTATCTCGAGGCTATGGATAGTGAGCATACGGTCATCTGTGAGAGCTTCATAGAGGGGAGAGAGTTCAGCTGTGTGGTGACAGTAGATGACGACGGGATACCTTATGCACTGCCTCCGACAGAGATTGTCAAAGGAGAAGAAGTATACGACTACCAGTCCAAATATATGCCTGGGAGGAGTCGCAAAGTGACACCAATCGATATCGCTAATGACGAGATAGAGTCCATACAGACAGAGTGTGTCAGACTCTACAAGGCACTGAAGTTCCAAGTATATGCGAGGATAGATGGATTCTACACATCTACGGGGCAGATCTTGCTCAATGATCCTAATACTACAAGTGGGATGCTCCCTTCATCCTTCTTTTTTCATCAGGCAGCGGAGCTTGGTCTCAATCCTTCGGAGTTTATCACAAGTATCATACGGAATAGCATTGCAGAGAGAGGACGCTATGGTCTCACAGTGGGCAGATACCGTACTCTACTCGAGAGTCTAGATATCGCGATCGAGAAGAATAAGTCGTCTGATGATGTCAAGCAGAGAGTAGGGGTGATCCTAGGTGGATACTCATTTGAGAGGCATATCAGTGTGGAGAGTGGCCGTAACATCTACGAAAAACTTGCAAGCTCCGACCAATACGAACCAATACCACTCTTCCTCTATGGAGAGAGTCAGAGTGACTATCGACTCTATCAAATCCCGATCAATATCTTACTCAAAGATAATGCTGACGACATCAAGGAAAGTATCGTCAATTACAATATCCATCCTTCTACAGCCTTGCTGAGGTCGCAGAAGGCTGAGATGATCGCGAAGTATACATCGAGTAATTCCACATCTCAGCCGATCGATGTGACAGATATCCTCGATGAGACTATAGACCTTGCCTTCATCGCATTGCACGGAAGACCAGGAGAGGATGGCACGATCCAACAGTTGCTCGATAAGTATGGTATCCCATACAATGGATCTGGTCCGCAGAGCTCCAGTCAGACGATAGATAAGTATGCTACACTTCAACTACTCCGGCAACATGGCTTTGAAGTGGCAGATCAGATGCTCTACCAACAGTCAGAGTATGAGTCACAGACAGACTGGTACACAGTGATAGAGTCTAGATTTGATTATCCATATATCGTGAAGCCAGTGGATGATGGATGCAGTAGTGCAGTAGTCTTAGTGAAGTCTAGAGCTCAGATGGATACGTACTTACAGGCAATATTTAGATCAGAAGATGACTTGCATCCTGACTTGCGTAAGGCTCTCCACCTCGCGGTGAACGAAGAGTTTCCGATCAAATCAGTGGTATTGATTGAGAGTTTGATTCAGAGTAATGGTGCTGATCACTTCATGGAGATTACCGGTGGTATGCTCTATCATAGGCTGCCAGACGGGGGGCATAAGATTGAAGTATTCGAGCCGTCAGAGGTGCTCGCTGGAGAGGAGATACTCTCTCTCGAGGAAAAATTCTTAGCTGGTCAAGGTCAGAATCTGACTCCGGCAAGATTTAGCAATGATCGCAGTGAGTATCTGAGGATATCAAATGAGGTGAAAAGTACTCTAAAACAAGCCGCTATCCTCCTAGGTGTAGAGGGATATTGCAGGATAGATGCATTCGTCAGAATCTTTGCTGACGGAAGAGTACAGACAATCATAATCGAAATAAACAGTCTGCCTGGAATGACTCCTGCGACATGTATCTTTCATCAATGTGCCATAAATGACTACAAACCTTACGATTTTATCAACAAAATCCTCAACTTTGGGGCTAGTAAAGCATAATACACATCAATCTATTCATTCTATAATTTTGATCAATTGACATTTAGAAAGTTCTTACGTAGTATGATTATTCTATTGATAGTGATGGTATTGCTATTTGTAGGGATCTTATTTTGGCTCAAAGTCTATACGAATCACGGACAGAAACTCGAGTTGCCAGATTTCGTAGGGATGGAGTATAGCGATGCCAAGTCACTCGGTGAGGATAAGACATTTGAGCTGGTCGTCGTCGATAGTATCCATATCGTGGGTCGGACAGGAGGCGAGATCGTGGACCAAAATCCGAATGCCTTTGCCAAAGTGAAAGAGAATAGGAAAGTCTATGTCACTGTCACTAAGTATAATGCTGATGTGATGAAGACTGGATCATTAGGAGTGATGTATGGTCAAGATTATGAAAGCAAAAAATCAGAACTCTCACATCTCAATATCAATAGTGAGGTCAAAGGGTACAACTATGACTCAGGTGAGCCAGACCACATCTTAGAGGTCTGGTATGAAGGTAGACCGATCATTACAGGATCGGGACGTAAAGAAGAGGTAGAAATCAAGAAAGGAGGAACTCTCCAATTTGTCCTCAGTAAGAGACAAGGAGGACTCGTCGGTATTCCCAACCTGAGATGTAGTGTCTATAGTGCTGCCAAGTTTATCCTAGAGTCAAGTAATCTCAAGTTGGGAGAAGTCAATGATGAAGGACCGATCACAGACCGCAATAATGCATACGTCATCACTCAAGACCCAACATATACCAGTGGGCAGACCATCAATATGGGTGAGACTATCTCACTGACACTCTCACAGACTAAGCCTGATGGTTGTTTATAATTATATTTAATCTATTCCAGATAAAGGAAATAACTCATGAAGGATATTACAGTACAGGAGCTGAAGCAAAAAATGGATAACAATGAAGACTTTACTTTCATAGATGTAAGGGAGCCAGTTGAGTATCAACAATTCAATCTTGGAGCCAAATTGATTCCACTCGGTCAACTCTTGCAGAATCTTGATGAGTTAGAGTCTAGCAAGGATAAGGAGTTGGTCGTACACTGTAGATCAGGCAAAAGAAGTGCAACAGCGAAGAGCATGTTAGAAGAGAAAGGATATACTCAAGTGAGAAACCTCATCGGCGGAGTACTGGAATGGATCGCTGTAATAAAGTAAAGTAGAGAGGCAGATCCCAGTTACTAAGTAAATAATGATTACTTTTAATTAAATGTTAAATTTTCTGATCAAAACATGTGACTTGTCGTCATTGTTAAGTCAAAACGAATAGATTACACAAATTAACTAAAATAACTTATGACAAATTTATTATCATTCAATTTAGCTTTCGAGCTTTCTTCTCTGTGGGACTCTCTCTCAGAATCTCTAGGAGGATCACTTCCTTCAGTATTGACAGCACTATTATTGTTAATCGTTGGACTCTTCATAGCAGGGGTTGCACGACGTATCATCACTAAGGCGTTGAGACGATCAGGGATTGATTCAAGATTAGGCTCTTCATCAGTCTCAATCTCTAGCCTCGTAGGCAAGCTTATCTATTATGTATTGGTAGTGATCGTACTTATGGCAGTATTGAACATGATGGGTATCACTGATGCGTTATCACCGCTCAAGGATATGCTCTCTAAGATTACTGGATTCCTTCCTAATATTATTGGTGCAGGGATCATAGGATTCGTAGGATATACACTTGCTAACATTGCTAAGGAGGCAGTTGGGTTCGTATCAGGATCAGTTGAGCATTATACTGATAAGTACGGTTTGAGTAGAGATTTTGACCTTACAGGTATCTTGAAGCAAGTGGTATTTATCATTGTATTTTTCCCAATACTATTGGTAGCCTTAGATACACTCAATATGACAGCTATCTCAGATCCAGCTAAGAAGATGTTGACATCTCTAATGGATGCTATCCCTAATATCATCGCTGCAGGCATTATCCTCGGTGTTGCGTATATCGTAGGTAAGTTCATCGTAGGTATCGTAGGAGAGCTACTCAAAAATCTCAATGTAGATAAGTTTGCTGATCAGATGGGTGTCTCTAGCTTAGCGAATGGAGGGTCTATCTCAGATATCATTACTAAGATTCTTTACTTCTTCATTATGTTCTTTGGTCTATTGACTGCTGTAGAGAAGTTAGGATTTGATAATCTCTCTAATGTATTGAACAGCTTGTTAGCAATGTCAGGTAACATCCTATTCGGTGGTATTATCTTACTCGTGGGTAATAAGCTCTCGACGATGGCAAGTGATTACATGAAGAAGGATTCACCAGCATTGGCATCTATCGTAAGGTTTGCGATCCTTGGATTGTTCGTAGCGATGGGTCTTAAGTATATGGGTCTTGCTGATGATATCGTCAACCTCGCATTTGGTCTTACTCTTGGAGCAGTTGCAGTTGCTTTTGCTCTTTCATTTGGTCTTGGTGGTAAAGAAGCTGCTGGAAGACAAATGGGTAAGTTCTTAGATAAATTCTAAACTCAATGTGCCTATTATAAGCGCTTGAAATAACAAATACCTTAAAGGTCTGTTGGATTCCAACAGACCTTTTTTTATCTCCTTATTGATCTGTGATCATATCGTTATGTCTTCTGCACTGATTCTGAGATAATGAGGTTACAGATTAGCTGTTTGTTCATCGGAAGTGTACTATCTTTATACATATGCCATTACTTAGCTCACTTAGATTTGCTGTTTTCTTCACTTTGATCCTCATCGCAAGTGGATGGACTGGGCTCAATGCTCAGGAGACTAAGCAACGATTAAGATCTGTAGGGATTGGATATTATGGAGAGCTTGGACTCCATCCTGGACTGCAGGGAGACATTACATTACTCATAGCTGATAATAGTACCAGGAGATATAAGTGGCGTAAGCTGCTCTTCAGACCGAGTGCTATCTACTTTCGGCGTCAGTTCTATTCCAATAACTTTATCATTATGCCTCAGCTCGTGAGTCAGATAGGTGCTAGAGAGATTGGAGAGACATTGCTATACTTTGAAGTATCTGGCAAGGTAGGCTATCATCGATACCAATATATCGGAGATCAATATATCTCTACTCCTACTGGGATACAATCAGTAAAGAGAGGAGGTGGCAACGGGGTAGTCTACGGTCTGGGATTTCTACTCGGTATCAAGTCACGATCAGATCGTTACTATTCGCTATCAATGGACTACCTCAATGAAAAAACCGAAGATACAATTCGACCTAAGCTGATCGCAATCAAGTTAGGAGTGAGATTTGGCTGTAAGCAAGGAGAAAAAGAAACTGCAAAATGAAGAATATCATCCACCGATTTATAGTCTTTGTGATCTTACTGTCAAGTATCCAATGTGCTGTTGACAATAGGACGCTATTTGGTGATGATATCAGGCATCAGCTCTGGCTGACACATGAAGGTGCAGATATGGCTATCACAGTAGAAGGGAATAATCTCAAGAAGAGATTCTGCATACTCGTACACGGAGGGCCGGGGAGTTCTGCACAGGAGTTCAATACATTTACCAAGCCATTTAGTGATGTGATAGAGAGAGACTATGCCATGGTATATTATGATCAGAGAGCTGCTGGTATCTCTAGAGGGACAGTAGATCCAGAGACTGAGACAGTGGCACAGCATGTAGATGACTTAGACCAGATCATAGAGCTACTCTATCTGAGGTACGGAGAAGACATCTCCATTGCATTGATGGGACATAGCTGGGGAGGCTATCTGACGAGTGCCTATCTCTTGGATGCGGATCGGAGTGCCAAAGTAGGTGTGTGGGTCAACATAGATGGAGGAATCCATCGAACCAACTTCCTCAATGACGACATGACAAGGATCATGGAGATCGCAGAGGATCAAGCTTCGCAGGGAATATTTCCCTTTGAGTGGAACAACTTGAAGGCACAGGCACAGCAACAGTTGAACTCCAATGTCACTAAATACACATATGAGACGCAGGACACTCCATTTAGGATTGTTTCCAATGCAGAGCAACTCATCAATAAGTCAGGTGTATTAGAGACCATTACAGGGAGTACCTTCGATGCAATTTTTTTCGACAATTATCAACCCTATATCGCGGCTGCTAATGATAGTCGGAGTGGTGAGATCATCCAGAATGATATGTTTGAGTTTGATAGTACTGTAGAGGCCTTGCTCCCTGGAGTAGAGTTACCTACACTAAGCATCTATGGGTATTGGGATGTCAGGACTGCACTTCAGCAAGGCGAGTATGTGTTCAATACGATAGCTACACCAGAGGAGAGTAAGGAGTTGATCATATTAGAGGATTCAGGACATTCTCCGATGGTCAATGAACCTACTCGATTAGCCAATACGATAGTTGATTGGCTCGATATTCATTTACCTTGAGTACCTATCAAGAGAGTGAGTTGGCAGCAATAGACAATCTCAGTGGAGCAGCGGTCATGGAGATACCCAGTATTCACTCTTCAATTACCGTCTATATAAACCCCAAAAAAAAAATCGCTTACCTAGAATCTAGATAAGCGATGATGTCTATAATTTGACTTTTGAGTATTACTTCAACCCGAATGCTTTTTGGATTTTCTTTACATAATCCAACTTCTCCCAAGTGAATGTCTCAACAGTAACATTTTTCACTTTACCACTTCCATCTTTGAATGAGAGTTTCTTCTTTTCAGAAGGTCTTCCCATATGACCGTAAGCTGCTGTCTCGGAGTAGATAGGCTTTCTCAATTTGAGTCTTGTCTCTATTCCATATGGAGTCATATCAAAGACATTGTATATCTTCTTCGCTATCATGCCATCAGCCATATCGATCTTAGCACTTCCGTAAGTGTTGACATAGATGTTAGTCGGTTTAGCGACACCGATTGCATATGATACTTGTACGAGGACTTCATCACAGAGTCCAGCTGCGACCATGTTCTTGGCAATATGTCGAGTGGCATATGCTGCAGATCTATCTACTTTACTTGGATCCTTACCAGAGAATGCACCACCACCATGAGCACCTTTGCCACCGTATGTATCTACGATAATCTTACGTCCAGTAAGCCCAGTATCACCATGTGGTCCTCCGATAACAAACTTACCAGTAGGGTTGACGTGATATGTAATCTTATCTGTAAATAGTTTTTTGATCTTAGCAGGGAGCTGTTTTTTGACAAGAGGGATCACGATTGCCTGTACATCAGCCTTGATCTGAGCTAACATCTTCTTCTCTTCATCAAAGTCATCATGCTGAGTAGATACTACGATACTATCTATTCTTATCGGAGTGTTATTATCATCGTACTCAATCGTCACTTGTGACTTACTATCAGGTCTTAGGTACTTCATCTTCTTACCACCTTTACGGATAGTAGCGAGTACTTGTAAGATCTTATGTGAGATATCGAGTGCCAGAGGCATGTAATTCGCAGTTTCGTTCGTCGCATACCCAAACATCATACCTTGATCACCAGCACCTTGATCTTCTTTTTTCTTTCTTTCGACACCTTGATTGATATCTGCTGATTGCTCATGGATAGATGAGAATACCCCGCAGCTATTTCCATCGAACATATAGTCAGACTTAGTATACCCAATCTTATTGACAACATCTCTAGCGATCTGTTGTACGTCAAGATAAGTTTTAGACTTTACTTCCCCAGCAAGGACTACTTGTCCTGTTGTCACAAGGGTCTCGCATGCTACTTTTGACGATGGGTCAAAGGCTAAAAAATGATCCACAAGTGAATCTGAAATCTGGTCAGCAACTTTATCAGGATGTCCCTCTGATACTGACTCCGATGTAAATAAATATGGCATTTTTGAAAAATTTATTTTATTAAATTAATAGTTGGCACAAATATATAGTAATAATTACACATGGAAGCTTCTAATCATTACTTGACACTTAAGTTGAATACCTCATTGTCATTGATACTACCTATCAGATTATCACCACTCACGATCTGACCTACACCTTGCGGAGTACCTGTATAGATCAAGTCGCCAATCTGTAGAGTGAAGTACTGAGAGATGTAGACCAAGATCTCATCAATCGAGAAGATCATAAGATCTGGCGTCGACGATTGGACGATGTCACCATTTCTGATCAATTGGAAGCGAGAGCCTCCCTCTACAAACTCCTCCATTGACATCCAACTGTCACTAATTAGGGCAGAATTGTCAAAGGATTTTGCGAGTTCCCATGGGTGTCCTTTTGCCTTACACTGGCTTTGGATGTCTCTTGCTGTAAAGTCTATCCCTAGTCCGATAGAATCGTAGTAATCCTTGACAAATCGTGGATGGATGGACTTTCCTTTTTTCTTGATCTTTACTACAAGTTCGACTTCGTAGTGAAGGTCTTGCGTCCAGTCAGGGATGTAGTAAGGTCTTTGATCAGAGACGAGTGCTGTACCAGGCTTCATAAATATGATCGGACGAGTCGGTACAGCATTACCCAACTCCTCAGCATGAGCTTTGTAATTACGACCGATGCAGAATATTTTCATTCGATGGAGATATTAATATTTGACATTAAGCAGTCCTGAGAGTTCCTTTACTTCCTTAAGTGTCTGCTGAGCTTTCTTTCTGATCTCATGTGATGACTGTTTGATTTGCTGTTTGACATCCTTTTTGTTCTCTAGGAGAGCAAGTCGCCTTTCGGCAAATGTGTGAGAGAGAGAGACGAGAGCATCGGCAGTGACTGACTTCAGATCAACATACTTTAGATTACCAGCCTTATACTCATCCATCAAGCTTTGGTATGCTTCCTCTTGATTGCCAGCTGCTTTGATGAGTCTAAAGAGATTCTGGATACCAGCACTCATTTCTCCTACAGGAGTCTCTCCAGTATCAGTTACCGCAGATTTTATTTGTTTTCTGATCCGAGCTTCATCAGAGAATACGCCTATGTAATGCTTTTCTCCAGCACTTTTACTCATTTTCCTTAGAGGATCAGCTGTTGACATTATCTTAGGAGTGTCAGTGTGCAATGTCTCAGGCATCACGAAGTATTCCTTACCCACGCCATTGTTAAATCGTTGTGCGATGACTCTCGAGAGTTCCAAGTGTTGGTCTTGATCTTTGCCAACAGGGACATAATCAGCCTTGTAGATAAGGATATCAGCTGCTTGGAGTACTGGATAGTCAAAGAGGCCAGCCGAGATAAATCCCTCCTTACCCATGTCGGCATTATCCTTACTCTTATCCTTGAATTGTGTCATCCTGCTCAAGTTGCCAAATGGACAATAACAATTGAATATCCAACAGAGCTCAGTATGCTCAGGCACAAGTGATTGGATAAATAGATTGTCTGGCTCTACACCGACTGCGAGTAGATTAAATACCAGATTCCACACGTTTTCTCTGAGTTTTTTGGGAGAGTAGGGCATAGTCATCGCATGATAGTCTACAATGCCATAGACACAGTTGTGCTTTGCTTGGAGGTCTACCCAGTTCTTGACTGCACCGAAGTAATTGCCAAAGTGCATATCACCAGTAGGTTGGATACACGAGAGTACTGTTTTTTTAGTTTGGTCCATAGGATGATGTATTTACCGCTATTGCAGAGATTTCTACATTGACATATTTCGGTAGGTTAGCGACTTCTACTAGCTCTCTTGCTGGCGCTGTCGCCTCGTCGAAGTATGTTGCATATACAGCATTGATTCGACTGTACATCTCCATATCAGAGACGAATACTGAGCATTTTACTATATCATTGAGGGAGAGGTTCGCTTCTGCTAAAATGGCTTTGAGATTGCTGAATACTTGATGAGTTTCATCTTCGATATTGCTAGTGATGAGGTCCCCTGTAGATGGATCTATCGGAATCTGACCAGAGATGTATAGCGTACCATTAGCGAGTACTGACTGGTTGTATGGTCCTACAGGACGAGGTGCTGATTCAGTGTTAATAATTTTCTTCACGAGTAACCCTTCATTTATGTTTAAAATGACAAAGTCTTCTCACTCTATTACAGGATGAGAAGACTTGTATAACTTTTGATTCTAGAGATTAGAGCTAGAGTATTTTACTCTTTATCTAGTCGTACTCTTCTTCAGCTACAGCCTCTATTACTACTTGACCTTTGTAGTACAGAGCACCATTGTGATAGTAAGCTCTATGATAGAGATGTGGCTCTCCTGTCTTAGCGCATACTACTACATGAGGTGCTTTAGCTTTGATGTGAGTACGTCTTTTTCTTTTTCTTTGCTTTGATATTCT
Source organism: uncultured Saprospiraceae bacterium (assembly GCA_938001865.1). Lineage (GTDB taxonomy): Bacteria > Bacteroidota > Bacteroidia > Chitinophagales > Saprospiraceae > JAHDHH01. The sequence continues at coordinate 15,661 of CALLAW010000085.1, read as the reverse complement.
ACTCTTCGGATGTGCCATCTATCTGTAGTTTTATTGTGATCTATTTGTCTTTTTACTTTTATTCTAATTGAAGTTAACGTCCTTCAAGGAGTCCCATGGAGATGGAGAATCTTTATCTCCAGCGTCATCATCTGACTCTGCGTCGGTCTCTAATCTACTCAAGGTTTCCAAGTCACATGGTGTTGGTTGAGTAGAGTTACAGTCATAGACATTGATGAGGGGCTGATGGAGACAGATTTCATTGTAGACCATCGTGGCCAAGTTGAGTTCTGTATCATTCTCTTCAATATAATATGTCTCTAAGTCATCAGGATCGGGATAATCATTGATTTGGGCATAGACCTTGGAGGTAAATGCAACAGGTAAAGCAATATCAGCTGTACATCTATCGCATGTTGTATCTATCTGTCCATTACCAAATATTGTGATTTCAAAATTTTTATTCTCTCGAATAAGCTCCACTTTAATGTCAAATTTTGCATTGATTATCGTGTTACTCCCAAGAGCGATAAAAAACTCTTTAGCTACCTGATACTCTGAGTTGTGTGTACCATTTTTCAAGCTCTTCAGCTGAATTGAAAAATGTTTAAGACCTCGCATGTTAAAGAACGTTTTACAATTGGAGTGCAAAGATATATTATTTTCACTAAAATCAACAAATAAATCCAATAATTACGGTTCTCTATCTCTGTGATATGGTGTTGTGCATCAAATGTGCAAAACAGAATACTAATCTTTAGTTTGCACATGCCTTTGACTGCAGTCAAGTCTGTACATTTGCCTGACAACCGCATAATATTTGTAAAATTACGAGATATCATCAATGGATACCCCCAAAATACTTATCACAGGAGCTAATGGTCAACTAGGAAGAGTATTGACTCAGTCACTCAGAGCAGAATACGGTAATGATGCTGTACTTGCGAGTGATCTGAACTTTCCAGATTCAGCAGAGAATGAGAATACGATCTTCCTTGACATCCTGAATACGGAGAGGGTCAAGGAAACTATCAAAGACCATAAGATCAATCAGATCTATCATATGGCTGCAATCTTGTCAGCAAGTGGAGAGTATAATCCTCACAAGACTTGGAATGTCAATTTCAACGCCGTCCTAGACCTCCTCGAGATCATGAGAGAGTGTAATGTAGGTAAGCTCTTCTACCCAAGTACGATTGCAGTATTTGGCAATACTACACCACAGAGTATGACACCACAAGATGTCCCTCTCCTCCCTGAGACCGTCTATGGAATCAGTAAGACTACGGGTGAGTTATGGTGTAACTATTATCACAATCGATATGGCGTAGATGTCAGGTCACTCCGGTATCCTGGTATCATTAGTTACCAATCGATTCCTAGTGGAGGGACTACTGACTATGCTGTAGAGATATTTCATGAGGCTATTAAGCACAATAAGTATACGTGTTTTTTGGGTCCAGATACGACATTGCCCATGATGTTTATAGATGATGCGATCAGAGCAACGATCGATCTGATGAAAGCACCAAAAGAAAAGATAAAGACACGTACGAGTTATAATCTCTCAGCGATGTCGTTCACTCCAGCACAATTAGCTGATGAGATCGTTAATCATATCCCCCAATTTGAGATTGATTATGAGCCTGACTTCAGACAAGAGATAGCTAATAGTTGGTCAGAGTCCATTGACGACAGTAGAGCAAGAGAGGAGTGGGGGTGGAATCACCAGTACGATATCACTAAGATGACCAAAAGAATGATCACAGAACTCAAAAAAATCTATATATGATAACGAATGTCAACAAGCAACTTCAAGAAGAGCTTAATGCCTTAAGAGTAGCAGGTCTCTACAAGGAAGAACGCATCATCGTCACACCACAAGCCGCAGATATCAAGACTGATGAAGGTGGAGAAGTGATTAACTTTTGTGCCAACAATTATCTAGGGTTGTCCTCTGATGCTTCTGTAATAGCAGCGGCTAAGTCAGCGATCGATTCTCATGGTTTTGGTATGTCGTCAGTACGATTTATCTGTGGTACACAAGATATCCATAAAGCTTTAGAGGCGAAAATTGCCAAGTTTGTCGGACAAGAAGATGCGATACTCTACGCAGCTGCATTTGATGCCAATGGCGGACTCTTCGAGCCACTACTCAATGCTGAAGATGCGATCATCTCTGATAGTCTCAATCATGCATCTATTATAGACGGGATCAGACTCTGCAAAGCCAAGCGATATCGCTATGCTAACAATGACATGACTGATCTAGAGGCCAAGCTCAAAGAAGCCAAGTCTAATGGAGCTAGGAGAATGATGATAGCGACCGATGGAGTATTTTCTATGGATGGAATCATCGCTAATCTCAAAGGAGTCTGTGATCTTGCTGATCAGTATGGAGCTATGGTGATGGTAGATGATTGTCATGCCACTGGATTTACAGGGAAGACTGGCAGAGGGAGCGGTGAGCACAATGGTGTCATGGATCGAGTAGATATCGTGACTGGTACATTTGGCAAAGCACTTGGAGGAGCCTCAGGAGGATTCACCGCAGCAAGTAAGGAAGTCGTTGCGATGCTTAGGCAAAAGTCTAGACCATATCTCTTCTCCAATACATTAGCTCCAAGTATAGTCGGAGCATCATTAGCAGTGTTAGATCTCTTGGATGGTAGTACAGTCCTGAGGGATAAGCTCGAGGCAAATGCCCAATACTTCAGACAAGGTATGACAGCAGCAGGATTTGACCTAGTGCCAGGTAATCACCCAATCGTACCTGTTATGCTCTATGATGCACCATTGTCTCAGAAGTTTGCTGATGCATTACTAGAGGAGGGAATCTATGTGATCGGATTCTATTATCCGGTGGTACCCAAAGGTCAGGCAAGGATCAGAGTACAACTCTCAGCTGCTCATGAGACACATCATATAGACAAAGCAGTCTCAGCCTTTACCAAAGTAGGGAAGGATCTAGGAGTCATCTAGTCAGAATCTTCTTAGCTCAAGTTAGAATTGCTGATATGATTAGCAATGGATGAGTAGCAACTCTGTGTTGTTAAGTAACAAAAAAGCGGGCTCCTTGGTTAGAGGAGCCCTTCGTTCTTTGGTTACAATTAGGTTCTCATGGTTGGTGAGACAATAACCAAAATTTAAAAGAATCTTAATGCGAAAGTACTAAAAGTCTTGGGATTACACATTTAATATTTTTAATTGAAAATTAATTGAATAGACGGTTTGAAATATGAGAGGTTAAATACTATCTTTGCAGTCGCTTAATTGAAAGCACGGTGAGGTGGGTGAGTGGCTGAAACCATCAGTTTGCTAAACTGACGTACTGGGAAACTGGTACCGGGGGTTCGAATCCCCCTCTCACCGCTTAGCAAGAAAAACTTTTATTTTTCGATAATAAGAGTACTTTTGCAGAGCAGAAAAAGTATAGGGGTGTAGCGCAGTCCGGTTAGCGCACTTGGTTTGGGACCAAGGGGTCGAAGGTTCGAATCCTTTCACCCCTACTTACTTAAAAAGAGACTATCTAATCAAATGATTATGATAGTCTTTTTTTATTTGCCCAGTTGATAGATTTAGATCAAGCGAAATCTCCCAAATATCTTAGTAAAAGCGATGAAGTAAAATCTGTGATGTAAAAACCTTAGCTTGGGTAAAGTCTATCGTTTATGGATTTGAGGTTGGCTACTTTGTAAGTGAGCCTTACTATCATAATTACTTGAGATATGATGAAGATGAGTAGTGCTGAGCTATTAACAATCTTCTTGAGATAGAGTAGAGCCAATATGATCAGGATCGCTATGATAACATTAATTATAAATGTTGAGATTAGTCTTTTCTGCACGATGAATCTCCAAGTGCTCAATGCATCTCTAAAAAACCAGGTGCTCGTTGATCTTGCAATAATTAATTTGAGTGTGTCATTCCAGAGTTTTACGAAAGTGAATGCAAGTGCAACAGCTGTGCTTATCCAAATTGCTCGATGTATGAATATTTGTTCTGATTCAATCATGAATACATTGGTCTCGCCAAAATTATATCCTAGAGCTGCAAGGAATAGGATACAACCAAGAATCAAAAGCATATAGAATGTTAGCCTTAAATAGCAAAAGAAATATGTGCAGCCTCCAATCCAAAAGTCTCTTAACGTCGTAGATGATTGGATAATAGTGTTGGATATCCCTGCGGAGCTGAAGATTAGCCATAATAGGTAGACGACTAGTCCAACAATAATGAGTGCTGATTGTCCATGGAAGAGGTATAACTGATTGGAGTAAAGATCGGAAAAAAATGTAAAGCTAATGGTATCAGGCTGGAGCCTATTGGCCAATACCCTTGATAGAGCATATCTCAAAGGTGAAAGTAATAGATATGCTAACAGAAGATTGGCTAAATAGAGGATGCTGAGTAATTGCCACTGGGTGATGGCATATGTCCAGGCATTAGAGATTACTCTTCTTGAATGATTGTTCGCTTTCATCAAATGAGAAGTGATAAGAATTCAAGAATATGTTGGACTTTTGATTGTAAATAGTAAGTTATACTCTTTTCTGTATCGTTTTTGCTGGATTTGAGAGTGTAACTATTATTGATCAAGTTGGCATCTAGATAATTGATAGTATCTGGGTCTATTGTGGCTGAAATAATGGGTGATGGTGTAAGATACTCTAGGTTGACAACTGGTTGTGCTCCAGATAGAGAATCATAAAGTACTGTCCCATCGTCGAAAATAACTTTGACAGTGAGGGGTAGGATCATATCCTCTAGTCTTTGGATTGTAATATTGGAGTTATATAATTGTTGGGTTGAGTCATGTGATTGTGGTTGACAGTCTTGTAACGAGGTGATATATCCAGCTGGGGGCAATAGAGTAGTACTGGTGATATCGGTGATCGCATAATCGCAAAGAGATGTACCGTAGATCACTTGATCAAAGTACCAATCCATCCCTTCTGGAAATTGCTTAGAGTTGGATATCACTAGATTGTTAACAACATCTATGAAGTCTTGTCTGCAAGGATGTCTGAATTGCCAAGTTGTGAAATAGGATTTCCAAATCTTATCCATTAGTGGGGTTCCAATCATTCTCTCTAGAGTCTGTAACCAAAGTGCAGTCTTATTATAAGATATGGGTCCGTAAGCACTTGCTTGGAACTCGTAGCTTTTGAGAGTATTTGGTCCTGATTGATTGAGAGGGTTTGCTAAGAACTCTGATCTGTTAAACTCTTTAGTGCCAACGTGAAATTCGAGATAGTCAATCATGGATGAGGACTGGCCGAGATACTCGTCAAGGATACGACCTTCCCAATAAGTTGTAAATCCTTCGTCCATCCATGGTTCTTCTACTTCGTGAGTTGCTACCATCTGCATGAAATACTGATGAATAAACTCATGCATAACTAAGGTCTCTGGTGTCCTCAATCCTTCTGGAAGAAATGTGAATGACAAAGATGAAATTAGAGTTGGATACTCCATGCCTCCTGTAAACATACCATGGATTGGTGGATCGACGATAGAAATGGTTGGGTAAGGGTATGGCCCTAGATGAGTGTCAAGATACTTCATGCAGAATTTGAGGGCTCTAAAATATCTGTCAGCTATATTTTGCTTGTACGGATAGGTATAAAAATGAATTTGAGTGTCTTTGTAAGAATCTGATTGCTTGATAAAGTGTGGTGAAGTAGACCAAGTAAAATCAATGACGTTGTCAACATGAAACGTCCAACTATTAGTATTGATATCAACTGGTGTCTTCTGTATTAACTGACCGGATGAAGCAACTCTATAATCGTTTGGTACTTGCATCGTCACGGTATAGTCGGCGAAATCTGAATAATACTCACCATTAGCATGATATTGGTGGCAATTCCAACCTCCTTGTGTTGCATATCGTATGCCAGGCAACTCATATACACCAAGCTTAGGAAACCACTGCGCAAAGAAGTAATATTCCTTATTGTAACCAGTACGTGGCATGATGTGTGGAATCTTGGCAGACCACTTATAGGTAAGTTGTATGGACTGACCTGGTGGAATGGGAGTTGGCAGATCCAATCTTAGGACTGTCTGATCATGCAGGTTGTCGTCATCGGGTTGAATGTAGGAAATCTGTGATGAGAGATCTGTAAGGTTAGAGTCATGTATCTGGTCAATCTGAATATAAGACCATTGGCACTCATCTAGTCCACTTGGCGTCAAGAAATCAGGAAATGTTCCTTCGGTGAAGAAGGTGGAATTAGAGTTTTTGAAAGCGTTGTAGTACATATGAAAAAGCATATGATCAACTGGCTTATGATCTGGATTAGTCCAAGTGAGAATAGTCTCAGCGGATAGCATGTGTGTAGCAGTATCTAGAGTTACATTGGTCTGATAAGTAGTTCTTGGAATGGTATTGTCACTTGTGTAACATTTACCAGCGAGTGCTAGTATCAAAAACAAAAGTGCAAGTATATATCGAACATTGTGTATCACGGATCCAAGTATTATACGGTAAATATACCGATAAGGATTGAATTGTATACCCATGCAGATGATGAGGCATTGCTGAGAGTCATTAGCTAGTTAATCAGTGTAATAGTACCTGCAAACTCTTCGATGTGATCATCAAGATATCTAATATCAGCCTTCCATATATATACACCAGAATTGACACTGTCTCCATCGAATGTGCCATCCCATCCTCTATCTGTCGTGTTGGGATCTAAGTCTCTTGCTGAGTACAATTGATTGCCCCAACGATCATAAATCTCCAAGAGATCAATCATGGCTATCTGTCTACTGCCTAATATGCTAAACTTACTATCAACGTCTCCAGTAGATGGGCTGAATATATTGGCAGCGAAGAAGTCTCGAGATTTGCTGACGTATACTTGAATGGATGCTTGATCGCTGCATCCATCAGAGGAAGTTACAGTTAAAGTATATTGGGTGTTATTGACTGGAAATGCATATGGTGTGAGGCAATTAGTGCAATCGAGGTAATCTGACGATTGCCAAGAAGTCATCCCTATACTGATATCATTGAGGTCAGGAACGATTAAGATTGAATCTCCCAATGAAATAGTAAGGTCATCTTGAAAACTAATCTCTGGAATCTCAAATGCGATCAAATCTACAATGATTGAATCAATGCATCCATTCTGATCTCTTACAGTAATCTTATATGTATCCTCGCTAAGATTGGTGTATTGTAATTGACTACCGAATGGATTATTGTCAAAGCTATAGGCATAATCAGGGACTCCCCCTATAGCTGGCATGATATCAATACTTCCTGTATTGGGACCATTGCAATCAGGATTAGTTAACTGCGCTGAGAGATCTAGTATCGGTGGTTGTGCTAGATCTATGGTATCGAGATATTGGCAACCATTATCATCCGTGATCGTGATATAGGTGATCTCAGCCAAGAGATTGTCAATCATGGACTGAGTTCCACTTCCTTGCGACCACAGATAAGCGTATGGCTCTGTACCTCCTGTAGCTAATACTGAGGCACTTCCGTCGGCTGAGCCATGGCATGAAACCTGATAACCATTGTAATCTAATGCAGACAATGTGCTCATGATTGCGGGAGGCTCATAGACTTGTTGACTGAGTATCGTGAAGTTACCAAAACCATCATTGATCGTAATAATATAAGTGCCAGCTGTCAGATTGTTGAGTGTGACATCCTCAAAGTCAGAGCTAATAGTCCCAGATCCAAAGCTATTATCTTCGTCAAATACCTTGACATAGTCATAGATAAATGGTGGTGTGCCTGCTGTAATGCTAAAGGTAACAGAACCTGTCGGTCCGTCTCCAAAACACAATAGATCTGTAGCACTTGTAACTCCCTCCATGTTACATATCACTAGGTCTAGAGCAACGTGGACAATACTATCACAGCCCTTCTCGGTCAATAGGAAATGATCATAAACTCCAGTCTCAAAGTGAATGCTATCATTAAGGAAAAGGGTATCACCTTGGCAAATGAAGTATTGGTCGTCGCCTTCGAATATAGCGCCATAGTCTAGTGTCAAGGTTGCAACTGTATCACAACCAATATCTGCTGGGATCAGGATATCGGGATAAGTCCCTGCCTGATCATATTGGATATCTTGATATGTAATAATGTCACCTTCGCAAATGACTATTGTGGTATCGTGCAAAATCTGAGGAGCAACGGTGAGAGTACTACAGTTGAGTGGTGCTTCATTACAGGTATTCCGTTCGGATATGCAGAGTTCGTAATTGCCACTCTGAGTAAAGGTGTACTCAAACTCAACGTTGCTACTCACAAAAGATCCATCTATAGTCCATCTTAGAAATGTGGCTCCAAGCTGTGGTTCGATTGCAAACTCCACAGGTTGGTTAGCACAGATGAGATCTGGTTGTTGGATCTCATTACCTTGTACTAAAGAATTTACCTGAGTACTTCCTTCCAATACTGTAAATGTCCAATCACAGATGGCTCCAAAAGATCCATCCATAACAAGATAATAGTGTTGGCCTACGATAAGATCTTGGGTGGTGTTGAAGACAAAGAAGTCATTGTTTTCTAAATCTTCTCGACAAGTCGTAATTCCAGTAAAGGTCTGACAGTCATCACTTTGAAAGAATCCAATATCTAGACTTCTCCAAAAAGAAGAATTGGGGTTGGAGCAATTATTGACATCTATCCTGATGGAGAGTGTGGTACTTCCGGCAATGAATGCTATGTAGTGCATGTCATTGGGAGTGGAGCAAAAATTGGTAAATCCTTGGCCGCCCGCCTCAAGGTTGTTAGTGCCAGTGTATCCATCTATATCACAGATGACACAGGCTGTTGCGCAGGTATTAGCCATGATAGGATTAGGGCCACAAGGAGAAGGGACCTGGGCTACTGCATGAGAGGCTATGCAGAGTAAGCAGAGGAGTGAAAAAAAATGTGAAAAATTCATAATGCGTATCGCTATTGGATTCAACTCTGCTCGCATTTACACAAGTGCAGAGACAATATGTAACTCATAAAAGTATCTATAAGTTATCATTATGGTTGCAAATCTGCAATAATGTCACGACGAAAAAGCAGAATTTCGTCTGTAAGGTATTGAAGTGTTATCTTCGCGTGATGTGCTACTAGATATTTCTTAGAGTTGTTAGAATCTGATCTCCTACTGAACAAATGATATAAAGCAGGTGTAAGGAACTCTAAAAGGTGAATAGGACTTTACAAAGATATAGACGAATATAAATAATGTCAGTATACTATGCAGGAAGAAACTCTAATGATTACAATTAATGGGGAGATCAAGTCTCGTGTTATCTCTGAGATACTCTATGTTGTAGAACGGAATGATAGAGTATTCCTAATTATGTCTGAGGGGTCAGATATGGTTGAACAGTCAATAAATGAAATGGAAGAGTTAATTAACTCTAAAAAGTATTTCAGAATTAATAGTCGGTACTTGGTGCATTTCAGCGCTATAGAAGCGATGTACCCTCACTCATTTGAAAAGATAAGAGTCAAACTCAATCCGCCAGCGAAGGAAGATGTGATAGTAGCCAAAGAAAAAGTAGCTGCCTTCAAACTCTGGTTGTTAGAATAAAGAAATACTCTCAAGGAATGTAAGTAAAACTCATCAATAGAGGTATCAATGTGGTAGTTTAGACCTCAAGATACCGTAGATATATGTGCCAAATATAGCAGATAATATTACGACTAGTATACTCCAAATTCCGTGTCCTAAGAGGGTAAATAGTGGTCCTGGACATGCTCCTGTTATCGCCCATCCTAATCCGAAGATCGTACCTCCAAGTAGATATCTTGCCACTGAAAATTCTTTTTGCTTCAGCATAAGTGCTTGGCCATCTATGGAAGTAACAGAGAATCTCTTGAGCAAATAAACTCCAATGACACCTATGACAACAGCGGTCCCAATGATGCCATACATATGAAAACTCTCAAATCTAAACATCTCTTGTATCCTAAACCAACTAATGGCTTCAGACTTAGTCATGACTATGCCAAATAGGATACCTGCAAATAAAAACTTCAATTGTTTCATAATTATAAGGGTTGGCTATGATAAGATTAATGGTAGGACGATCCACGTAACAAGCAATCCTCCGATGAAGAATCCAATGACTGCAATCAGTGATGGGAGCTGTAAATTGGCTAGCCCACTAATGGCATGACCTGAAGTACAACCACCTGCCCACCTCGTCCCAAAACCTATAAGAAATCCTCCAATGATGAGCATCAGCCAATTACGTAGACTATGCTCTCCTGTGAGTGTAAATATCTCATGAGGTACATAACCTGTTCCTTGAGAGAGAGATTGAGGTGTGGTGATTCCTATGGATGAAAGATGATTTTGTGTTGCTTCTGAGATGATTACTGGATCTGGGCTTGCGAGGTAGTGGCTGGCAATATATCCACCAATGACGGCACCTAAGATAAAGATGAGATTCCAAATCTGGCTCTTCCAATCAAAACGGAAAAACTCGGTTCTCTTGCCGGCTCCCGCAAGACTGCACATGACCCTAAGATTACTAGAGACCCCAAATGCACCTCCAAAGTATAGGAGTAAAAACATCACTCCAGCGATCATCAATCCAGAGATCGACCAATGCCAGGGTTGTGAGAGTAGTGATATAATATCCATATGGTTATTGATAAATTTTTCTCAAAATTGTAAAAATTATCTGAATAACATCGAATATCCTTCTCACTACTTAGAAATTAGTCTATAGTACTGACAAATATCAATGTACCACATTTTTTTCAAAGAGGAGTTTACCGTCAATTTTACTTCAAAAATTAGGAATCTAGAAGTGTTGCTCCATTGAATCTAGAATGTGTAAGTAACAATACCTCTCAAGTTAAAAGGAGTCCCTGGTGTGAAATGAATTTCCTCTACAGGGTCTACTTCATTGGCAAGTCTAGATGTCGTAGCAAATTGAGTTTCGTTCCATTCGGTATTCAATAGATTCTGGACTTGGATACCAAAATTGACTTTTTTGTATTGATATCCAACAGCGGCATCTACTACAGTATATCCAATCGCTACGATGCTATTATCTTCATTAGCTGGTCTATCACCGATGTGCCTTACATTGATACTTGACTGTAATCCTGAGTCATGCTTGTAATCAATACCACCATTAATCGTAAAGAGTGGTGCTAGTGGTATCCTGTTTTCTCCTTCGGCTTCGTCTATGGCAGTGGCAATTGTATAGTTGACATCAAGATTGGCAAAAAAGTTATCATTCAATTGAACTCTACTACTCAGATCAAATCCATTTCTGAGTGATCTTCCGCTTGGCTCGACTATGCCTTCATCCCCTACATAGACAAATTCTTGCTCAGAGAAGAGAACCCAATAAGCGACATTGAGTATGACATTATTCCATGGTTTGGCGATAAGACCAATATCTCCACTATAGGCTGATGGTAAGATACTCTGACCGAGCTGATCTATGACCACTCTTGTATCATTAGAGTGGAATCCTTTACCTGTCTTGATGTAGTATTGGAGATTTTTTGATTGGTTGTAGAGGAGGCTCAACTTTGGGGAGAAGATCCCTTTGGTCTGTGACCGAGAGCTGTATGTAGTGCTCAATCTATCTACATAATTGAACCAAAATACATCGTATCTCACCCCTGTATTGAGGATCCAATTTCCTAAGTCAAGAGTTGCGTCGACGTAGGCACCTTGGTTGTCTTCACGGATGTCTCCATATCTGATGTCAGAGAGGATGTCTGTCCGATTGAGAGTCCTAGCCAATCGATTATTATTACTGTTGTCTGACCTGAGTTGTACGCCAGCTTTGAGATCTACGGTTGTGTTCCCTATTTCTTTTAGAGTACGGTAAGTACTATTGATACCGAAGATACTTCTGTTTTCTTCTTGTTTGATTTGATCACCATTGATTGGGTCATTGAGGAAGAACGTAAAGTTGGAGAATAGTGTGAAATCGTAATAATTGTAGAAGACTTGATTTTCGACATAGCTATTTGCTCCAAGATCTATGGAGTGTTTGAGGCTAAGATTAGCTCTGCTAGTCGTACCGCCTTCTGTATCATCTATAGCTCCGAATCTTGTGATACTTCCATCATCAACCGACCTCTGGGGTATCTGACCACTCGCATCCCATGTACTCGTGAAGTAGCTACCGATGAGTGCTACTCTTTGGTCATCGCTGAGTTGGAAATCATATCTACTGACTAGATTGAGTCTTGAGAAGTTTTGACTACTCTCAAATGGACCGTCACTCCTTTGATATTCTGCTGCGAGGTAGCCTCCTTTTTTTTCTTGGTTGCCAAGGGAGACAAGAGTCATGAGTCGTTGAGTATTGAACTGACCGACTTCGAGCTTGATCATGTTGTCTTTGATGCGATCATGAGTACGGAAGTCAACATATCCAGCTGTTGCGAAATTTCCCTGCTCGGCATCATAGCTACCTTTACCAAAGTTGAGATTCTTAATCGTCTCTGGGATGACGAAGTGGAGATCTGCATAACCTTGCCCATGTGCATGCGATACCATATTGACCGGCATCCCGTCTACATTGAGTCTGATGTCTGTACCATGATCTAGGTCAAATCCTCTAAGGAAAATCTGCTCTGCCTTACCACCTCCAGCATGCTGTCCTATAATCAAGCCAGGGACCTGTCTCAATACTTCTTGGCTAGAATTGACGGGTGTGAGTTGGATATCGATGTCTGAGAATACTTTTAGAGCATTAAGTCCTGGAGAGATGATGACCTCATCCATAGCGATTGGAGACTCAGTGAGTATGATCTCTATACTATTGTCAAGATTGTCTATCGCTATGATTGAAGATTTGTATCCAAGATAACTCACTGTCAACGAATCTCCTATACTAACATTTTCGATGATAAACTTCCCATTAATATCAGTGTGGGCATGCCCATTATTGGATTGATTAGCGATCAGAGCTGCGACAAGGGATTGATTGTCTTGATCTATGACCCTGCCTGTCAATGATTGACTGTTGAGGTGTTGTAAGAAGACGATACTAACCAGAATTGGGAGTAGGAATTTCATATTGTTTTTGCGATTAAATACTAATTTTGATCAAAGTTATACTTCTTTGTTAACTTGGTATGATTGATTTTTTTACTTTTTTATGGCGAATAAACTCTTTAGCAATAGTTGCACATACGATGTAAGAGGAGTATCTGGATCATGGATTGATCAACAAAATGATGTAGTAAAAAACATTGGCAAGTATAATCTAATGACTAAGAAAGTCTTAGGTGTAGATTGCTCTAGTAAGGCTAAGAGTTAGACCTTGGGGACGATATAATTTCAACCAAATGATTCAACCTATATTTACCCGAAAGGGGATACCTTTTTATATCGATAAGTCTTCGTCGGATATGAAGAAAGATCTCTATGAGCGGTACGATCCTATGGTAGTCAGGCAGACATTGTTGCATCTCTCTGATGAGCTACATGATGGGTATCCATTCCGAGAGGTTTTCGATTACATCGTATGTCATTTGCCCGAGCATGAGATACATGATATCCTAGAGGTAGGTTGTGGTGTCGGCAGGATGATAGGGGAGATGCACTTACTCTATCCTCGAGCTAAGTGCATCGGGATTGATTGGAGTTATCAGATGCTAAAGCGTGCATCAGAGGTATGGGTTGATGGTGTAGATTTATTAATGGATTATAGTCGTTATGGATTTGACAGTAGTTTTCGGATTGCGACACGAAGTCTTACAGATTTACATTTTGGTCTAGCCAAATGCGAGAAATTACCTACGGATACTGAGAGTCATGACGTAGTGTATAGTACCTTCCTCTTGGATAGGTTAGAAGATCCTGTCAAGGCTCTACAAGAGATGAAGCGAGTCACCAGACTAGATGGTAGGATCATCATCGTATCACCACTCAATTATACTTTGAAGGCACATTGGGAAGAGCTGTATCCTGCAAGCAAGCTCAAGGCAAATATCATTAGCCTTGGATTAGAAATTATAGATTGGCAAGATGAGCTGCTTGTCAATGCTCCACTGGATAGACGAGGCAATCTGGTACAGTGGAAGTGTGTAGCTATGACTCTCACACAAAGACCATAAGCAGTGAGACGGATATCTCCAGCATAGTCGAGGAGTAAGATGAGTGGTTGGAGATTTGGGGGGAGGGGTACTTTGCTGCTATCGAGAATGATGGTATCTGGTGTATCTCCCAGGGTATACAGTGACCACTAACAATCGCTATAGAGTTACAATTCAGGTATATTAACTTACTGATCACCAAGGAAGCTACAATTCGCTACTATGCACTCACTTCCTATATTAGCAATCCGAACATTAGTAATTTACCAAATCGCTTACAAATAGAACTATTTCGTCCACAAGATCAATGCTAACACAATAAGCCAATTTTCCATCTTTAAAATACAAGTCTAAACAATGAACAAATTGCTCTTTATTTTTTAAATATATTATTTTCTCCTTGAAACTTTGCATAATCGGATTTTCAACTTTAGTATTGAACTCCTGCAAGAATTCAGACGCTATAGATTCAATAATCCCAAATTCATAATCTTGATTTATTTTAATGTCCTCAGGTTTAGGTAAGAAATTTCTTTGTGGCCAATTGTAATTTATCTTGTGTGGCTCACCATTAAATTCCATAAGCGTAAAATGTGGACCAATTAGTGGTATTCCATATAAAAATAACTCGTAGCGCCACACTTGTTGGGTGTTTCCAAATAATGGCATTGTCTTAGATGAGTCAACAAGAATAAATTTAAACTCATCATCTAATGGAAAATACTCACGATAATTTTCTATTATCATATCTCCCTCTAAACCAGATACCAACTCAACGATGCTAGGATCAAGAATTCCAGTAAATGAATCAATGATGATGTCCTGAATTATTTGGGGCAAGAAAGTCTCCTGAGAAAAAACCATAGAGGGTGTAACTAAAATGTAAACAATAATTAATTTGGCTAATGGTTTCATAATTTTATTTTCATTAATGAAACGAAGCAAAGAGTTTTCTACATCGCCACGCTAAAATTTAACAGTATTTTCAATTTGTTACCTCACTTGAAGGCAGTCTGCTAAGCTTTTCTTCTATTTGAGCTATGTGCGGTTTGCCTTTTATTTGACTCTATCACATACAAGCTTTACTGTTGATTCAGCTTTTTTCATTTTCTATGAATTGGTTTATTTTGTCTGTTAGCTAAAGTGTTTCAAGTTTAGTCAGCTCAATGTTGAAATATTTGCTTAACGTTTGAAGTATTGTCTTTTTATTGGTTTCATTCTTCCTTTTGAAAAAGCACTTTGTATTTCAATTAGTGCACCTGCTTCTCTTTACATCATTTTTTTGATTCTCTAAGTCTCCTTTGTAACAACCAAAAGTCATAGAACCATATTGAGACTTGTCTAATTATGGACTAATATATTATTATGTTTCCATAAACTAGGGTGGTGGGTGGTCATTTATTCATGAGACAGAAAAAGCAATGTTACTGTAAGACTTTTTGCTTTTTTGTGGATTGACAAAACTCCGTCTATACCTGTATTTCAAAGAATTTACTTTCACTGTCATTCGCTTGCTCATCTCGAGAATGCAACAGGAGTATTGCTGATTGGAGATTACTCCATTCTAGTCGACATAAGTTCGACTCTGAGTTTATTCTAATATTCTATCTTGACTTACTTTCC
>CALLAW010000084.1 GCA_938001865.1 uncultured Saprospiraceae bacterium | reverse complement strand
AGAGACACCTAGGACATTTGGAAGTAGTACACATCTGATTGGTTGCGGATGATATTGTCTACTTTGAATTCATTGCCTTGGTTATTACATTCCTCTTTGAAGTCAAATACGGTACAAGACTTAGGTAGACCTGACATGATCAGTGTGAAGTAGAAGTCGGTCATTGGCATCACATCAGTCCAGTCTGGATAGAGACTAATCTGCTCACGATGGACGAGTTCACTTCGGTGTGATGAGTGTTGGTCATAGAGATATGTCGTCGGCCAGATACGGATGCGACTCCCATACAATCCGGATCGATAGAGGAAGTGTAGGATGACCTGTCCTTGCTCTTCTGTCTGTGTGAGGAGTTGATCTCTAATCTCCTGAGAGATATTGACTTTGGGTTTATCGATGACGACTACACTCATCCTTCAATGGTAAGCATTTTTTTTTATATCTCTAAGCCAATAGGGTAGATTTGTGATAAGTGTCTCTCTGAGACACTTATCGCCTTGCCAAGTCCATATCTGTGTGGATGGCACAGAGTATTTTGATCTCTTGTGTGTTGCTCTGCTCTCGACACTAGTATTTGAGTAGTGGATTATTCTTTACATTTGGAGTAATGAAGGACCTTATGAATCGTCAATCTGGAATCTTGATATTGATCGGATTTGTCTGCCTTATCATTTGCTCTCATTTAGAGTATTACTATGGGCATTTTGGTGTAGATGATATGGTCTATGCACGCATGGCCAATGATCTCTTGACCGGTCACATTGATTGGACTAACCACTATAGTTATCGCTGGACGATTAATGGGCTTACGGCAGTGTCATATCGAGTATTTGGTATCAATGATCACGCTTCAGCTCTTCCAGGTCTGCTCCTTTCTGTAGGCATTGTATATGGGATACTCAAGTGCCTACACCATCGACCGTGGTATGAAGGAGTAGCAGCAGTGGGACTCTACTGCCTGTATCAGTGGAATGTGTTCTATGCTGATAAGTTGATGCCTGACATTTACGTAAGTGCCTGTACTCTCATGGCGTGGTATGCTTACAGGCAACAGTCTATGCCACGATCATCACCACTCAGAGGAGCTATTCTCTTCACTCTAGGATTGTTCTTTGCATTTCTCAGTAAGGGGACGGTTGTGCTGATCTTACCGCTATTCGCTTACTTGTTTTGTAGAGATATGATCCGCCGTAAGCACCTGAGTTTTTGGAAATTTGCGGTAGGATTACAGATTGGTCTCTCTGCAAGTTATCTGCTGATCCTCTATCTGTTGACAGGAGATCCATTAGCGAGATTCCAAGCAATAGTTGATAATAGTTACTTCAATGATTGCTCATATAGTGAGATGCCATGGAGTGCTACTGTCGATCGTCTGACCACAGGCTATTACTCACTTATCACCACAGAGTATCTCTACATCTATGGGCTCATCTGTCTCTCTCTACTTGGTGTAGCATTCGCTAAGCGGAGTCCCATATCCAGAGCGGCAGTGACCATTATGATCTGTCTGCTCTCGGCAAATGCGATGACGATATCATTCTCTGGATACAATCCGATGTGTCTGGATCCGAGACATTATCTCCTATTTGTCCCGATCATGTCTGTCTGTGCAATAGAAGCAATCGACCACATCAGGAGTGACTTGACTAGTAGGCTCATCTTGATTGGTCTCATTTGCGTAAGCATCGCAGTATTGCGTACTTGGACTCCAGCTCTCATCGGAGTGGCACTAGCTCTCACCACTTGGCGGTATGAGAGGAGGTCCAGTAAGATGATCACCTCCTGCATCTTTGGCATGGTCTGCTTGATCCCATCATTGGCAATGATGAAGTATAGTAAGAGTCTCAAGTATGCCGAGTTCAGAGCAGAGTTCGTCGATCTGTTGGATGCTCAAGAGGGGTCAGTGAGGTATTATGGGTCGCATGTCATGAACAATCTTGGAGAGTATTATATGGCATTTGATACATCGTTGACGACATTTAGAGACATCACCAGTGCAAGTGTAGGGTCAAGCCCAATACCTCATCATGTACTGCTCAAGAACTGGTATTGTGATTGGCATAGTGATCTGAGAGATGCGAGATATGAAGAGTGGCTAGATGACCAAAGTATTGAAGCTGTCAAGAGAGACTCTCCCTACAGATCTCTCCAAGTATTCTCCCTAGAGTAGGAGTGTCACCTCTGCATATGACACTCACGGTAAATGTGTAGGAGTACAATATAATGTGATTGCTAATCAGAGCACCAACAGTCCAAACTCTCGTAAGCTCTCGACTAAGTGACTATGCCACAATAGCCCAAAATCTTCAAATGTCTCTTCAAAGTTTGCTTTCAGATCAGTATAGGTCATGAGTGTGCCATGTGATGGGGACATCTCCTCAAGTCGCTGCTCCAACCAATGGCCTAGGTCTACATCTACGGTCAACTCCCTGCTCTCTGTCCTGCTGTGCAGTTGGATAGAGAGTGTATTAGGATCTAGACTTGCATATGATGCGATACCAATCCAGACGAGCTTGGCATGCGGTGAGATCGAGTAATACGCAGAGTTGTCTTCTAGACAATTGAGGATGAAGTCAGGAGATACAGTCGTCTCTGGAATCTCAAAGTCAAACCAATCTTGGAGAGGGAGATCATAACATTGATCATGCATATAGTTATACAGTGACTTCTTCAGTCCGAAGCTAAATGCATTGTGGTCTATCCCTGTACTATCGGTAAATTGGATATCATTATTGGCAAACGTGATGGGCTCAAGAGTTGGTTCTATGCCATAGAGCTCAGGATTGATCCCAATAGGACTATGTGCTGTGAGGGCAAACTGATGCCAGAATCCAGATTGTAAGACTTGATGGGCAAAGAGCTGTCTCACCATCTCTAGACTATCTATTGTCTCCTGTACAGTCTGGCTCGGGTATGCATACATCAGGTAGGCATGTACCATGATGCCACTCTCGGTGAGATTGCGACTGACTTGTGCTACTTGCTCTACGGTGACCCCCTTATCGATGAGCTTGAGTAGTCGATTAGATGCTACTTCTAGTCCTCCCGATACAGCGATACAGCCTGATGCCGCAAGCAATCGACAGAGATCATAAGTGAAGCTCTTCTCAAATCTAATGTTGGTCCACCAAGTTACTTTGACCCCTCTACTCAATATCTCAAGAGCTAATCCTCTCATCAATGCTGGAGGAGCTGCCTCATCTACAAAATGAAAACCACTCTCTCCTGTCTGAGCTATCATCTCTACCATCCTATCGACGAGTAGAGTTGCAGTTAATGGCTCGTATTGATTGATGTAATCTAGCGAGAGATCACAGAATGTACACTTACCCCAGTAGCAACCATGGGCCATAGTCAGCTTGTTCCATCGGCCATCACTCCAGAGGCTATGCATCGGATTAGCGACTTCGATGACTGAGATATAGCTCTCTAGATTGAGGTCTGAGTAGTCAGGTGTACCTAACTCACTCTGCTTGTAATCTTGTCTCAATGAGTAATTGTTATAGACTACGCCAGTCTCATCCCGGAGAAATGTCCTTTTGAAGAATCCAAAGTTGGGATTATCCGCAGCACCGATACAGACATTGGAGTGGAGGAGCTCTATAGGTAGCTCTCCATCATCAAGAGTGATATAGTCGAAGTAGTCGAATACTCTCTGATCTGATACTGACCTAAGTTCAGTATTGGCAAAGCCTCCTCCCATCGCAGTCTTGATCGAGGGGTAGGTCTGTTGGATATACTCAGCACACCTCAGAGCACTATAGAGATTACCAGGAAATGGTACTGAGAAGCAGACGAGCTTAGGGTTGACCTGAGTGATGATCTGATCTAGAAGATCAATCGTAATGTGGTCGATATAAGTGTATTCACCGTCCAACTCTGTTGCAAGATCATCGAAGGAATTAGCACTCATCCCAAGTCTTTCGGCATAGCGACTAAATCCAAAATTGGAATCAATGCACTCCGAGATATAGTCACCGATATCTTCGATGTAGAGTGTACTGAGATACTTGGCTTTATCTTGGATGCCCATCGATCCAAATGCCCAATCTGTATCTTGGAGATTATCGAATCTACTCCCTTGCGGTAGATATTCTCCAGAGCAGATTTTTCTTGCTAATGTTTGATTTTTTCCCTGGAGGAAAAGTATTACATCGTCAATAGTAGCTATGTATAGCTCACTCAGATGAAGTATTCTACTCGCATTCGCAGATAAGTTTGATTCATTATCCTGTTTTCGGAACACATTTTGCAAACCCGTAGAAGAGAAGATCGCATTGATTACCTCGATGCCCAGATCTACTTGATATGAAGAGATGTTCTTTGTGTTGAGGAATCCTTTGAGATATGCTGTCGCAGGGTATGGCGTATTGAGTTGGGTAAATGGTGGAGTGATGAGCAATAGATCTTTCAACGCAAGGCTATATTATGAAACTAATAGAATGGTCAAAGGTACTGATATCGTACAATTTGTACGAATGGATACAGCGACTGATGGCAATGAAGGGTTACTCGAGAAGAGTTAATTGACACTTAATTTTTGATGTTGATCATATTCAAATGTAAAAGTTTTCATAAAAAAGAGAGTCAAAGAGTTACATATTGTTCCTTGAGTCGTATAAAGAGTGAATAGTTCTTAGAATTTGATCCGGTAGCATACGATCTATTGATTATACTGTCAGTTTAAATTCTATTATCTCAAGAAGGTCTTGTTCTTAAATATTATAATACTTTTGCACCCGATTTGAACTCAGCTTTAAGTCGATTTATTTAGAAAAACCAACTCGTTTATGAAAAATTACCTGATAATTTTTTCACTTTTACTCGTAGCATTTGCCGCCAAAGGAGAAGGGAAAAATTTAGCAACATCTCATTCACTCCTCAGTATGTATGCCTTGAGTGGATCTGGATCGCTAGACATTAACCCATTGCTCAATCTCAATGCATGTACTGGTTCCGGTACGATTGATTTAAATTTTTCTCAAGAGATCACTGATATCGTACTGTGGAATGACGGATCAACAGATATCGTAAGAGTAGGGCTTGGAGAAGGCGAATACTCAGTAGATGTGACCAGAGATGGTTGTGACACCACTTTGGTATTTAACCTTGATTATCCAGACCAATTATTGGCATCAGTCACTAACTTCCAAGATAAAAACTGTGTAGAAGGTACAGTATCTAACCCAAGTACTGGGTCATTTGATGTCACTCCAATCGGTGGAGAAGGACCATATACCTATAGTATCAATGGGGGAGTGTTCCAGTCATCTAATAGCTTCAGCGGATTAGAAGCTGGCAATTATGTAGTAGATGTCATCGATGCTAATGGCTGTGAAGCTCAAGTAGCACAGGAGATCAGATGTGTCGGTTGTAGTATTGCTGGTAATCCAGTGCAGAGCGGAGATGACTTCTTTATAGATGTCTTCTTTGGTGATGCGAGTGAGACAGCTGAGGTTACAGTGTACAATGCTAATGGACGTAAAGTAATAGATGCAATAGAGATGCCAGTAGTGAATGGTGAGGTCAATGCCTTTCCAGTCACAGCAGATCTAGATGCAGGAATGTATATAGTATTAATAGTAGGAGATTCGATCAGCTTCTCACGACAACTTATTGTTGTAGAATAATCTCTCTCTAATCTCAATTATTGACATTTAAATTTAAAAAAAATGAAACATCTATTAATAGCTATACTTTCTTTACTCATTTCGACGCAAGTCCTCTCAGCCAATCACGTCGTCCTATCAGTCGATGACGATCCACCATCATATACCGCACCCAATGGGAAGACGTATACATGGTCAGTCAATTTTGCTCAGTTATCAGAAGATTACAAACTCTCTGACCTCGTCAATATGCCAGTATGGATCTGCTGTGGTAACACTAAGTTAAGTGCTTTGCCATCAGGATCTTGTAGGAAGGGTATCCTCAATAGTGGGATCAAACCTCATCAGATCAATAACCTCGATCCAGCTAAGACGTACACTAACAGCCGTGGAGAAAAATTTACTCCCGATCCCAATAGACTCAGACTCTATGGATTCTGTATGGTGGAGCAAGATAGTAGAGGCATCCCTCAAAAAGAAGTAGACCTCGCAGCAGTCTGTGACGAACTAAGAGATCAGATCGTGCAACAAGGAAGTCAGCCATGCTCTGACTTATCTCCTCAGAATATCCGTCCTGATTACGACCGTAGATTGATCTATTACACAGTCTGTGGAGAGGCTAGGTCTAGACCTATGACTAATGATGAGTATATCAGACCAGCTGAGACTACTACTGTCGTAAAAGAAGTCGTCAAGGAGGTCAATTGTGTAGATGATGTCATCAATCTCCCTGTAACTAAGATCTGTGAAGGCGAATCTTATGAGTGGAGTATCGATGGACAAAACTATACGTATGATCAAGCGGGTACTTACGTACACTCTACACCTAAGGCAGATAACTGTGGTAAGACCAATACTATCCTCAACTTAGATTACTATGATCCGATCAATAGGACGATCGTCCCCGAAGAGAGATATGACTTCGATGGTGGCGAGACTTATGAGTTCGAAGGAATGCTATTTGATGCTCCAGGTACCTACAAAAAAGAATATGTAGACGCTAATGGATGTAATGCTATGGCTACTATTGTACTCCAAGAGAAGAAGGTAGCTAAGCAGATTTGCTCTGATTGTGCAACCAATGCAAGAGATCTTGGCAATATAGAAGTAGCACTTAGAGGTAACTACGGTAAGCTCCCAGTATCACCTAAGGTCAATGCCATCAATCACCTCGGTACGAGTGCAGGAGTCGAAGTAGGATACTGGAAGGATTGGAGAAGTAAGTTAGATGCCCTCAATGGACTGACATGTAAGAAGAATCTCTTCGAATACGGTATCATAGGTGGGATCACAGCAGATAAGCTCTATGGCGGAGAGTCATCAGAGTGTGACTGTAACAATGCATCAGAGGGATCAAGCATCCATGCATATGTAGAGCCAGGTGTCAGATGGCACTTCCTCGGGCTCTGTGATAGGTACAAGTTCCTCCCGATACCTGTAGCAGGAGCTGGACTAAGGATGCACTACAACGATCACAATCTCGAAGATATCTCCAAAGTGTCATTATCTCCTAAGGTGTTTGCTGAGGGACGATGGTACTTCAATCAACTTTTCAGATCGCCTACTAACAATACGGCATCATTGACAGGGAGAGACAGAGAGGACATCAGTTCTCCATTCTTCTCTATTGGAGGAGAGGCGTTTGCCCCAGGATTTACATTCGGTGATCTCAACTACGTGGGATACTTGAAGCTTGGTTTAAGGTTCTAAGTAGCAACACTTATAGATTATAAATACAAACGTCGGAGTGAGTCATCACTTCGGCGTTTCTTTTTTTGGTCTAGTCAAATGTTGTGTAGAGAATATTGTGTGAGCAACTAATGATGAGCAACGAGCGATGGTTTAATGTCTTATCAATGATATCGATCATAGATAGAGTCTTTAGTGTTTAAGAATAATTGAAGTATTTGTGCTATTATTTGAGGTATGATGTAATATGTATTGTCCTTTTGCAAGATTGTTCATATCTATTTTATTTAGCCCTTGATAAGCTGACTGCTGATGTATTTTTCTACCCAAAAAGTCATAGACATCTATCTGTGTCCCTTCTACATCGCTATCTTGAATTTCGATAAACACATCATCAGTTGTTGGGTTAGGGTATATTTTAAAACCCTTATCCTGCACAGTTGCCGTAGATGTGGTAACACCTAGTTGGTCTTGATGTCCTATTATTGTACTATCACTGATTTCATGATGCCAAATAGGTTCCAAATTTTGGAATTCTAAGGCTTTATAATTAAATCCCGAAGATTGACAATTAGCATTAATCATCCAAAACTAGTGAGTAGTATTGCTGCGATAGTTTTCATAAGTTTAATGTTTTTTATGACAAGATCTTGGCTGACATGAAGTTTAAGCAGTAGGTATAGAAAAAGGACCCCCAATATTACCAACCCAACGACTTTTACAAGTTGGAAGACTATCATCGTGATGTCTGTATTGGGTTGCTCTGTCAAGCTAACATCATAACAGGCTGTTAATGATAGAAGAAGAGTTAGATGTAAAAAAAAACTTACTCATAACTATTTGTTTAAATTAGATAACTCATCAAATATAGTTAAATGTATTAACATTTGACTGAAGTGATCATTTCAGTCTCCTGCTGTAAGTAATCCACCTATATCTATACCTTTACGGTAAATATAACCGACAGGGTAGAATCACTTTAAGTAATGAGTCAAGAGAACAGCGAAATAAGTAAATCTAAAATTACCAAAGAAGCAATCGAGCAGTGTATCCGTACACTCCAGTTGCTCAATCAAGAGACAGTCCAACTCTCGGAGATTGATCAACAAGTAAGGATCGAACTCATGAAGGCTGCTGGTCAGCTCACCAGACCAGATAGAGAGACATTCATCTCTCGCAGAAAAGATATCCGTAAGGCCAAAGCCAGGAAGGCTAGAGAGGGAGACAAACATGCTCGTAAGTCTACAGGTATCAGGTCGGCAAGAGATGCAAGTATCTTCGTAGCCCCTAAGATGCTAGAGGCACCTAAGGAGATGGACTTGGACAAGTCTAGACTCTCTTCTCCTCGCAACTGCTATGTCTGTAAAGCTAAGTATGATCACCTCCATCACTTCTATGATGCGATGTGTAAGGAATGCGGAGATTACAATTATGCTAAGAGATTTCAGCGAGCAGACATGACTGGTCAAGTGGCACTTGTTACAGGGTCTCGACTCAAGATTGGCTATCATATCACTCTGATGATGTTGCAGGCTGGTGCTACAGTGATCGCCACGACGCGGTTTCCTGTAGACTCTGCATTGAGATTCAGTAAGGAGCCAGACTATCGAGTATGGATGGACAGGTTACATATCCATGGCCTTGATCTTAGGCATATCCCGAGTGTCGAGCTCTTCTGTAACTATGTCGAACTCAAGTATGATCGCTTAGATGTGTTGATCAATAATGCTGCACAGACTGTACGCCGACCATCTGGCTTCTATGCTCATTTGATGCCAAGTGAGCAGCTGGATTATCACACG
Source organism: uncultured Saprospiraceae bacterium (assembly GCA_938001865.1). GTDB lineage: Bacteria > Bacteroidota > Bacteroidia > Chitinophagales > Saprospiraceae > JAHDHH01. Next base: position 10,438 of record CALLAW010000084.1, on the reverse strand, counting down.
ATGTCAGAGGATGTCCAGCGACTCCTCTCTGATCATCATGACTGCATCAATCAGCTCAAAGACACTGACGTAAATGCTGTCAAAACACAACATAAAAATCTGCCAGTCACATGGCACGGTAACCAAGTCGGTCTTGGTATCATCGCATCTGCTGAGCTTTCGCAAATCCCATACAGTATAGATAATAGCATTAGTGCAGAGGAGGTCTTCCCAGTAGGAGAGCTAGATGCTGACCTCCAGCAAGTAGATCTCCGTACGACTAATAGCTGGAGACTCAAGCTAGGTGAGATCAATACGACTGAGATGATCGAAGTACAACTCGTCAACTCTGTTGCACCATTCGTGCTCTGCAATAGACTAGCTCCTCTGATGAAAAAAGAGAATACTGGTGCCAAGCACATCATCAATGTCTCTGCTATGGAAGGTAAGTTTCATCGCTTCAAGAAAGAAGATCGTCACCCTCACACCAATATGGCTAAGGCAGCACTCAATATGATGACTCATACCGCTGCATCAGACTTTGCCAAGTATGGGATCTACATGAATGCTGTAGATACTGGATGGGTGACCGACGAAGACCCGATAGCACTTGCCAAGCAGAAAGAAGATCTCCATGACTTCCAACCACCACTCGATATCGTGGATGGTGCTGCTAGAGTCCTCGATCCACTCTTCGATGGGATCAATACTGGTAAGCACTGGTGTGGAAAATTCCTAAAAGATTATCGACCGATCGACTGGTAGCATAGCTTCCTACTCTCGCCATCACACACTCATATGGATGCTTGCACTTGCGTGAAAAATAAGGGTGATAAGTAATCGACTACCACCAATTGCCAAGTGTGACAGAGGCTGATATATGACGATTGATTGAGAGTCACAGCTATAGTGCTGACCCATCTTTGAAGGCAACCTATAGCTCCCAACCTTATTTGATCAAAAATCAATACGGTAGTTAAACAATGGTAACCTGCCTAACTGATACTCCTCAACAATCGGTCCCTCTGGATGATCAGGTGAGTAAGTCAGCGTTAAGATATTTCTTCTGTCAAATATATTGACAATATCAATTGCTAACTCATGAGTCAGTTTCTGAGAGTTAATCTTGTAGGCGAGCCTAATATCTTGTCTCATATAAGGTGCAAATCTCAGCGTATTGACAGTCTCATCTCTATAGACTACTTGTTGTTGCTTTTGTGACTCCTCCTCATCAACATCTCCATACCAACCCCCACCGACGAATGTTGTCTTAACCCCAAGGTTGAGACTATTCTTTCCCTTGAATGTCCACTCCTTAGCGAAGAGTCCATTCACAGCATACTTGCCATTAAATGATGTATTGCGCCAAGTGCTATCCAGAGTTCGATACTTGGCATCGAAGAGTGATCCTGTGACTAAGTAGTAGTATCCACCTGAAAAAAACCGCTCAAGTGTAAGCTCTACCCCAATATTGCGACCATTACCTCCAGTCGTCAGTAAGTCTGGAAATAATCGCGAAAATCCACTTCCAGCATTAATCAAAGAGAACGATCCACCATCTGCTCCAACTGGCAGATCATAGAGCCATTGGAAGTAAGTCTCTGCCTTGAGCCTGCCCACCTTGCCTACCACACGATCATATGATGCCACAAAGTGGGCACTCTTCATCAGTCCGATGTTGTCTATATTGAGGGGCTCTATGATACTACTCGTAAGCTCGGTATTGCCAAGATAGTAGTAGAGATAAGGTGATTGTATCTGAGAGTGAAGCCCCAGTCCTAGACCAAGTTTTTCTTTTTCGTTGAGATCGTATGAGAGGCCGAGTCGAGGCTCAAATGGAGAGAAACTCTGATCATTGATACCAAAGTATAATGCAGTCAACCCAACGACTCCACTCAGTCTATCTGTAAATCTGTGCTTATACTGTGCATACGGTTGGATGAGTGGAGCAGCATCTCTTGATGACCACCTCAGTTGCCATGGACTGAATGATAGAGTGTCACTTGGAGTCTGTGGGAGATTGACTGTCTTGCCGATATCCATATAGTCTCCCTGCAAGAGATCAGCATTGAGTCCTACTTTGAGGCTCCCCTTATTATTGAGTTTTCTCACATAATTGAGATAGACGGAGTACTTGTTTTCTGTGAAGGTGTAATCTAGGATTGGTACTAAGGCATTGTAGACAAAGATGCCATCTACTACTTGTCGATCTATATACTCGTGTTGGGCACTGATCGATGATTGAGCCGCAGAGAGAGTTACTTTGAAGTAACTCTCAGTACTTAGCGGTTGGGAGTATGTCAGCCCTACCACCCCCATCTCTGACCCAAAGTATTGATCCCTATCATTGGACCCGAAGATGAGAGTCTCGCTACTTGGAGCTACCTCGTCGCTAATCAGGATGTCTATATTACTTTTCCCTCCTATTCCAAATAGGGCAATGTTTCCCCCATTTTTTCGAGGAAAATTGAGTCTGAAAGCCGCATCTTGATACCTAGGAATCGCGTCGGTACCTACATCTATCCCCAATCCTTGGAAGAGTTGGAGTGAAGAGTAGCGATATGTTGCGAGGTAACTTGCCTTCGACTCTTTAGAGAGTGGTCCTTCTATCATCAATTCAGTCCCTAGGAAACCTAGCTGAGCACTTACCTCATGATTTTCATTGTTGCCATTCCGCATCTTGAGGTCAAAGACTCCAGCCACACCATTGCCATACTCAGCTGGAAATGCTCCAGTATAGAAGTCAGAGTTTTTTAAAAATTTGTTGTTGAGTATCGTGACTGATCCGCCTCCAGTACCAGGGATAGAGAAGTGGTTAGGATTAGGAATATTGATTCCTTCGAGTCTCCAGAGTACACCAGTAGGCGAGTTCCCTCTGACTACTACATCATTACGAGAGTCATCTGCACCCTGTACTCCAGCGAAGTTGGATGCCATACGAGCCGGTTCACCACGAGATCCAGCATAGCGATTAGTCTCAGCTACTGAGAATTCTCGGGCACTTACTGTTGCCATCTCATTAGTGACTTCACCATTACGTCGAGCTGTGATCACGACCTCATCTATCTCTACAAATGCTTCTTCCATCTCAAGATTGAGAATCGTCTCCTTACCCGCATCTAAGATGATATCATTGAGGATGATCGGCTGATATCCAAGGTATGAGCAGTTGATCGACTGCCTGCCTAGATTGACTTCGTCGAAGCGAAATGTTCCGTCTATCTCTGTTGTGGTGCCATACTGTGTTCCATCTAATGAGACTAATGAGATATTGACACCGATCAGCGGAAATTGAGATTCTTTGTCGATGATCATCCCTCTGACTGTCTGCGTAGTCTGTGACTGCACTATCGCAGTGAAGGCTAATAAGAGTATTAAGGTCGAGATTATTGATTTCATAAGTTCTCTATTTTTTTTGTGATCAATAAAGAGAGATGTGATGTTATCGATTTTTTTCTTTCACATCCTGACTCAAAGGTCTATGATCTAGTGTTTCGTATTTTGATAATTTTCAAATTAAATTCTCATAAGTTGATAAAGTGTAACATTGGAGATTGGGTTATGCAAAAATAAGAGGATGTGTCATAATGATCTTAACCAGAGGATCGAGCAATGATACGATCAGGGAATTGTTAAGTAGATGTCAATCCTCTGTAGATTGAGGTGAGTTGACCTTAGAGTATTCTAAATTTGTAATCACGCAACTAAGTCTAGCAATTTGGTGTAATATCAGTTGTTTCTAATATTTATTCATTCCAATAATGGCAAAATTTTCGATTCTTATTTCTTTCTTGTTGATAGCAGCTACCTTGACTGCACAACCTCCAGGTGGCAAAGGAAGACCGCCGGGTAGTGGGCCTAAGGGATTTTTTGTGACTGGTAAAGTCGTGGAGAGTGCTACACAGCAATCAATAGATTATGCGACCGTGTCAATCTACTCACAAGAGACTGCTGAGCTTATTACAGGCACGACGACATCCGATGGAGGGATATTCAGGTTGAAGTCTGAGATCAAGGAGATTTATATAGAGGTAAGTTTTATCGGTTATGCTCCCAAGAAGATTGACGATGTCATCTTTATCGGACCTAAGGCAGACCTTGGTGTCATCACACTTGGTGTCGATGGTGAGATGCTCGACGAAGTCGTCATTACTCAGGAGAGGTCTACGACTGAGTTCAAGTTGGATAAGAGAGTATTCAATGTAGGCAATGATCTTGCAAGTAGTGGAGGCAGTGCATTAGAAGTACTCAATAATGTACCTTCGGTCAATGTCAATATCGAAGGGACTGTGACACTCAGAGGGAGTAGTGGAGTCCAGATCCTCATAAATGGTAAGCCTTCAGTCCTCGCGGATACTGAGGGTGGAGCCCTAGGTTCGATTACAGCGGATATGATCGAAAAAGTAGAAGTCATCACCAATCCTTCTGCAAAGTACGAGGCAGAAGGAACAGCAGGTATCATCAATATCGTGCTGAAAAAAGAAGAAAAAAAAGGAATCAATGGTTCTGTGACGTTGAATACTGGGATACCGCATAATCACAGTATCGGATTCAGTCTCAATAATAGGACTGAGAAGTTTAACCTCTTCACTCAGCTAGGGATAGGATACAAGGAGAGAGGGTATGATGCTCTGCGGATCAATACTGATTATCTCACCGGTGAGACCGTTGAATCTAGGGGTCGAGAGTATCGCAATGAGTACTTCTATAATGTCATCGTAGGCTCAGATTACTATATCAATCCACTAAATGTGATTACACTCTCGGGCAGATTTACCTATGAGGTAGAGGACCAGCCATCTCTCAATACTTTTGACCTGATGGACTCTGATGATACACTTATCCGGAGCTGGTCTAGGTCTGAGGTGACAGAAGCTCTCAATCCTAAGTTGCAATTTGAGTTGAATTATAAAAAGGACTTTATCGATCATGAAGATCATGATTTTGTCTTCAGTGTGATAGGCAATTTTTTTGGCAAGGAGCAATCTTCTGTCTTTACCGAAGAGCTCATCCTAGGAGGTGGTGCCTTAGATAATCAGACTACGGCAACTGCATTTGATGAAGGTAAGTACACGTTCAATGCTGATTATACTCGACCATTCAACGAGAATTGGACGATCGAAACAGGAGCTCAGTACGTGACTAATGCTGTCAGCAATGACTTTACAGTAAGTGACTTAGTGGGAGACGTCTACGTTGTCGATCCAGGATTGACTAATGTATTTGACTACGATCAAGATGTACTTGGTATCTACGGGACTGGAGCATATCAAGGGACCGTATGGGGGCTCAAGGCGGGCCTCAGGGTGGAGAATACAGATCTCTATACACTCTTGCAGACGACTGGTGAAGAGAATTCACGAAACTTTACCGATTACTTTCCCTCAGTGCATACATCATATAAGGTCTCTCCAAGAGTATCGCTTCAGGGTGGCTATAGTAGACGGATCTATAGGCCTCGTCTTTGGGATCTCAATCCTTTCTTTAATATCAGGAATACATTCAGTATCAGAGCTGGTAACCCCAACTTACTCCCTGAGTATACTGACTCATTCGAAGTGGGGAGCATATTTATCTTTGATGATATCACTTGGAATGTCAATGCATACTATCGCTATACAACGGATAAGATTAGCAGAGTCTCTCTGTTTGAGGATAATGTCAATGTCGTCACTCCGCAGAATATCGGGACGAATAAGACTACTGGGCTGGAACTCAACTTCAAGTATACGCCTCTCAAGGTCATTACATTGACTGGAGATGCGAATTACAATATCTTCAATAGAGAAGGAAGATTCAACGATCAAAACTTTGACTTTCAGAATGATCAATGGTCTACGAAGGTGACAGGTAAGTACAAGATTACGAGAGCATTTGATGTAGAGGTGACTGGCCGTTACCAATCCGAAGTGCAGACTATCCAAGGATTTATCGCTGATAACCTCTTTGCAGATATCGGCATGAGATACAAGATAAAGAAAGGCAAGATGGTCATCAATTTCTCTGTCAGAGATGTGTTCGCATCTAGAGTGAGAGAGTCATTTGCCGATACTGATAGATTCTTTGCCTTCAGCACTACACGATATGGTCGATTCATCAATCTCGGATTTAGCTATGGATTTGGCAAAGGAGAGGCGATGACGTATGGTGGCGGTGGTCGTCGGAGGTGACCCAATATCGTCGATGGTCCCCCTAATCATCAAGAGACAAACAGTCTCCTCTGAGCTTGATGGGCCTTGATATGATGACTCTCTGCCCAAGTCTCCGCTAATCTAATCATGCGTCGATACTGTGTAGCATTTACCTAGAGTACAACAGCATCTCCAATGGTATGTAATCTACAACGTAGATCAACACTCTCTAATGATGATAACTATTGCTTACCTTCGCAACTCTTTAGAGAGTAGAGCTGTTTGATACTAGATGTATAACTGATTAACCGACACAAGATTGAAGCAACTATTTAGACTGAATAAATACTTTGTGAAGTATAAGTGGCACCTTTTGTCGGGGATCGTTTTTGTATTTCTATCCAATTACTTTAGGATCAAGATCCCGCAGACGATCAGAGATGCTCTCAACTCTATTTTTAATCTAGTCAAAAGCCAAAAAACAAATGATAACTCAGAGGATTTCTCTCTGTTGTTTGGGAGTGAAGTGACTAAGTATGCCCTCTATGTGATTGGGTTTGCCCTAGTCATGGGAGTCTTTATGTATCTGATGAGACAGACGATCATCGTCATGTCAAGGCTGATCGAGTATGATATCCGCAAAGAGATCTATAATCACTATCAGCAGATTGATACAGCATTTTACAAGAGCAATAAGACTGGAGATCTGATGTCTAGAGTGGCAGAAGACGTCGGTAAGGTCAGGATGTATCTAGGTCCGGCACTCTTGTATGGGATCAATCTTATCGGACTCTGTGTCTTGGTCATCTATGCGATGCTCAAGGTCAATGTAGAGTTGACAATATACACATTGATCCCTCTGCCATTTCTCTCTCTCTCTATCTACTATGTCAGCCGCCTGATCAATAAGCGGAGTGAAAATATCCAGAAGCAACTCTCAGTATTGACTGCTAACTCACAAGAGGTCTACTCTGGTATCAGAGTGTTGAAGTCATATGGTGTTGAGGATAGATTCAGATCCGAGTTTGATGCAGAGTCTGAGCAGTTCAAGTCATACTCGATGGATCTCGCGAAGGTCAATGCCTTTTTCTTTCCCTTGATGATCTTGATTATCTCATTGAGTACACTCTTGACGATCTATATCAGTGGTCGTCTCGTAGGGGAGGGAGCATTGACTCCAGGTACCATAGCAGAGTTCATCATCTATGTCAACTACCTCACGTGGCCATTCACATCGATAGGTTGGATTGCCTCTATCGTACAGCAAGCAGAGGCATCACAGATGCGGATAAATGCGATCTTGGACACTCAGCCCACTGTCGTAAATGCTGGGACACACTCACCTGATCTTACGGGCAAGATAGAGTTTAGAGATGTGACACTGGTCTATCCTGACACTGGCGTAAAAGCGTTAGATAATGTCAGCTTTACACTGGAGGCTGGACAGAAGCTTGCTATCATGGGTCGTACAGCATCAGGGAAGAGCTCCATCTGTGAGTTGCTTACTCGGATGTATGACGTGACATCAGGAGTAATACTAGTCGATGGAGTCCCTATCGATGAGATAGATCTTGGAGTACTGAGGAATAGCCTAGGATATGTGCCACAGGATGGATTCCTCTATAGTGATACGATCCACAACAATATCACATTTGGAGTACCAGGTGAGACTCGCAAGCAAGTAGAGGCGGTAGCCGAGGCGAGTGCCGTACACTCTGATATTATGAGTTTTCCAGATGGATATGACACCCTCGTAGGTGAGAGAGGTGTCACACTCTCTGGAGGGCAGAAGCAACGTATCTCGATCGCTAGAGCCTTGATCAAAGAACCACAAATCGTACTCTTAGATGATTGTCTATCCGCGGTCGATACCAAGACCGAAAAGAAAATCCTCGGATATCTCTCTAGCCAACTTGCAGGCAAGACAGCCATCATCATCACTCATCGAATCCTTCATTACATCCAATTTGACAAGATCATAGTCCTTGACCAAGGGAAGATAGTAGAACAAGGGAGACACGATGAGTTGGTCTTACAGCAAGGCCTCTATCACGGACTCGTCCAAAATCAAAAGTACGAGGGTTAAGAGTGTCTCCAGCTGACTGCTCATGATTGATGAGGTGTCTTTTTGGCTCCCTCCAGTGAGACTAGATCAAGGAGTAAGTATCTTTATGGTTATCATCTTCAATCGCTAAAAATGCCTACTCAATCAGCTTTCTATTAGAACTGAAATAGTGTGCAGAGATGATGCAGAACAATAACAACCATCCGCTGAGCTCTAAAGAATTAACTATCAAAATCTACTGCATATTTAAAAAATTATTAGTTTAGCTAATAATTGTAATCTAAATTAGAAAGAAAGTGAGCGAAGACAACAGTAGATTTGAAAGTGTTTACTCGTCAAAAGTAAGGGCTGGAAAGAGAAGGACGTACTTCTTTGATGTCAAACAAACAAAGGGAGGTGATTATTATATCACATTAACAGAGAGTACTAAGCGATTCAATGACGACGGATACGAACGTCACAAGATCTTCCTCTACAAAGAAGATTTCAATAGATTCCAATCTAGCTTAGGCGAAACGATTGATCACGTCAAGACAGAACTCATGCCAGACTTTGAGTATGATCTCTACGAAAAACGCCAAGCAGAGTGGGAAGCACAGCAAAAAGAGCTCGCCGATAATCCCCAACCAGAAGCTAATCAAGGCGATACGTCTACTCCCACCGAAAGTGTCGATACTGACAAAACCGATGCTGTAGATACAGATGATGATATCTCTTGGTAATAATCTCTTGATAATAGAGAAGCAGTCATCTGGAGAGTGACCAAGACAGACTAAATAAAAAAGCGATAAGCATTATCAAATGATAACGCTTATCGCTTTTTATATTATTGAGAACATTGGGATCTGACTCCCTTCAACTCAACTATCTGTCAATCTCTATTGTGAGTGACGAATTACTTAGCAAGGTTAAGGATGTGCTTTGATAACTTGCTTTTGAGGTTTGCAGCTTTGTTTTTGTGCCAGATGTTCCTCTTAGCTAACTTGTCAATCATACTTACTACCTTTGGATAGTACTCAGAAGCTTCTTTTTGATCTTCCATTAATCTCAACTTACCAATCGCAGTTCTTGTAGATTTCTTATAATATCTATTCTGCAATCTTTTCTTAGCGTCTTGTCTAGTCCCCCCGCTGTTTGAAGGTTACAAACTTCAAACTCATATCTAAAACTTCCTAATTTCTTAATCAATGACCCGTGAATTTAAAGCTATCATTTTTATGAGGTTTCCAACCTCATAAAAATGTAGAAATACTTCAAAAGATTATCAGATAGTTGTAATTAAGCTACATACTTGAGATAGCGGAGAGGTTGGAAAAACATCATCTGAAAAAATAAAACTGCTTATTGCAACTAAATATAGTTACATTAGCGTTGTGTCAAAGAAAAAGAAATTAATTGATAGGTTTTTAAGTATGCCATCCGACTTTCATTATAAGGAGATGGTTAGGCTACTTGGATATTCTGACTTTGAAGAAGTGAAGAAAAGAAAGACATCAGGATCTCGAGTACAGTTCGAGAATAAACAAGGAGTTCAAGTCAAAATGCATAAACCTCATCCAAGTGGGATAATGAAGAAGTATCAATTGAAGCAGGTAAAAGAAATATTAGGCTTATGAGAAATCTAGAATATAAAGGCTACACAGGTTCTATAGAATATAGCAAGGAAGATAAATTACTTTATGGCAAAGTGCTTGGAATCAAAAGTCTCTTGTCTTATGAAGGTATGACAGGGACAAAGTTGGAAGAAGATTTTAGAGGCATAATTGATGAATATTTAGCTGAGTGTAATGAGAAAGATAGAAAGCCAGAGAAGCCATTTAAAGGCAGTTTTAATGTAAGACTTACATCAGAATTACATCGATTAGCTGCGCTAAAAGCAATGGAGATGAATACCTCATTAAACACCTTTGTGTCAGAGTCAATAAGAGAAAGATTAATTTCAGATTAATGATGATGATCTATATAAGAAAGATGGTTCTATGCTAAATACATGAGACTGTTCATTAAACTGTGTCCCTTAACTTTACAGAATGAAAGAAGAATTAAAGCTACCGAAAGCTCTAGAAGAAGAGCTAAAGAATCACTTGAGGTCAAAGAAGCCTCTATTTGGATCAGACAGTCCGTTTAGCGGCTTGCTTCAGAAGATGGTAAATACGATGTTGGAAGGCGAGGTAGAAGCCCATCTATCTGCGGACAAAAAGGCAGGCAAGAAGAATAAGCGTAATGGCTACAACCACAAGAAGGTAATATCACAGGAAGGTCC
>CALLAW010000083.1 GCA_938001865.1 uncultured Saprospiraceae bacterium | reverse complement strand
AACCTGACTAGCCAAATCTTTCACCGACAGTATTCCTGATAGAGTCTCAGGCAGCTCCACAGTCACCTCCCCACTCGTAGGATTGGGAAATACCTCCATCCCATTCACCGTCTCTATCGGCACACCAAAGACACTTGTAATGGTCGGATCACAAACATCTTCCTCATCAATACGAAAGTGCGGAAAGTTAGGAAAAGAACCAGGCTGATTGAGGTGAGGAAGTTTGATGCTGTGCTGTCGGAAGTCACAAGCCTTGCCCTTCTCATCAGGGCTATTGATGACGTGTAGCCAATCATACTGTCGGATGGTATTCATATAGATCTTGCAATCAGGACCAAGTTGCTGGTATCCAAAATTAGTTGCAGTACCAAGCTCAGCAGTTGTGTCTAGAGTATCGATAAGCTCTAAACCATCACTCAAGTCCTCTTCCCATAGATCGACTTGCCAAAGACTATCTGCACATGAGAGGTAAGCAAAACGTGAATTAGGACTGATGCCAACTCCGCAGGTGTGGATTTCCGTCTCAAGAGGTAAATGACGATAATTGGATATAAGTCCAGTAGATCGATCAAAATCCCATAGATCAAATCCTGTCAATGGACACATCTTTGCTAATTTGGTGCCATCTGGAGAGAAACAGGATTGAGAAGTTGATGAACACCAGTCATCAAGACTTTCAAAATTCTGTATTTCTATTTCCTGTTGCAATGTTATAGTATCTTTCTCGACTAAATATGCTAGATAATATTCTTCCACAGGACCTTTAGTGAAATCAATCACCCACCAATCATTACCATTTTGATGTAGAATTGCCTCAGCAAGTCCACTCAATGTAGATCGATCTGGATCAATTTCAATATTTTTTTGGATAACTTGTCCTAACTCTACTAATTCAAAAGAAATTGAAGACATCATTAAACCAGAAATTATGACTTTGAAATCATCAGTCAGTGTCCATATTTTATGCAAATAGTAGTATTTGCTATTGCTATTTGGAGCTGGTAAGATTATAGAATTCTGCAATCCTGGATAATTCCCTATATGGCATTGACCACTGACTCCACCCACGTTAATCCCATCACCATTTTCCATAACCTGAAAGGTCGAATCAAAGACTGCACAACCGTTAGTGTAGAAGAGTAACCTGCCATTCTCATCACAAATCGAGGCATTGTTAGAGCCGATACTAGCAGCCAACTGTACATAAGCTGTATCTAATCCACTATCAGTAAAAGTAACCAAACTTCCTTCTGAACCTTCCAAAAACAATGCATTCGATCCAAATATCCATTGATAGTCGCCTTTGGATTGAGCAACCGAATGCAGATAACAGCATATCAGTAACACCGATAATATGGAAAAAGTCTTCAACATTATTGGATAAACAATTTTAGTGTTTCTCTCTTTCCACTTTCTTGATATTCCACCATTACAATATATAATCCTGACTTTAATTCTTGCTCCACTGTAAAGTCAGAAGTTTCAGTATAACTATTATGTACTGTGATGCCCGCTGTATTAATGATTGAAATATGCTTTTGTCCTTCTTCCATATTAGAGATGTCAAATTGGCCACTTGTTGGATTAGGGTAAATCAGTATCTCAGATTCTGAATTTGGCAACTCCCGAGATCTTTGGTCTACTCTTATTTCTTCACAATCTTGCTCTAGATCATATCTGATATCATTGTAATTAGACATGATACTCCTTGCCAAGAATACAGCTTGTCCAGAGGTCTCTGGACAGAGACTAGCATACTTATGCATGGCTCCCAAGTCAAGCTGATGTGTCGAGTCTATCTGTGCTAGGATATATTCGCTATAGATATCAGACCATACAGTAGCGATATCACAAGTATCTTGACGTATGATACCATCTAGATGAGTTACTGACTCTTCAAGTAGTGACACTTTTTCATCTTCTAATATTGTTAGCTGATTAAATATTGATGACCTGCCATCAAGAAGAGACAAATATTTACCAGGTTCATACTCCAAAATATCCCACCCAATGCTTTTAACCAAGCCAAAAGTTTCCCTGTCTAGATATGTGTCAGATTGCCCATAAAGGGTTCCAACAAAGTTGAATACAATTAGAAACAAAATGTATTGACTGATTCTATTTTTCATTTATTCCAAATTATTTGTAGACCCACAAGAGATCGCATGTTGCTTTAACTATTTATCGATCAAATAGATGCATGTGAAGACCATTCCTTTTTCTAAGATCCTTAATTGTAAAGATATGGTTCTTTATCATATGCCATTCTCCTAATGTTTTCAAGGACTCTTTTCATATAAATAGGCCAAAATAGTTTTGCAAAAATCCAATTCAGTGGAAAATAAAGTGGTTTATCAGAATAAAGCGAGTAACTGTATTCAACCAAAATATTTCCTTCAACCTTTTCAGTTGTCTTCCATTCACCTATAAATTTATAGAATCCTGCCATCCAAGATTGAAACTCGTCTACTTGTATTTGCCAATAGTTGTTTTCTACTCTATCAAGTACTTTATCCATTGAAGCAAATCCACCTTTTTGTGTTATTGACTTTTCAACATATATCTTTTTACTTGAACCGACTTGTCCCCAATTTTCATCATGAGTTGTATGTGTGACTTTCGGAGTAAGTCCAAAACCCGTATGTATTTTAGTAACGTCACATAACATTGGAGTTTTAAATGCTCTTTCTAAAGAACATTCATAAATAGTCGAAACTTTTACTTTAAACTCCATTTATTGAGATTTTCATTTTTGCTAATCGATAACTTATGATTGTACGTCTCCGACAAAAGAGAATATGCTGTAGACTGATCAGTTAAGGTGAACAATAATTCATTTTTTTGATCTTACGGAGTCTAACATTCGGATAATCTTTTCAACCTCACTGACCTTTTTTCCATTTACCTTTGTTATGCGTGAGATCAGAGATCAAGACAGAGGGATCACTCCCAACACTGTCGGAGAAGATAGCACATCCGCAAAAAATGCAACACAATATAATTATACAGAGACAAAGATATGTCTAACTCTAAATGATAATAATCAAACTAGCGTAATCTCCAACCGAGTAGATAACTAAGATATGAAGCCAACAGAACTCCTAGCAATCCTAGACTATTTTCCCCCGATCGACCTTCCAGTTTCCTTCTCCGAGGACGTCATCAAAGAGATCAGTAAGACCAACACTCCACTACCTGGTAAGTACATCTATCATATCCTAGAGTCTTGGGAAGGGAAGTATGATGAGTATAGCGAAGTCATCCCATGTGTCCAACTTCCACAGGGGGATGACTTCATCCCATTGATATATTGGAAGGCTGATTTGTACTCCAGAGAGTATATTCTCGTTACATTGAGTAAGAAAGACCTCTCTCTGATCAGCCGCAAGATCATCGCTGGGATGAAAACCGACGGACACAACGTCATCCAATCAGTAGCTAATATCGAAGAAGGACATATCATCAACATCATGGTAGGTGCCGCAGCACAGGCAGATAAGGATTATGATCCGATGTCCAGCAATGCATTTACGATGGAGATTTTGCCAGGAGGCAACATTTATTCACAAAAAGAAGATCAACCACTCGCATGGGTAGAAAAAAAAGCAAATACGGAAAAAAAGTAACAGGAGATGATCTCAATAAGAAAATCAAGAACTACTTCACCAAGCATCCAAGAAAAAAACAGACTGCTAAGCAAATCGCTAGCAAACTCGAAGTCAAAAAAAGTGTAGACTCTGTCAAGCACCAACTCGAACTCCTCAGGACACAGGGAGTACTTTTCCGATACGAAGACGGCAATTACAAACTCGACTCTAACTATATCGACAACGCTGATAGCAATACTCAGGGTAAAGGCAATACGAAGAGCGGTGGAAGCAATCGATACATCGGTACAATAGACATGACGAGATCAGGAAGCGCCTTCCTCTTAGTAGATGAGCTAGATGATGACCTACATATCTCACCAAGTAAGCTCAACGGTGCCATGAATGGTGATAGAGTAGAAGTCTCAGCCCATTTTCCCAAAGGGAGAAGAAGAGGAGAAGCCTCAGTAATCAAGGTCGTCAAGCGTAAAATAAGCTCAGTAGTAGGGAAGATCTGGATCGGTAAAGGATCATCAGTAGTCGATGTGCTCAACTCATCACCCACGATGACTATCCGAGTCAAAGCAGAGGACACACTCGATGCCCAAGATGGTGACATCGTCGTCACTGAGATTACAGATTGGGGTACAGGGAAGAATTCAGGCATCCACGGTAAGGTCAAGCGGATCATCCCTCCAGAAGACGAAAATGAAGTGTCCATGCAGGCTATACTCAGTATGAATGGCTTCGACAGTTTCTTCCCAGATGAGGTAGAGGCTGAGATGGCACAGATCCCAGATGAGATACCCACAACTGACTTAGATGATAGACGAGACTTCCGAGAGACACTCACTATCACCATTGATCCCGAGACAGCTAAAGACTTCGATGATGCTATCTCCTACAAGAAGTTAGATGACGGTAAGGTAGAGATAGGCGTCCACATCGCAGATGTGACTCACTATCTACGACCAGGTACGGCACTTGACAAGGAAGCATTTAACAGAAGTACCTCGGTCTACCTCGTGGATCGATGTATCCCGATGCTCCCAGAGAAACTCTCCAATAATCTCTGCTCACTCATGCCTCATGTAGATCGACTTGCATTCTCTGCAGCATTTACATTTGACAAGGATCTCAAGATTATAGACAGATGGTTTGGGAAGGCAATTATCCACTCCGCAAGACGCTACAGTTATGAAGAGGCACAAGAGGTAATCGATACAGGTAAGGGTGACTATCCGGACGAACTCCGACACCTCAATACCATAGCCAAGAAGCTTAGAGCTCAGAGATTCAAAGATGGATCAATCAACTTTGACTCAGAGGAAGTGAAATTTAAGTTGGACGAAAAAGGGAAGCCAATCGATCTCTATGTCAAAGAAAGAAAAGATACTCACCTCATGATCGAGGATTACATGCTCTTAGCTAATAAGGAAGTAGCCCACTACATCGAAAGGAAGCAACAAGGGACATCTGAGATTCCATATGTCTATCGGATACATGATGAGCCCAATGTCGATAAGCTTGGCGAACTCAGCATCTTCGCTAGAGAGATGGGCTTCAACTTTGAGTTCGATACTCCACAGCAGATCAAGGCATCTATCAACCGCCTCGCTAAAGAGTCTAAAGAAAACGAGGTACTGAAACTCCTCGAGCCATTAGCCATTAGATCGATGGCTAAGGCCGTGTACTCTACTGACAATATTGGGCACTTTGGGCTTGGATTTAGTCACTATGCTCACTTCACTTCGCCGATCAGAAGATATGCTGATGTCCTCGTCCATCGGATACTCTATGACAATCTCAAAGACACCAAGCGACTAGACAAGGAGAAGCTAGAGATGCAATGTGGACATATCTCTACACAAGAGAAGAAAGCAACAGAGGCAGAGAGAGAGTCTATTAAGTACAAGCAAGTCGAATACATGCTCGATAAGGTTGGTGAAGAGTTCGATGCTGTCATCTCTGGGATGATAGAGAGAGGAATCTTTGTAGAGCTACCAGAGAGCAAGGCAGAAGGGTTGATCCCATTTGACAAGCTAGGTGAAGATTACGAACTGACTAACGGTCGACTCAAAGCAGAATCTACTCAATCAGATCGCAAGATCAGACTAGGTGATAAAGTGAGGGTAAAGCTAATTGCAGCAAATCTTGATGCGAAGCAATTGGACTTTGAGATGATCTCCCAAGGATAAGACGACGAGTATTAACCCCCCCAACCGATGAACGAAAGACTATGAGTAGAAAATCAGAAAAACCAACTCCAGAAGCAAAGGCACTCTCACTTTTTCTGATGGCATATAAGTCGAAGGACCCAAAATTTAAAGAAAAATCTAAGAGAATCAATCGACTCTGGGATCTTGTCGTACTCCGCAAACTCGGAAGACTCGAATACCAGAAAGAAGTACAAACTCTCTTAGATGAGTATGGAGGCTATGATAAAGTCGTAGAGAATACCGTCAAATACTATGTCGATAAGACAGGGAAGTGGACACTCAAAGGAGATGACAAGTACTGCCGTGATGCACAGGTCTACGCGGATGCTCTACTTACTGACTCACAATCCTGACAAGACGGCATTCATCATCGTTAGATTATACGTATTGACCTTCTGGTGAGTAGGCATCCACCCTAGCATGAATCTGATAAAATCAGTGCAGGCAATAGGATACAAGCTACGCCACTCATCTTCTAAGTCTTGGAAGTCATGACTCTGTTGGGACTCGTCAGATGCGATGAGCAACTCTGCAAAGTAATAGTCCAAGAGGAGAGACTCATACTGAGCACAATCATCACTAGAGAGGCAACTGCCAAGGAAGTAAGCTACATCCTTGATCCCACACCCACCACCGACATATTGGAAGTCAACTGCAGCAACAGCATCACCATTTACAGAAAAGCAAAAGTTGGCAAGCTTAGCATCACCATGGACAATTGTTTGATACTGACATTGATTGAGGAGAGTATCGATGCGGTGAGCCTTTGATTTGAGTTCTTGATGTTCGATGAGCTCCAACTCATCGAGCCGAGTGGCTAAGTGCCAGTAGGTGCCAATCTCCCATAGGCCAACTGGCTTGTGAGATAAGAATGTGATATGAAAGTTGGCTAGCCATTTCAAGACGACTTTTACTTCTGAGAGAGTCACGTCGTATTTCCGCAAGGGAAAGTGAACATTCAGATCCTCCAGTATGATCCAGTGATCATCACCATCAGAGTATGATCCAAGGCAATGAGGTATCCTACACTTGGGGTTACATGATCTACTCCAGTCTCGATACCAGGTCGTCTCTATCTCGTATGACTTGACTTTGCGCTGATGAGACGTATCAGTATTCCATCCTCTTGGGTGAGAGTTGGCTTTGCCTAGAGCTATATGCTTGATCACTACGGTACTCCACGGCGACCCATCCAGTTGATATCGGGAAATCTTACCATAACCACTCCAGAGCGGTTGGATGACTTCTCTTTCTGTGCAGCTGCGAGCCTTAGTCACAGATAGGAGGTAGTCTTTGAAGTGAGGTTTCATTCCTTGTGTGAGACTAGGTTGCAGAGCAGTAAACTACAAAAGTGTTTGAAAGAGAAGAAGTCTTCTCTCTTAATTATACAAGACGATTTTAGCACCGAGTAACTCTTCTGGTATCCCAAACGCTTCTACCAAAGTATTAGCTCGGGGTCTTACTTCTTGGTAGAGCTTCTGCTTGAGTCTTCTGAGAGCCTTGGTCTTAGATCCTTCCATGTAGTCATTCTCAAGGAACCATCCCTTATTGTTGAGTAAGGTGTCTACTGCATACAGATCACACATGAGGTTAAATGAGTCCTTGGCATCTCCCTCAGGCATCTTGTCGATTGCAGCTACGTAATTGCGGAGTACGAGTCTATCTACATACGCCTTAGCTAACTCTAAGAAGTGTATCTGACACTTGAGGAAGGCTTGATTAGAGTCAATTCTCTTTTTGATATATCCTTGCATCCGTTGGCTCACTGTGTAGAGCAATTTTTTTTCTCGATATCGGAATGCTTCGAGATGAAAGTCTCGATCTCTGAGGTGCTCTATATTGGTATTCCGAGTGGCAGTGAAGTTATACTCAGAAAACTTCTGAGAGACTTGAGCACCGATGTACTTCATTACTGCTTTGACACCTTCGTCATGGAATGATTTTTTGAATTCTGTAAGGAGACCTTTAGCTACTAGCTGCAAGAGCACTGTATTATCACCTTCGAATGTTGTGAAGATATCAGAGTCAGCCTTCAGGTCAGTAAATCGATTCTCTGCCAGATAACCCTTACCTCCACAGGCTTCTCTACATTCCTGGATGGTGTGTGTAGCATGCCATGTGGCGATCGCCTTGAGCCCTGCTGCCTTGGTCTCTATCTTTCTCCGGTCTTTGTGGTCCGAGTCAGCTGCAAGGTCTGTATTGAGCTTTTGGAGTGCAAAGTGGAGTGCATAGGTCTTAGCAAGGAGTGGGAAGAGCCTGTCTTGATGGGTAGGATAGTCGAGGATGATTGTTTCTTCTATACCATCCTTACTTGCAAATTGTCTTCGTTGACTTCCATATTTGGTAGCAATACTCAGAGCAGTCTTGGCGGCACTATTTCCTGCAAGACCGACAGACACTCTCCCTGTTACCAAGGCACCGAGCATCGTGAAGAATCGCTTGTTAGGATTCTCTATCGGGCTGGTATATTGACCATTATCGTCAACGTCTCCATATTTGTTGAGTAGATTCTCTTTTGGGATTGATACATTCTGGAACCACAAGCGACCATTATCTACGCCATTGAGTCCCATCTTGTATCCATTGTCCTCTATCCTTACGCCAGGCAATAGATTGTGATCTTTGTCTCTGACTTCAACGAGGAAGGCATGGACACCATGTGACTTACCATCTACGATCAATTGGGCAAATACTGCTGCCATCGTACAGTGCATGGCATTACCGATGTATTCTTTGCCTGCTTTCTCGTGAGGAGTATTGATGATATAGCTCTCTGATGCATGATCGTAGACAGCTACGGTCTCTAGTCCTTTGACATTGGATCCATGATTGGTCTCAGTCATGGCGAAGCAACCGAGTAGGTCCATATCCATCATTGGCTTGAGATATTTGCGATGGTGAGACTCAGTCCCTAATCCTTGGATAGCACCGCCGAAGAGTCCGAGCTGTACACCATACTTGACTGTGAGACTGAGGTCATGGTAAGCGAGATTCTCAAAGATGGCGATATGATCTCCTGGCTTATTCTGCCCACCATACTCTGTGGGAAATGAGTAAGAGGTCAATCCTTGTCTTGCCAATGTTTTGAGTTGTTCTAGGACATGATCTCGATATTCATCTTTATTCCTTAGTGTCTTATATGCAAAGAATGGATCTCTGAGCAACTTCTTGATCTTATCACCTATCTCCTTATAGTCACCATCAAGATGTTCTTGCATCTCTTTGGCAAGGACGATATTGATGTCAGTATGAGGATTGACCTTGACGAGGTGTCCCGGGAGTATGCGAGCACCATCTCTATTTTGGATGCCGAGAGATTTACGGATATCTCTGATGGCCTGCTTAGTCTGAGGAGCCTTCCAGAGAGCTTCATTTTGATATCCAATCCCTTTCTTAGCTATCTCTAAGCCAAGAGACTCAAGGGAGGCAATATCCTCAGCATTGAGTGTGGTAGAGTGCCTCTGTATAGCAAGTTTCCAAGTCTTGAATACTTCGTCACTTGGCGGATTTCTAGGATCAGTATACTTGAGTAAATATGCCTTATCATCTTCGGTAAGGAAGTCTAGTTCTTTGATTTTGGATTGGACGAATTCGATCTCACTTGGACTCAAGATACTATCAGCCCATCCGACATAGAGTGTTGGGATGAGACTGAGTATTCCTGGAGTGAGCTTTGACGATTCTTGGAGGATGGTGTTTGGCATAATTGACAATAATTTCGTTACCGATAATAAGATTGGGTACTTCCAATCAAAAAAACGTTTTGACTAAGAGATAAGTTTTATATGAGGTAGTCTATTTCACTCCGATGATCAGATGATCTATACTAGTGATGCATCGACAGATTGGCGATAGACATCCTGAGAGTTGGATACTACGGGTCATTATATCATCACAGATTTTGCTGGTATTAGAAGAATCATAGGGTAAACCACTATTTTTTTAACACTTTCCATATTGATGCTACCACCATAAAGACAATGTTTTATATATTAGACTTTTATTTAATGTGTAATTTGTCATTATTATGAGACTTTCAGTATCAACTCTTTTGATTTTGTTATTTGCGTTTACTCATCTCTTCGCTGTGGAGGATATTTCATTTAGCATAGACTGTCCTGATCCCGTCACGCTAGATTGTAAAGATGAGCTGTGGGACCTCTCGATGTATGGCAATGCCACCTACACCGAAAACTATGTAACATCTGATGCAGGGTTACCATCCATAGAGTACTTTCTCAACAGTTGTAACATCGGTATCATCAAGCGTACCTGGACTGTCGAAGACCAATATTGGAATCAACACTCATGTACTCAGATCATTACCGTTGTGGGACCAGAGAGTGGGGATCTTGATATTACATGGCCTGAGTCACCACTCACTGTAGAGGGATGCAATCCTGATACCTCACCAGATATCACAGGGTATCCGAGCTATGTCAATACCAATCCATGTGCAATTATCGGCACTAACTATACAGATACAGAGCTCGTATTTGGACCACAATGCAAAAAGATTAGAAGGGTATGGCATATCATTGATTGGTGTACATATGACCCTGATCTTGGTGGCGCAGGAGAATATTTCTTCACGCAGACAATCAAAGTCTCTGACTCTACAGAGCCTATACACACTGAGCTAGATACACTCACTGTCGGATCTTATAATTGTGTAGATGCATATGTCCAAGTACCAGAGATAGAGTTAGCACCGTCTAGCTGTGGTGGAGAGTATACCATTACACATAACTCTGTCTATGCTGATACGACAGGAGTCAATGCAAGTGGCGTATATCCAATAGGTACACATACAGTAGGCTATGTAGTCAACTATGGTTGTAGCCTCAAGAAGTTTTTCTACCAGACGATAGTAGTAGAGAATGATGCGAATCCATACCCATACTGCATCTCTAAGATCACGACAGTTCTCTGCCCTGTAGATACAGATGGTGATGGGATCAACGATGACGGTAAAGTAGAGATCTGGGCCAAAGACTTCGACATAGGTAGTACCAATAATTGTGCTTCTGGGATGCTGCAGTTCTCATTTTCGCCTGACGTAACACATACACATGAGACATTTACATGTGATCACTTGGGTGATAATACACTCCAGATGTATGTCACAGATACACATGGCAATCAGTCTTACTGTATCGTCACTCTAGAGATTCAAAATAATACTGACGACATCCCTAATTGTACTCTAGGGTTGTCCGCAAGCCAAGATCATGACTATTTGATCAGTGGTCAAGTGGCATCGTTACAAGATCTTCAATCTCAGACACCAAGGCTCGCCTTGACGAGTGTAGAGATTGACACCCTAGCATTCCTCTTACAGGATACGACATATCTAGAGATAGGACAAGAGACCACTCTGCTCTCTGACGGTACTCTCGTCACGACCATACTCTATGATACTCTTATCGACAATATCATCGACACACTGATCACTCAATCCCAAATCAGTGTAGAGGCATCAGCAGATGGCACATATGCAATCGATCATGTAGAGTTGATGGGAGACTACCTCTTACAGCCAGTCATCGATACATTTGATATCAGCCTAGTCTCATCCAGAGATGCTGAGATATTATCTGCTCACCTCTGGGGAAATGTCAAACTTACAGATCCATATATGCTACTAGCCGCTGATATGGATGAGAGTGGTACAGTAGACGAAGAAGACTTTTACCTCTTGATGGAGGTTGTGAGATTTAGGACATTCCCTGAGTCAATAGATGCATATTGGACGACCATAGATGTCAAGCACTATGCTAAGAGTGGCGAGTTTGTAACAGCGATTGAGATCCAAGACTTTGACGCTTCTATAGATGACAATAACTTCTTAGCAGTACTCAAGGGAGATATCTCGAGTCTAGTCGATGCTGCTGCAGATACTGGCCTGAGCTCAGGTGTGGAGATTGATATTGCTAGCGAAGCACAATCTGTCATAACCAGAGAGAAGAGCAGCACTACTTTAGCAGCAGAGATTACAGACGTTGTCATCTCTCCCAATCCATTCCACAGGAGTCCAGTGATTACCTTAGAGTCGCCAATCAATACTCTGATGATACTAGAGGTCTATACAGTAGTAGGAAGACTGGTCGGCAGCCAAGAGATCTCTCTCTCCAAAGGGAGCAATACACTCGAGGTAAATGCCAAACACTTTGCACAAAGAGGCGTATACTTGATCAGACTACAAACAGAAGCAGGAGACAAAGCAAGTCACTTCACTGTTGTCAAAGAGTAGGGTACTCTCACTACAGATCTCATATTAATGGTAATATCGTGATCTGAGTAATATCGAATAGTCTGCTACAGATGATTTGACAATCAGAGCATAAGGATAATTATTTGGTCCAAAAGGAATGTTCTTCGGTCATAACTTTTCTAACTTGCATCTCTATAGATGAGACATAAGGAGATGAGTATGTGAGATACTCATACCTGCTGTTGACTTTATTCGTTACTATTGACTAACATGACACGTGATGTTCAACTTAAAATACAGACAAAAGCACAAAACGTTTGATTATAAAACTCGCTATTATGATGCTGAGAAAGAGGCATTGCAAGAGCGGTTAGCACGATACAATCGCGAAGGTCAAGATCAGGATGTCGAGTCACTCAAGCACAATATCAGAGCAGGATTGAGATCAGGGGTCAGTCCATCTGACAAAAACTACAGAAGTACTCTCGTCAACCAATCCAATCTACGACTACTAGGAATCGTCATAGTCCTCTGTGTCGTGGTCTACATGATCATGATGTCACAGCAAGTCATAGATATCATACAAGGGATGTAATGCACCAGTACAAGCGTCTCATCATATTATGCGGGATACTCCTCCTGAGCACTACACACAGTTACACTCAATGTGATGGCAATATCGGACAGAACATCTTTGACCAAGGAGACTTTGGGAGTGGAGTTGATAATATCCTCCAGACAGATCCCAATATTGCACCAGGCTACCAATATACCACTGATCCTCCTCCATTTGATGGCTTCTACTTCTTAACTAATAATACTGGTGGGTGGAGTGATATCTTCGATGGATGGCTATCAATAGAGGATAATAGCAGCGACCCCAACGGCTATATGATGGTAGTCAACGCAAGCTTTGATGCCGGCCTATTCTATCAAGAAGAGGTGACGGGACTCTGTGAGAATACTGGGTATGAGTTTTCCGTAGATATCATCAATATGATAGAACCTAATTCAGGATTGATCAAGCCTAATGTATCATTTCTTATCGATGATGTATTACAGTTCTCTACAGGTAATATTGAGGAGACTGGAGCATGGGAGACCTTTGGATTCTCATTTGAGACAGGCCCCAATCAGACATCCATAGTCCTCTCATTGAGCAACAACGCAGATGGAGGGATAGGTAATGATCTAGCACTGGACAATATTACATTCAGACCATGTGGACCAGAGGCCTTGATCTTACCAGAGACAGTAGATAATATCTGTGAGGATGGAGACCCTATCATCATCGAAGCCACCATCATAGGTAACCAATATGATAATCCACAGTACCAATGGCAACAAAGTTTTGATGAAGGGATGACTTGGGTAGATCTCATAGGCGAAAACGGTATGACATATACACATACAGATCTCAATGGAGGATTTTACTATTACAGATATGTACTCGCCAACTCTCCAGCCCAGTTGCTCAATGCAAGGTGTAGGGTCTTCTCTAATACTAAAATCATCTATGTACAACCTAAGTACTACACAGTATATGATACCATCTGTGAGGGCAATACATACACTCTTGTCGATCAGATCATAGAGGCGGAGGGAGTCTATATTGATAGTCTCTTGACTACTCTAGGATGTGACAGTGTAGTGACAGTTAACTTATCAGTAGTGGCAGATCCGGGGATCACAGCAGACATTATCCCTATTGACCCCGATTGTTGGTATTCAGAGACAGGAGGTATCATAGCTGGTAATGCAGCGAATGGTTATCCACCATACACCATACTTATAGACGGGATAACTACTCCAGACTTGGTCGAAGTCACTGTCAGTCCTGGGCTCATCCCACTTATGATCGTAGATCGACATGGCTGTACTCTGAGTCAAGAGGTCCCTATCATACTCCCAGACCAACCCACACTAGACATTGGTCCGGACTTAGAGATATCACTTGGTGATCAGGTAACCCTCACACCGATCACGGATATGATAGATCCAGAGTATAGTGCCAATATAGACTACACATGCAACTCAGACTGTACCTCTATAGAGATACAACCACTTAACTCCATGCAAGTCATCTTTACTGTCACAGATAGTAATAACTGCTCCACTGATGATACACTCTATATCCAAGTCAACAAAGACAGGAAGGTCTTTATCCCTAATATCATCAGCCCTGCTACAGCTGGCAATGAGACCTTCTACGTCCAAGGATCAGCAGCAAGTATCACCAGTATCCTATCACTCCAAATCTACGATAGATGGGGGAGCCTAATCTATCAATGCCAAGATGGTAGACCAAATGATAAGACATGCGGATGGGATGGAACCCTCAATGACCAGAGAGTCCAAAGTGGAGTCTATGTCTATTACGCGGAAGTAGAATTTATAGATGGAGAATCAATAGTCTATACAGGTGATTTGACAGTGGTAAGATAGCAGCAGGCATTTACCAACAGTACCCCCTAGAGAGCAACAGACAAGTATCAGATCCAAGCGACTCACCTTACACTCACTCTAGGTAAATGCGATATACTGACCTTAAATCCCCCTAAATACTTCACTATTCACAACAGTTATTTCAAAAAAGATGCGATTTTTACACTGATTATCAATAGATTATGAAGGCATGTGTGAAAAAAGAGTGCAAAATACTTGTTTCACTAAAAAGGTCAGACTACATTTGCACCCGCTAAGAAGCGAACAATTAAGAACTTTTATCTAAATAATTGGAAGTGAATACATTAAGTTATAAAACAAAATCTCTCAGACCACAAGACGTACAGCGTAAGTGGTATGTAGTAGATGCTGACGGCGAAGTCGTTGGACGATTGGCAACTAAGATTGCTGATGTACTCAGAGGTAAGCATAAGCCTGACTATACACCACATGTAGATGGTGGAGATCATGTGATTGTTATCAATGCTGAGAAGATCAAGTTTACTGGAGCCAAACTCGACCAGAAAGAGTACGACCACTACACTGGATATCCAGGAGGTAGAAAAGTCAGAACAGCAAAAGAAATGCTCGAAAAAAGACCTGAAGCAGTCATCGAAAAGGCAGTCAAAGGGATGATTCCAAAAAACAAACTTGGAAGAGCAATATTTAGAAAGTTACATGTCTTTACAGGTGCTGAGCATACTCACCAAGGACAGAAACCAGAAACATTTAATTTCTAAGATAAGATATGGAAAGTGTAATAAACACAATAGGCCGTAGAAAAGCATCTGTAGCAAGAATCTACATGAGCAAAGGAAACGGAACTATTACAGTCAACGGAAAAGATTACAAAGAATATTTTCCGCAACAAATGATCCAAACTAACTTAACTGATCCATTGAATATCGTCGAAGTAGCGACTGAGTATGATATCAAGGTGAATGTCAACGGTGGTGGATTCAAAGGCCAGAGTGAAGCAATCAGACTTGCAATCTCAAGAGCTCTCGTCAAAATCGACGAAGAGTACAGAAAGCCTCTCAAAGAAAGAAAATTCCTCACTAGAGATAGTAGAGTAGTCGAACGTAAGAAATTCGGTAAACCTAAAGCAAGAAAGAGCTTCCAGTTCTCTAAGCGTTAATATTTATTTGTTAATAGTAAAAAAGATTCTGAAATATGAACTTACCAAAATATAATGATCTGCTTACAGCTGGAGTACACTTCGGACACCAGAAGAGTAAGTGGAACCCTAAGATGCTTCCATATATCTTTATGGAGAAGCAAGGGATACATATCATCGATCTCAATAAGACACTTGACTGCCTCGAGACTTCTGCTCAAGCAATGAAGCAAATCGCTAAGTCAGGAAAGAAAATTCTCTTCGTTGCAACTAAGAAGCAAGCCAAAGAAGTGATAATGAACGCTGCAAAAAGCGTAAATATGCCTTATGTCACGGAAAGATGGTTAGGAGGGATGATGACTAACTTCTCTACGATCAGAAAGTCTGTCAAGAAGATGAATACAATCGAAAAACTCCTCGCTGATAAGTCTGCAACGAGTATCACGAAGAAAGAAAGATTGACTCTCTCAAGAGAAAAAGATAAGCTAGAGAAAGTACTCGGTGGTATCGCTAACATCAATAGATTGCCATCAGCAGTATTCATCGTAGATACATTCCACGAGCATATCGCTATCGCAGAATCTAAGAAGTTAGGTCTCAAGACATTCGGATTAGTAGATACTAACTCTAATCCCAATGATGTAGACTTCGCTATCCCTGCGAATGATGATGCATCTAAGTCAGTCAAGATCGTAGTAGACTACCTCGTAGGAGCGATCAAAGAAGGATTAGATGAAAGAAAAAACTCTAACCCTGATGCTAAAGCATAGGTAAGGAGATTGTCAAAAAAAATTATAAACACTTAAATAAGTATAAAAATGAGTGATGTAAAACTATCAGCTGCTGACGTAAAGAAGTTGAGAGATGCAACAGGTGCAGGGATGATGGACTGTAAAAAAGCCCTAGTAGAAGCAGCAGGAGACTTTGATAAAGCAATAGAAGTACTCAGAAAGAAAGGTCAAAAACTCTCTGCCAAAAGAGCAGATAGAGAAGCAAACGAAGGTGTAGTCATTGCACAAGTCAACGATGACCAGACTAAAGGTATCGTAATCAAACTCAGCTGTGAGACTGACTTCGTAGCAAAGAATGAAGACTTCGTAAATATGACGAAATCTATCGCAGATCTAGCACTGAACAACTTCCCAGATACGAAGGACGGACTCCTCGACCTCCAATACGAAGGAATGGCTCTCAGAGATAAAATTACTGAACAGATCGGTGTCATCGGTGAGAAAGTAGAACTTGCTAGCTACGAAAAAGTAGAGGCACCTATGGTCGTAAAGTATATCCATATGGGGAACAAAGCTGGTGTACTCGTCGCATTGAATAAAGCATCTGATGACTTCGTCAATCCAGGTAAAGATGTCGCAATGCAAGTCGCTGCCATGAAGCCAGTAGCTCTCAACCAAGAGTCTATCCCACAAGATATTATCGATAGAGAACTCCGAATCGGTAAGGAGATAGCACTGAAGGAAGGAAAGCCAGAAGCAATGATTGAAAGAATCGCAACAGGTAAACTCAACAAATTCTTCAAAGAGAATACACTACTTGCTCAAGCATTCGTCAAAGACAATAAGCAAACAGTTGAAGGTTTCTTACAGTCAGTTGACAAAGAACTAACAGTCACAGAGTTCAAGCATGTCAAGCTTGGATAAGCTGAAAAATTATTATTGAAAGCGACTCTTTTATTAGAGTCGCTTTTTTTATGCCATAAATCTAGCTTACCCTACCATTAGAGGTAAAAAAAAGAAATAGCTTTACACCGTGTCAGAAGAGCAACAACTCATCTTCATAATCACTTAACTCCAATAACTAATATGTACAAACGTATCCTCCTCAAACTCAGCGGTGAATCTCTCGTAGGCGATAAAGGCTTCGGTATCGACCCTGATATGATACTTCACTATGCCCATGAGATCAAAGAACTCATTGCCAAAGACATCGAAGTAGCTATTGTCATCGGCGGAGGTAATATCTTCAGAGGCCTGCAGGCAAGTGCTAATAGGATAGAGAGAGTGCAAGGAGATTACATGGGTATGCTCGCTACTGTTATCAATGGTATGGCTCTCCAGAGTGTCCTCGAGTCAGTAGGCGTCTATACGAGGCTCGTCTCAGCGATAGAGATGAGAGAGATAGCCGAGCCCTACATCCGACGCAAAGCTATCCGTCACTTAGAGAAGGGCAGAGTTGTGATATTCTCTGGAGGTACAGGGAGTCCCTACTTCACGACAGACTCTGCAGCTGCACTTAGGGCCAATGAGATCGGCGCTGATGCGTTGATCAAAGGCACAAGAGTGGATGGGATATACGACAAAGACCCTGAGAAGCATCAGGACGCTGTCAAGTATGAACACATCACATTCTCTGAGGTAATAGAGAATAACTTGAGGGTGATGGACATGACAGCATTTACCTTGTGTAATGAGAATGACATGCCAGTTGTCGTCCTCGATATCCATCAGAAAGGGAATCTCAATAAGCTCTTAAGCGGCGAAAAACTGGGGACAACAGTGACAAGATAAGGACCAACATCTCTGGTCTAGAAGCCTCTCTATCAGAGGCAAATCTCATCAATCCAAGTGTAAGAGTATCCACTAAGATGTGGATAACTCATCGTCTTACTCTGTAGAGAATCTCATACCTTCGTAGTCTAACCAAATCTCCTAAAACCTGCCTATGGCTGACATCATTCAGCTACTACCCGAGTCTATAGCTAATCAGATTGCCGCCGGAGAAGTCATCCAGCGGCCTGCCTCTGTAGTCAAAGAACTCCTCGAAAATAGCATCGATGCACAGAGTACATTCGTCCAGCTCATCCTCAAGGATGCAGGTAAGACTCTCGTACAGGTGATAGATGATGGGATCGGTATGTCGGAGACTGATGCTAGGATGAGTCTCGAACGACATGCAACCTCTAAGATTACTCGAGCAGAAGACCTCTTTGCGATCAGGACTATGGGATTTAGGGGAGAGGCAATGGCAAGTATCGCCTCGATAGCGCAGATGGTCATCGTCACACGTAATGAAGAGAGTGACATGGGTGTGAGATTAGAAGTCGCTGGATCTAAGGTCAAGAGTCAGGAGTACTGCCAAGCACCACGAGGGACGAATACTTCCGTAAAGAATCTCTTCTTCAATATCCCAGCCAGAAGGAAGTTCCTCAAGTCTGATCCAGTCGAGCTGAAACATGTAATGGAAGAATTCAAACGAGTAGCACTCGCTAATCCAGAAATCAAGTTTAGCCTTAAGCACAATGATAATGAGGTCTATCACCTCAATGAAAACAACCTACGTAAGAGGATCATCAATATCTTCGGTAAGAGTGTCAACGAGCTGCTTGTCCCGATCGAGGAGTCTACAGATGTCCTTACGATCAACGGCTATATCGGTAAGCCTGGTCTAGCCAAAAAGAGTAGGGGTAATCAGTTTCTCTTTGTGAATAATAGATATATCAAGAGCTCTTATCTCAATCATGCAATCAAGCTGGCCTTCTCATCTTTGATTGGCGAGGATCACTCCCCATTCTTTGTCCTGTTCCTGGAGATAGATCCGAGTAGGATAGATATCAATGTCCACCCGACGAAGACTGAGATCAAGTTCGAAGACGAAAGACTCATCTATCAGTATCTCAAGGTCTCCGTACAGCACGGATTGGGTAAGTACAATGTCACTCCAAGTATCGACTTCGATGCAGAGAATACACTCATCGGCAATAGACCAGATTATTATCAAAATCAGAATATTGCTCATGGGCAAAGTCCAGCATTTCCGCATCAGCGGCAAGTAACATCATCTGAGAAACAATCATGGGAAAATCTCTATAAACAACTCGGACAAGACAGCGTCATCCCTGACGAATCTAAAGATGGTCAAGTCATCAGGATGCAGAGTGGTGCAGATAGTCCAGACTTACTCATACCACAGAAAGAGAGTTCGCAGATGCTAGGTATCGAGAAGCGTGCATACCAAATCCACAATACCTATGTCATCAATCAGATCAAGTCGGGATATCTGATTATCCATCAGCAATATGCTCACGAGAGAATCATGTACGAGAAGCTCCTCAAAGCAATCGACTCAGCTGAGACGGTAACTCAGAATCTGCTCTTCCCTATTACTCTCAATCTCAATCCTGATGAGGCAATCTTATTGCAAAAGCTCTTGCCATCTATCCAAAAACTGGGATTCGTGATCGAGGACTTCGGTAAGCAGAGCTATATCGTCAACGGTGTGCCTTCCATCCTCCAAGAGACTAATATCCATGGACTCCTCATAGAGTTGATTAGTCTCTCTGCAGAAGAGCTAGACTTCAACTCAGGTATCATCGAATCCCTCGCATCAAGTATCGCGAAGAATACTTGTCTCAAAAAGAATAAACCACTCTCTCCAGAGGAAATGACCAAACTTATCGACGAACTCTTTGCATGTCAAGTACCATTCGCTACTCCGAGTGGTAAGAAATGCTTCGTAGAGATGGATCTCAATAGCTTAGAGAAGATGTTCTAGTTGGGTGTCGTCATCAACTGCTACTCAGATGAGTGACCTATGATGGACAAGCAATGAAGACGCAATCAAAAAAGAAATCAAGTAATGGACTCTCTGTATCCAGAAGCAGAATGATCCAAAGAGACTTCATTGTCAAAAGTGCAGTTACCTTTGTGTCATAATATCTATCTATGACAACATTCGCAGACTTAGGAATCAGTAATGCTTATATCAAGGCACTTACCGAGGTGAATATCATCCATCCGACAGAGATCCAACAAAGAGTATTACCAATCCTCCTCGATACGAAGACCGATTTCGTGGGGTTAGCTCAGACGGGTACGGGGAAGACGGCAGCATTTGGACTCCCAATCCTACATGGAGTAGATCCAAGCCAACCTAATGTACAAGGACTAATCATCGCTCCGACTCGTGAGCTGGTCCAGCAGATAAAGAAGCAGCTCTTTAAATTTACAAAGTACTTAGACCAAAAAATATTTGTAGAGGGTATCTATGGTGGTGAAAAGATAGAAAGACAAATAAGATCTCTGAGAAGGCCAACGCAGATTATTGTCGCCACACCTGGTCGATTACTTGACTTACTGGAGAGGAAGGCTGTGGATATCTCAGCGGTCAAGACTCTCGTCCTAGATGAAGCAGATGAGATGCTCAGTATGGGATTTAAGGAAGACCTCAATAAGATACTGAGTCACAATACTGCTCAGAGACAGACGTGGTTATTCTCAGCTACAATGTCGTCCGAGATCAAGGAAATGGTAGAGACATATCTCTCTCATGACGCAATCAGAGTAGAGGTCAATAAGAATTCGCTTGTCAATGAAAATATCTCACACCACTATATCATCACTGAGATCCCTGACAAAGTCAATGTGATCACTACAATACTAGAGAGAAGGAAGAACGAAAGAGGCGTCATATTTTGCAGGACCAAAGCAGGTACTCGATCCCTTGTAACCATCTTACAGGAATCAGGATATGAAGTAGGTGCATTAGAGGGAGATATGCAACAGAGAGAACGAGAGAAAGTGATGAGAGCTTTCAAAAAAGAAAGGCTCTCAGTCTTAGTCTCTACAGATGTCTCAGCGAGAGGCATAGATGTCAATAATCTCGCTTATGTCCTTCACCACCAACTCCCCGACTCACTTGATTACTATACTCACCGGAGTGGTAGGACTGCTAGAGGCGGTAAGACTGGACAGTCAATCGCTTTAATCATCCCTAGCGAGATAGCAAACATTAAGGATATTCAACAAGCTCTAGGGATCAGATTTAGTGAGATGAAGTTAGAAGCATAATGAGGTGAAGGAGAGAATACTTTTTCCAATCGATTGCGATACATCTTATGCGGCTGACTCACAGCTCCTCACTCACTTCGGTCTCCAAGACTGCAATGATTTTGCATCAAGCAGAACAGGAATAAAGGTAAAATGGGCCATAGATTATTCAGTAACCTATAGCCCATTTATTATTGGCAATCTCAGAGTCAGATAGTTGCAATCTTAGATTGAGATCATACTCAGAGATCTACTTAGAATGGTTCAGCAACAGCCTTAGTGATTTTCATAAATTCGTTAGCTACGACTTCCGTGACATATCTCTTCTGACCGTCAGCATTGTCATATGACCGAGAGGTCAATTTGCCAGTGATAGCAACCTGAGTACCTTTAGTAAGAGTTGAAGAAAAGACTTCAGCAAGTTTGCCCCAAGCGACGACATTATGCCATTGTGTTGACTGCTGCTTTTCGCCTTTTGCATCTTTGTAGTATTCGTTAGTTGCAAGTGTGAGACGTGCTACTTTCTTACCATTGTCGAATGTTTTGATTTCTACATCCTTTCCTACATTACCGATGAGTTGTACGTGATTCTTAATTGAATTCATAATAATAAAAATTTTAAAGAGTGATTAAATTGTATTCCGATGTACGGAACGGGTTAAAACAATAAAATGAAAGATCGTCGTGATCAATCGTTGACAATGCAAAGATGAGAGCAAGACCAAGCGAATAACAAAATATAAACGGTTGGTTACGGTTGCATCTGCTTATATACATTTGTAAACGGATATAAATCTGATAATGAAGTAGTTATAGAGAAAGTAACTTTTTGAATAATGTAAGAGAAAAGAAAAGAGAATAGAGTTGTATATGTTATCTACAAGCGAAGGGACACCTGCAATTACCCAATTCTGTCACATTTGACCATGTTGGTTGTATCACTTGAAAATTATTTACCAATAAAAAGATTTGGAGTCAATGTACACTCTTCAAAGAACATCCCTTGAATCAAACAAAGGATAGAAGTGAAACTGAAGCATAACTAAGATGCTTCTGCTGGCTGAGAATTTTCTCTCCTCTAAAGAGCATTGTCACTGAGGGGAGTCAGATATTATTATTTTTGTTATTTGGAATTAGATAAATTAGCTTCTTCAAAATACTACAGTCAATGAAGTCTCCAATCCTTATCTCTAGTCTTATCGTGATGGCGATAATCCTCTTAGTGGCATGCAATACCGACCAACCAGTCATCCATAATAACGAGGTACCAATCGTCACTCTTGAATCTTCATATGAGGTCTTGTCTGACCTGGATATTGTGTATGCTGATGGCCTCAGTCACAGTGGAGCTGACGGCACTCCTGTTGAGATGCCCCAACGCTTAGATATCTACTCTCCAGATAACAATGCTCCCCATCGCCCAGTCTTTATGTTTGTCCACGGTGGAGGTTTCCAAGGAGGTACCAAGACCAAACCAGAAATTGTCGATATGGGACACTACTTTGCTTCAAGAGGTTGGGTATTTGTATCTGTAGATTATAGGACGACGAGTGACTTCGGAGGTACTGACTTCAGAGGAATAGCCCCACAAGACTGGATAGATTATACAATTGCTAATGCCTCAACTCCAGATGAAGCAAGGACTAGCATAGCTATGTATGCTGCTCAGAGAGACGCCAAAGCTGCACTACGATGGATCGTTGCCAATGAGGATGAGTATAAGATTAATCCTGAGTACATTACTGTAGGAGGTGCATCAGCTGGTGGTATTACGACGATTGCTCTTGGCATCTCGGATCAAGGAGACTTCAGAGATGAGATACCGCTCAGCGATGATCCTACTCTGAACACTACCAATCTGACTGAGACTTACACGATAAGGAGTATGATAGACTTCTGGGGAGGCAATGTAAAACTGGAATTATTTGATTCCGTATATGGGCTGGATCGCTATGATGCAGATGATCCAGAACTGTTCATTGCACATGGTACTCTTGACCCTACTGTACTGTACGCAGAAGCCACTGAGCTCGATAGTATCTATCAATCACTCGGTATCTACTGCAACCTAGTCCCGCTGGAGGGAGAAGGTCATGGTCCTTGGAATGCAACAGTAGACGACAAGAGTTTAGCACAGATGGTTTTTGACTTTATCACCGATAGACAATCATTGAGCATAGAATAGAACCGATATGTGTACTCCACATCACTTACGATCAATCTACTCAAATAATGAAAAAAATACTCGGCATAATTCTCATCTTTAATTGCTGCCTCAGTTGCAATAGATCTGCTGTCCCTGCACACTCGGAGGTAAATTATGGCAGATTTGACATTGATACTGATCTACTTCTCTTGCACTATGATTGTAAGACCGATGCGGATGATCTTCATTCTATCGCAGCCTTTGGCTCATTGATACATCTAGATCGATATGCTGATGTGGACTATCATGCTGTTGCGGGGAGCTATGGGATTCAGGAGGGCAGCTATATCCCACCTAATATCCTCTTCGATGCAGCATATAAGGATCATTGGAGTGATGCACATGCCGATATTGAGGTCGCATTAGATGAGGTATATGCTAAGGCTCTTGCTGTACTCGATCAGAACCAAGGGGATATCTGGATCGCAGAAGCGGGACAATCAGATTTTTCAGCTCACCTTGTTGCAAGATTAAGAGAAGCAAAACCATCTCTCAATACAACGCAAAGAATACATATCGTACAACATAGCGACTGGAACGAAAAGATGACCAGAAAGGAAAATCTAGATTATGTCAAGCAATATACCGATTACCATAAGATCGCAGATGGCAATGCTACTGACAACGATACACCAGGCTACAACTCGGAGACACCCATCCTCTGGTACAAGATCCTCGAGGATGAAGAGGTACTCTCATTATGGAGGTTGGCTGTGACATTAGCCGATAAGTACAATGGGGTAGACGATCGATACAATAATAAGAGTATCGAGTCAGGAGGATTGGATTTTTCTGATTTCAGTGAAGTCCAATGGATATTCCAAATCCCAAATATTGATGATTGCTCTCAATACTTCAGATACATTCAACAGCACATCTAGCAGTCAGCCAAGTGACAACTCTCACACTTGGATCTGTATCCAATAACAGCCTATAAAAAAAAGGCTTGATGTAGCAGCTATTTCCTACTCTTTTGGATGTATGGACGATTTACAGCACACCCAGCAGGTAACCAATGCTAATGACGGCTTACCCTTCGGCAGACGCCTCCTATCATTCGTAACCCTTCATTGAGTCATTTTCACGACTCTTTTTCCTTATCACAGAGTTAAAGTTCTATTTTAGCGACAGCGTAAGTAACCTTAGCGACAGAGTACACGTTAGTAAGGAGCATTACATCACACCCTATACATGAGCAGATATGATAGCAAGAGCACTAATATCAGAGAGTATCTTCCCAGCCAAGACAACTGACACAGCACAAGATGTCATAGACCAGTTAGAGATCTATAGGCTCAATGAGCTGCCAGTACTTGATAGCGATGGAGAGGTCGTCGGCATTATCAATATGAAAGCCCTCGAGACTCTACTCCCAGAGGATCAGATCGGCGATCACCTGCACAAGGGGCATATAGATCACGTAGCACCGATAGCTCATATCTATGATATCATCAAACTCCTCGGTGAGAGATCTTGGACGATGATGCCAGTCCTCAACAAGGAAGGGAAGTATAGAGGGATCATCAGTCAAGAGGATATCTTCAGAGCCTTTGCCACGAGTTTTTCCGTAAGGGAGACAGGAGCCATCATCGTCGTAGAGACCAAGCGTACAGCATATACCATGTCAGAGATAGCTCAGATCGTCGAGTCAGAGAATGCAGCAATTATCTCATGCTATCTCTCTGATGGCAAGGATCAAGATCATATCAAGATTACACTCAAGGTAAATCGCATGGATATCCAATTTGTCCTTGCCACATTTGAACGATATGGCTATGACATCATTGCGAGCTTCACCTCTAATGACTATACGGACACACTCAAGGATCGCTACGATCATCTGATGACATACCTCAATGTGTAGTTTTAGCCACAGACTTAAGGCATTGATAGCGACTCTGATCATGAGTACGTTAGTGACAGCTCATATAGTCGGCCAGACTGTCAGGGTAGACTCGATTACCCTTGCGGGAAATAAGAAGACCATTGCTAAGACGATCAACTTCGAAAATCCCATCAAACGTGGTCTACACATAGCGATTGACTCGCTAGATGCTACGATTGACAACTCTCGACTCCAACTCCTCAGCTCTGGCCTATTCAATGCCGTAGAGACCACTATCACATACAATCAAGATACGACTGCGGCTCACCTTCACTATGACTTCATAGAGAACTGGTATCTCTTCCCAGTCCCGATACTCGAGTTAGCAGATCGCAACTTCAATGTCTGGTGGCAAGAGTTTGACAGAGATCTCTCTCGGGTGATCTATGGGGGCAGAGTAGCACACTACAATCTGACCGGACGGAGAGACAAGATCAAGTTCGTAGCGCATACTGGATACCAGCGTAAGCTAGAGCTCACCTACGATCTACCCAATATCATCGGGGACAACTGGGGACTTGGCGTCAACCTCTTCTTCTCCGATCGAAAAGAAATCGGATACAAAACAGAATATAACAAGACACTTTTCTTCCAAGCAGAGGACGAACGAGTACTCCTCAAGAGATTCAGAGTGGGTACCAAACTCATCTATAGACCTACCACATTTGTTGATCAAGTCATCAGACTAGAGTTCCATCAGAATACTGTCGCTGATACCATAGCCCAACACTTCAACCCTGATTACTTCCCAGATGGAGGGAATAGATTACGCTTCTTCATGGCAGAGTATGATATCCAGCAAGACAAGACCGATTACAGCCTCTATCCATCAAGAGGATATAAGTGGCGATTCAATATCAAGAAGGAGGGTCTCTTCATCTTCGATGAGGTAGACAATACATTCATTACACTCTCTGGTAAATATTATCAACCTCTGGGAGAGAAGGTCATACTCACAACTCAGTGGGAGGGTCGGACCAATCTCTCGAGGACTCCGCTCTCATTCTCTAATAATACAGGACTGGGGTGGAGTGACTTCTTAGTCACAGGCTATGACCTCTATGTGATGGATGGTCCAGACTATATCATCACTAAGAATTATCTTTCCTTTCAGCTTTTTGATTTCCAATTCTCCTTTTTTGATTTTGTGCCTACTCAGTTTAGAGTCCTCCCACTGCAGGCATATCTCCGTGCCAATTTTGATCTCGCCTATGTCAATGAGCCCACCTATATCCAGACTAATGACCTCAACAATCGACTGATCTATGGATTTGGGCCAGCTATCGACATCATCGCTTATCACAATTATCTCTTCGCTATAGAGTATGGGATCACACAAGACTTAGAGACAGGCATCTATGTCAAGACTAGCATCTCATTCTAAGTAGAGCAGATGAGAGATATCACGACTCAAGATGCTAAGTCATTAGCGGTAGAGAGTGCATGTTGGATAGTACTGATATGTAATATACCCTGAGATCACACTATAGATATTGGGTAGAGATCTATCTAAATATATTGGGTAATTTTTGAAGAGGGACATTCTCTATAGAGTCGAAATCATGATATCAAGCATCTATAATCCCCTCTAAATAAGCTGATTACATACATAGGATTCTGAGCATCCTATTATCTACCCAAAAACACACATAAGATTTGGTATAGGTTTCACATTACCAAATATTCTTATGGTATCGTTATTGTCTTAGTATGGATGATTGAATGTTGCAGATTTTATTAATCATGAAAGCAAGGATTAGGACTGCAGCTTTAATAACCAAAACCATATTCATATTATGCTTCAACACAATGAAGATTCCGTCCTCTCGGATGCTCGTTTTTGGTTTGTTCTCGTTACCAGTATAGTCTTGATAGGCTTCTTAGTGATGAGCTACCCGGGATAGTTTTTGAGTAAAAAAAAATTGGGCAACCCCTTATTCAAGGTTGCTCAATTTTTTTATTTGAGCCCCCATCATTTCACATCTTACCATCCCTCCACCATCACAGTGTACAAGTACTCTGTCCTCTCCTGTTGTATTAACTCATTGGTAATCACAACCTTATTGCCTGCTGTTGGTTACTATACTATCACTAAGGAAATCTCATCATTATGAATGTACTACTCTATCACACGATGATCTCATCACTATTCAATGTCTTTGTATTTAACCCAGAGGCAGAACTCTCTAACTGGAGAATCGTCAACGACGGAGTCATGGGAGGAGTCTCACAGAGTAAGATTACCTTAGATCCAGACGGTCATGGTCTCTTCGCGGGTCATGTCTCACTAGAGAATAATGGTGGATTTGCATCAGTAAGATACGAGTGTGGCCTCTCGGACATCCGGAGATATCGGAGTCTCAGACTCAAGGTCAAAGGAGATGGTAAGACATACCAACTTAGGATCAAAGGCAACCGAGGAGACTATCACCAATATACCTACACTCTCCAGACGACGGGAGAGTGGCAGACTCTCACAGTCCCACTCAATCAACTCCAGCCCATCTTCAGAGGACAACTCCTAGATATCCCTGTATATGATGGTAGGGCTATGCAAGAGGTAGGTTTCCTCATTGCCAATGGTGTCGAGGAGACATTTGCGCTACACATAGATGAGATTACATTGGTTGAGTAATAACACGTATTATTTCTCCTCATGTGAGCAAGATCTACTTCGATAAGTGTATTACATTTGCAGGATGTTGAGATGGATAAGCACGATGACACTTGGGCTCCTGAGTATAGTGCTCAGTAGTCAGTCAGTAGATACCATCCTAGTCCCCGACATCAATATCATCTCTACCCACACGGATCAGCAAGACTTCATCACTAGCGTGGAGAGTGAGTCTGCCCAGTCCGTATCTACAACTCTAGATCGACAGTCATCATTCTTCCTTAAGACCATCGGTCCAGGATCATCCATCACTACGAGCTTGCTTGGTGGCAACGCTAGTCATACAGCGCTTACGCTAAATGGCATACCGGTAACCAATCCACTCATCGGTCAGTTGGATTTTTCATTATTGCCAATATTTTTTCATCAAGGGATGACGATCAATACGGGGCTCTCAGCTAAGCTCTCAGAGACAGGAAGTATTGCTGGCACCGTAGATATAGACACCTCTGATGGAGAGAGACCCGACCTGACCATCGGTACACAGACCAAAGATTATGGCAGCATAGAGTCATACCTCACTTACTCAGCCAATACTCGTAGGGCAACCTACTCAATCTCTCTCTCAAGACTGGATGCAAAGAATGCGTATCGATATCCAGTCCCAGAGCTCGATCAAGTCAGGAGACAACACCATGCGGAGAACTCAGCATCCAACCTCTACCTCTCAGCTAAGTGGATACTGACCAAGCGTCAAGAGGTCTCAGCTGACTACTGGTGGCATGACCAGACACGTAATATCCCACCTACACTCGTCCAGAACCAAAGTCAGCAGTCACAAGATGATAGACTCTCAAGACTCGGAGTGACACACACATACTACTCCGATCAGCACAGTATCAAGACACGTATCGGATATACACAGCAGAGCATCGATTATCAAGATCTACTGATCAATTATCAAAATACTGGAAACTTCCAAACCATTTACCTGGAGTCAATCGCCAAGTTCTCTCAAGAGCAACCACTCCAATATCGCGTCGGATACCAGGGTGATTACAACCAAGCAAGCAATGGAGGATTTGATAGTGATAAAGACCTCGCAACTCACAAGATGTTGGTCGCTGCCAAATACCAAAAACACTCTAGACATACTACCGAGATACTCCTCAGAGGGATCTCACTCCATCAATCGGATAGCGCTAGTCAGCATATAAGTGGCTACCTCAGCCATCAGGTATCACTCAATCCCACAGCCCAGCTCAAGATCAGTGCAAGGAGATTGTGGAGAGCTCCAGCGATGAATGACCTCTACTGGGCACGTGGAGGCAATCCAGACCTACTCCCAGAACAGGGCTGGGAAAGCAACATAGGTATCCTTATCAATAAGGACAAGGCACTGACATTTACAGGGCTGCTCTTCAGTCGATGGGTAGACAACTATATCTTGTGGGCCCCTGAGCAAGTGGGTAGCCCATTTACCGCGAGTAATGTGAGTCGAGTATGGGCAAGAGGGATAGATCTAGAGACGAAGTGGACTCTCCAGCGAGACAACTCTCGCCTCACACTGCTCTCCAAGCAAAGCCTCATCTACAGTACTCCAGACCAAGACAATAACAGTATCGGTCTCATCAAAAATGAACAACTCATCTACATCCCAAGAGCTAAGAGTCATCTCACAGCAAGCCTCCGATATCTGAGATCTCAACTCACGATCGACCTTCAGCATACCCGTGGATATCGAGGGATCAATGATACCTTACCGCCATACACTCTGGTAAATGCAAGTCTAAGCCACCAGATCAAGTGGAGTGATGACAACTCACAGCGAGAGCACCAAGTCACAGTGGAGCTCCGAGGAGTAAACCTTTTCAATCAAGCCTACTCGATTATAGAGAGAAGACCGATGCCAGGCACGTATGCAGAATTAAATTTTGTATACATTTGCCCGCATTTAGCACCCTAGATTAGTAACAACAACTTACTTACAGATATGAAACATCTCTACACAACTTGCTTTGCTCTTTTATTTATCACATCACTATTCAGTCAGACTGAAGACTTCGAATCATTCGGAGTGACAGACGGTAATCCACTCAACCAAGCAGATAATGGTGTCTCATTTGAAGGAAATAATATCCTTCTTTATAATAACTATAACCCAGATTGGGACTCATGGGATGGATTTGCGATCTCTGCCGATACAGATGTGACTACACCAGGATTTGGTAACCAATATAGCTGTATTGCAGGAGCAGGGAATGATGGGAGTCAGTCTTATGCAGTCAGTTTTGCCTCACCTACACCATCGATAGAGACGATCCAGGATGGGACCATTATACAGCAGATAGCAATCAACAATAGTACTTATGCCTATCTGAGTATGTTAGATGGAGATAACTATGCCAAGAAGTTTGGTGGATTGACAGGAGATGATCCAGACTACTTCCTCCTTACGATCAAGGGTTATAGAGATGGAGAGTTACTTCCCGATACTCTTGATCACTACTTAGCTGATTTTAGATTTGAGGACAACAGTCAAGATTATATCCAGAGTGATTGGGTCATCCTCGATATATTACAGACGATAGGTCAGGCTGACAATCTTACATTTGAGTTGAGTAGTACTGATGTCGGAGTATTCGGGATGAATACACCAGCGTACTTCTGCCTGGATGATGTCTCTACCACTGTAGTAGGGAATACAGCAGATATCTCGACATCTGTAGAGATCAAGGTCGGACCCAATCCGACTCAAGACTATATCATCCTCACCACACAACAACCGGCAGATGCAGTAACCCTATATGATCTTCAAGGTAATGTCAGATATAGAAGCGAATCAGACAGAACGACTCAGATCATTGATCTTTCTGTATATGCAAGTGGAATATATACTATCTTAGTCTCCTATGAAGGCACAGATTATCTCCAGCAGATCATTAAGCTCTAAGTTATCTCTCGCAATCGCATTGGTTGCTATCATCTGGACAGGCACACTCAGGAGTCAGTCCTCGAGGCAGGTCGCCTTCGATGCAATCAGAGCAGCCAAGGTAGGGACGATGATCGTCTGCGTAGATACACAGACTAAGAGCATAGAAGCTCTCAATACATTCATCGATGCAGAGACAAGTGTCAAGCGTAAAGCAGAACTGATAGAAGAGAGACAACGTAAGATTCAATTTAGAGAAATCTTCCAACAGAGTGCCAATGAGGCATTTGAGGCTAACTATGATTACGGTAAGTATGTCGTCATACCGGATACTCGCCTCAAGGCTTATCGTGACTCCCTTCACATGCTCGATGAGCCGTATCTCATCCTCGTCAAGCGAAATGATGTCAGAGAATTAGGTGTCGTCAATGCAGACAATGTGCATGTGCCTGGTCCATTTCCTCAATACTTCGATGGAGTCATGACCAATCTCAACAAAATCTTTGCAGAGGGCACTGAGACCCAAGAAGTCTACACCCAATATCTGAAGAAGAGTATCTACAAGCTCAACGCTAGACTCAATATCCTCTCTTATCGACTAGAAGGAAAGCAAAGAAGGAAGGAATTGAAAAAAGCTCAAAAAAGCGAACAACCCAAGTAATCGATACAGAGTACACCGCCATCGCCAACAGGATACTCAACTCTCTCAGTGAGTCTGATCAGAGAGGAGCCAAGTCTTGAGAGTTATCCTTACCTTTGTACTTTATATAGACTCTCTTACTTATGAAGTATCTCATCTTAGCAGCTCTCTTATTCATCGCTTACAGGTACAGTAATCGTAAGTCATTGACTACACCAGATCAGAGCACAGATCAATATACTGACTACGAAGAAGTAGAGTAGTCAGCAACGATCCATAAATCCCAAACGTGAAAGGAATAAAAATTGTAAAAAAACTCCAAGATCTCATCGTCATCTCTAAGCCTGCGGGTATCCAGACGACTCAGAGTGATCTCGACCTCTACTCAGTACAAGAGGCACTATCAGGGCACGATGACGCCGAATCACTTCACTATAATCAGCGGATAGATACACCAGTCAGTGGACTCATGACTGTCTCTACCAATGCTGACTCCGCCCACACATTCAACCATCTGATCAATACTTATCAAGTAGGTAAGCACTATATCGCCATCTGCAATATCGGAGATAAAATCCCCCAGCAAGGCACACTTACCGACTATCTCATCAGAGATGGCAATCACAATAAGGCACGGATCAGTACCGAGGCCAATCCTAAGAGTAAAAAGTCTATCATAGAGTATCAGATCATTGCTACCCTCGATCGATACCATGTCATCAGAGTCAAACTCGTGACAGGAAGATTCCATCAGATAAGATGTCAACTAGCACATCGGAATCTCTGGATCAAAGATGATGTCAAGTATGGTGCTCGTCGATCTAATAAGAACAAGACCATCTACCTCCATGCCTGTAACTTAGAGTTTGATTGGAAGGGTAACCGAGAGAAGTTCGTCTCTCCGCCCAACTTAAGTGATAACCTCTGGAAGATCGCTTGGGACGCTTACTTGGAGTATGATAAGGCATGATCAGCACTAAGAAAGAAAAGATTACAAGTCAAATAAGTACGACACAAATCTCAATATGCGAATTGAGACCAATCTAGATTACCAATAGGAGATATCGCATAGGGACGAGATTAGTCTATCTTTGCATCTTTTTTGAGATTAAGATTTGAATTACCAAGTATGACACCATTGATAAAGCGGTTAACCGAAAACCCGAAAAATGATATTCTCTCAGGATTGACAGTAGCTCTAGCATTGGTCCCTGAGGCAGTTGCATTTGCATTCGTAGCGGGTATCGATCCTTTGGTCGGTCTCTATGGTGCCTTCATTATGGGTATTATCACTTCAGTATTTGGCGGTAGACCAGGCATGATCTCAGGTGCTACAGGAGCGATGGCCGTAGTGATGGTGCATATGATACAGCAGGGTAATCTCGTAGGGAAGTCTCTAGCGACACCGATTGATAATCTAGGTCTCCAGTGGCTTTTCATCACACTCCTTATCGTCGGGGCTAT
Source organism: uncultured Saprospiraceae bacterium (assembly GCA_938001865.1). GTDB lineage: Bacteria > Bacteroidota > Bacteroidia > Chitinophagales > Saprospiraceae > JAHDHH01. The sequence continues at coordinate 38,830 of CALLAW010000083.1, read as the reverse complement.
CCAGATCATAGCTGGTCTATTCAAGTTGGGTAAGTTTGTAAGATTGATTCCTCATCCAGTGATGATGGGATTTGTCAATGGTCTTGCGATAGTGATTTTCTTGTCGCAGCTTGGTATGTTCAAGGAGATGTCTAGCGGGAGTGCAGAGTGGCTCACAGGCAGTCCACTCTATATCATGCTCGGTCTAGTAGCACTGACCATGGCGATTATGCACTTACTCCCCAAGTTGACTGATAAGATTCCATCCGCATTAGTTGCGATCATCGTAGTAGCTGCGATCACGATATTTGGCAATCTAGATGTCAGTACTGTGGGTTCATTTATTAGAGATGGCGGAGGGACTGGTCTCCAAGGAGGGTTGCCATCACTCCAAGTACAGATACCGAGTATGCTAGCTTCAGTCTCAGGACACTGGGGATTGATTGTTTCCACAGCATTTTTGCTCGCAGCGGTAGGTCTGATCGAGTCACTGATGACGCTTAACCTTGTGGACGAGCTTACAGATACGAGAGGGAGTGGTAATCGTGAGTGTATTGCCCAAGGGAGTGCCAATATCCTCAGTGGGATGTTTGGAGGGATGGGAGGCTGTGCCATGATCGGTCAGTCTATCATCAATGTAGAGAGTGGTGGTAGAGGGAGACTCTCAGGTATCGTAGCAGCAGTAGCTCTCTTGGCATTTATCCTATTCGGTGCTAGTCTTATCGAGCAGATACCAATAGGAGCTCTCGTTGGAGTCATGTTCATGGTCGTGATAGGGACATTTGCCTGGAGTAGTTTCAGGATCCTCAATAAGATACCAATCGCTGATGCTATCGTACTCGTGACTGTCTCAGCCGTCACAGTGTGGCAGGATCTCGCAATCGCCGTAATCGTAGGTGTGATTATGTCTGCTCTGGTTTTTGCATGGAAAAATGCGACAATGATTAGAGCAAGAAAAAAAATGAAACCAAACGGCACGAAAGTCTACGAAATATGGGGACCACTCTTCTTCGGATCTATCCAGAACTTCAACGCCAAGTTTGATGTCAAGAATGACCCAGACAATGTAGAGATAGACTTCATCGAGTCAAAGGTCAGTGATCATTCTAGTATCGAAGCGCTTAAGAATATCGCCAATAAGTACCTCGAGAGTGGTCGGACGATCAAGCTTACTCACCTTAGTTCCGAGTGTCAGGCTCTCTTACTCAAGGCAAATCCAAAATTTGCTGATATCATAGAGACGTCAATTGACGATCCGAGGTATTATGTAGTAAGAGACCTTGTGGATGAGGTGTAGCTCCTAAGATTAGGTAAGAGGATAGGATAAAAATGCTATTTCACGAAAGTGATTATGTACTCCATCACTTACGGAATACTTATCTTTATACCTCCCAAATGCTTATACTCTCCAAATGATCAACTCTCTATACCAATGCAAAAAATCGAACACTTAGGAATCGCAGTCTCAGATCTCGCTAAGAGTGAAGCTCTCTATGAGGCTCTCTTCAATACTCAGGTCTACAAACGAGAAGAAGTCAAGAGTCAACATGTAATGACAGCATTCCTGAGGTGTGGGCCTAACAAGATCGAGCTAGTAGCCGGTACACAAGAAGGTAATGTCATAGATAAGTATATCGCTAAGAAAGGGGAGGGACTACACCATGTAGCATTTGCTGTGACAGACATCAGGTCAGAGATAGATCGATTGAAGAGTGAAGGCTTCCAACCTCTAAGTGAGGAGCCACAAGAAGGTGCTGACAATAAGCTTGTCTGTTTTCTCCATCCAAAGACTACTGGCGGTATCTTGATCGAATTAGTCCAAGAAAAACCCGAATAGTCGCTAAATATCAGTAGCTTTACATATTGTGAAAAAAAGTAATACATCAAGGCTACCATATAAGATACTTGGAGTCGATCCAGGTACTAATGTCCTCGGATATGCTGTGCTAGAGGTAGATGGTAAGCGATTGAAAGTCATTACCATGGGAGAGATGCACCTCTCCAAGTTTGAATCACACCAAGAGAAACTCAAAGAAATCTTCCTCCAACTCCAAGAAGTCATAGAAACTTACTTGCCCAGAGAGATGGCTGTAGAGTCACCATTCTTTGGGAAGAATGTCCAGTCGATGCTCAAGTTAGGGAGAGCACAGGGAGTAGCCATGGCAGCTGCGATGACGATGGGCCTTAGTATCACAGAGTATAGTCCCAAAAAAATCAAAAAAGCTGTGACTGGCAACGGGAATGCCTCTAAAGAACAAGTCAGTGCCATGCTCTGTAGGATGCTCAAGATTACGATCAATAGCAATCTCCTCGATAGCTCAGATGCTCTCGCTGCAGCAGTAACCAAGTATCAAGAAATGAGCAATCCACTCATCGGCATGACTGGTGCCAAATCTTGGAAAGCCTTTATGTCGAAGAATCCAGATCGAGTCAAAGGTCTCTAGAGAGTGCTTATTGGCTTCTCAGCTATCACCTCTATCAGTATAGGACAGAAGAGTGTACTATTGTCAGATTGCTCAAGTTGATCAAGGTCTCTCAGAGTGCCATCCATCGTCTCTTGATCGAGATATCCCATCTCTACCAGTCTTGGAAAGTACGTCAAGTAGAATGACTTAGGCCAGTGCCATTCGATACTCTGTGGTGTTGCGATCTTTGACATCAACCGCTTACTCGATACCTTCATACCGATGTCCGACAACAGAGTGGGCAGATGCCTTCCTATGTCAATGTCTCCAGGAGGAGTCTTGAAACTCTTGAGGCATGCTGCTATAGCTTGTGACAAGTGAGGCATCACAGGTTCGGTCTGATGAGTTGACCAATCATAGTATTCATGTAAGACCATTTTGCCACCAGGTTTGAGAGCACGATAGACCTTGGTAAGGATCTCTTGAGGATTATCTATCCAAGCCATCGCCCATCTACAGTACATCCCATCATAGTGATTTGCCTCGAGCTCCATCTGATCAAAGTCAGCTAATAGTCCGTCTATATTCAATCCATGCAACCGAGATACTTCTTCGAGATAATGGATATAGTGTGCAGATCGATCTACTCCTGTCACACTCCCTGTAGGACCAGCAATGAATCCAAGCTCTTTGGTACAGAATCCTGGACCACAACCGAGGTCCAATAAGTGCATCCCTGCTGTAAATCCAGCTGTCCTCCAACCCCTTTGGGCCTCTGATGCCCAGACTTGGTGTTGGAGACCAAGACGGTACAGCTCATCATCATATGTGCCTAAGATGTAGGCATTACTCTCTATTGACATTGTGAGATCATTTTTAATATTAGCGTACTTACGATCAAGTGATTATCTCTCCAAAGCTACACAATACAATACTCAAAAACTTACCTCTCATCGCATCAAATAGAAAACTTAAGAGGAGTGTCGCCATTAATCTTATTCACAGTACTTTTGAGGGGCAACTGCTAGATTACAAAATATCAATAAAAAAATCACTCGTCTATGTCTAAACATACAGATGTCAATACGCTTGGAGAATTTGGTCTTATCGACCACCTTACTCAGCATGTAGAACTCTCCAATGGTGAGACCTACCTAGGCATAGGAGATGATGCAGCCTTGATAGATAGAGGTGATGGTTACTACAGTGTCATCAGTACTGATATGATGGTCGAAGGCATACACTTTGACCTCATGTACTCACCACTCAAGCATCTCGGATATAAGGCAGTCGTGACCAATCTCTCCGACATCTATGCGATGAATGCTACTCCAGATCAGATCACAGTCTCTATCGCTATCTCTAGTAAGTACTCAGTGGAAGCCCTCGAAGAGCTCTACCAAGGGATCAACACAGCATGTAAGAGATATGGGGTAGACTTGATCGGTGGCGATACGACATCATCACCTAAGGGGATGATCATCAGTGTCACTGCGATCGGTAAAGTAGAGAAGGGTAAGGAAGCTGTCAGATCTGGTGCAGCACTCGATGATATCGTCTGTGTCACAGGAGATCTCGGTGCAGCCTATCTCGGACTCCAACTCCTCGAGAGAGAAAAACAACTCTACCTCTCACAGCCAGAGACCCAACCAGACTTAGAGCAAGCAAGTTACCTCGTCGAACGACAACTCAAGCCAGAGGCTAATAAGGCGGCCGTCGACTACTTCACCAAAGTAGGTCTCGTACCTACAGCGATGATTGATGTCTCAGATGGACTCGCAAGTGAGCTCTTCCATATCGCTAAGGCGAGTGGTGTGGGGATCATCATAGAGGAGTCCAAGGTGCCTATCCATCCTGACACTCAGGAGATGGCTCTAAAGTTTAATATCGATCCGATCACTTGTGCTCTCAATGGTGGCGAAGATTACGAATTGCTATTCACTGTCAATCCTAGAGACTTGGATAAGGTCAGGTATATGCCCGATGTCTTCATCATTGGCGATATCGTAGAGCATGCCAATGGAGTGAAACTCTTCTCCACCGGAGGCAAACTCCATCCGATGAAGGCACAAGGTTGGAATCACTTCGAGAGTAAAGAGTAAAGGAATACTCCTCACCATCCATCATGATGCTTAGTTACCTGCTGCCTTGCACAGAGATGGGATATACTGATACGCTGACTCCATACCGAGACTTGCAGCCTTACGCATATCTGCACAACCTTCGGCATATTGCTTAGTCGTAGTGTAGATACTAGCTCTATTGAAGTAAGCCTCTGCGTGATCAGGATCTTGAGTGATACACGTAGTCAGATCACTCTCTGCTCTTGTCCAATCCTCTTGCTGCATGAGTAAGACAGCTCTCTTATAGTAGTACTCTGACTGAGGTCCTTCTGCATCGATCAGCCTGTCATAGTCACGGAGGAGATTGGTCTTATCGCCCAACTTAGATGCGACGTACATTGCATTCTTGAGTGCAGGGATATATGTAGGGTCGATACTGATCGCTTGCTCATATGTAGATGCCGCTTCGCGATATTGCTCTAGTTTGAGGTGAGCAGTAGCAAGCGAGTAGTAGTGGTCTCTGGTCCCTTGTGCTTGGCTAAGGTAGCGCTGCATCTGTGGGATATATGCCTCATAGTCTTCCATCTTATAGAGTGCTAGACATCTCGTCAGCATCGCTTTGGTATCAGACGGATTATTCTCTAAGTAGCGATCATATGCCATCGCAGCGGATGGATACTCTTGGAGTTTGTAGTGACACATTGCCTTATACTTCCAGAGTTTGTCAGATTGGTATCCATTGGCGAGGGCCAGATCCATATCACTGATGGCATTATCGTAATTTTCTTGTAAGATAAGGAGGTATCCTCTGTAGTAGTATGCCTTCTCTTGGGTATCATCAAGTGCTAGAGACGCGGTAAGACTCTTGATGGCTGCGGGGTTTTGCTTAGATTGCATCTCTGCGTATCCCTTGTAGTAGAGAGCTTGTGCCTCATCTGGTCTGAGTGCTAGATAGTCAGCGAGATCTTTGACACCTTCGTGATATTTCTGCTCTTGGATGTATGTCAGTCCACGTTGATAGATTGCCTTGTGGAACTTGCCGTCGAGGGCAATGGCAGCTGAGAGCTCAGAGATCGCAGTCTTATTATCATTAGTATTGAGTGCTTCTACGGCAGAGTTGTAGTGATCAATCGCCTTGAGTACTGCGTCAGACTGTGCTGGTAATACTTGCGTAAATGCGAGGATGAGTCCAAATGTGATGATAATAGCTCTCATAGTCTGTAGAGTTTGTGATATATTAAAGGAATATTAGGAACTCAAGTTGGGTGAATTGATGACTTAAACGCCTACAGAATGTCCTTTCTTATCTCAGTGGATAAAATTATTTTTTCTCTAACACCCAACCATTTGACCTCGAGTCAGTGTCTATATGCATAGAAAGATCATCAGACTCGAAGAGACCAACCGATCAATCCAACGAGCAATACTTAAAATCAAAAAAATACTAGATAAATATGAAACAGTCAATTATCTCACTTGCTACCATCCTCATGCTGACACTACTCTTCCAATCTTGCCTCCAAGATAAGTGTGAAGGGATTAGAGAGTTTAGAAGATATGATCCAGTCTATCTCACGGCGACACAGATCAGACAAGCAGTCTCTCTAGAGTCACCAAGAGACTTAGTCAATCCAGGTAAGCTCTATATCTACAATGATATCCTGTTTATCAATGAGCAAGGCCACGGTATCCACCTCTATGATAATGTCGACCCGAGCAATCCTGTACAGCTCGGATTCTACCCTATCGTCGGTAACTTTGATATCGCTATCAAGAACAATATCCTCTATGCTGACAATGTCATGGATATTATCTCACTAGACATCACCAATCTCGCTGCACCAGTATTGGTCCACAGAGAGGAGGAAGCCTTTGACAAGCACCCATGGAATGATCTCTACCTAGGATACTATGTCTCGAGCAATGTCGTCGAATCATTTGATTGTAATCAAGACGTCCTAGATGGAGGATTTTTGAGAGGCAATGCCCTCTTCCTAGAGAGCACTATAGATGTCGCTGTCTTTGACTCCAGTGCTGGGTCGACTGTTACGAGTGGTGGATCAGTCGGTACGGGAGGTTCTACGGCAAGATTTACAATAGTGGGAGACTATCTGTATAATGTCGATCAATCGAGTTTGATGACTTGGAATATCCAGAGTACTCTCACAAGAGTCGCTACACATGAGATAGGATGGGGTATCGAGACGATATTTCCCTATGAGGAGTACCTCTTCATTGGGTCTAACTCTGGGATGTTTATCTATGACAATACAGATCCTGAGGGTATATTTCTCCTCTCAACATTCCAACATGCAAGAGCATGCGATCCAGTCGTCGTAGAGGGTACTACAGCTTACGTGACTTTGAGGAATGGGAGTGTCTGTCAGTCATTTATCAATCAGCTAGATGTCATCGATATCTCTACGATCACCCAACCCACACTCATCAAGACTTATCCTATGACTAATCCTCACGGTCTAGCCATCAGAGATAATCAACTCTATATCTGCGAAGGAGAGCATGGCCTCAAGATCTTCGATGCAAGCGAGACTGACAAGATCGACAAAAATCTCATCGCTAATCTCGAGACGATCAAATCTACAGATGTGATCTCACTACCCAACTCTATCCTCCTCGTCATCGGGAGTGATGGCTTCTATCAGTATGATGTGAGTGTAGCTGATACGCCAGTCCTACTGAGTCACATCCCAGTCGTAAGTGAGTAATATCAAGTCCAGCTAAAAATAATAATTAGAACAAGATGATACAGATAATACAAAGAGCAATCGTAGGCATCGTACTCATGCTATCTATCAGCACGATACTCTCTAGTCAAGATCGGGTGATCCTCAAGCAAGGTGAGCCAATCACAGGTAAGCTGATCAAATACGAAATAGGAGGTTACGTCGTAATCCAGACTGAGGGTGATACTCAAGTATTTATCCCGACTAACGAGATCAGAACGATCCTAGATGATGGCCAAGTACTCTATGGTAAGAGTAAGCCAACTAAGACCAAACCACCCAAAGTAAGAGAACCACTCCCAACTGATCGGTGGTACTTTGACTGGCAAAACAAACTCTACTTCAACAATACTGACTCCGGAGTAGGTATCAGTCTTAGCTATCTCTATCAATGGAAGCACTTCTTGGCCGCAGGCGTGGGTATCGGGTATGACAATTATAACTTCAACCAGATGAGAAGCTTCGTCCCTCTGTATATCCAAGCTCGTAGCTATGTCAAAGATGCACATAAGAGTCCCTATCTCGATGTCAAACTTGGATATGGAATCGCAAGCAGTAAGAGTCAGCAGATCATCTCTAACCAAGGAGGATTCTACAGTCAGACATCTGTAGGCGTGAGATTTGGGTCGGGAGGTTTCAGGACGACCATAGGCGTGGGACTACAGCTCCAAGAGAACGAACTAGAGGCGATCCATCCTTGGAATGGAGGCATCGTAAGAGAAGACAGACAATACCGTCGAATCGTATTTAACTTAGGATTTTTGTTCTAAGGAGACTACTTTACAAGAGCACCAATATCTAATCACAAGAATAGAATCGAGTGGATCTCAATGAAGCTATACAAGGCTGTATCTCCAATGATAGGAGAGCCCAAGAGTGGCTATACACAACGTACTTCCCTGTGATGCTTCCACTCTGCCGAAGATTTGCAACTGACGAAGATGCACTGATCACCTATATCAATGATGGCTTCATGAAGGTATTCAAGAATATTCAATCACTCAAAGATGTCGAAAAGCTGGTCCCTTGGATGAAGAAAATTATCTATCACGCCATCTGCGATAATCTCCGGAAAGAAAAGAAAAAAGTGAGACTCCTTGAAATTGGTGATAATGACAAAAAGCAGATACCCGATGCCCTGAATCACCTCTACGAAGAAGATATCTTGGCTCTCATAGAACAGATACCCAATGCAAGTGCTGAGGTATTCGTGCTCTACGCAATCCACGGATATACACATCGCGAAATCAGTAACCTCAAACACATCTCAGAAGGAACAAGTAAATGGCATTACTCAGAAGCAAGAAAAAGATTGCAATCCCTACTGACTCAACAACATAATCAGACCGTCCATGCAGGCTAAAAATAGATCAACAGATCAACAATTACTCAATAAAGGCTGGACTGAAATGTCGAGTCGTCTGGATAGAGAACTTCCTCTCACTAGAAGGGGGCAAGCTCCCCTGTACCTTGTCACGAGCATACTATTACTCGGATTGGCGATACTCAATACGATGCACCACCGTCACTTGCCATCGTCAAATCTCTCGATCGAGCCAGATCAGCTGCAATCTATCACTCTAGGTAAAGGTCATAATGCTCACACAGAATACTCGCTATCAAGTCCTGAGCATGTCGATCAGAGTACGTCACCTCAGACTCCTCTTATCCAGGAGGATATTGATCAAGTCAAACAAAAAGAGGACTCAACATATAAGGATAGAGTAAGCCAGACCCCACAACTCCCCCAATCAACATCCGATCAAACAGCGATCCATCAAACAGCGATCCATCAAACAACTTCGCCAGCAAAGATCTCTATCAGAGGGAGTAGACAAGGATTAGATCCATTCATCTTATCAGGTCTCTCTATCCCGATCAAGCCGATAGATATCTCCGTATCCCAGAGTCATACTCCGAGTACCTCAGCTGATCACCCACAACAGGTCTCACAAGCGACGAGCAATCATACTGGGCACATCGGAGATCATCAAGAAGTAAGACAAGTAATCCCAAGCCTAGCATCTCTGTCTCGCTATCCACTGAGTGACCTCCTCTCTAGATCAAGGGGAAGCTTAGAATTATCAGCCCAAAGAGACGTACCCAAATATCGTAAATTCGTCCCTCAGCTGACCGTAGGATATCTCTACTCGCGTCGAGCTAAGAGGGGATTCAATGTTGGATTTGGTCTGAATCATAAGCTTCCACGAGCTCAGCGGCTGAGTATCTCTTCCAATCTTATCTATAGTCACTTACGGCAAGATGGACAGTGGTGGTCCTCACTCCCCAAAAGAGAACTAGACAATACAGTAGCTATCGGTGGGAGTGACACTGAAGAATCAACAACTCAAGAAATGGAAGACTATGGATCAGCAACATCTAATACCACAATCACAAAGATCAATCAAATCGGACTCTCTCTCTCCACAGATTATCGTATCTCCTCTAGACTATCAATCTCCGTCGGTAGCGCATACATCTACCAACAAGTCAAATCTACCTCTAACATGACGACGAATAACCACTTGGTTGACTCGGCAAGGAGTGGAGACTCTCAGATCTGCATGGATCTGAGGATGAAGTACCATCTCTCATCACGTCTCTCACTCCAACCTTATTGGAGGATACATCCATCAAGGCGAAGTGACTTGAGCATTAATCAGCTAGGATTAGATCTAAGTTTTCTTTTGGGTTATTAGTTATTACATAGAGCAAACAGATAGCACCTATCTACTTCTTAGATCAAAACCGAAATCAAAGCTTTACCTTAAGGATAAAATCTGTAAATTCGACATCAACCCTACGTATTTTGGAAATCTTTACAAGAACCCAAATACAAACTCACTAATGAATAAAAACACTTAAAAAATTAGTGAGTCAACGTTAGTTAGAATTTGTAAGAGAATAATGAATACCAAAAATGTAAAATTCAGCAATAATCAGAACCGAGGATCTCAATTCGATTTGATAAGGCTAGAAGAACTGTTTTTGCGAAAAGAAATGGATCATTCACCAGAGGTTTTACATAAAGTAGAATTTTATATCATCCTTATTATAGAAGAAGGAAAAGGATTTCACACAATTGATTTTATAGACTATCAGTGTGAACCTGGAACATTGATCACTATACGAAAAGACCAAATACACAAATTTATAAAGGGTAAAAATATCAAGGGGAGTCTATTATTATTTACTGATGAGTTACTTGTCAGTTATTTGGAGGAAATGGAAAGTCAAAAAACCATGTTATTGTTTAACGAATTATTAGGCTCTCCAAGGTTGCAGTTATTAGGCTCTGGTTTTCGAGATGTTTTAGAGATAGTTAATAGAATCAAGGAGGAATACTTCGAAGTTAATGATTCTCACTCTCTAGGTATCATAAGAAGTGAGCTTCATATTTTGATAACTAAGTTATTTAGAATAAAGGCAAAATCAGAAAAAATTGATTTTGGCAAAAAGTACCTTTCTGAATTTGTTTCATTACAGAAATTGATAGAGGAAAACATTACAGGAACTAGAACTGTCAGAGACTATGCACAAATGATGGGTTTCAGCAGTAAAACTTTGAACTCAATAACTAAAAGCATAATACACAAATCAGCAAAGGAATTTATAGATGAGATATGCACGAAACAAATCAAACGCTTACTTATAAATACAAAATTATCTGTCAAAGAAATTGCATACAGATCAGGTTTTGAAGAGACTACGAATTTTTATAAATATTTCAAGCGTCAAACAAATGTTACACCCGAGCAATTCAGAGATGTGACATGACACTTTCCCATTTTTACAGTCATTGAGCATGTAAGTATAGCTTCCGCAATAGACCCGATATTCATCTTTGCATTATTAATTAAATTAAAATTCATCGATGAAAACACTCTTAAAATTCGGGCTTATTACACTGGTAATGATACTTAACAGTTGTAATTCGTCAAAAAATTCACAAACTAAAAAAGAAGTAAAAATGGAATTATCAAACAAAGAGAAAGTGGTCGCTTTGCTCAACAGTTTTAATACAGGAGACCAAACCCCAATATCTTACATAAACCCTACTAAGTATATCCAGCACAACCTCGCAGTAGGTGATGGATTAGAAGGTTTTGGAGAAGTTATAAAAAACAAACCAGAAGGTGGTTTTAAGGCTAATGTGGTAAGAGCATTTGAAGATGGTGACTTTGTATTTACACATACCGAGTATGATTTTTTTGGTCCAAAGGCTGCCTTTGATGTATTTCGATTTGAAAATGGGCTGATCGTTGAGCATTGGGATAATTTGATTGAGGTAGCACCGCCTAACCCAAGCGGCAGAACCCAATTTGATGGAACGACTGAAATTACAGACCTCGATAAGACCAAAGATAATAAGGAGACTATCAAAGGCTTCATTAATGATGTCTTGCTTAATCATCAAAATGATAAGTTGACCAAATATATCAATGCAAGTAACTACAAACAACACAATCCAGCAGTGGCAGATGGTCTTGAAGGATTCGGTGCTGCAATGAAATATTTTGCTGAGAATGGACTTGTGATGGAGTATGCCAAGAATCACATGATCCTAGGCGAAGGTAACTTTGTACTTGCAATAAGTGAAGGCAAATTTGGCAGAGGAGAAGATACTTCCTTTTATGATCTTTTTAGACTAGAGAATGGACAGATAGTAGAGCATTGGGATGTCATAGAACCTATTCTAGAAGAATCTAAGAGAAAGAATCAAAATGGAAAGTTTTGACAATCTTCAAATCAAAAATCTAGACTTGCAGGGAGGCTATTCGTGTTTTACGAATAGCCTCTTTTAAGTTTAGATTAAATGATGAACGTCTCATAATTAGAGATAACATACCCTCGTTTGTCAAAGACTTCGAGATCCACCTTTCTGTTAACTGTCAGATAAGAGAAATCCAAAAACTAGAAATTATTCACGTATCTTTATTTTAGTTTGGGGCTATTTATATTGACAGAGTTGACACTATCGCTTACTAAGTCAAGAGTAGAAAGAACAAAGAGATAAGCAATAGTTGCCGACTTGATATACTCACTACGATAAAACCTAAAGCAGCATAAGTATGAAAAAGATTGTATTTTTGACTCTATTTATTTTTCTGACTACTTTGTCGCTTGTAGCTCAGCAAGATCCTATCCAATTTTATACTACGTTGGATGCATTTTTTGAGGCATGCCCTAATCCTAGTTCGCTTACATTTGAAGATTTTGAAGGCGGACCTGTCGACGATTTCCAAAAATGCGGCACAGCAGTGAGTTCACTTGAGGGAGAGTGTTATCCTGCTGGAGAAATACAAGAAGGAGTAATATTTACAAATAGTGGTGCCAGTGTCGGAGCTACAATGCTTTTTGTAAATAGTGGGTCATTCTTTGATATTCCAAATCCTGGGATATCATCTAACAATTTTTTCTCTTCTACCCATGTACTCTTTACTGGGAATATCCCAGTACACAATATAGCGTTTGACTTATACTCACCCATAGGATCTGGAGCCATAGAGATGAGAGTATACGGTGTGTCGACAGAGTTGCTACAGACAGTGACATACGATGACGCAAGCAATATTGCGCAGTTCGTAGGCTTCTCTTCAGTAGAGGCTATTGAACGTATCGAATTGCAAAACCCTGGCAATACATTGATAGAGACGGTATCTCAATTTTATTTTGGAGATTGCGAATTAGTACTCAGTACCACTGAAGTGGAGCCGCAGAATATCAGTTTCTTTCCTAACCCAGTCGTGGACGAACTTACCATCACTTCAGAGGAACTTCAAGATCGTGTAGGTATATTCAATGTCAATGGCCAAGAGGTCTTTACTCATGCTGCAAGCTCTAAATCACTTTCTACCGATATTTCACACTTGAATCCAGGAGTCTATTTGGTAAAGACATATTCTATGGGTAGAGTAAAGACTGCCAAGATCATCAAGCTCTAGAGAAGCATCCGTAATCTCTGAGTAAATTACAAAAAATGAAACAGAGTGTAAACAGTATAATCTTATTATTCTTCACCTCCATGATATGTGTAGGCCAACACTCAACAGATATAGATCTGTATGAAGATCAAAAGATTAAAATTGAAATTATTGCTTTTTCAGAAGCAAATATCTTGGACAAAAATTGGCTGTCATTTTCGTTTACGAATAAATCAGATGACACGATTACAATAGAGAAATTTACATATAGTGCCTCTTACGATACACTGAGTTTTGACCTCATAGAGAATAGAGGAAGCAGTTTGGGTCAGGGAAGTAAGTTTGATGTGTTTCCAATATTCGAAGCAAAAAAGAATCCTTCAAAATATGATGTAATACTTAGACCTAAGGAGAGTGTTGTTGGCTATAGGAGCATCTCTAACTATGCATCTGTACTCTTGGGATATGACAATGAAACAAACCTTACGATTCACTCCAAAGTTATTGCAAAATGTAAATATACCCTCCAAGGTAAAGAAGTTGAGTTTGATGCAGCATCTCCAGAATTTAAATTTGTATGGAAAAGCGTAGAGAGCAACATGCTATCAAGCAGACTGATTGATTCCTATGATTCAATCCACCTAAGAGGTAATTATTGGATAGTGGGTAGTTTATCAAAAGACACAAGTATAACTCACCACATACCAGAAAGTACCTATGTCAAATTAATTACTCAAAACAAAGAAGATTCATTCTCTACAAGTAGAGATATCATAAAAGCCTTCGTTAAACGCTTTGGATACAATGATGAGTTGAATGCATTCTATACAACGGAATTGCAAAAGCCAAGTACGCTTACTTTCAGGCAACTCCATTTTTATTGGCATGATACCTTATTGCAGCCATTGATTCAGTCTTTCAAGATTAACAATAACAATCACTATCAATATCTCTCACTGCTTGACAAGCATCACGACTTGTGGAAATACAATACTAAATTAAAAACAGAAATGTATAATCAGATTATGGATTATGCCTCACAAGTCTTAGTAACTAATAATAAGTTGTCTAGTGAAAACTTGAGCGGTTGGAGAAGTTGGATAAGTGAATTAAAAATGACACACTCTAAAGAAGCTGAACAATATTTTCAATCCTTCTTCAATAACAAACTCCCACTCTTTGGAGAGAATGCTAACCCTATGAAATTCTGTAGTACTATTCCTCTATATTATCCAGCAGATAGGGCCTGTGACGCAGCACTTGAAGCCTACATCTATTCTAAGTATGGCGACATTAGCAAGATATATTCACAAAAATTTGATGAATTGGTAGAAGAGGGCAAATTCAAAAAATCAAGCTCTACGTATCTCCTTAGAAATGAAGATTTATTGGATAAGAAGAACATGCAAGTTGTCAGAAATGAACTCATAAAAGATTATCGAAAATAATTAGATCTGAAAGTATGAAATATAGTGTATCAGTCTTTTTGGTTATAATACTCAGTCACCTATTGCACGGTCAAGCCATTTGCTCTAAGCAAATGTCAAAAGTGTACTTCGGACCTAAGAATGTAATGGTCAAACAATCTAATCCAAGTGTATTCTATGTCATGGAAATCACAGATGCCAGAGAGAGTTTGCAACAGCTACTTGTGCAGAAGGATTCTACAGAGTTGGATAATGTCCAAATATTGAATGACATCAATCGGTTAGATGTATTGATTCAAGATTGGAATAGGTGGTCAGAGGCATCTCCGTATCACAACATCTCTGATACACTCATCGAAGTAAAAGAATATCTTTATGTCAAAGAAATAGAAGACAAAACAGCAATGAGCATCAGAGGAGTACATCCTGAGAATTGTCTGCATAGCAATCCTGATGACTGTATTATGTACGAGAGAATAAGGAGATGGAAAATTAGAATCGAAGATGACTTTGGCAATACATTTAAGTCAGACTATCACAAGTCATTCAACAATGTTGGTATGGAGGAGTATGATGGCTCGTACATATTCTATAGAAAAAGAACAGTGAGCAACTTCTCCGTATAAGAGAGTCTACGATACCTCCCCCAGAGATCAATCACAGTCTTTCCAATAGCGATAAATAGTAAATCTTCCCACGGCCACCTCAGTTACAGATGTATTGAGATTGGTAACAAAGAGTTCAACACTCATCGTACGACTATCAACTAATCTAGCAGACCCATAGATAGAGACATCGGTAAAGGATTGCAATTCAAAGTTGAGAGTGTTTTGAGTCACTTGGCCTAAGAGTCTATACTCAGGATTGAGAAGCATCAGGCCGTTGCTATTTGGAGTCGCAAACATTATTAGCTCTGGAGTGCTATTACCACATTCATACTTGATAGATCCAAGAGAAGGTGCATAGAATGTGGAATCACCAAGTGCTGAAGTCCAAGTCCATTGTTCGCATCCCCACCAACCGAGGAAACCATCCCTGCTTTCAACTTCACATGATATCCCTTCGTAGCCCGGAGAACAATTGCAACTTCCATCTGCATACTCTCCATTGACGCATAAGATATTGCAGCTTTCTCCGTAGTAATTAGTGTCGCAATTGCAAGTGAGTGTTACGGGATCACATACGCCATTGCAACAGATTACATCGAGACAGAGATCCTCTTCCTCACAATTGTCGCCAGTGAACCCACAGGGACAATCACAGATTCCTTCGACACAGTTGCCTGGTCCACAGTCTCTATCTTCGCATGGGTCAATAGGCTCGCAACCGATAGAGAGCACTAGGAGTAGAATTACCAAAAGAAAGTGATTTGATTTCATGTTTAAGTCTGTATAGTTAAAGACTTATCCTAGGATAACCGCCTCTACCTTGCTGATCAAGTCATTACGTTTGTCTTGTGAGACTGTGACTAGTGCATTGGTGTCATTGAGCATCTTGGTGACATAGGCTTCGTCATGATAGTCTTTACAATTGATCTTGACATTGAGACTGGCACTTATGATCGCAGCGTCTAGGCAAGCCACACCTACTCCGATATCAGAGATAGAGGCAGGATTACCAGTCTCTATCAACTTCTCTAGGAAGTCGTAGGCGTCGATACAGAGCTTCATCACAGAGTATGGCACTTCTATGGCATGTCGTGTCGCATCATTGATTGCAGATCGACGCGTAGACTTCTCTGCATCAGTTGCCTTTGGTAGTCTGATGGCATCTATGATCTGATTGAATGCATCAGTATCTTCGTCTACTTTGTCTAGGAGAGTATCCTTGATCGTCTGCCCCTCTACCGCCAACTCTGAGAAGTACTCCCACTTATCATCCCATCCACGCTTATGAGAGGAGAGATTAGCCACCATAGCACCGAGAGAAGCGCCGAGTGATCCTACATAGGCAGCTACACTCCCACCACCGGGAGCTGGGCTTTCGCTAGAGGTCTCATGGGCAAACTTGGTCAGGGACATCTCTACGAGTCTACCACTCTCTGAAGTGATGAGATATTCGATGATTTTTTTTCGTGGATCAAATGGAGCCAACTCGTCTAGCCCCATAGACTTGACGGCTATTTTGATGAGTTCGTCTTCGCTTACTCCGATCGATCGTTGTTGTTTTTTGAGGAAGTATCTGCCAGCATCGAGCATGACCTGCTTGGGTACTAGACCGACTAACTCTGATCCAGTGACTCTAAGTCCTCTCCGAGTAGCAGAGTGATTACACTCTTCAAATGCCTTGTGAAGAGGAGTCTGATTGATGTCAGTAATGTTCATGGAGATCTGGGCTACTCCATACTCAGCGATATACCATCCGATTGCTTTGACACCTGGACAAGCACCCGGCTCTCTGAGTGGTTCGCCATCAGCATCTCTCAGGATATCTCCATCGAGTTTGCCGCCTTTTCGTTTGATCCGACCTTTCTCCCTCACATCGAATGCAACTGAGTTAGCTCTCCGTACAGAGGTAGTATTGAGATTGACATTATAGGCGATCAAGAAGTCTCTGGCACCGATGGCAGTTACACCGTGCTTGACAGGAAGGGTAGTCGGTCCATAGTCGGGTTTCCACTCAGGTTTGAGCAGTTTGGCTGCCATCCCTTCGTATTCTCCAGCTCTGATAGTGGCAAGATTTTTTCTCTCTGGCTGACTAGCTGCTTCTTCATAGAGGTATACGGGGATACCTAGTTCTTCTCCTACTCGCTTACCGAGTCGCTGAGCATACTCTACAGTCTCTTCCATAGTCACACCACTGATCGGGATGAGAGGACAGACATCAGTAGCTCCCATCCGAGGATGCTCGCCAGTGTGAGTAGTCATGTCTATGAGTTGGCTTGCTTTCTTTATCGCTAAGAATGCAGCATCGATTACTGCCTCTGGCTCACCTACAAATGTTACAACTGTTCGATTTGTGGCTTGACCAGGATCGACATCTAAGAGTTGTACACCTTTCGCATTACGGATTTCGTCTGCGATATTTTGGATGATCGTAGCGTTGACCCCTTCGCTGAAGTTAGGGACACATTCGATAAGTCTTTTGACTGTTGCCATGTCTGTTGAGTTAGTTATAGATTACTTGCGTAAAAATAAGTTAAGTGATCACTTATTCTACCTTATTTGTCAGAGATTTAAAAATCCTCTTGTCGTCGTCAAGTTAACGGAATTATGATATGTGGTGTATCCCGAAGGGTATGCCATCATCATCATGTGTTAGAGATAGGCTTTCATTTTAATCTGTTCTACCTTAAATAGTTCTAATTTTTCTACTGAAATTTTCAATACCAAATTGTATCGTTGAAATTGGATGATTATATCTTCTAATTTGTACAAGTCTTTTACTGACTTCTTTTTTTTGCGTATTATAGTTTCACCATTTGTTATTAATCTTTCTGTTTGATTTTTGATAAATAAGTTGATTTCATCTTCAATATCTTTGCTGTAGACTCTTTTAAACACTTCACTCTTAATAAGTTTATTTATTCCAAAATAAAATATTTCTCTATCAAAATCACCGCCAACATAGCCTTTCTTTAGAATATTTAATAGTCTGTTATTTTTACGTTTTACTTTTATATTCTCCAATTTAACTTGTTCCCAAAATTCTTCAGTTTCTGGTGAAATAGCATCATTTTTTGACACCAATAAAATAAACATCCAATAATTCAGAAGATGAGTAGTGAGATTTTCATTTTGATACTGATTAATTAAATGCAGGTACATTTTTGTTGTTGAACCGTATACTTCATTGAATTCTGATAGACTTGCAGCAATTGCATTTTCATTAGAAGATGTATTGATTATTAGATGTTCTATTTGTGAGGATTCAGTTCCGTATTTAATTTCTATACTTATTTCAATCTCGTATAATCTCTTTAATAGTTTATATTTAGTTATCAGTCTTTTATTCATAGCTTATCTCTAACATCCTTTTATTGCCTGATCCTCAGGTTACAGAGTATACTGGATCCAATGAGGTGACTGGGTAGGTACACATTATCGACCTTTACCCATAGATATCCACATCACACAAGATAAAGAACCGATTTTATTGGTCTCAGTCAGGGTGTAGCAATAGTATTGTTGCTTTTGCAGATCAGCAGTCAAGGATCTCCATCTCAAGTTGTGCAATACACTGTCGGCTGAGCAGTTTCTCCTTCTTTTGCCACAGATACTCGTTGATTCTG
Organism: uncultured Saprospiraceae bacterium; assembly: GCA_938001865.1. Lineage (GTDB taxonomy): Bacteria > Bacteroidota > Bacteroidia > Chitinophagales > Saprospiraceae > JAHDHH01. The sequence goes on along the minus strand of CALLAW010000083.1, from coordinate 20,057 downwards.
ATCCCACTCTCGTTGACTCCGCTTGAGATGACATTTCTACATACTTTTATTTAAAAAGATTCCTTTACTTTCGTCAAATGTAACTAGACACTTAGAATCGTCACGTACTCATGTCACAACTCAAACAACTTGCTAGCCATACTGCGATCTACGGATTGGGGCATATCATGTCTAAGGGGTTTTATTTCATCTTTTTGGTACCATACCTTACTCGGAGGTTAGAGGACACCTACTCTTTTGGTGTATACAATGAGCTCTACGGCTACTCTACCTTATTGATAGTGTTATTTTCATTCAGAATGGATACAGCGTTATTCCGATTTGGAAGTAAGACGGGAAGTCTGAGTAAGGCATTCAGTACTGCACTCTTACCTGTGGTATTAGGAGGTATGGTGATGGTGAGTTTGATCTACTCCAATGCAGGGTCTATCTCCACATGGTTAGCATATCCTGACAAGGCATTTTATATCAAGTGGTTTGCGCTTATCATTGGGTTTGATGTATTGATGCTCTTACCGTATGCAAGATTGCGACTTGAGAATAAGGCAGTCCTCTTCACAGCATATCGCCTGTTCAATATCATTCTGACTATAGGACTCGTCTATTATTTCTTAGAGATCAAGCCGGTAGGTAAGCATGGGATCATCCCTGCGCTAGAGGATGTAGAGTACGTCTTCTTGGCTAACTTGATCACGAGTACCGTGATGCTACTCTTGATGCTACCCATTTTAGCGAAAGCGAAACTCTCAGAGGTAGATAGACCGATGATCAGACAGATGCTAGCGTACTGTGCCCCACTCGTCATCGTTGGGATTGCTAACTCTATCAATCAATTTTTTGGTGTACCGATACAGAAGTTTTTCCTAGGTGGCGACTATGCTGACAATCTCAGTGATGGTGGACTCTATGCTGGTCCGCAGAAGATCGCGGCCCTTGTATCGCTTGTTACAGTAGCATTCAATTATGCTGCTGAGCCATTTTTCTTTAAGCATGCTGCACACTCTGATGATCGGACTGTCTATGGTACGATTGCCTTGGCATTTACCCTCTTTATGGGGGCAGTGATCGTAGGGATTATGTGCTACCTTGAGATACTCAAGCACCTGACCGATGTCACTAAGTACGCGGAGGGGTTTGTCGTAGTTCCTATCTTACTCTTCGCTTACTTTTGCCTTGGACTTTACTACAGTATCTCCATCTGGTATAAGCTATCTGATAAGACGCAGTACGGAGCTTATATCTCTATCGTCGGAGTGATTCTTACCTTGACATTGAGTATCATATTACTTCCTCAGATTGGATTTGTCGCATCAGCATGGGCAGCTCTAGCATGTTATATGACCATGGTTACACTTGCTTATCTCCTTGGTCAGCGGCACTATCCGATACCTTATCCTATAGGGAGGATATTGCTAGCCCTGTTACTTACCTTAGCATTTGTGATCATTGCACTCCAGGTAAATGCGATGCAAGTGCCAGTGATGACTAAGCTCGGTATCAATACTCTAATCTTAGGAGGATATCTCATCGCCTCGTATGGGGTCAATAGGCAGTTTATACATCGAGAGATGCTTGGCTAGGGTTGATAGATGCAGATCTGTATGCTAATGGTGAATTATGATCGATTCTTTTTTTTGAAGAATCACATTCGCATCTTTTACAAAATAATGAGTTTTTGAGTCATTCTGTTTCCTGCCGATTCAACTGTAATAAAATATATCCCACTAGATAAATTACTTATATCTATATATTTTTTAGATTCATCTATTGGAGTTGTGATTTGCTTCCTTCCATTGACATCATGTATTAATATTCGTTCTCCATTAAGGTTATAAAGTAAAATATTATCGATCGCTGGATTGGGTGTAAATGAAAAATTATGTTCGCTGAGAACTATTTTTGTTGAAGTAATATCTTCATCACAATTCCCCACCATATTAGCATCCATCCATTCCAAACGATCTTGAATCCAGTTTTTCATAGAGTTGATTTCTCCATCATAAGTTTGCGGAATTGGAGAAGGTTCAAACCAAATATTATTTCCTATAAAATCCCACCTTTCAAAGTTACGACCCAAAGGATCTTCTAAAAGAGTAGTCTGTGTATCCATCCATTGAAAGAGTGAATCTTGTTGCAAAAAACTACTCCTAAACTCTTTCCATCTACAATTAAGTCGGTTGATAAAAATAGGATCTTCCATCATCACTCGCCACCATAATGGCATGGTTCCAAGATCTTCACAATCTTCTTGATTTTGCAAGTAGGTCCAACCTGAAGGAATATGACTGGAACATACTATTGACAAGCCATACGTTTGATCAAAATCCCAAATGGGCCCTGCCGTTAGTTTTCCTCCTTTGCTATCCTTGTCCTTGTGCATATAGGAACTCAATTTATATCCATCAGAGTTTTTGGTAAATTCATTTATGAGTACAAAATCAACAAAAGAATTTAGGTCTATATAATCGGTATAACGAAGCCCGTCTTCATTTGTAAACTCAGTACCAAATACGGCATTTTCAAAGTCATGTACATAGTTACTGATGTATTCCTTTTGCTCTGGTTGAATTTTTTCAGGCTTGGGATAATACCATTGATATTTCATAGGAATTCCTGCTTGAGAATCATGATTGGATTCAAAAAGATCTTGCTCATCAACATCCCACGTCCAATCTATGCGCAGGATATATCCACCCGTCAGTGAATCTCCTGCAATGTCATCTTCATCTAATTTTGCAATATCCACACGATCATCATCTCTTTTGAGCTTTTCTGTCAATATATAAATCCCTTGATATTCTCCATCTACAATCAATTCGACAAATCTATAGTTAGCTGCATAATGGCCCATTTTTCTAAATAGATCAAAACACAATGGAACACGTAATTGAGTTTTATCAAGTACCATGGCGTGCAATATCCAATCCTCTTCTTTACCCATGCCTAATAACGGCTCTGAGATTTCATTTTCTGCTTCGTCCCAAAGTTCAATTGTATAAGTTTTTTTATCGTAGAGCTGAGTAGAGTTGCCTCGTGTTTCAATACCAATATGCCCATCATAATGATTGAAAGTGTCGTCAGAGCTATTTACTTGTCCAGTACCATTATCGATGATGCCCATAATAGCTGGAATTTTAGGCTCATCTGGAATTTCATTTGTACTGCTGTCGATTATGATTATTGGCAGATTACTTTCTGTTAGGATTTGTGCTTTTAGCGAATGATTAAAAAGCAATAATAACAAGGTAGCTAGGTGCAATTTTTTCATATTCTTATATTCATAATCCTATATGCGATATCAATTGGAATCGTTGCGTACTGTGAAATTGAGCCTCACATTTTTTTTATCATACTCACTAATACTCCTCGAGCAACTCTATGACATCATCTAGGGCCTCATATGACTTCATCCCTGTTTTTTCTTCCTTACTACCGCAGAAGACGATCCCCATCGTAGGGTAGTCATCTAGCAAAAACTGAATAAATGGTGTCAGGTAGATCTCTGACTGAAAGTAAAACTTAGCCGTACCATCATACTTGGAGAGAGCTGTCAAGAGGGCAGCACCAGGATATTCTTTATCTTCAAGTAGGATGATGTAGTTACCTCTAGGATGAGACTCGAGGGTCTTGAGTTGGCCGATTGTCATCTCTATGAAGGTAGACTCTTCTTCAGCAACCATCGGATAACCATATACATAACCAACATCAGGGCCAAAGTTTCTGTGTGGTGGATTCTCTATTAATGTCTTTGGGCCTTCGACCCACTCTGCGATACCATGATAAGTGACCTCGTCTATCGCATCCTCCGATGCTCCAAGATCATAAGTCATATAATCTACCTCTAGTGCTGCGAAGTATCTCGCATCTGTCAAGTGACTAATCTGTCGAGCTATTACTGGTAATTTCATCGGACAAAGATAAGTGTCTAGGGATGACTGAGGGATGACTTTGTGATGTTATCGCCAAATTATTCGCAGAGATATGTTGGACAATTCACTTCTGATTCTCCCTCTTTACCTTAACACTCCTGAGAGAGCATAACTCATCCACAAAATATATATTATGAAAATATTTAATATATTTGTTCTTCGTTTAATTCTCAATACTAACATCACGGACTATGGCTAACGAAGCATTCATCGTACAAGGAAATGCAAAACTCTCAGGAAAGATCACTCCTCAAGGGGCAAAGAATGAAGCACTCCAAATCGTCAGTGCGGTACTCCTCTCAGAGGACTTGATCACATTGGAAAATGTGCCAGATATCGTAGATGTACAGAAGCTCATCGCCCTACTCACAGGTCTGGGAGTCAAGGTCAATAGATTATCTAAGAATAGTTACACATTCCAAGCTGATGACATCGACCTCCAATACTTTGCGTCAGCGGACTACCAAGCTGAGGCACGTAAGATTAGAGGGTCAGTGATGTTGCTAGGCCCTTTATTAGCAAGATTTGGCAAGGCATTCCTTCCTAAGCCAGGAGGTGATAAGATCGGACGGAGAAGACTAGATACACACTTCCTCGCTTTCAAGAAGTTGGGTGCAGAATTTAAGTATGAGGAGTCGGGAGATAATTACTATCTCGATGGTTCATCACTCAAGGGAACATATATCCATATGGATGAGATCTCAGTGACAGGTACTGCCAATATCGTGATGGCGGCTGTACTCGCAGAGGGGGAGACTCAGATCTATAATGCAGCTTGCGAACCCTACCTCCAACAGCTCTGTAAGATGCTCAATCGGATGGGAGCTAAGATCTCAGGAGTAGGCTCTAATCTCTTGACTATCCAGGGAGTGACACAACTCGGTGGGACTACACATCGTATCCTACCAGATATGATTGAGATTGGGAGTTTTATCGGATTAGCTGCTATGACTAACTCTGACATCACCATCACAGATGTCAATATCCCGATGCTTGGCAATATCCCAGCGACATTCCAGAAGCTCGGTATCCAGATGAATATTGGAGAGGATTATATCCATATCCCAGAGCAGGATACTTATGAGATACAGACATTTATAGATGGTTCTATCTTGACGATCTATGATGCACCATGGCCGGGATTTACCCCTGATCTGATGAGTATCTTACTCGTCGCTGCTACACAAGCTAAGGGGAGTGTACTCATCCATCAGAAGATGTTTGAGAGTCGTCTCTTCTTCGTAGATAAGCTCATAGATATGGGTGCACAGATTATCCTCTGTGATCCACATAGAGCAACCATTATCGGCACAGAAAGAAACTACCAACTCAGAGGAATCTCGATGACATCTCCCGATATCCGTGCAGGTGTCTCACTCTTGATCGCAGCATTATCAGCTAAGTCAGAGAGTACAATCTACAATATCAATCAGATCGATCGAGGATATGAAAATATTGATGGTAGACTCAATGCACTAGGGGCTAATATCAAGAGAGTAACTCTGTCGTAAGAGAGATTATCTCTACTCTGACCATAGCTGGCTAAGCTGAATACTCACAATTATCCTTAGCATATAGAGGTAGGTAGACCTAGTCATACACCATGAGTCATTGGTCCGTGGTATGACTTATTGAATCTCAGTGACTATCTATCACCGTATGGTTATCATGTATGAGTAGTACATAGGATCAAGCTAGAGAAGAAGTATATCGTGCTAGGGCACATGAAGGAAAACATCCTACTCTTGAGATCAAGTCAAAATGAAACAAATAGATGGGTCGACGAGCTCAGTTAATCGGAGTATGCAGAGAGAAGAGTCGTTAATTTTCACTATTTTTGATCAGGTGAGATCATTGTGAGTATTGCTTATGCAAATATGATTATAGTCGCCACGATCAATGGTGATAAGAGATATTGCCTAGACATTTACCTAGAGTACTCACAGCAGATAAGATCTCATCCTGTACTGATCAAGACAACATATAAGTGATGAAAAAACTACTCATACTCCTCCTAACTCTGGCCGTAATCGGAGCATTACAGACAGTCTATGCTCAAGGTCCTACATTTGATCTTAGGGCAAGTCTAGTGCAACCACTCAATGCTGAGATGTCTTTGACACAGAACAATAGCTATTATACTTACCAATTTCTCGATGAGACCACTGCAATCAGGATTATAAATGAAGTGGTGTATGAGACCACATATACAAATGAAGCAAAGAGTGGAAAGAACTTTGAAATAGGTATGAACTTGGACCTCGGAAAAAACTGGAATATCAGGACAGGCCTCGGTGTCAATTTGATCCATTTTAGGAGTACACAGAGTACCTCTATAAGCCAAGTCATCAGATCTGTCCCAATGGACACAATCGACCTATCATTCCCTACAGTAAACAATACACCATATTGTGATCAAACAATCAACTCTTACTCGGATGTCATAGAGACTATCTCAGAGGGTACGCTTACAGAGGTCGTCTCGCTGAGAGTACCTATAGCCTTCTCTTACCAATTATTACAATCTAAGTTCAATGTAGGAGCGGGACTCTACTTGCAGACTCCATTATGGTCAAGTAGAACTCGTCAGTACATCAATATCCACAGAGAGACCATAGATGATGAAAATATCTGTGAGTACGTAGCCATTACCGACATCGATAAGACAGGGAATAATATCAATAACCTCCAAATCGGATGGAATACATGGATGAGCTATAAAATATTACAAAATTTATCGATAGAGATAGGCGTAATGAAGAATATGAGTAACATCTTTGTCGGTATAGAGAATCGATATGACCCATTGAGTCTATCAATCGGAGTAAGATACGATCTCAATAATAATCAAACTGCAGCGTCAGCAACCAGTATGGATCACTCATCAGAGTAGTATTTACACTACTTGACACCATGCCAAGGTGACTGTACGTTAAGGAGTATATATAACTATGAAAGGACTTTTTTTTCATCTCGGTCGATACATCGCTTGGCACAAAGTCATCTATCAGAAGACTGGCAACTTCTCTATGTTCTACAAAGAAGTCGTCCGTCAAGTCTATGATATCGGCGTCGGGTCAATCTTGATCGTATTCATTATCTCCATCTTTATCGGAGCGGTGACAGCCCAGCAGATGTATTATCAACTGACTGGGACATCTATACCGGCATATTATATCGGATATATCGTGAGAGATATGGCTATCATTGAGCTTGCAGCGACATTTACTTGTCTCGTACTCGCAGGTAAAGTAGGGAGTAATCTCGCTGCTGAGATCGGAGGGATGCGACAGAAAGAACACATCGATGCAATGGAGATCATGGGTGTCAATACCGCCAGCTATCTAGTCCTGCCTAAGATCATAGGTGGACTCATCGCCATACCAATACTAGTATTCATCGCAGCAATAGTCAATATCGGAGGTGGCTATCTTGCATCAGTACCGACAGGACTATTTACCAACTTTGATTACGTCAAGGGACTCCGGTCCTTCTTCAATGATTACAATGTTGTCATGATGTTCGTCAAGTCTGTAGTATTTGCCTACATTATCATCACTGTATCATGCTACCAAGGCTACTTCGTCAAAGGAGGTAATATCGAACTCGGACAAGCAAGCACCCGAGCTGTAGTCTACTCATGTGTCCTCGTATTGGTCTCAGACTATGTCGTGGCGATACTCTTGACATCAGGATAGCAATCTTGCAATATCTCTTACATTTATATAAATATCTCAGCACGTGATTACCATAGAGAACATCCACAAGTCATTTGACGATGTACAAGTATTGAAGGGACTAGACTTTGTCTTCGAAGCTGGCAAGACCAATCTTATCATTGGTCGGAGTGGAGCAGGTAAGACAGTACTCCTCAAGATACTCGTAGGATTATTCAAGCCTACCGAGGGTAAGGTATGGTATGATGATCGTGAGTTCTTCACTCTAGGTAAAGAAGAACTGAGACAACTGAGGATGGAAGTAGGTATGCTCTTCCAGGGAAATGCCCTCTTCGATTCGATGACCGTAGCTGAGAATGTGAGATTTCCCCTCGACATGTTCAGCAAGATGACTCTCAAAGAAAAAAATATCCGTGTCGACGAGTGTCTGTCAAGAGTAAGTCTTGAAGGATCTAACGATAAGTATCCATCAGAGATCAGCGGCGGGATGCAGAAGAGGGTAGGCATCGCTAGAGCTATCGTATACAAGCCTAAGTACCTCTTCTGTGATGAGCCCAATAGTGGCTTAGATCCCAAGACATCAATCACCATAGACGAGCTCATCAAAGAGATAACTATCGCTGATAATATCACTACAGTCATCAATACTCATGATATGAATAGTGTGATGGAGATCGGCCAGAATATCTGCTTCTTAGATAAGGGTAAGATCGTATGGAAGGGGGATCGTCATGCAGTGATGAACAGCGATAATGAAAATCTGAACTCATTTATCTTCGCTTCACCATTCTTACAGAGACTTAAGGATCAGGCAAAAAAATAAGCCTGAAATTCTGCAATTCCAGGCTCTTTCGACTAAGGTCTCAAAATAAGAAAACTACATCTTACTCGGTTCTTGAGTCCCATATCACAAATGTATACCAATTATATCTTATTAGCAACTAATTTTATATACATTACTAAAATTTATATAAATAAATATCTTTAATGTGTACATTTCGCCATTAATCTCTCAAATCTGAGCAGAATAAGTACATTCTAATGAATTGATAGTCATTGATTTGTCTATTCCCAATGAGAGAGTAGAGCTCGATCTAAGTGATTTTCACTCTATCTAATCAATTTGTCGATTGAGGCACTGTAGTCTGATACCAATATCTCTACATCATTTTATTGGTCCTCCTCTAATCTTGTGGGTGTGTATGACGAGACTTGTATGTGATGAGTATCTCTTCTTGTGCAACAAAGACCTTAGACACAAAAAAAAAAAGGCCTTCTACTGATGCAGAAGACCTTCTTGTTATTATAGTTTATATCTGACTTATTCTTATTGTGTAAGTCTTAGATGAATGGTGCTATGACAAGAGCCACTACTGACATCAACTTCAATAAGATATTGAGTGATGGTCCAGAAGTATCCTTGAATGGATCACCTACTGTATCACCTACTACTGTTGCTTTGTGAGCCTCAGATCCTTTGTAGTGCATCTCACCATCAATCTCTACTCCCTCTTCAAACATCTTCTTAGCATTATCCCAAGCACCACCAGCATTAGACTGGAAGATTGCCATCAATACACCACAAACTGTTACCCCTGCAAGGAGTCCACCAAGCATCTCTGCTCCACCAGTAAATCCAATCAACACTGGAGAGATCACTGCGATCAATCCAGGTACTCTCATCTCTCTAATAGATGCTTCCGTTGAGATTGCTACACACTTATCGTACTCTGCTTTACCGTCTGCTGCTTCAAATGTTGCAACATCTGCTGCCGACCATTCACTCATGTCTTTTCCATCGTTCTTCTTCATTACGGCAAGCGCTTTGTTGAGCTCAGGGATCGATTTGAACTGTCTTCTTACTTCATTGATCATGTCCATCGCTGCTCTACCCACTGCATTCATTGACAGTGCCGAGAAGAGGAATGGAAGCATACCACCGAGTAACAATCCTGCCATCACTTTTGGCTGTGCAATATCGATAGACGTGATTCCAGCAGTTGCCATGAAGGCAGCAAACAATGCTAATGCTGTCAATGCAGCTGATCCGATAGCAAATCCTTTACCGATTGCCGCTGTCGTATTACCTACTGCATCTAACTTATCAGTTTTTTGTCTTACTTCTTTTGGCAGTTCTGCCATCTCTGCGATACCTCCTGCATTATCTGCGATTGGTCCATATGCATCTACAGCTAACTGGATCCCAGTGTTAGAGAGCATCCCTACTGCTGCGATCGCGATACCATAGAGACCACCAAAGTAGTGAGCTCCTATAATCGCTGCCGCTAAAATGATAATAGGAATCGCTGTAGAGATCATCCCTACTCCGAGACCAGCGATGATGTTAGTTGCAGATCCTGTGAGTGATTGCTTTACGATTGACATGACTGGCTTAGTACCTGTACCGGTATAGTGCTCTGTGACCATACCGATCAAGACACCTGCGACTAACCCTATAACCACTGCTGTAAATATTCCTAGTGGTGTATATGTCTCTCCGTTAAACACCCAAGACTCAGGCAACATCCAAGAAGCAATTAGGTATGTAAATGCAACCATGATACCCCCTGCGATAAACTCTCCTCTGTTGAGTGCTTTCTGTGGATCACCACCTTCACCAACTTTGACGAAGAATGTACCAATGATAGATGTAATAATACCTACCGCAGCTAAGACCAATGGTAACAAGACTGCCGAGAGACCTCCAAACTCATCAGACCAACCACCACCACCAACAGTAGCACTACCGATAAATACTGCTCCGAGTACCATCGTACCGATGATAGATCCGACATATGATTCGAAGAGATCAGCACCCATACCGGCTACATCTCCTACGTTATCTCCGACATTATCTGCAATCGTTGCAGGATTGAGAGGGTGATCTTCTGGAATACCAGCTTCGACTTTCCCTACGAGGTCAGCACCTACATCTGCTGCCTTAGTATAGATACCACCGCCAACTCTAGCAAAGAGTGCAATAGATGATGCACCAAATGAAAATCCAGTAAGTACTGTAATGACCTTAGTGACATTAGCTTGACTATCGACTCCAAACATTCCAGAATAGAGTAAGAAGAGTGTTCCCAATCCAAGTACTCCAAGTCCGACAACTCCCATTCCCATCACAGCTCCACCACCAAATGCTACCTCTAGGGCTTTACCCAATCCAGTCCTTGCTGCATTAGTCGTCCTTACATTGGCCTTGGTAGCGACCTTCATACCGATAAATCCTGCAAGTGCCGAACAAATAGCACCTAGAATAAACGAGAGTGCCACGAATGGTGATGAACCTTCATTCATTCCACTCCAAAACATGAGGCATGCTACTATCGCTACAAAGATTGCGAGCACCTTATATTCTGCTCTAAGGAATGCCATGGCACCATCTGCGATATTGTTTGCAATCCTTCCCATTTTCTCTGTTCCAACTTCCTGCTTGCTTACCCATGCAGATTTCCACATCGTGTATGCGAGAGCTATCACACCGAAAATTGGAATAATGTAAATAATGTTTTGATTCATATTAATTTGTTTTTTCTGTTGAAGTTTTTTAATTAGTTCGACGTTCAGATGTCTGCAAAAGTACTGTAATTTCTAAGGATTGCAAATAGTCGCAATGGGAAATCCGTGTACCAAGACCTCACTAATTATGAATGTACAACTCCAGAAATCGATACTAAAACTGAGAAGAGTTGAATAGACTATCTCAAGATAAAAAAATGTAAAACCTGTCTAAAGAGATTTAGAGAGCAGATAACTCTGCGTATCGAAGTATCCAGTCAAGCATTTCTTGAAGGATTGTTTCCTTTGCTGTATGTCATGATTTGTGAGTTGGGCCTGCATTATTTTTCTTTTCAACATCCAGTCAGATTTACCTTCAAGAAAGACCAAGAGATCTCGACTTATCAGGCAAATAATCACTATAATATTGTATTACTTTGGTAATTGAGGATAAGATATGATGGTATAAAATCTGATTTTTTCTTATTACGTCACCTTTATCGTTACGTTTGTCACCAAATCCGTTTAAAATTGATCCTGTTGCTTGTATATTTCATTCATTTGCATAACTTTTCAATTCACAATTTCCATTTCAGGATTAATCTTAATGAACTGTATAATTATTGAGGATGATTTTATGATTGCTGTCAACATTCAAAGAATGGTTGAAGAACTTGGTTATACAACACTAGCAGTACTAAATAATAAGGAAGAAGTAGGACAATGCCAAGTTTTTGAAGAGGCGGATATCATCCTAAGTGATGTGAAATTGGGAAAAGAGACCTTTGCATTCAATCTTCTCAAAGAAAGGGTCGGTGAGATACCTGTAATATTATTTTCAAGCTATGTAGAACCAGAACTTTACGAGCAGAGCAAAGTAATAAACCCTTACATCTATCTGACCAAACCAATAGACAAGATTACCCTAAGAAGTGCTATCGAAGGGGCTACTAAAAAGAGAGAATCAAAACCAAGTAGCAATGATATCAAGATTGAAAAAGGAAATGTTTTTGTTAAGTCTAGAGGTAAATTGGTTGGTATTAAACTCCGCGAAATATTATTTGTTACCTCAGAGGGCAACTACTGTTACATCTACTTAGAGAGTTCGAAACTCGTCATTAAATCTTCATTGAAGAAGGCGATAGAGGTATTGGATTACAATTTGTTGATTCAAGCACATAGAGGGTATTATGTCAATGTTTCTCATGTAGAACATATCAATATTTCTAATGGTACGATCAAAATAGAAGACCATAGTATTCCTATGGGCAGGAAATATAAGAGTACAATCATGAAACTCTTCGAAAAACTCATTTAATTGGCACTTTATATGAGTTCAATGCCAAAGTGATATTACTTGGCAATGGCGATCAATCCTATAGTACCACCAGTGGGATTAGGGATTAGATCAAAAAGTATCCCAGACTTTTCTGCCAATTCGTTACAGATTTTCAATCCTATTCCACTGCCACTCATTGTTTCTCTCAGCCTTTGGTTTTCCTCTGATTCTTCAATCTTGGAAGTATTGATCCCGATGCCAGAATCCGCAACTAATAGTTTGACCTGATCGTTATCATCAGAGATAGAGAATTTGATATTCCCATATGTATGCGAGAACTTAATTGCATTACTTACAAGATTTCTAACAAGTGTTCTCAATACCGCAATATCTGTATCAACCTGGGCTAACTCTGGAATGGAATTTTCAATTCTAATATTTTTGAGTTTTATCTGTTCACTATAGAGATCTATGATGCTTTGAACAATTGTCCTCATCTTAACACTCTCAGTTTTCTTTGATATCAGATTAGATTCTTTCACTGCCCATAATAGGAGGCTGTCTAGATTCTGATCAAGAGCTTTTACCCTACTGTCAGCTTCTTTGGCATATTTTGATAGAGCTTCGATTTTATTTTGCTTGCTGAGGTACTCCACATTTTCGGCAAGGTTACTGAGTCCCATTATTGGTGTCCTTAGATCATGAGCAATGATAGCGAACAACTTATTTTTCTTTTCATTTAGACTTGCAAGTAAGGATGCGTTTTTTCGCATTCGCTGATAAAAGAAAAGAGACAAAATGAGAGAGATTAACAAGAGAGATCCTCCGATTGCCAATAATGTAAATCTTTGTTTGAGAGTAGCTTGTTTTTGCTGGATTAGTTGGTTCTGAGCTTCTTTTTCTATGAGTTCATATTTTGTTTCGATGATTTCGATATCGTTCTTTTTCCGTCTTCGATAGGTCGAATCCATGTAAGTGATATGCTTATCGAAGAGAAGCCTAACATCATCCTGTCCACTTTTTTTCAAATCAATAGTTGCTAGAGAATTGTAGATTTGAGCAATTTCGTAATAGTAGTTAGGCTTGCCCTTTGAGATAGTAAGTGCTTCCTCCAACAAATATTTTGCTTCCGTTAGCTTGCCTGATTTGATAAGATTTTCGGAGTGAAAAGTTCTAATGTAATTGTCATTATATCCATATTGCTTATCAATTGATATCCCGAGTTCTCCATAAGATACCAAAGTATCAAGAGGTAGATGACTTACTCTATCAAGTATGTAGTTGATCGACATCAATGAGTTGTATGGATTTGTGTCTTTTGATTTTGACACATAATTACTTAGTATGAGATAGGCTTCATGGATTTTATCTTTTTCGCTGTCATTATCGTAGAGTATTGATGTGGCTTTCAATATTTTTAAATCTGATGAGATTCTATTGAACACATTCATATCTGTATTGACAAACGCATTCACATCTTGCGGATCTGGGAGCTTTGCTGTGTGTTCGTCTATAGTTGTGATTGCCTTTTGATATTCCTCGTCATCACTGTAGTAATTTGCTAACTGTTTGACTACTAACAGATAATGATCATAATGTCCTTTTGTATAGTATTCATCTAAAGCTTCGACATAGTAGCTGTAAGCTTTTTCAACATCATCAAGTTTGTAGTAATAGTATGAACCGATCCAGATCTTGGTTATAGAGTTATACCTATCAATTTCACGACTATTGTCAATCAGGTAAAGCTCATTTAGCAACTTTGTTGCATACAACAATGAGTCTAAGCTGGAGTAATCATAATGATAAAGAAACAAAGAAGAATAGGCAGATGCCAGTTGATTGTTTTGACCAATTTCTTTAGAGCAATTGATCATCTTATTGATATTGGCTCTATACTTCTTTTGAGGAGCCATTACATTGTATTGGTGAGTGATTAATGAGTCCAAAGCTATGAGACCTTCTTTATTACATTGTTCGGCTTGAGTTCTTATAGTGGGCAGCCTTTCTTCATCGATTACTTGTCCTTTTATCGATAAAGTCAATAGAATCAGGAATGCGAATATGAGGTTGTTCTTCACGATATAAATAGGGTTTTATCTCTTAATGTATTTGGGTTAGAATGTCAAATATTAACATATAATTCAATTTTTGCAAGTGATTCAAACTAATATTTGGATAAAGTTTTACCCAACAATTTTGGAAGCAAAAAACTAAACAGTTAGAGACTTCAATCAGCTGTTTATCATCTAAGTTTTGTAGTTCGACACCTAAGTTTAGTTGAAGTTGTAATGTAATTTAACATATACGTAAGTTTGGTATCTCAATTTAATAACCAACCTTAATTAGCGACTCAGTCGCAGAATGATTTTTTTATGAACACAATATTCAAACTACTGATTTGTTGTTGCTTCTTATTGAGTGCAGCAAACTCTTATTCACAAGTAACACCTCCCAATGCCGACTCAGATTCAGAATGCGGTGCAGATTGTTATGATTTATTTGATTGGACACCATTTACTGATCCAGCTACTGGCAACATCGTTTTAGGCGAAGGAGAGGCATTTGATTCTGGATGTAATACTGTCATCAATGGTGAGATCGAATATACAGGAAATGATGTATCTCCAGATTATAATGGCGTAGGCTTTGGTGCTAATAATCAGGGGTCTGATCCTTGGGTTGACTCTTGGACAATTACATTTTCAGAAGACTTAACTAATCCAGTGATAAATTTGGATGATTTATTCAGCGATACACAAGTTGAATTTACGGATTGTAATGGCGTGCCTATTACACCTATCGATATTTCTACCGGAAATGCCTATGATGGAATGGGTGATGATGAAGTCCAGATTATTGGTACATTGAATTGTTTTATTATTAATGTTTCAACTGATAGAAATGACACATATAGTATCACCGTAGGTACGTGTCTAGGGGCTAATCCTAACCCACCTTGTACAGAGTGTCCTGCGGATACAGAATTTGAGTACATAAGTCTAGCTAACGCTACTGGTAATGGTACTGGAGCAATTTCAGATGTCTTTCTCGATGGTGTACTGTTTGGTGAAGCTGAAGTTTTATTTTCTAATTTATCTGTTGCTGAAGACTTATCAGGTACTGCATTTGGTGCCTTTGCAAGCGGTAGTGCTATGCAAGAGACATTCTTATTAGAGGTGCAGTTATGTGAGCCAATTGCAGTCCAGCAACTAGACATACTTGGATTAGAAACAGAATCTGAAGTGTGGGTCGGAACTGGATTGAGCGGTGCTGGACAAGCCGGAATTCCTACTGGATTAACTTTTACACAATGTGGAGGTCCTATCACGATGGCTGCTACTGGCAATATGGTCGTTAATACAAGTTCGTCTTGTTCTAATCAAGGGAATGGAAATTATACAGTAGGCGGTGTTACTACTGACATCTTATATTTTAGATATAACAATCCAGTAGGCGGTTGTCAATTTGATAAGGCAACATTCAGAATCGGGACTTGTGTTCCAGATGGATCTGATGCAGTACCTGTGTGTCCTTTAGAATTCTTAACATATGCAACTGATATTGAAGATTATGCGACTAACGGTCCGGACTTTGCGGGTAGTGATGCCAATGCCTTTGTCGTGATGAGAGATGCGAATGGTGTATTCTTTGATATGGATTGCGGTCAATTGCAAAATGATATTGCTGATATTGATTTGAATGGTAATGGTATAATTGATCCAGAAGATACAGATTATGATGGCGATGGTAATGTAGATCTTGGCAATGCAGTGGCGACTACTTTGATTAGTCCATGTGCTGAATTGGTTGAGCAAGAGGAATGTACATTCTGTGATCCACCACCACCATGTGTGGAGTGTCCTGTAGGCACTGAGTATGCTTACATCAACCTTGCAAATTTTGATGATGTATCAATGATGGGAGACATATTTTTAGATGGTGAACTTTACGGTACCTCTGAAGTACTCTTCAATGACTTAGATGTAAGTTCTGATTTGTCAGGCACTTCATTTGGGGCATTTGACAATGATGGAGGTACACTTCTTATGAAATTGACATTCTGTGAGCCTATAATGGTTAATCAGATGGATATCCTTGGATTAGAAAAAGAATCTATTACATCAGTTGGAACATCAGCCAGTACGATGGGTGCAGATGCAGTCTTGGGTGGATTGACGGTTACTTTTTGTGAAGGAGATGACGCAATGGATGTAGAACCTGATGGTATCACAGTGATCAATGATCACCCTAGTTGTGGAAATCAAGGTGATGGAGGTTATACGATAGCTCCAACAATGGTAACTGAGATGTTTTTCAAATATCATAACCCAGTAGGAGGATGTACATTCGATAAAGCTACGTTTAGAATTGGTACATGTATAGCTCCTGTAGAAGATGCAATACCTGAATGTCCAATGGAGATATTGACATTCACTACAGATCCAGATGATTATTTATTGAACGGGGCAACCTCTAGCAATTCATTTGAAGTAATCAGAGATGCGAATGGTAATTATTTTGACTTAGACTGTAATCAGATCCAAGATGATGTAGCTGATATAGACGTCAATGGTAATGGTATGGTAGATGAAGGCGATCTAGACGTTAATGAAAATGGAGTGATAGATGCAGGTAGCGTTGTCGCTGGTGTAAGTGTCAGCCCATGTGCCGAATTAGTTGAAAATACTTTATGTACATTCTGTGATCCTCCTGCACCATGTGTAGAGTGTCCTGAGGGTTCTGAATATACGTACATTAATTTGGCAAACTTTGATGATGCGACAATGCTTGGGGATATTTTCCTGGAAGGTGTTAAGTACGGAGAGTCAGAAGTTTTATTTAACGATTTAGATGTAAGTTCTGATGTCTCAGGTACAGAATTTGGAGCATTCGATAACGATGGAGGTACACTTTTGATGAGATTGACATTCTGTGAACCTCTTACGGTTAATCAATTAGATATCATCGGTCTAGAGACAGAGTCAGTAACATCGATTGGTACTTCATCTACTACATTGGATCAAACGGCAGTACTATCTGGCTGGACTATTACACAATGTGCAGGCTCTGAGTTTATGGATGTCGAACCAGATGCTTCGACAATCATCAATGATCATCCAAGTTGTAGTAATCAAGGTGACGCTTCTTATACTGTATCACCTCAAAGTGTAACACAATTATATTTCAAATACGTAAATCCTGATGGCGGTTGTTCTTTCGATTTAGCAAGGTTTAGAATCGGTGTTTGCCATACTGAGTTGGGTCTAGGATTACCAACATGTCCGCTTACAGTTTTTGATATTGATGACTGCCCTGAGGATCCAAACAGCCCAGTGGTCCAGTGGATACAAGATGTCAATGGAGATTGGTTTGATTTTGGTTGCCCTACTACTATACCAGAAGCGCCAGCAGATTCAATGCAAATCGTTCAGCTGAGTCCTTGTGCTCAAGTGACTGAAGTGGAGATGTGTACAGTCTGTTGTATGTTGGAAGTTACAGCATGTCCGACTAATGTAACAGGGATAACTTGTATTGATGATCTGCCAGCAGCTGTAACTGATGAGGCTGGTTTCATTGCAATTGGCGGAGCTATTGCAGATGTACCTGGACCTTGCGGTGACCTGGTTATTACATCAGTGGATGCAGATAATGGAGGCGCAGGATGTCCTAGTGATCCATTGATCATAACTCGTACATATACAATTGCTGATGATAATACAACAGAGGAGTGTGTACAGACGATCACTATTATTGATAATGTAGCACCAGATGCCGTATGTATGGATATTACTGTACAGTTAGACGAAGCGGGATTAGCAACGATTACACCAATCATGCTTAATGGTGGTAGCTCAGATAATTGTACAGATGATGCAGATTTAAGGTTTGCAGCTTCACAGACTGTATTTACATGTGGTGATTTGGTCACAGGTACTCCAGCATGTACAACTATAGTCCCAGTAGTATTGACTGTTACTGATGAATGTGACAATAGTACAACTTGTGATGTCAATGTAACTGTAGAAGACAATATTGCTCCAGTGATGAATTGCCCTAATGATGTAACAATAGGACTTGAATCAGGAGAGTGTGAAGAGATATTTTTGTTCCAAGTAACAGCAACAGATAATTGTGCAGCAGAGCCAGTGATTACTCAGACAGCTGGCGATGTGAGTGGGACATATCTTTGTTATGAAGACTCACCTTACTTCTTTGAGTTTACTGCAGAGGACGAGTGTGGAAATGTAAGTGTATGTTCTTGGGAAGTCTATGTTATTGAGTTTGGTACTTCTCTTGAAAATGGAGAAATTGTTCCAAATGGTGAGGCAGCAACTGCGTTATCATGCAATGATGTAGTTAATATCTCCTTAGATGCAAATTGTCAAGCTACAGTGACTGCTGGTATGTTGCTAGAAGGAGGCAATTACGGTTGTTATAATAACTATATTCTCTCTTCTGATTTCGGAACGAGTGTTGAAGGTGATTGTGGTACAGGAATGATGATAGTATTCGATCAGGCGAATCTAGATGCCAATACGCCTATCTATGTTTCTATTACTGATCCAAATACAGGTAATATGTGTTGGTCAGAGGTCAATATCGAAGACAAACAAGCACCCCAGATAACATGTCAGTCACCGATCTGTGAGTTGAATACGTTATTGGGAATTTGGGATACATCAGACCCAGTATTTGATGCTGGAGCATGTTGGGCATTTGATGGTGGTGCACCACAGGCAGGGACATTATATGATGAGATCCAGTTCACAGTACCATGTGATGGCGAATTCACATTTACGATGACAGATAGCGAAGAGTTTGATGGAATTGCAGCGATATATGAGACGACATTTGACCCGTTAGATCCATGTGGAGTAAGCAGTCCGATAGCTGGTGATGATGACTCAGGAGGGTTTGAAACTGAGCCAGTCTTCACAGCGACACTGACAGCAGGTACGACATACATCTTAGTAAGTAGTACTTGGGGTACGGGTCAATTTGGAGAATACGAATGGACATTTACTGGGCCATGTGGTATCATGGCACCATGTACGTATAAGTGTTATGAAGTAGATAATATCTTGAACAGCACTGCTTGTACACCTGAGCCATTAGTAGAGACATGTTCTGACTATGAGATCAGTTTTGCAGATGAGATCATCTATGACGAATGTGGTAACACAGTTATCACTAGGACATGGTTAGCGTCAGTGAGCAATACACACGGAGAGATGACAGGCACATGTACACAAGAGTACATCTTTGAGCCGATAAGATTATCAGAAATCATCCGACCACCACTGACAGTCATCCTAGGATGTGGAGCTGATTCTAGCCCAGAAGCAATCGCAGCAGCCTTTGATGATCCAAGTACGACAGATGATCAAGGATGTAACCCAGGAAGTGATGATATCATAGAGAACAATGAAGGATATAGCACAGCTTACCCAACATTCAATATCAAGGGATGTGATGGAGAGTTACATGCTCAGCCGATCGCAAATCAAGTGTGTAGCATCTATGCGATCTACAGTGACCAAGTGCTATCAGCATGCGGAGAAGACTGTGCAGGTAACGAGAAAGTAATCAGAACATGGACATTGATCGACTGGTGTACGCAAGAGCAAGCGACACATGTACAAGTCATCAAGTCAGAAGACTTAG